>NZ_JBIAVU010000014.1:0-294282 GCF_042894695.1 Streptomyces sp. NPDC001513
AACGCCGAGGGCTACAAGTTCTGGAAGGACGAGCACACCCAGGACCCGAAGGAGTGGAAGCGCTTCGGCAAGCGCATCCGCGAGCTGACCGGCGGTGAGGACATCGACATCGTCTTCGAGCACCCCGGCCGCGAGACCTTCGGCGCCTCGGTGTACGTCACCCGCAAGGGCGGCACCATCACCACCTGCGCCTCGACCTCGGGCTACATGCACGAGTACGACAACCGCTACCTGTGGATGTCGCTCAAGCGCATCATCGGCTCGCACTTCGCGAACTACCGCGAGGCGTGGGAGGCCAACCGCCTGATCTCCAAGGGCAAGATCCACCCCACCCTGTCGAAGGTCTACTCCCTGGAGGAGACCGGCCAGGCCGCCTACGAGGTCCACCGCAACCTCCACCAGGGCAAGGTCGGCGTCCTCGCCCTCGCGCCGGAGGAGGGCCTCGGCGTCCGCGACCACGAGATGCGCGCCAAGCACCTCGACGCGATCAACCGCTTCCGTATGCCCGCGAACTGAGAACGCCGGTACCGAACGTTCCGGAGGAGAGTGACGAAGTCATGGCGAAGAAGTCATCGGTAGTGGGGATCGTCGGCCTCGGCACGGTGGGGGAAGCCCTGCTGGCCATGGTGCGGTCCGCGGGGTACGACGTCATCGGGGTGGACAGCGAACTCGACGTGCTGGCCCGTGTCGATCAGCGGATGAAGGCGGCGGACGCCGAAAGCGGTACGGAGAGCGGAGACGGTCAGGGCAGTTGGACGCTGACCGATGAGGTGGCCGCGCTGGGCGCAGCCATGCTGGTCATCGAGGCGGTACCCGACGAGCAGTCGGTGAAGATCGACGTGCTGCGGCGCCTCGACAGCGTGTGCCCTGATCGCACCGTGCTCGTCAGTACCGCGTCGTCGGTCGCGCTGGCCGGGCTCGCGATCGCCTCGGGACGCCCGGCCAGGACGCTGGGACTACGGTTCGTGCGCCCGCCGGCTCCCGGAAGCGCCGTCGAGCCGGTCGGGACGGCAATGAGTTGTGATGACGCCATTGCGGCGCTCGACGCGGTGGTGGCCGACAGCGGTCTGGCCGTCAAGTCGCTCGGCGCACGCGTCGGCGAAGACGCCACCCCGCTGGTCTACGCGTACCTCAACCGTGCAGTCGCCATGGTCGAGGCCGGCTACGCCGACCAGAGGTCCGTGGACACGGCCATGCGCCTGGGCTGCGGGCTTCCGGCCGGGCCGCTGGAGACCGTGGACCGGATGGGCCTGGGCACCATCCACGCGAAGCTGCTCGCCCTGCACGCGAGCACCGGCAACGCCGTGTACCGCCCTGCGCCGCTGCTCACCACGATGGTCGAGGCCGGGTTGGAGGGGCGAGCGGGCGGGCAGGGCTTCTACACCTACGACGCGCTCGGACGACCTGAGGACATCCGGCACTCCGTGACGAGCGCACCGGCGGGCCGCGCCGTCCGGACGGTTGGCGTGATCGGCTCGGGGACGATGGCACGGGGCATTGCCGAGGTGACCGCCTCCGCCGGCCTGCCGACGGTTTTGGTCGCCAGGGACCGGGCCAAGGCGGATCTCGCGCTGGCCGCGGTCGAGTCCTCGCTGGCGAAGTCGGTGGCCAGGGGCAGGCGGACGCCGGAAGCGATGGCGTCCGTGCGGGCCCTGCTCACCGCGGCGGACGACTTCGCGGCCATCGCCGACTGCGACGTGGTGATCGAGGCGACGGCGGAGGAACTCGAGGTGAAGCGCGCGGTGTTCGCGACGCTGGGGGGCGTGTGCCGCCCGGGGGCGCTGCTGGCGACCACCACCTCCAGTCTCTCCGTCGCAGCCTGCGCCGAGGCCTCCGGGCGCGACCACGACGTGCTGGGACTGCACTTCTTCAATCCCGCCCCGGTGATGAGGCTGGTCGAGGTGGTGCGCGCGCCGCGCACCAGCGATCAAGCCCTGAGCACCGCGAACGCCTTCTGCGCCAGGCTCGGCAAGACGGCCGTCCCGTGCGGGGACCGGGCAGGGTTCATCGTGAACTACCTGCTCTTCCCCTATCTCGCCGACGCGATACGGCTGTTGGACCGCGCTGACGTGCACCCACAGGAGCTGGATGCGGCGGTGGAGGACGGCTTCGGGTATCCGATGGGTCCGTTCAAGCTGCTGGACACCATCGGCCTCGACGTCTCGTTGGCCATCCTCAGGCGGCTGAGCGACGAGTTCCCCGTGCCCTGCTACACGCCGCCGGCCGCACTGGAGCAGTTGGTGGCCGGCGGCCATTTGGGCCGCAAGAGCGGTCAGGGGTTCCTTCGCACGCGAAGGAACCCCTGACCGCGGCTCGGCGGCCGGCGTTCTCGGGCCCCGACTTCAAGCCGGGGCCCGAGAACGGCCGGCAGATCGCTGCACCCGCGTACCGACAGCGTCTTCCGGGCCCGGCGACACCGGGGGCAGCTCAGCGAGCCGCTTCCGCCCGTGGCCTTGCGTCGTCGAACTGTGGCTGAGGCGACGGGTGCTCCCTCGCCGATCGAGGGGCGACCGTCGCCCAGAACCCCTCCAGCCAGGCCATGATGTCGTGCATCACGTAGTGGTCCGCATTGGGCCGCAGCGCCGAAAGCAGGAATGACCGCGCTCCCTCGGACGGCACGCCCAGCACCGTGACACGCGGATCAACGCTGCCGTCGGCACGCACCGGATGCCCCTGCGGGGTCAGGTCCAGCCCGCCCGGCACGAAGGTGTCACCATCCTCGGACTTGTTGATCCACAGCCGAACCACCCCGCGCTCCAGGAGGCTGCGGTACAGGGGCAGGGCGTCCAACCGCGGATCGAACGGGTGGATCCGGGCCTCCACAAGGACGTCGAGCTCGCGGGAGGTCCCCGTTCGGGGCCCCTCGACCCTCAGGCGCCCGTGCTCCTCGTCCAGTCGAATACGAGCACCGGGGCCCGTGGAGACGTCGACTAGGCCGTGCCGGATGAGCGCGGTGACCTTGTCCATGATCTCGGCGGCGGCCCCGTTGGCCAGCCTGTTGTGGTGGCGCACATAGCGGTCCAGGAATCTGCGCTGGGACCGTGGAACGAGTCCGGCGTCGTCGACGGCGTAGGAGATGACGGACCTGAGGTCACGCCACACGCCGTCCGCGGCTGCCTTGTGCGGGTTGCGCACGTTCCCGTGTTGCGCCCAGAGTCCGTCGTGCTCCATGAAACGCAGCACCGCGTTCCGCTGGTCGGCGGCGGTCCCCTGCGGTTCGACCGGGGAGACGGTGCGCCACCAACTGAACCGGTTCCCCCCCGGGGAGGTCTCGAGCCCCCACGGAGAGTCGCTTCCTTCGAGCGCAGGGCCCGGCGGCAGTCCGCGGTCGAGCCGGTGTGCCATTTCGCATGCCACGGAGGGGCCGTACACCGTCTCCACCCAGTGGAGCAGCACCTCGCGGACCGGCCAGCCCGCGCGCGCCTGCGCGGCCGGTACCGGGACGGTGCCCTGCAGCACCTCCGCCAGGAGGGCCCCCACCTCGCCGACGGCCTCGTCGACCGGTCCCACGAGTTGCTCGGGGTCCTCGTTCGCCTCGCGAGGCCCGGTGACGAAGGCCTCGGCGCACACCGCGGCCCCGCGTGTCAGGAACGAGTCCGAGGCAGGGCCGAACAGGGCGGCGTAGTGGAGATGTGCCATCTCCAGGACGGCCAGTGGCAGGACGTCCTGGTCGAAGTCGAGTTGGAGCTGCTTGCCCGAACCGTGCGCGACCGGTCGGCCTACATTGGCCCGCAGTCGATCGATGGCGTCGGTGGTGAAGAACCGTCCGGTGTGGTCTCCGGGGCCGCCGTCCCGCTCCTTGTGGTTGTCGGGCCTCGCGAAGGTGAACAGCCCTGCACCGCTGAAGGCGACGATGGAGGCCGGCTCGTTGCCGCTGGGCCGGTAGACCAGCCCGTCCACCGGGTCGTTGTGGAACGTGCCGCCGCGGCCCTCGGTGAGATAGAGGATCGCGTCGATCGCGGTGAGACCCATGCCGGCGCATCCGACGACCGTACCGGGGCCGCAGTGCCCGACGTCGAGCGCGACGTCGAGGGGATACGGCTGCGGTACGTACTGCGCGCCGGTGCGTTCGGCGAACTCCGCCAGCTGCCTGGAAGCGGGCACCCGCCGCGGGTCGTGGCTGGTGTGGCCGGTCAGCAGCACCACCGCGTCCGCCGGGTGGACCGCCGCCCCCTCGCCGGTGATCACGCGGAGGCAGTCGTCCGACGGGCGCACATCGACCACTTCGGCGGTGTGGAGCTGCACCTCTACCGCCGGGTGCGCACGCAGCTCTTCGGCGAAGGTGTCGAACATGTCGCGCAGGGCCAACCCGTGGACGTAGCGCTTGGGCCAGTCTCCCGGGCCGATGGCGAAGTCCGGCTCCCCGGTGCGGGCGAACTGGCGGCGGCACCACTCGTACAGCGTGGGACGCTCCGCCGCCTGCCGAAGCGGGCCGGCGCCGACGACGCTCTCGTCCGCCGCGAACCCGACCTGGCAGGCGATGCGGTTGAGATAGCTGGTCCGTGCCTGAGCGGGGTCGTGGGCCTGGCCCGCGCCGAACGCACCGGAGCGCTCGAAGACGTGCACCTCCAGCCTCCGTCCCGCATCCAGCCGGCCAATGGTCGCCGACAGCCTTTCCAGGAGGTAGGTGGCGCGTGGCCCGCCTCCGACCAGCGCGAGTTTGAAAGGCGGCGCGGGCTGCTCGGAGGCAGCTGCTTGGGCGGCGGTCACCGGGTACCTCTCTTCGTGGATGCGATCGTCCGCCGAGGGAACGACCGGATGTCAGCGATGGCGTTCTGTCATCAGGCGGTCAAGGGCGGAGAGGAAGGAGTCGATCTCCCCGGAAGTCATGCATCCCATGGTCGACAGTCGGAAGAACTCCTGCGCCAATTGCTCCTGGGCGCTGTAGATGACGAAGCCGTCCCGTCGCAGCCCTTCATGGAGTGCGGTGTAGGTGAGCGCCTGCGGGATGCGGACGGCGGTGAGCGCGGCGGCCCTGTGCTCCGGCGGCAGGAGGATCTCCATGCCCATCTCCTCCAGGCCGCTGCGCAGCCGCTGCGCAAGCCGCGTGTAGCGGGCCAGGCGGGCTTCACGGCCCTCCGCCAGCGCGAGGTCGAGTGCGGCATCGAAGGCGTAGAAGGCCGGGATGCCGGGTGTGAAGGCGGGAGCGGCTGCCTCTTCCTGTGCCCGGTAGTGCCTGTGCAGGTCCAGGTAGTAGGTGCGGCGCGGCCTGCTGCCCAGCGCTTCGAAGGCAGTTTTCCGGGCCGCGACGAAGCTCAGACCGGGTGCTCCTTCGAGGCACTTGTTGGACGAGCCGGCGAGCCAGTCGGGTGCGTCGTCGTGCAGGGAGAGGGCCTCGGCTCCAACACTGCTGACCGCGTCCACGACGACCTCGCGCCCGTGCGCGTGGGCGATCGTGGTCACCGCGGCCACGTCGTTGAGCATGCCGGTGCTCGTCTCGTGGTGCACTACGCCTACGTGTGTCAGCCCGGGATCCGCGGCCAGTAGCCGGTCGAGCGCGTCGAGGTCCACCGGTGTACCCCAACCGAGTTCCCAGCGGTGGGTCCGGACGGCGTGCGCCCTCGCGATGTGGTGCAGCCGCTCGCCGTAGTGGCCGTTGTCGATGACCAGCAGCCCGCCCGCCTCGGGGACGGTGGAGCTGATCACCGCCTCCACCGCGCTGGTTCCGGAGCCGGTGAGTACCACGGCCGTGTGGTCGTCGCCTCCCCCGCAGATCGCGGTCGTCTTGCGCCGTACCCGGGTCAGCAGCCGGGAGAACTCCGGTTCCCGGTGACACATGTCGGGTCCGGCGAGCGCGGAACGGACCCGCTCGTCGGTCATCACCGGACCGGGGTTCATCAGGACCAGCCTGCGCGCCTGTCCGTCGGGGCCGACGCCGAGGCCTTCTTCGGAGTGCACGCTCAGGCCCTCCGCGATGCCGAATGTCATGCGGAGATCGCCTCCATGAACCGGGTCGCCGAAGCGGGCGGGGACAGGGCCGGACGGCCGAGCCGCGGATCGGATCCGGAGGCGATCCGCACCCGGATCAGCTGGGGGCCGCCGGCGCCCTGGGCGGCCGCCACCGCGGCGGTGAGTTCGACGGCCTTTGTCACGTCATGGGCTGCTCGATAGCCGCAGGCCCGCGCGATCGCGCCGAAGTCAACGCCGGCGGAGGCGGTGGGCTGCCCACCGGTGGACTCGTAGGACTCGTTGTCGAGCAGGATGTGCAACAGGTTGGGCGGCGCCAGACGACCGATGGCAGCCATGGCCTCCAGTCGCATGAGCGCCGCGCCGTCGCCGTCGAGCACCACCACGTTGCGGTCCCTGGCGTGCAGCGCCACCCCGAGGGCGACGCTGGAGGCGCAGCCCATCGAACCGACCACGTACAGGTTCCGCGCGCGATCCCAGTCCCGCTCCAGCTCCCGGGCCGTCTTGCCGGTGGTGGCGACCAGGCAGCTGGCCGGGTCCATGCTCTGTACGACACGACTGATCGCCTCGGCGCGCAGCATCAGGCCGCCGCGCTCACGGGGCGGTGGGGAGGCGGCGTACGGGGCGACGGATCCCTTGGGAACGACGAAGGCGAAGGGCAGCCCGGTGGCCTCCATATGGGCCTTGGCCTCGTCGAGCCGTGCCGCCAGCAATGCGGGTTCGTCGGGGAGGATCTCGTTCCTGATCCGCATGGCCGTCAGCATCTGAGGGGTGATCTCGCCCATCAGCTCGTGCTGCGGCTCGTCCGGGGAGCCAGGCCGGCCGCGCCAGGTGACGAAGAGCAGGACCGGGAGCCGAAGCGTGTGGCACAGCGAGGTCAGCGGGTTGACGGCGTTGCCGAGTCCGGAATTCTGCAGGATCACCACCGGCGTGCGCCCGGCGAGCCGCGCACCGGCGGCCACCGCCACCGCCTCGCCCTCGTTCGCGGCGATGAGGTACTCCTGCGGATACCGGTCCTGAAGACAGCTGATGACCGGTCCCAGGTACGAGCAGGGCACCCCGGTGAACGGCCCGAATCCACGCTCGCGCACCAGGTCGACCACGGTCGTCGCGTCGAGGCCGAGAACGGTGGGTGCGCTCATCGCTGCGCCGCCCGCTCGGAGCCGACCGGCGTGAGGTCCTCCTCGTGCCCGGATTCATAGGCGGCGATGAAGCGGGCCTCGTTCCGCTTCTGCTCACTCATGCCCTGCAGCTCGAAGACGGTGGCGAGCGGTGCGATCCGCTCCTCGAGCCCAGTGGTGCGGCCGTCCTTGAGAATGGTCCTGAAGGTGTTGCTGACTGCGGTGATCCCGGCGCGCAGGCCGTGGTTGGCGTAGATGACCATCTTGGCCCCCGCAGCGCCGAGTTCGTCGGCCGTGATGGTGTGGTAGGTGGTCGGCACGACCACCACGGGCGTCGGCTGCTGCCACGAGTCGAGGAATTCCAGCACCGGCTCCGGCGAGTCGCTCTTCGCATGGATCAGCACCGCGTCGGCGCCGGCCCGGACGTATGCCTCACCGCGCCGCAGCGCTTCGTCCATGCCCTGCCCGGCGATGAGCGCCTCGATCCGGGCGATCACCACGAAGTCCGGGTCGCGCTGGGCTTCCTTGGCCGCGGCCAGCTTGCCGCAGAACTCGCCAATGGGGGCGAGCTCTTGTCGGCCGGGGATGAAGCTGTTGACCTTCGGGAAGCGCTTGTCCTCGATCGATATGCCGGCGATGCCGGCCGCCTCGTAACGGCGGACCATGTTCATCACGTTGTGCGCGTTGCCGTAGCCGGCGTCGGCGTCGGCGATGACGGGGGTGTTGACGGTCGCCGCCATGGCCCCGGCCACCGAAAGCAGTTCGCTCATCGTGAGGATGTCGGTGTCCGGTACGCCCTGCGATGCCGAGATCTCCAGACCGCTCGACCAGACGCCGTCGAAACCGGCCTGTTCGGCGAGACGTGCGCCCAGCGGATTGTGGGCGCCAACGATCCGCACCACACCCGGGCCTTCGAGGAGAGCGCGAAGGCGGGCTGCATTTCCAAGGCCGCCGTAGCCGGCCCTTCCGTCGTTCTGCTGCTCGATTCCTGCTGTTTCATTCATGACGGTTCTCCCGCTGCACGAGTTATCGAAGAGGAGTCGCAACGACATTGTGAGTCGACGCGCGACGAGCAATGCCCGGACGATTATCTGTGATGGGAGAGCGGCTGGGCCCTTGCCTGGCGAGAGCTTACGGCCAGTCGCCCCACCGGGAAACGAGAACAAGGCCCCACGGCATCCAGTCTTAAGTGAGGGTTTAGCAGCACGCCAGCACAGCGAGTAGGAGTGGTTTAAGGTCGTTGTGCAAATATGGCTGAGGAGCCGCTTCACAGGGTTTATCCGCGCGGTGCCAGGCGATTGAAGGGATGGCGATGTTCGACCAAATAGTGGAGCGATTGCACGACCCGGCCGTGTATTCCATACCGGCAGTGGCGCTGCTGATCGCGATCGAACTGGTGGCCATCAGGTTCAGCGACGACGAGGAACTGACCGGCTACGACCTCAAGGACCACGCCGCCAGCATCACGACCGGACTGGGAGCGCTGGGGTGGTCCACCCTCATGCGCGCCGTGGCACTCGGGCTGTACGTGCCGGTCTACGAGTACGTGGCGCCCTGGCACCTGTCGCCGTCCTTCTGGGGCACCTGGGTGGTGCTGTTCTTCGGGGTGGACTTCCTCCTCTACTGGAACCACCGGGCGTCCCACGCAGTCCGGTTGATCTGGGCGGGGCACCAGGTCCACCACTCCAGCCGGTACTTCAACCTCTCCACGGCACTGCGCCGTAAGTGGGCGCAGTGGTTCGAGAAGATGATCTGGCTGCCGGTACCGCTGCTCGGGGTGCACCCGGCGCTCGTCTTCGCCACGCAGTCCGTCCACCTCCTCTACGGGCTCTTCGCCCACACCGAGAAGATCGGCAAGCTCCCCAGGCCGCTCGAGTTCCTCCTGGTGACGCCGTCGCACCACCGCGTCCACCACGGCATCGAGCCGGAGTACCTCGACAAGAACTTCTCCAGCATCCTGATCATCTGGGACCGGATGTTCGGCACCTTCCAGCCCGAACTGGGACGACCCACCTATGGGCTGACGAAGCAGATCGACACGTACAACATCTGGAAGATCCAGGTGCACGAGTTCGCCAACATGATCCGGGACGTCCGTCAGGCGCGCACCTGGCGCCACCGCCTCGGCTACGTCTTCGGCCCCCCGGGGTGGAGCCCCAGCGAGACGCGACCGAACGCGGTCGCCGGGTCCGCCTCCGGTACGGCAACGGCGGCCGACTGACCCCGCCCCGGCACGACGCATCCTTCACGGCACGACGCAGCACAAGACTCAGAGGGGACCGATGTTCCGTTCGATGTTGAGGGCCGTACTCGCCCTGCTCCTGCGCCTGGTGTTCCGGCCGCGCATCAGCGGCCTTGGGAACATCCCGGCCTCCGGTCCCTGCATCATCGCGGCCAATCATCTCTCCTTCTGCGACCACGTCCTGATCTCCCTCATGGCCAACCGACCCGTCTGGTTCATCGGGAAGGCCGAGCGGCTCGACGGCACGGGGCTGCAGGACCGGCTGCGCGCAAAGCTCCTCTTCACCCTCGGCTTCGTCCCGGTGAAGCGTGACGGCGGAGCGGGCGGTGTGGACGCCCTCAAGCGCGCCGAAGAGGTGCTGCGTGAAGGACGCATCTTCGGGATCCACCCCGAGGGCACCCGCTCCCCCGACGGGCGCGTCTACCGCGGCCGTGCCGGGGTGGGCTGGCTGGCGCTCGCCACCGGCGCACCGGTGATCCCCTGCGGGCTGGCCGGAACCGACCGCGTGCAGCCGCTGGGCAGGCTGATGTGGCGGGTCACCCGGTTCGACATGCACTTCGGTTTGCCCATGACCTTCCCCGAGTTCGCCGGGCGCGAGGGCGATTACAAGGTCCGCCGGTCGGTCACCGACTCCGTCATGGAACAGGTGCACACGCTCGCCGGTCTTGACTACGTGCACCGGTACGCCCCCAGGAGCACGCCCGCCGCCGAAGCGACCGCGGGAGGCTGACGGACATGGAGGTCTTCGTCACCGGCCTCGGTGCCATCAGCTGTCTCGGCGACGGCCCCGAGGCCTTCTGGAAGGGCCTGCAGGCCGGCCGGAGCAGCCCCACGCCCGTGGAGTCGCTGACCGGACAGGTCCGCGCTCCCCTCGCCTACCAGGTCCCGCTCGCCACGGACGCATCGGTGCACGCCGAGGACGACGCCACCTGGGGCCGGGCCTCGAGGTTCGCCGTGCACGCCGCCCGCCAGGCGGTCGTGGACGCGGGCCTGACCGACGAAGAGGTCGCCGGCATGGCCGTGGTCATCGCCACGGCCATAGGGATGTGCGAGGAACGTGAGGACGCCTTCCGCGCGGGTGTGCCCGACGACGCGGTATGGACGCCGTCCTTCTCCGTCGCCTCGGCTGTCGGCAATGCGCTGGGCTCCTTCGGGGCGAACATCAGCGTGAGCAACGCCTGCGCCGCCAGCGGCTACGCCCTGAGCGTCGCGATGGACATCATCCGGCGCGGTGAGGCGGAGACCGTGCTCGTCGGCGGGGCCGAAGGAAGCGCCGGTGTGCCGATCGCCGCCTTCAACCGGCTGGGGGCGATCGATCCGGACGGCTGCCGCCCCTTCGAAGCCGACCGCAAGGGGACCGTCTTCGGCGAGGGCGCGGCCATGCTCGTCGTGCAGTCCGCTCAGGCGGCGGCGCGCCGCCGTACCTACGGCAGGCTGTCCGGCACCGCATGGAGTTGCGACGCCTACCACACCACCGCGCCCGACCCGGGCCGCCGCCAGTTGGTGCGTGCGGCGCGGGAGGCGCTGCGGGACGCGGGGTGCGGGCCCGAGGCGATCGGCTGCGTGATCCCGCACGGCACCGGGACCCAGCAGAACGACCTGCTGGAGTCGGAGACCCTGCGCGAAGTGCTGGGGCCGCGGTGCGATTCCACGCCGCTGTTCAGCCTCAAGGCCTACATCGGGCACACAGCCGGTGCCGCGGCCGCCTTCAGCGCGCTCTCCGCGGCCCTCGTCCTGCGGCACGGGCAGGTGCCGCCGAACATCGCCCTGGCACGGCAGGACCCGGCGTGCGACGTGTGGCTCCCGCAGGGCGGCCCGACGCCGCTGCCCCGACCGGGTGTGCTGATCAATTCCTATGCCTTCGGAGGCAGCAACGTGTCGCTCGTGCTCGACGGAGGAGTCCCGTGATCGCGCGACCCCAGGTCGCCGAGGCGGCGGTCAGCGGCGTCGGGGTCACCGTGCCGCCCGTCGGCGTCGAGCCCGGTGAGGCCTGGTTCGACCACAGATCGCAGTTGGGTCCGCGCGGCTACAAATACCTGCCCGAGGCGTGCCAGTACCTGCTGGCAGCGGCCAGGGCGGCGGTTGCGGGCAGCGACGGTCTGCTGGAGCCGTGTCCCGAGGAGCGGCGCGGCGCCGTGGTCGGGACGAACAGCGCCGTGGCGGAGTTGCACTCCGTCATCGACCGGACGACTCGGACCGAGGGGGCTGACTTCGTCAGCCCCATGACGGCGCCCTTCTTCTCGGTGAATCTGGTCGGCGCCCGGCTCTCCACCGAGCACCTGCTCAAGGGCTTCAACCTGACGGTCACCTCACCACGGGTGGCCGGCGTGGAGGCGCTGCACCTGGCCGCCCACGAAGTGGCGGGCGGGCGGGCGGAGGTCGTACTCGCCGGCGCGACCGAGGCGCCCGATCCCTATGCGGCGGATGCGCTGCCCGAAACCGGCGCCGCCGTCCTGGTACTGCGCCCTCGCGCATCGGCCGGGCCGGGGACGACGCTGTTGCGGTCGTGCCTGCTGTTCCTGCCGCCGCGTGCGCTGTCGACGGCCGCAGGCCGCGAGCGGGCGGAGCGGATCGTGGTCTCGGCCCTCGACGCCGTTACGGCGGGGCTCGACGGTGCCGACGCGATCGACGTCCGCCTGGTGGCGGACGGATCGCCGGTCGCACGGGCCGTCTCGGCCGCGGTCCGCGGCCGGAGGGGACCTGACGTGCCCCCGGCGACGGACGTACCGCGCGCCGGGTCACTGGAGGCCGTGGCACTGCTCGCCGAGGGCGTCCGGTCCGGTGGCGGACGAGCCCGGCTGGTGGTCACCGCGGCCAGGGAAGGCAACGTCGCCATCGCCATGACGACCACCAAGCCGCTGCCCGACCGACCACCACAGGCCGGCTGAAAGCCGAGGGCGCACCGCCCTTCGCGCCGCAGGGCGGACCGCCCGAACATCCCGTCGCGCGGCACCCCATCACGTAGCACACGATATGAGAAAGAGAGACGACATGGTGCAGCAGTCCGTCGCACTGGACCTCGAGGACCTCCGCGAGACGATCGCGAACATCCTCGACATCGACACCGCCGAGGTGACCGACGACGCCGACTTCGTCGAAGAACTGGACATGGACTCCCTGCTGGCGCTGGAGATCCTGGTCTCCCTGGAGCGCAAGTACCAGGTCAAGATCGGGGAGGAGCACATGCAGGAGGTCCGCTCCCTGCGGAGCACCTACAGCCTGCTCGCGACCAAGCTCGAAAGCGCCTGAACCATGGCTGAAGACACCACCCGTGTCGCCGTCGTCACCGGCGGGTCCCGAGGCATCGGACGGGCCGTGGTGGAACGGCTGCTGGCTGACGGCTACCACGTCAGCTACTGCTTCCAGACGGCGTCGAACGCGGCCGAGGAGATCGAGAGCCTTGCCCGGGCGCACGGCGTCCGGGTGTTGGCCGCCCGGGTCGACGTGGCCGATGAGGCGGCGGTACGCGCGTACCTGACGCAGACCGAGGAAACCCTGGGGCCCATCGACGTCCTGGTTTCCAACGCCGGGGTCATCCGTGACGCGCCGCTGCTGAGGATGCATGCGGACGACTGGAACACCGTCATCCAGACGAACCTGACGGGTACCTACAACGTGTGCCGCGCGGCGATCTTCGAGTTCATGAAGCGGGGTACCGGCAGCATCGTCACCATCTCCTCGGTGACGGGCGTGTACGGCAACGCGGCGCAGACGAACTACGCCGCGTCAAAGGCCGGGATCATCGGATTCACCAAGTCGCTGGCGAAGGAGGTCGGCCGGTTCGGCGTGCGCGCCAACGTCGTGGCGCCCGGATTCATCGCGACGGACATGACCGACTCGGTGAGCGAGGCGGTTCGCGACAACACGGTGAAGAAGATCCCGGTCGGGAGACTGGGGACCCCGCAGGAGGTGGCGGAGGCCGTGGCGTTCCTCGCGTCGCCCCGCTCCTCATACATCACCGGACACGTACTGCACGTCGACGGCGGAATCCCCGACTGACGTACGGCGAAGGGCCCGCGGCCTCACGGCACGCGGGCCCTTTGCCGTACAGGTCAGCCCTGCTCCTTTACCTTCGCCGCGTAAACGGGCACGTACTCCTGGCGGGAGAGCTCTGCGATGCGCTGCGTGATCAGGTCGGAGACGGCCCTGCGGGCACGGGCGTCACCGGCGGAGCCCTCGTACGCGGAGAGGTCGACGGGCTTGCCGAAGGTGACCTTGACCTTGGCCGGACGCGGAAGCGCGCGCCTGGGCGGCAGGACGCGGTCGGTGCCGCTCATGGCCACCGGCACCACCGGCGCGCCGGATGTGAGAGCCAGCCATGCCACGCCTGTTTTGGCCCGGTAGAGCCGGCCGTCCGGGGAGCGTGTGCCCTCGGGGTAGATGCAGAAGATGCCGCCGTCCTTCACCACCCGAAGACAGGCGTCGAGCGAGGCCACGGCAGCCCGTTGGTTCTCGCGGTCGACCGGAACCTGCCCGCTGCCCTGCATGAAGGACGAGATGATCCGCATCGGCCAGGGGCCTCCCGCAAAGTATTCCGACTTCGCCATGAAGGTCACCTGCCGATCCAGCACCAGCGGCAGGAATGTGGAGTCCACGATGGACAGGTGGTTGGACGCGAGTATGACGCCGTTCGACCGCGGCACATTTTCCAGGCCCACGGCTTCGAGTCGTACCGCGGCACGCAGCATCGGTCCGGACAGCCGCTTCACGTGCTCATACATCATCGTCTTTTTCCTCTGTGACTCGTCTGATCTGCGCAGCCCTCGCCACGCGGCGGCTCACAGCCGGTACTACCGCCGTGAGCCGCCGCGTGCGCGCCGTGACAGCGCTCTTGCCCTTCGTCCGCCGCCGAACGGCGGCCTCTACCCGTAGTCGAAGGTGTCGGGATCGGGTCCTTGCCGCTGACCGGTGTCGAGCGACGCGATCCTGGCCATCTCGTGTTCGTTCAGGGAAAAGTCGAAGACGTCGAAGTTTTCCCTGATCCTGGCGACTGCGGACGATCTGGGGATCACGAGGTTGCCGAGTTGCAGATGCCAGCGGATCACCACCTGTGCCGGCGAGCGGCCGTGCGCCCGGGCGATCTCGCCCAGTACCGGCAGGTCGAGAAGGCCCTGCCCTGAACCGAGCGGGCTCCACGCCTGTGTGGCGATGCCGTGCGCGGCATGGAACTCGCGCAGCTGCGCCTGCTGGAAGCCGGGGTGGAGCTCGACCTGATTGACGGCGGGGACCATGTCGCAGCAGTCCATGAGCCGGCGGAGCTGGCCGGCGGTGAAGTTGGAGACGCCGATCGCGCGTATCCGTCCCTCGGCGTGGAGCTTCTCCAGGACACGCCAGGTCTCCAGGTACCGGTCCCGCAGCGGAAGCGGCCAGTGGATGAGGTAGATGTCGACCCGGTCCATGCCGAGCCGTTCGAGGCTGGCGTCGAAGGCCCGCAGCGCCTCGTCGGTACCGTGGTCGCTGTTCCAGAGCTTGGTCGTGACGACCATCTCGTCGCGCGGAATGCCGGACGCGGCCACGGCGGCGCCGACGCCGCGTTCGTTGCGGTAGCTCGTGGCGGTGTCGATGCCGCGATAGCCGGCCTCCAGTGCGGTGCCCACGAGGGACTCGGCGTCACCGTCCGGGATCTGCCACATGCCCAGACCGAGCCGGGGGACGTCCAGACCCTGGTTGAGGGTCACGGTGGGCTTCACGCACCGGCCTCCAGCCCGAGGTCCACGGGCAGCGAGTAGCACCCGTGGAGATGGGTCGTGGTCCGGAACCGGATTTCCTCGTCCGGGATGGCCAGCTTCATGTTCGGGTAGCGCGTGACGAGTTCCTCCAGGACCACTTCGAGCTCGAGCTTGGCGAGGGTCGCCCCCAGGCATACGTGGATCCCGTGGCCGAAGGCGAGGTGCCGCGGCGTCCGGGGCCGGTCGAGGTCGATCGTGTCCGGCTCGGGGAACGCGGACCCGTCCCAGTTGGCCGCCTGGACCGAGGCGATGACGCCCTCGCCCGCCCGGATCGTGACCCCGCCCAGTTCGATGTCCTCGAGCGCCGCCCTCCTCGGCGAGTCCCGGGCGATCGAGTGGTATCGCAGCAGCTCGTCCACCAGGGCCGGGATGACGGACAGGTCGTTGCGCGCCCGCTCCGCCAGATCCGGGCGCTGGATCAGCGTCAGAGCGCTGAGCTCGATCATGTGCGCGGTGGTGGAGAACCCGGCGAACAGCAGCAGTGCCACGAACGACACCAACTCCATGTCGCTCATGTCCGGGTTCTCGGTGATCAGTCTGCTCAGCAGGTTGTCGTCCGCCTCGGCGCGCTTGTCCGCGATCAGCTTGGTCACGGCGGACAGCAGTTCGAGCTTGGCCTGGTCGCGCTCGCTCGACTCCAGGTCGTCGTGGGCGAGGACGAGGCGGATGTTCCGCTCGAAGTCGGCCAGGTCGTCGGCGGGCACGCCGAGCAGCAGGCTGATCGCGAGAGCCGGGATGGGGGTGGCGAACTCGGTGACCAGGTCGACGGGTTGGGGCAGCGCCTCGATGGCGGCACACCGCTCAAGGGTGATGCGCTCGATGTCAGGGCGGAGCCGGCGGATGCGCCGGGGGGTAAACTCGCCCGCCACCGGTGCGCGCAGCCGGGCGTGCACCGGTGGATCCGCGTGCGTCATGCTCAACGGCAGGTCGGTGCCTCCCGGCAGGTTCCACCGCGGAAAGCCGTCGGCTTTCGGGTTGGCGCTGAATCCCGGGTGGGTGAGGACCTCCCGTACGAGTTCGTAGCTCGTGGCGAGCCAGGCCGGCTCACCGTCGGGGAGCACCACCTGCGTCAGCGGAGCGGTTTCCCGAAGCGATGCCACCGACTCCGGCGGGGCGTAGGGACACCCTGCGGGCGCTCCCTGCGGCAGTCGCGGAAGGTCGGTCGGTCCGGTGCCCATGTCGTTCGTCATTTGCCTCACCTTGAATCCTGGCCGCCGCCGAGGGGACGGCGCACGCGGTGACGCGGGCCGGCGGCTGCGGCAGCCGTGCTTTCCGTAGTTGCCTGCCGGTTCACCACGTGATCACCGTGGCGCAGGCCGCGGTCCCCCCGCCGAGTCCGGCGATCATCACGCGGTCGCCCCTCGTGATGCGTCCCGCTCCGGCCTCGATGGCGAGCGTCAAGGGAATCGTGGCGGCACCCGTGTTGCCCCACCGGTCCGCCGTCACTGCCACCTTGTCCATGGGTACGTCGAGCCACTTGGCGCAGAACTCCACCATCCGGCCGCTGCCTTGGTGAAATACGAACCGGTCTATGTCCCCCAGCGCCACGCCGGCCTCGGCGCACGCCTGGGCCGCCACCGGGGGGAGTGCGGACTCCGCCCAGGCGACGACCCCCCGCCCGTCCATTTCGAACCGGTCCGCCAGGGGGTCGTGCGTGGTCCGGAGCGGCAGGCTGCTGCCGCCGCCGCGTACGCGCACCAGTTCCACGTGCTCGGCCTGGCACCTCGCCACCACGCTGACCCCCTCGGAGCCGGCGGGCAGGGCGTCGAGGATGACCGCGCCCGCCCCGTCGCCGAAGAGGCTCACGGTCCTGCGGTCCCGCGGGTTGAGGATGGTCGAGTACTTGTCGGCGCCGATGAGGGCCACCGGTCCGCGCCTGCGCCATCCGTCGGCAGCGCCCAGGCCGTAGAGGAAGCCGGCGCACACCCCGTTGACGTCGAAGGCCGGTATGTCCGTCAGTTTGAGTTCGGCGAGGACGAACGCCGCTGTGGGCGGCTGCGGCTGGTCTGGGGTAGAGGTGCAGACGATGACGGCGGCCAGCTCGCTGCCGCGCAGTCCGGCGTCCTCCAGGGCCATGGTGAGAGCCCTGGCCGCCATCGTGGAGGTCGACTCTCCGTCGCCGGCGTACCGGCGCTCCTCCACCCCGGTGCGCCCGGTGATCCACTCCGGGGTCACGTCGCACCACCGTGAGATCGTCTCATTGTCGATGCGCCGATCGGGCACGTACCAGCCCAGCCCGACGGCACCCAGCTTCCCCGGCCTTGTCTTCATCGGTATGCCTCGTAGACCTTCCGTAGAGTGCGTGCGGTGATCCGGCGTCCGGCGACCTCCGGACCCGCGAGGTCCGGAGGTGCGCCGGAACGGGTGCGTGAACTCGGCAGGCTGCGCGCGACTGCTGCGGCCTGGACTTCGGCGCATTTGACCGCCGAGTCACCGCAGCGGAAGCGGTTGAGCAGATACAGCCCCGGCGATCCCGGTGCCTCCAGGGACAGGCCGAGCCGGTGCCGACTCAGCGTGTCGCGCACGTCGGAGGGCAGGTGCGGGGAGGCGTCCTGGAACCCCGTCGCCGCGATGACCGCGTCGAACGTGTCCTCGGTGCCGTCGGCGAAGCGGACGGACTCCTGTCCGAGGGCAACCACCCCGGTGCGCGTGTGCAGGCGGCCGTGGCTGATATGGGGGAGAAAGTGGTCGCTCAACACCGGCGTCGAAATCGCGAGCGGGCTCTTCGGGGCCTCCAGTCCGAAGGAGTCGTAGGAGCCCACCACCCGGCGGACGACTGACTCCCCGACTGCGGCGATCATGCGGCCCACCAGCGGGGCGTGGCTCAACCCGCCGCCCGACTGGTCGATCGGCTTGCCCAGCAGCACCTTGGGCAGGTACCACTTAGGGGTCCTGATGCTGATCTCCACCCGCGATGCGGCGGTGATCAGCTCGCACGCGATGTCCACGGCCGAGGCGCCGTTGCCGATGACGAGGACTCTCTTCCCCCGGTACGGCTCGGCGTTCTTGTACTCGGCGGAGTGGCTGAGCGCGTACGCCGGTTCGGCCGCACGCGGCACGTCCGGCCACACGGCATCGACGTTGTGGCCGGTGGCGTCAACGACGGCGTCGAACTCCTCCTCCGTCACGGCTCCGGCGCGGTCGTGCCACCGCACGAGCCAGCCACCGCCCTCCCGGGCGGACACCGAGTCCACTCGGCACTCCCAGTGGCGCTGCGGGCCCTGACACTCGGCGGCCACTTGGGCGAGGTAGGCCGAGTAGAGCGAGTGGTGGACGAAGTGCACCGACGGCTCGGCCGGGATCGCCGTGCCGGTGAAGGCGCTGCGCTGCCGTGAGGTGTTGAGGAACAACGTGTCGTACACACGGCTCCGCTTGGAGGTGGTGTTCCACAGGCCGCCGGCCTCGGGGTCCTCCGACACCCAGTGCACGGACCACTCCGGAAGGTGCCGTGAGATTTCCCGGACGGCCGCGATGCCGAAGATCCCGGAGCCGATCACGCAGACCTTCACAGGCTCGACTTTCCCGCGGACTCCGGTGCGGCGAACATCGGCGAACCCTTCCGGGACCGATACAGCCCCTTGGCGAAGTCGTAGGCCGGAACCTCGATGTACCGGTAGATCGGCACCGACAGGAGAATCACGAGGCCGAAGTAGGCGAGCATGATCAGCACCTTCCACGCCGGCTCGCCGAGCGTGGACGTCGAGACCCCGAACAGGGACGACAACCAGCGCATGACGAACGGCTCGGACGGCAGGACCACCAGAAGCTGGATCGCGTACATGCCGTAGGACAGCTTCCCCAGCGTCACGAAGACCTTGCCGCGCAGCAGCGACCAGCGGCCCGCGAGATCGGCCTGTGCCAGGGCGACCACCAGGAAGGGCAGGGCGACGAAGCCCACCGCCGTCCGCTGGAGCGGACCGTCACTGTACGTACCGATCACATAGGCGACGGCGCACCAGGCCCACGCCCACCTCTGCCGGATGGTCGGAAGCACTCCCCGGTTGAGGAGGATGCAGCACACCATCCCGACGAGGAACTCGAGGAAGCGGTACGGCGGGAAGGGCAGGGTGAGCCAGTAGACCAGGTCGCCGCCCTGGGCCCCGGTGCTGAAGTACTCCAGGCTGCCGCCCGACGTCTTCACCGTGAAGTAGTGCATCACGTACAGCGGCAGCGCGAACTCGAGGAAGACGGCGGCACCGAGAACCCAGTACAGGGCCCGCGAGGTCAGACGCTGCACGACGAACAGCGCGAGCGGGAACAGGAGATAGAAGAATGCCTCGGTGCTCAGCGACCAGGTGACCGGGTTGATGCCGGTGTAGATCTCCTGGAAGGGGACCCACGACTGCAGCAGTGTCAGGTGCAGGACGATGTTTTCCGTGGTGATCGGCATCCCGAGCACCACGATGGCACCGATGGCCAGCGCGGTCGTGACGAAGTAGACCGGATACAGCTTCCCGACGCGCTTGGCGCAGAAGTTGGCGAGGCTCGTCCCCTCACGTGTGGTGAGGGCCAGGACGAAGCCGCTGAGGATGAAGAAGCTGCCCACCGCGAAGTTCCCGCTCATGGTGAGGAAGCGGGGGCGCGTCAGCGGGGCGAACTCCAGGCCGCCCGTCGGTCCGAAGACGAACTGGAAGGTCGTGAAGTGAAAGCCGAACACCAGGATCGCGGCCAGGCCACGCAGCCCGGTCAATGAGTCGAGCAGCGGCGGTGCGTGCGGTCGCCGGGCAGGACGCGATTCGGCCGTCGCCTCTGCAGAGGTCAGCATATTCACCCACGTATCTCTATCGATTGTCTCTCATGCGCCGGCGATCGCGCGCCCGGTGCAGCATGTGGCTGATGAGTCGCGACGACACGCTCCCACGCCGGGCGACCACTATGACCAATGATTCGGGACCGTTTCAAGGCCGCCGGGCTTGGCTTTATCGGCCTCATTGGTCGGCTTTAGCGAGAGGAGTAGTCCGTCATTAGTGTGGCCATTCAAGGACTTCTCGCCTCGCCGTCGTCCAGGCTCCAAAGGCGGCTGCGACAAGGCTCCGACGCAGGTCACGGCGGTGGCGCCGCGCCTGGTGGACCGCTTGCCCCGGCCGTGGAAGGTGCTCAAAGCGCTGTACGGCCGCGGCAAAAGCCTGATTCATAGGAAGGCTTATCACGGCTTTTAGTGCAGCGTGCTAATTTTCGTTCAACGCATTGGAGAGAACCGGCTGCGGGGCCGTCTGGCGTCGCCGAGAGCCGGAAGCCCAATGATCTGTGAACCAGGAAAGACGGAGGGGCGGGACGACCGTGTCTGCACGGCATGAGGCTCCGGGGACAAGCGAAGGAAATCAGCGGAAGGGACTGCGGACGATTTCGATCCCCACACTTCCGAGAATTCGTCCGAAGCGCTCCGTAGTGGTGGCCTGATGGGTGCTCAGCAGACGGAGGGATCTTGGATCCGCCGCGATGCCGGGCCGTACGCGGACGAGGTTCTCGTTCGCAGGACAAGGCAGGCGTCGGCAGGCGAGCCCGTTCGCGTTCTGGCGCTGCACGGGCTGGCCGGGACCGACACCGTATGGCGCGACTGCGCACGGATCGCGGCGCCCGAAGTCGAGTTCTGGGCGGCCCTCATGCCCTGGGGAGCCGCCGGCAAGGAGACCTGGAGCCACCGGGGCGATCCGGCCGCGTGGATCGGACAGGCACTGGACGCGGTGCCCGGCGGGGTGGACGTTCTGATCGCACACTCTTTCTCCACCGGGCTCGCCCTGGAGTCCCTGGCCGCCATGGACCGCGCGGTGCGTCCCGGAGCAGCTGTGGTCGTCGCACCGTTCCACCGACGCAGTCCGCAGGACTTCGCCTGGCACACCGCGACCCACTACCTGAACTCGTACCACGGCTTCCTCGGCGAATGCCTGCGCGTCAGCTCCAAGCGGCCCCTCGACGACGACGTACGCCGCGACATGGCGCTGCGTGTCCGTGACCGTGTGGGGGCGTACGGCTTCCTGCGCTTCTTCGAGACCTACCTGCGCAGTCCCTTCCTGGACACGGCAGCCCTCGATCTGCCGGTGCTCGTCGTGGCCGGTGACGGGGATCCGTTCGCGCCGCTGGACGACGCCCGCGGGCTCGCCGCGGCGCTGCCCGACGCACGGTTGCGCGTCTTCCAGGACTGCGGCCACCTGCCGATGGAGGAGCAACCGCAGCGGTTCGCCGCGGCCGTGGACGACCTGATTCGCGAGACATTCCCTTCCGCAGGGTGAGACGGCCGGCAAGGCGCCGCGGAAGGCGGCCGACCCAAGGGCATCCGCCCGGCACACAGTGAGAGGTACACATGTTGACTTCGGCCAAGGGAACTTGGTGTCTGATTCTCGGCGCGTCGAGCGGGATGGGCCGGGCCACCGCGCTGGCGATGGCGAAGGAGGGCGCGAACGTCTTCGGCGTTCACTTCGACTCCGCGGACAGGCTGGAAGCGATCGACGAACTCACGGATGAACTCCGTGAGCTGGGGGCGCAGGTCTCCTTCCACAATGCCAACGCCGCCAGCAAGACGACGCGGGCGGAGCTGGTGGAGAAGCTGACGGAGGTCACCGGAGGCGCCGGTGTGCGGGTGGTACTGCACTCCCTTGCCTTCGGCAGCCTGCTGCCGTTCATCCCGAGCGACGGCGAGCCGAGCGTCATCACCCCCCGCCAGATGGACATGACCAGCGACGTGATGGCGCACAGCCTCGTCTACTGGGTCAGGGACCTCCACACCGCGGGGCTGCTGCCGCGGGGCGCCAAGGTCTTCACCCTGACCAGCCACGGTGACAACCGGGTCATCTCGCACTACGGAGCCGTGTCGGCGGCCAAGTCCGCGCTCGTCTCGCATGTGCGGCAGCTGGCGGTCGAACTCGCTCCCTCCGGCATCGCGGTCAACGCGCTGCGGGCCGGCGTCACCAAGACACCCGCGCTGGAGCGCATCCCCGGCTGCGACGACCTCATCCAGCGGGCGACGCAGTCCAATCCGCACGGCCGGGCCACCGTCCCGGAGGACATCGCCGAAGCCGTCGTGCTGCTGTCGGCGAGCGACTCGTCGTGGCTCACCGGAAACGTCATCAGCGTGGACGGCGGCGAAGGGCTGGTCTAGGAGGACGAGGGCACCACACGAGGGGAACCGGAGAAATTGGTTGCACACGGGCAGTCCACAGCGGTCGTGGTGACAGGGGTCGGCGCGCTGACGCCGATCGGCACTACGGCCGGGGAGTTTTGGGACGCGGCGGTGAGAGGGACGGTCGGTACCGGACCCATCACACTCTGCGACGTATCGGGCTTTCCCCACCGAATGGGGGGTGAGGTCAAGGGGTTCGGCGACGCGCGATCGGCTCTTCCGCGCAGCACACAGCTGGCCGTGGCCGCGAGCCTCGCGGCGGCCGCCGATGCCGGTGTGCGGCCGTGGACCTCGGACCCGGCCCGCGCCGGCGTCTGCATGGGCACCCTGCTCGGCAATCGCGCCGCAGTGGAGGCGGGCGTCATGCGGTTCCACCGCGGTGAGCCGTCGGCCGACACGGACGGGCTCTGCTCGGCTCCCCCGTTGGTGGACCTCGCCGACGCCGCATCTCGAGAACTCGGCTTCATGGGCCCGAGCTCGGTGGTCAGCAGCGCCTGTGCCTCCGGGAACAGCGCGCTGGCGTACGCCGCGGACACCATCAGGGCCAACCGTGCCGACCTCATGATCGCCGGCGGGGTGGACGAGATGTCGTCCGCGCTCCTCATGCTGTTCACCAGCCTGCGATCGCTCGCGCCGGACGTGGCCCGGCCGTTCGACCGCAACCGTGCGGGACTGCTCGTCGCCGAGGGCTCGGCCGCGCTGGTGCTGGAGTCGTACGAGCACGCCCGCCGCCGCGGTGCACGCATCTACGCCGAGCTCTCCGGCTGGTCCAGTGCCTCCGACGCCTACCACATGACTGCGCCGCACCCCGAGGGGCGCGGTGCGCGGCGCTCGATGGAACGGGCTCTGGCGCAGGCCGGCGTTCCGGTCGACCAGGTCGACTACATCAGCGCGCACGGTACGGGCACCGCGTCGAACGACCGGGTCGAAGCCCGCGCGATCCGGGATGTCTTCGGTGCGCGTACTCCGGCGGTCTCGTCGCTGAAGGGGGCGCTCGGACACGCCCAGGGCGCAGCAAGCGCCATCGAGGCGGTCGCCTGCGTACTGGCCATACGTGACGGGGTGATCCCGCCGACGGCCAACCTGGCCGACGTGGACCCGGAGTGCGCAATGGACCTCGTGTCCGTCGAGGCCCGTGAGGCGCGCGTGGACGTGGCCGTCAACAACGCCTTCGGATTCGGTGGCAACACGGGGTGCACCGTCTTCACCCGGTTCGGTTCCAGGAGGGCTCGATGACCCGTTCCGTGGCCATCACCGGAATGGCCGTCGCCAGCTCGCTGGGTGCCGGACTGGACGCGACGTGGGAGGCCCTGCTCGGCGGCAGCACGGCCGTCGCCACCACGACCTACGGCGGCGGCCCCTTCCGCGGGTCCGGCTTCGCCGCGGTCCTTTCCTCCGATCTGCCGGAGGTACCGGCGTTCGAGAGGAAACGACTCCGCGCGCTGAGCCGCGAATCCCTGCTCGTCTCCCGGGTGGGGGCGCTCGCCTGGCAGGATGCCGGCCTCGACGTCGGCGGTGCGCCGACGCCCGCCGACGTGGGCGTCGTCCTCGGGACCACCACCGCCGGACTCGACGACTATCTGCGGGTGCTGCAGGACGGCGTGACCCACGGCCCGGCACTCGTGAGTCCGTCCTCCGGCCCCCAGGCGAGTCTCAACGCCGTGGCCTCCGAACTCTCGGTCTCCGCACGGGCGGAGGGCAGCATCGTGACGGTCACCGCAGGACGCTGCTCGGGCAGCCACGCGTTGGCCGTGGGTGCCGATCAGGTGCTCACGGGCGCGGCGGAGGTCGTTCTCGTCGCCGCTGTCGAAACTCTGGACCCCACGGCCGCCCGGGTGGACCGGCCGGGGACGGGGCCCTTCTCCGCGGAGGGCGGCGGCGCCGTGCCGGGAGAGGCCGTTGTCGTGCTGGTGCTCGAAAGCCACCGCAGGGCGCGCGACCGCGGTGCGCGGGTGCTCGCCGAGGTGCTGGGCTGGAGCACGGTCAGAGGCGACGCCGGACAGGACACGGCGGTGCGTGCCGCGCTCGCGGCGCTTCGCGAGGCCGGGCTCGACGCCGACGACATCGGCCTCGTCTGCTCCTCGGCCACGGGCAGCCCCGGGGTCGACGCTCCAGAAGCACGCGCCCTGCACGAGGTGATGGGTCCATCCGTACCCGTCTTCAGCCCCTTCGGGGCGCTAGGCGACTGTGCGGGCGCCAGCGGCCTGGTGCAGCTCGCGCTGACGGCGCGCGCTCTGGAGGCCGGCCTGGCACCGCTGACCTGCGGGTTCACCCGATGGGATCCGGGCTTGCCGACGATCGGCGTCGCCGCTCGGACGCAGCAGGTGCCTCTCGCTCCCGCACTGGTGCTCACCACCGATGCCGGGGGACAGGCGGCGGCCCTGGTGCTCCGTCCCCCAGCTGCCGGGGGCGCGGCGTGAACAGGTGCCGCGCACGCCGAACCATCTGAACCGGCTCATGGAATCGAACAGGAAACCTTGAATGGACATATTCGGAACACCGCTGGCGCGGTCCTGGGGCGTGGGAATTCGGGCGGTCGGCGGATATCTCCCCGAAAAGGTGGTCAGCAACGCCGACCTGGAGGAGATCCTCCTCACCCGGGACGACTGGATCAGGGAAAACATCGGCGTGGAGACCCGCCGGATGGCCGCCGAGGACGAGTGGACCTCGGACCTGGGGGCCGCCGCGTTCAAGGACGCGTGCGCCCGGGCGGGCGTCAGCCCGTCCGAGGTGGATCTCGTCATCTGCGGAACCTACACACCGGACAACATGGCACCGCCCACGGCGATGCGGGTGATCGAGAAGGCCGGCGCGCACGGCGCCACCGGATTCGACATCAACAGCGGGGCCTGCCCGGGAGGCGTGTTCGCGCTGGACGTCGGCGCCAAGTACCTCGCCTCCGGGGAATACCGCCGGGTGGCCGTAGTGCTCGCCGACGTCAACACCCGGACCATGGACTGGAAGGACCCTGGACCGGCGGTGATCTTCGGCGACGGCGCGGCCTGCTACCTGCTGGAGCGCTGCCGTCCCGACCGAGGGGTGGGCCTCACGCTGCTGCACAGCGACCCGTCCCGCTACGAGGCGGTCTGGGTGGCGCGCGAGAAGCGGACGCTGCGCGACGGCCGCCGGCTGACCAGCGCCTTCGGCGACAACTTCGCCACGCTCTCGGGCAAGGCCGTGCACGACTTCGCTGTCGGTGAAGTGCCCAAAATCATCCAGGAGTTGCTCGCGCGGGCAGGACAGGACGTGTCGGACGTCGACCTGTTCGCCCTGCACCAGGCCAACCTCTACATCGTCCGCGGCATCATGGCCGCCCTTGGCGTGCCGGACGACCGTACGGTCACCAACGTCCAGAAGTACGGCAACACCTCGGGTGCCAGCGTCCCGCTGGTACTGCGGGAGGCGGACGACCTCGGCCGGCTCTCCCCGGGTGACCAGGTGGTGCTCGCCGCGTTCGGTTCGGGCCTGAGTATCGGCGCGGCGCTGGTCCGCTGGTGTGGGCCCGAGGACTTCGAGGGGGCGGCGACCGCGTGAACACCCCCTTGTCAGAACACGGTTCGGCGTTCCGGGGAGCCCTGACGGGTCTGCTCGGCATCGGCACGTACCTGCCGTCGCGGCAGATCACCAACGAGATGATCTGCGAGCGGATCGACAGGTCGGACGAATGGATTCGCAGCCGCTCCGGGATCCGGTTCCGCTACTGGGCCGAGCCGACGGAGACGGTGGAGTTCATGGCCGCCACGGCCGCCGAGCGGGCCTTGGAACACGCCGGGATCGCCGCCTCCGAGGTCGGCTGCGTGATCGTGTCCACCGTCTCCCACCTGCACCAGTTCCCCTCACTTGCGGCCGGCGTCGCGCACAGGATCGGCGCCGCGGCACCGGGCGCATTCGACATCTCGGCCGGGTGCGCAGGCTTCAGCTACGGGCTGTCGCTGGCATCCGACATGGTTGCCGCCGGGAGCGCCCGGTACGTACTGGTGATCGCCGTGGAACGGCTCTCCGAACTGCTCGACCACGAGGACAGCGGCACCGCTTTTCTCTTCGGCGACGGAGCCGGCGCCGCCGTGGTCGGCCCCTGCGACCAGCCGGGCGTGGGCCCGGTGGTCTGGGGTTCCGACGGCTCGCACAAGGAGACCATCCGGCAGAGCCACTCCTGGGCGGCGCTGCGCGACGCGCCCGCCCCCGAGTGGCCGGTGATCACCATGGACGGCCGGGAGGTGTTCCGGTGGGCCGCGTATCAGCTCGGCCCCATCGCCGCTCGGACGTTGGAGCAGGCCGGTGTGACCGTCCGGGACCTCGACTCCTTCATCCCGCACCAGGCCAACATGCGGATCATCGACGAACTGGTCAAAGAGCTCGGGATCCCCGACCACGTGGCGGTGGCCCGCAGCGTCGAGATCCACGGCAACACCTCCGCGGTGTCGATCCCGCTCGCCATCCAGGAGCTGCTCGCCTCGGGCCAGGCCAGGCCGGGCGGGCTCGCCCTGCTGCTGTCCTTCGGCACCGGCCTCGTCTGGGGCGGCCAGGTCGTCCGACTGCCACCGGCGCCCACCGGACCGCCCGTACAGGCCACTACCGCGCCGGCCCATCCGACCAAGGAGAACTGATCATGACCGCTGTTCAGAGCGACACCCTGCAGGTCCTCAAGGACATCCTCGACGAGGTCGCCGGTGTTCCGGCCGAGGACATCTCACTGGAGAGCTCGTTCATCGACGACCTGGGCATGGACTCGCTGACCATCGTCTCGGTGTTCGTCCTCATCCAGCGCCGCTTCGGCACCGATGTGCCCAACGACGTCTTCGACCGCCTCACCACCGTCGGGCAGGCCGTCGCCTACCTGGAAAACGGTGAGATTCCGGCCTGACCGGCCATCCTCCGTCCCGACTCAGAGAGCCGGAAAGGCAGTTCATGCATCTCATGGTCAGGCCGACCAGAAAGCCGCTGCGCGGCGAGCTGCTGGTCCCCACCTCCAAGTACCACGTGCACCGCGCGCTGATCCTCGCCTCGCTCGCCGAGGGCACCAGCCGGATCAAGGGCGTCTCGGACGCCCGCCACGTGCAGTACACCGTCCGCATGCTGCGCGACCTCGGTACCCGGATCAGCGTCGAGGGCGACACGTACGTGGTGCAGGGCGGCCGCTACCGGCCGCGTCGGCAGACCGTCTCGGCCGGCAGTTCCGGCACCACGCTGTACCTCATGCTCGGCCTTGCCTCCCTGGCGGAGTCCCCGATCACCGTGACCGGGCAGAAGTACTTCCGCCGCAGGCCGGTCGGACCGCTGCTCGACGCGCTGCGCCAGCTCGGGGTCGAACTGGACTCGGCCGACGGCTGCCCGCCTGTCCACCTGACCCCGGGCCGGCCCACCGGAGGCCGGGTGGTGATACCCGGCACGTTGTCGCAGTGGATCTCGGGGCTGCTCCTGCTCGCACCCTTCGCCTCCGGCCCCACCGTCGTGGAGGTGTCCGGCGAGCTGAACGAGCGCCCGTACGTGGAGCTGACGGTGGCCATGATGCGCCGCTTCGGTCTCCAGGTGACCGTGTCCGACGACTGGCGGCGGTTCGACATCGCTCCGGGGCAGAGCGCCCGGCCGACCGACCTGACCCTTCCGCCGGACCTCGGCTCCGCCGCGTTCGGGATCGCGGCCGCCGCCATCCACCCTTCCGACGTACTGCTGCGCGGGATCACGCGGCTCGACGGCGACTCGGCCGACCACCCGGAGATCGGCTTCCTCGACGTCCTCCGGCGCATGGGGGTGCCGATGGCGGTCGAGGAAGAGGCCGACGGTGTCCGCATCCGCCACGACGGCATCCGGCTGCGCGGCACGACCGTGGACTGCCGGGAGGTCCCGGACATGCTCCCGGTGCTCTGCACCCTGGCCGGCCTGGCCGAGGGGGAGACGGTCTTCGAGCACATCGGGCACGTTCGGTTGAAGGAGTCCGACCGAGTCGCCGCGATGCTCCAGCTGAACGCGATGGGCGCCGACCTCACGGTCGAGGGCGACCGGCTGCGTGTGCGTGGGGTGACGGCCTTCACGGGCGCGCGCGTCTCCTCGTACAACGACCACCGGATCCTCATGTCGCTGGCACTGGCCGGCACGAAGGCACACGGCGTCACCACCCTCACCTACCCGAAGGCCTACCAGATCTCTTACCCGGGATTCCTGGAGGACCTGACCGGCCTGGGGCTGCGGATGTCCGTCGAGCCGGGGCCCGCTGTCACTCCGCCCGCCTCGCTTCCCGAGCAGCTGCGCCACTGGGCCCAGCACCGCCCGGACGGCACCGCCCTGGTGGACGTGCGGGACGGGTGCGACGCCGAGATCTCCTGGCGAGAGCTCGACGAGCGGGTCGACCGCGCGGCCGCCACCCTGCTGGCCCTCGGCGTGCAGCCCGGCGAAGCGGTCGCGTACCAACTTCCCAACTGGGCCGCGTTCGTGGAGATTTCGCTCGCCGCGCTGCGAATCGGCGCCGTCTGCTGCCCGCTCATGCCGATCCTCCGGCAGCGGGAGATGGCCTTCGCGCTGCGCCGCTCCGGCGCGCGCGTGCTGCTGATCGCGGACAGGTTCAGGAACCGGGACCACCGCGGGGAAACCGCGTCCTGGTTCGCCGAGGACCCGGCAGGCCGGGCCCAGGTCCGCCATGTGGCCGTGGTCTCGGCCGACGGGGGAGCGGTGGAACTCCCCGCCGACGGCGAGGGACTGACCTGGTCCGACTGGGGCGCCGCGACCGCCGCCACCCCCGTCGACACCGTGGCGCTCGCCGCTCGGCAGCCGGCCCCCGACGCCCTGGCGCAGTTGCTCTTCACCTCTGGGACCACCGGTGAGCCGAAGGGTGTCCTGCATCGGAACGACACCCTCGGTCACGCCGTCCGGCTGCAGGCCGAACGGCTCGGACTGGATGACCGCGACGTGGTCTTCATCCCCTCGCCGCTGGCACACCAGACGGGTTTCCTCTACGGGATGTGGCTGGCCGTCGCCCTTGGCGTACCCCAGTTGGTCCAGGCGCACTGGAACCCGCGCACCGCCCTGCAGGCGGTCGTCAAGCACGGAGCCACCTTCGTCCAGACGGCCACGCCGTTCCTGGCCGACCTGGTCAAGGAGGTCGAGGCGGGGGGCGGGGCCCCGGAGACGCTGCGGACGATCGTCGTGGCCGGAGCCGCCCTGCCGCGGAGCCTGGCCGACCGGGCCACCACCGTCCTCGGCACGACGGTCTGTGGCGCGTTCGGCACCACGGAGACCTGCTTGGGATCGCTCTCCGCGCCGAACGATCCACCCGAGAAGGTGTGGGGCACCGACGGCCGGGCCATGCCCGGGGTCGGGCTCAGGGTGACCGACGACGCGGGACGGACGCTGCCGGCGGGGCGTGAGGGCAACTTCGAGCTCCAGTCCCCGACCTGTTTCGTGGGCTACCTGGACCGCCCCGACCTGACGGCCGAAGCCTGGACGAGCGACGGCTGGTACCGCACCGGGGACCTCGCCGTCATCGATTCCGACGGCTACGTCCGCATCACCGGCCGGATCAAGGACGTGATCAACCGTGGTGGGGAAAAGGTTCCCGTCGCCGAGATCGAGGAACTGCTGCACCAGCATCCGTCGGTGGACGAGGTCGCGGTGGTCGGCACACCGGACGAGCGGCTCGGCGAACGCGCCTGCGCTTTCGCGGCGCTCGTCGACGGCGCAGACCTCGACCTGGAGGCGATGCGCAAGTACCTGGACTACCGCCAGGTCTCCAAGCACTACTGGCCGGAACGTCTCGAGCTGGTCGACCGGCTGCCTCGCAATCCGGCCGGCAAGGTCCAGAAATTCGTTCTCAGGCAGCGGGCCGAGGCCCTCTGCCCGGCACCACTCGAGGAGCAGAAGGCATGACCATCACCGAGGTCGCACCGGCGGCGCCGGGCATCGCACCGGCCGAGTTCGAGCAACTGCGGGCCGAAATCGCCGCGTACGTTGCAGGACCCGCCGAGGAGTGGGCCCACCGGATCGAGAGCACAGGTACGGTCCCCGAGGAACTCTGGACCGAGCTGCGCGAGCGCGGCTACCTGTCGCTTGCCGCTCCCCGCGAGTACGGCGGGCGCGGTCTTTCCTTCCCGCAGTGGATGGACGTGATGGAGCTGTTCTCCCGCTCCCACGGCTCCCTGCGCATGGTGGTGCACGTGGTCAACGGGACCTGGCGGGCGATGGACCAGTTCGCCACCCCCGAACAGCGCGAGCGGTTCGTGCTGCCTGCCATCGCCGGCCGGCTCAAGGTCGCCTTCACGCTGACCGAGCCGGACGCCGGCTCCGGCGCCGACATCCGTTCCAGCGTCGTTCGGGAAGGCGACACGTACTACCTGACCGGCACCAAGCACCTCATCACCTTTGGCGTACGGTGCGACTACTGGCTGCTGGCAGCGCGGGTGGCCGGCAGTACCGGACACGAGGGCACCGTCGCCCTCATGGTGCCGCGGGACGCGGCCGGGGTGACCGTCGAGGACACCTCACAGACCATGGGCGTCACCGGCACGGACCACGCCCGCCTGACCTTCGACCGGACGCCGGTCCCGGTGGCGAACAGGCTCGGTGCCGAAGGGGACGGCCTCGCGGTCGCGTTGGGCGGTTTCCTGACACCTTCACGCATCTCGGTGGCGATGAGCTGCGTGGGGCTGGCCCGCCGCGCCCAGGAGCTGGCGCTGGAGTACGCCCGGAACCGGGTCACCTTCGGCCGGCCGCTGACCTCGCGGCAGGCGCTCCAGTTCATGCTGGCAGAGAACGAGGCGGACATCGAGGCGGCGAAGCAGCTCACCCTGCACGCGGCCCGCTGCTGGGAGGCCGGGGCAGACGACGCCGCGATGCTTTCGTCGATGGCCAAGCTGACGGCGGTCGACATGCTCGGGCGGGTCACCGACAAGGCGCTGCAGATACACGGCGGTTCCGGCTACTGGAAGTCCAGCCCGATCGAGCGGGTCTACCGGGACGCCCGCGCCCAGCGCTTCGAGGAAGGCACCAACGAGATCCAGAAGGCCGTCGTCTTCCGCGAGCTCCTGAATCGTACGGAGGCGACCCGATGACCGCGCGGAAGACGAAGTCCCAGGACCGTGTGGCGCTGATCACCGGCGCCTCTCGCGGCATTGGGCGGGCGCTCGCGCTCACCCTCGGCCGGGACGGCGCCACGGTGGTGGTGAACTACAAGAAGAACGCCGACCTCGCCGAGAAGACCGTGGCCGAACTGGAGGAAGCGGGCGGCCGGGGCCTGGCAGTACAGGCCGACGTCGAGACGGTCGAGGGCGTGGAGAGCCTCTTCGCGACGGTGAAGGCCGAGTTCGGGCGGCTCGACTACTTCGTCTCCAATGCCGCAGCCGGCGTCTTCAAGAACATCCTCGACCTGGAGCCGCACCATCTGGACCGTACCCACGCCATGAACCTGCGGCCGTTCGTGCTGGGCGCGCAGCAGGCGGTCCGGCTGATGGACGACGGCGGGCGGATCGTGGCCCTGTCGAGCTACGGCAGCATCCGCGCCTACCCGACGTACGCCGCCCTCGGCTCGATGAAGGCCGCCATCGAGTCCTGGGTCCGGTACATGGCCGTTGAGTTCGCCCCGTACGGCATCAATGTGAACGCCGTCAACGGTGGCCTGATCGACTCCGACTCCCTGGAGTTCTTCTACGGGGTGCCGGGGATGGCAGACATGGCCACGGTGCTCGAGCGCATCCCGAAGGGACGGCCGGGCTCGGTCCAGGAGGTGGCCGACACCATCGCCTTCCTCCTCTCGCCGGGGGCCGAGTACATCACGGGCCAGACCCTGGCGGTGGACGGCGGGCTGAGCGTGATCGCCCCGCCGTTCTTCGCCGACACCTCGGCGCCGCTCATCCTGGGCGAGCGACCCACCGCGAAGGGGTAGGTGCTGGAGCGCGTCCTCCGCCCGTGCCTGTCGGGCCGACCCGGTGGTGCTCGCGGCCGGGCGCGACCTCGTCCGCGAGCAGGTCACGGAGACGGCCGGTGAGGTCGACGAGCTCGGTCGGCATCCGGCCGCACACGACTCATCTCCACCCGGTGCCGCCGAACAGGGGCGGCACCGCCACCCACACCGACTTTCATTGAGGGGGGGTCCACATGGACCTTGCTGTAAACGTGTTGGACGCCCAGTCGCTGATCACGGCGTTCGGACTCATAGGCATCCTGGCCATCATCTTCGTCGAGACCGGACTGCTGATGGGCTTCTTCCTGCCCGGCGACTCGCTGCTCTTCCTCGCCGGGGTCGGTGCCTCAGGAGCGGCGGCGGAGGTCTTCGGCCGCCCCGACTTCCACCTCTCGCTGCCCGCGCTGCTGATCGGGGCGCCCGTGGCTGCGGTCTGCGGCGCACAACTCGGTCACCTGATGGGCGCGCGGCTCGGACCGAAGCTGTTCGCACGCCCCAACTCGCGCATGTTCAAGCAGGCGCATGTCGCGCAGGCAGAGACGTATTTCAAGCGGTACGGCGCCGGGAAGGCCATCGTGCTCGCTCGCTTCGTGCCGATCGTGCGCACCTTCCTCAACCCCGTGGCCGGACTCCTGGGCGTGCGGGGAGGCACCTTCTTCATGTGGAACGTGATCGGCGGAATCGTGTGGACGGTGGGGATCATCCTGCTCGGCTACCGACTCGGCGACTCGCTCAAGGGCAGCATCGACGACTACATGCTCCCGGCGATCGCCCTGATCATGATCGTCTCGTTCTCGCCCGTGCTGATCGAGGTGATCCGTGCCCGTCGTACCGCTCGCTGACGCACCATCGGGTGCCTGATCCAACCACTGCACACAGGCGTAGACGGCGTCCTGATCGCGGATCCCACGGGGGTCCTCGAGAAGGGCGTCGTCTACGCCTGTGTGCAGTGGCAGCACCCCGGCACGGTCGGGCGGACCGGCCAGGTGCTTGCGCTGCCCACGTCGCGTCAGATCAACGTCGCTGCTCAGGGCCGGGTGTCCAGGACTGGGCCGCGGGTACGGCTGGCTTCGAGGCTGCCCGTCGACACTTCTTAAAGACGCCTCACTCCTTAAAGACGCCTCAGCTGCCTGGCCATGTTCGCCCGCGTCTTCCTCGCCGGCATGGAACCACCCTGGTGATCGCCCGGTCCGAATTCCTCGGGCCGGGCGATCTCCGCTGTGCGAGGGACCCGGATCAGTTCGCCACTTCCACAGTGCGGGACGCTCTCGAGGGGAGCAGCCATCCCGGCAGCGCGGCCAGGGCGGCGATCGCGGCCAGAACGAGCAGAGTGTGCCCCAGTCCGAGGGAGACAGCCGGGCTCGAGGCCGTTGCCGGTAGCTCGCCGTAGGAGGGTTGCACCACCATCATGGTCGCGGCGACGGTGATACCGAGGGTTGGACCGATGTTCATCGCCGTCTGCTTGAGCCCGCCGACGACCCCGGCGTAGCCGGCAGGCGCATCGCCGACGACGGTGCCGGTGGCGGTGACCATCACGGTGGCGAACCCCGCGCCGAGCACGGCGAAGGAGAGGCCGGTGATCCACCACGTGCCCGGCGATTCGATCCGGACCAGACCCACGATGCCGAAGGCGACGAGGAGGGTACCTGCGATCGCGCAGCGGCGCGCGCCGTACCGGCTCAACGCCCCGGCGGCGGCAGGGGCACCGACGACCATCAGCACGGTCATCGGAAGGACCCGCAGTCCGGCTGCGAACGGGTCGAGCCCGAGAACGTCTTGGAGGGAGAACGTGCCCACGAACAGGGCGCCGAACATGCCGCTGGTGGTGAGGAGCAGGATCACCATGGAGGCCGTCACCGGTACGGACCGCAGCACGGCAGGGGGCACGATCGGGTTCGCGGTGCGGCGTTCGTGCACGACGAGTGCGACGGCAAGTCCCGCGGTGGCGACGAACCCCAGGAGCGTCGACGCCGAGCTCCACCCGCCGCGGGGAATGGCGCCAAGGGTGTGGACGAAGACCGTGAGCGTGGCCGCGAGCAGGGCCGAGCCCAGCAGGTTGAGCCGCTGGCGATCGCCGCCGGACGGCGCCGGAACCCGAACGAAGAGCACGAAGACGGCGATCACGATTGCGATCGGCACGTTCACCGCGAACACCGCACGCCAACCGAAGTGGGTGACGAGGAAGCCGCCGAGGACCGGACCGGTGGCCGCGGCCACCCCGATCGAACTGGTGCGGATGGCCACTGGTGTGTTGAGCTTGTCCGCCGGGTAGGCGAGTCTCAGCAGGGCGAGCGTTGCCGGCTGCAGGAGGGCGCCGAACACGCCTTGCAGGGCGCGTAGTGCGATCACCCAGCCGACGTCGGGCGCGAGCATGATGCCGGCCGAAGTGGCCCCGAAGCCCAGCACGCCGAGGAGCAGCAGACGCTGGTGCCCGTACCGGTCGCCGAGGCGTCCGGCGATGACGAGGAGCGCAGCCACCGCGAGCATGTAGCCGGTGCTGGTCCACTGGACTTGCTCGACACTGGCGCCCAAGTCGCGTTGCAGCTCGGGCTGCGCCACGGTCAGCACGGTTCCGTCGAGTGCGACGATCATCGCGCCGGCGACACTCACTATGAGTGCGAGGCGCTGCCGTACGGTCTCGGTCAAGGTTTCACCGGTCCAAGATGGGTGTCCATAGCCAGAGAGACGAGCGTGTCGAGTACGTCGCTCTCGGCACCGCCGGTCCCGGCGGTGCCGGCGGTGCCGAGAGCCAGGGGCAGGCTGCCCCAGGCCCACAGCTGGGCGATGCCGTGCAGATTGGACCAGAGCAGCCCAGCCGACACGGCCGGCGGGGGCATGTCCCTCGTCGTGCCGAGGGGGAGGGTCTCCCTTTCCTCCTCGCGGTGCCGGGCGACGAGTTCGACGATGATCCCGAAGAGCGGAAGGGTCAGCTCCCGCAGCCGAGGCTCGTCCGATGCATGCCGCTGGCTGTCGAGCAGGTCGTGGCGGAGCAGGAGTTCGAACATGCCGCGGCATTCCAGCGCGTACCCGATGTACGTCTTGCCGAGCATCTCCAATTGGCCGCGCGCTGACGGAATGCCCTTCGTCACGGCGGTGAATCGGTCCTTGAGGTCCGCGAGACCTCGGTGGGCAATGGCGGAAAGTAAAGCATGGTGAGTTGGGAAGTACCGGCGCGGAGCGCCATGCGACACCCCGGCCCGGCGGGCGATCTCCCGAAGCCCCAGCGAGCTCGTTCCCTCGGTCGTCACAAGTTCCACTCCGACATCGATCAGCCGATCCCGGAGGGAGTTCTCACGTTCCATGGACAGTTTCTACATCACAGTCGTAGACAGTGTCTACTGGCGAAGGTCCCGGAGTGGTGCAAGCGTTGAGCTCTCGCACCCGACTTCGCGAGGGCCGGGCCCAGCCCGAGGGTCCGCGCTCACCCCTGGCCCGCACGACGCCACTTGAGGTGACTCGTCGTGCGTGTCCACCCCTCAGCGGGAGGTCGCGGCCGAGGAATCAGCCCCCGGAGTCGGCCGCTTCTCCTCTCGGATCTCCTCCAGCAGCTCCGTCACAGCGTCCATGATCCGTTCGCTGGCCTGGCGCAACACCGGCGCCGTGAGTTCGGCGCCATGGAAGTCGGAAAGGTCAACGGGAGGGCCCGCAGCGACGATCAAAGTGGGGCGCGGCAGCAGACGCCGCCTGCCGTTGCCATAAGGGGGAAGGATCTTGTGCGCACCCCACTGCGCCACCGGGATGACCGGCGTGCCGGTGCTCAACGCCAGCCTGGCCGCACCGGTCTTGGGCCGACCCGGCCACAGATCGGGGTCGGAGGTGAGGGTCCCCTCCGGGTAGATGGCCACGCATCGTCCGCGTTCGAGCGCCGCGACGGCAGCGTGCAGCGCGTCCGCCGCTCGGTGGCTGTTGCGTTCCACGGGAATCTGACCGGTGGCCCGGAGGAAGGCTCCGACCGCCGGCACGCTGAATACCGAGGACTTGACCAGGAATCTGGGCGGCAAGCCGTTCTTGTACTGGAAGTGTCCATAGGCGAACGGATCCACATGTGATATGTGGTTGAGCGCTACGATATAGCCGCCCTGAGCGGGGAGATGGCGGGCACCCCGCCATTCCCTGCGTGCGACAAGCCGCAAGAGTGTACGCACGATCACGGCGCCGAACACATACGTACGACTGGGCCCAGCTTCGGCTGGAGTCGACGACTGGGTTTTTCTCCGCATGGACCCGTTCTACACGAGGACCACTGTCGGTCAGCATGAAATAAGCCGGGCTTTAGCGGCATGCTCTCAGGCGGTTAAGCGGACGTGCTTCAGAGAAGCGCTGTCCAGCCTGGGTGTCCGGCGGTGACCGCGGTGTGCAACCGGTGCAGACGTCGACCTGGTGCGCGGACGCCGTGACCAACCAGATGCTGCGCGACCTGGCGGCAGTACACTTCGTCGACCCAACACCGTCGTCAGGTCATGCCCTTTCCAGGAGTTCGACCGGCTGCGCACCGAGACGGCACGGATCGAGAAGGAAGCGGGGCGCAGGCATTTCCACCACCGGGCAGTTCCGCCTCGTCGAGCGGCACCGCGCGCTGCACGTCGGAGCTCCGGCGATTCACCGGACGGTGCGTTCGGAGGCATCGGTGTGAACCCGCAAGGTCCCCTCACGGGCGCCGAGGTCTGGCTGCTCCCGGAAGCCGAGGTCGACGGGCTGACCGATCAGGCTCGCTCCGTCCTGTCCGCGGATGAGCATGCGCGCTGGAGCAGACTGCGCTCGGACGCAGCACGGCGTCGTCACCTGGGTGCCCGATTGCTGTGCCGCTCTGTTCTGGGCGCCTACACCGGCCTGCCTGCGCGGCAACTCGGCTTTGTGCAGGGCGACTTCGGGCGCCCCGAACTGCTGTCGAACCCGAGCGGGCTGCGCTTCAACCTCAGCCACACCGATGGACTCATCGTCTGTGTGGTGACCGATGGGCTGCTGTGTGGCGTGGACGTCGAGCGTGCGGATGTGGACCCGAAGGTGGTGGGGTACGCAATGGAGCGGCTCACGGCTGCCGAGCGGGCCAGACTGGAAGCTGCTGACCCTGCCCGACGAGCTCGGGATTTCCTTGACGTCTGGGTACTCAAGGAGGCCTATACGAAGGCACTTGGAGCGGGGCTCCAGTACGGCTTCGATGCCTTTCAGCTGGGGCCCGACTCCAGGGGAAAGGTGGTACTGCACGACCCGCGGCTGCCCGGGCACGAAGCCGGTCGCTGGCAGTTCGGGTTGTCCACGACGGGAACCGGGCATCGGCTGGCCGTTGCGGTGCGCCGGCACGGGAACTCGCGCACGCCGCTTCCCGTGCCCCAGCGACTGTTCACGACAGAAGTACTGGTCCGTACTGCCGAATCCCGGACAGTGCCTGGGGCGGCGGACTGAGGTGGGCATCGGGGCGCCTGCGAAGCCGGCGAACAGTTGCCTGGCCAAAGTGGCGCAAGGCCCGCGACGCGGTCGACAACAAGTGCCGGGTCGCCTGCCGGGCCGCCGGCACCGGCGGGTGACCGGACCGAGGACGACGCCGCGTCAGGCGTCCCTGTGGCGCAGCACGTACAGGCCGATCGCGTGGGCCGCCGCGGTCCACGCGGCCACGGTGAGGACGGCTGTCGCCGAGGAGTACGGGCCGTCGCCGCCGACGCGCATGAAGTGGTCGCCCGCTCCGTAGGGCAGGCGGTCGTTCACGGCCGCGAGCGTGTCGCCGCCGAGCCCCAGGAGCACGCTCGGCAGCGCCCACAACAGCGCGACCAGGACCGACAGCGCGCGCCGGCCGGGTGCCGCGCGGCGAAGGCCACGCCGACGGTGAGCACGGAGACGAGCCCCTGGTAGACGCCGACGGCGACGGCCTGCCCGAGGGTCGTGCCCGCATCGAACGAGGCCCGACCGCCGAATGCCGACCAGGCGACGACCGTCCCCACGACGGCGAACGAGGCACCGCCGAAGAACACGACCACGCCCGCCACCAGCGCCTTCGCCGCCTGGACCCGATGCCGCCGCGTTCCCGACGGGCTGGACCGGATGCTCGTTGATGCGGGCGATCGAGGCGTAGTAGAAGATAAAGACTCCGGTGATCACCAGGCCCGCCACGAGGCTGAGGGAGGCGGCCCGGACGGACCACAGCTTCGTCCACTCCGAGGCGACGGCCCCGGCGAAACCGCCGGTCGAGCGCCGTTCCGGCTCCGGCCCGTAGCCCACGGTCCGCCCACCGTCGGTCGTCCCCGCCGTCGTCGTGCTCACCGTCGTCCCCCCTCGTCGATGGTGCCCGTCGCGTACTAGACGCTTCGTGCGGTCAGGTCCATGTACGCCTGCTCCAGAGACACCCGCATGTCGCTCAGCGCATGCAGCCGTACTCCGCAGTGGTGGGCGAGGTCGCCGACCTCGGCAGCGGTCCTGCCCGCAACGGCCACCGTGCCGTCCGCCGCCGTCTCGACGCTCACGCCGTCCACCGCCACCAGGCGGCGGACCAACCTGGACCGCTCCTCCGGATCGGGCACCGAGGCGCGCGCCGACGAGGGCGACGCGGCCTCCAGGAACTCCGCCATGGAGGTGTCGCTCAGCAGCTGCCCCCGCCCGATGACGACGAGGTGATCGGCCGTCACCTGCATCTCGCTCATCAGATGGCTGGAGAGGAACACGGTGCGCCCCTCCGCTGCCTGGTCGCGCACGAGTCGGCGGATCCACCGCACACCGTCCGGGTCGAGACCGTTGACCGGTTCGTCCAGGATCAGTACGGGCGGGTCGCCGAGCAGAGCGCCCGCCACTCCCAGGCGCCCGCTCATGCCCAGCGAGTACGTGCCGGCCGGCCTGCGGGCCGCTTTCGTCAGGCCCACCGTCTCCAGTACCTCGTCCACGCGGCGAGCCGGGATGCCGTTGGACCGGGCCTGGGCCGGCAGGTGCGCGCGGCCGGAGCGGGCCGGGTGGACGCCCCGGGCGTCCAGCATCGCGCCGACCGCCCGCAACGGACGACGCAGGTCCGCATACGGCCGGCCGGCGACCAACGCCCGTCCGCGCGTGGGGTGGTCGAGGCCCAGGATCATGCGCATCGTCGTCGACTTCCCGGCCCCGTTGGGGCCGAGGAAGCCGGTCACCCGTCCGGCACGGATGTCGAGCGTCAGGTCGTCCACGGCCAGGGTGTCGCCGTAGCGTTTGGTCAGTCCTCGGAGGCTGATCACGGAAGTTCCTTCGACGCCAATGGGCCGAAGGGAAGGGGCGCCCTGCCTTTCGTCGGGGGGCTGCGACCCAGGACGGATCCGCGGAACGCGGCGCCCCGCGCGGCGGTGGGACGACCGTAGGCTCGTCGCGTGGAAGAGACGACACCGCACGACCGTCCGGTCCGGGTCCTGGTGGCCGACGACGAGGCGATGGTCCGGGCCGGCGTACGCGCCGTCCTGGCTCGGGACCCACAGGTTGACGTGGTCGGCGAGGCGGGCGACGGGCGCGAGGCCATCGCACTCACCCGCCGGCACCGGCCGGACGTGGTCCTGCTCGACATCCAGATGCCGGGCCTCGACGGGCTGACGGCGGTGGCGCGGCTCCGCGGTGAACCGACGCCGGTCGGTGTGATCATGCTGACGACCTTCGGCCAGGACGACTACATCACCAGGGCGTTGGAGGAAGGCGCGGACGGCTTCCTGCTCAAGGCGGACGATCCGAGGGAACTCCCCAATGGCGTAAGGGCGGTTGCCGCCGGCGGCGCCTACCTGTCGCCGCGTGTCGCCGGCCGGGCTCGGCGCGGGGCTGTCCAACGCGGAGATCGCGAGCGGACTGCACCTCGTCGAGGGCACGGTGAAAGCACACGTCAGCGCCGTGCTGACGAAGCTGGACGCGCGCAACCGGGGGAGGCGGCCATCGCCGCCCACGAGGCCGGCCTGATCCCGCCCAGCCCCCGCTGACCCGTGCCGGGCAATGGCACGTGAGGTGGAGAGAGGTCTAGGCAACACGAAAGGCCCAGGTCTGTGACCTGGGCCTTTGTATCTGAGCGGATGACGGGAATCGAACCCGCGCTATAAGCTTGGGAATCTATGGCGCATGAGCGCCCTGCATGGCGCCTGACCTGCAGGTTCCTGTCTGTCCGACCTTTGGCGCGACTGCCCCTGAGTACCGGTTCTGACCGCTGTTCACCGCCCCGAAGGGCACGGCTGGGGCACACAAGGCTGGTGACCTTGTGAGGCTGGGCACACACGGGCGGCGTGCCGTCGCCCGCGACGACATCTGGTGTCTTCCCGTTCCGCGTATGGCCCCGGCCAACCGCTCCTGGTGCCCGCGCAGGATACTGCCCAGGGCTGCGTGTTCGCTCGAAGCCATAGTGGTGTCCACGATGCCGGTCAGAGCGAGCCCTGGAGTTCCACGCGGCTGTGAACGACCGCGGAGGCGGCGGCCGAGAAGGTGATGGAGCGGTTGTCACTCGTCACCGAGACCTGCTGCCGCCCTATGTCGCTCACGATGACACGTACCGTGCGGTCGCGGCGGTCCGGGTGTTCGGCGGCGATGCCCGTGATGCGCAGCTCGTCCACGCCGGTGAACATGACGAAGAAACGGAAGGTGTTGTAGTGCTCCTCCTTCCACTCCGGCCTGGGGTGGTCCGGTAGTAGCGGGGTCTCGAAACCGAGGGTGACCGCGGTGTCCCGCTCGTCCACGTGGACGTAGTTCAGCGGGCAGGAGGAGAGGTCCGGCGGGGTCTCGTAGAGCGCCGCCAGCTCGGGCCAGAGGGGAAGGTCCATCTCAGAGGTGCTCATAGAAGGTGTTCACATGTGTCTCGGGGACGGTGGGGAAGAGCTTGCGTTCCACGATGGTCGTGAACTGGTGCGGGCCGGCGTCCTCGCCGCCCGGGCCCAGGGTGAAGACGCTGAGCCGCCCTGCCAGTACGTCCGAGTTGGACGTGTACGACAGGGCGAGACCCGGCGCCGTCACCCGTACGTCCAGACGGTACTGGGGCATGGGCGTGAGCGTGACGTCGGCGGTCACCGGCGGCCGCCAGCCCGTCATCTCGAAGTCCTGCACGTGCGAGAACGCGAGGTGGCACTGCAGGGTGTCGCCCGGTCCCCGGTCCCAGCGGTCCGGAAACCTCGGAAGGTCCATGCGCAGCGTGACCTCCGAGCCCCAGGCATCGAGGTGCACCGACCGCAGCCGTACCCCTGACAGTTCGGGAACCTCGTCGTAGTACGGCGCGAAGACATCCCGGTTGGGGACGAGATCAGTCCAGGTCATAGTAGTAATGCTCCTCTGCACCGTCGATCTGTCCATTCCGGGTGTTGTGCCACGGCCGGACGTGGACGTGCGGCGGCTGGTAGCCAGGCTCGCCCGGCTTCTGATGGCCGAACCAGTGGTCCTGGAAGACCACCATGTCGCCGTTGGGCAGCTCGTACCACTCCTCGAGGTAGTAGATCGGGCCGTTCGGGCCCATCAACTGACCGCCGCCCTGGTACTCCGGCTTGGTCGCTTTCGTGTACGGATAGCTGTTGGTGGGCTCCAGGCCTTCCGGCACACCGGCGTCGCGGAGCGCGTCCGCCTTCGCCGTGGCCAGGTCCCTCCCCACCTTCGGCGGACAGTCGGGTGCCAGCCCCAGCGGGTCCGACCAGGTCAGCGGGTTGGGGACGTAGGTGGCCGGATTGGGCGCAGGGCCGAGGCCGAGCGGGTCGACCGAGAGGTACCGGGCCGTCTCCGGGTCGTAGTGGCGGAAGCGGTTGTAGTGCAGCCCTGATTCGGGATCGAAGTACTGGCCGGGGAAGCGCAGCGGGGTGTACGCGTCGGCGTTCTTGTTCCACTCGGTCGTGCCCCACACCGTGGAACGGGCCCGCCAGGCGATCTCGCCGTCCTCACCGATCAGCTCCTGCGGAGTGCCCACCAGGTCGGTGACGATCGAGAAGAAGCGGCTGTCGATCAGCTGCTGGTCCGCCCCGACGAGCCGTTCGGCCTGTGCGAGCGGCTCGAAGCCCTCGTGCTCCCAGGTCAGCGTGACTGCGTACGGTGTTCCGGCGGTGACGGTTGTCTGCTCGCAGAGGGTGTTCCCGTCCCAGGTGAAGGTCACCTCCTCCATGACCGTCAGGCCGTCGTCCGCCAGCCGCCGCTTGGCGATCCGGCGGCCCAGCGGGTCGTATGCATATGTCCAGAGCGTCCCGTCCGGGGTGGTGAGGGCCATCAGCCGGTCCTCGGCGTCCCACTCATAGCGCCAGGTGTCAGGCTTGCGGGAGAGCCGGACCCGTTGCCGCAGGACGATCCGGCCGGCCGCGTCGTACTCGTAGCGGATGTTGCCCGCGCGTATCAGCCGGGTTCCCTCGTAGGTGCGCGCTCCCGTGGCGTCCGGGCCGCCCGGACCCGAGGCGGGCCACGAGGCGTCCGTCTGGTTTCCCGCCCGGTCGTAGGCGTAGCGCTCGGTCCAGCCTGGGGCGCTCACCGCGGTGATGTGGCCGACCGCGTCCAGGGCGAAGTCGCGGTCACCGGCAAGCCGGTCCTCGATGCCCAGCACGTAGCCGTCGGCTCGGTACGCGTACCCGCGGCGCTGCAGCGTGCGGCCTTCGGCACCGCGCACGTGCTGCTCCCGGACCCGGCCGAGCTCGTCGCGGGCCAGGTCCAGAACGGCCGCGGAGCCCAGGCTGCGGCTGATCTCGCGGCCCGTGGCGTCCCGTTCGAAGGTGATGCGGCGGCCGTCGAGGGTCAGCTCCGCTTCCTGGCCCGCTGCGTCGTACGCCCACGTGCTGATCGCTCCCGACGGGGTCGTACGGGAGACCACCCGGCTGCGCGTGTCGTAGCTGCGGGTGAGCTCGCGGCCGTTGACCGTCTCCACGCGGATGCGGCCCGCCGCGTCCCGGACGTAGCCGAGCTCCGCGCCAGGGGCGGAGATGACCGCCAGCCGGTCGGAGTAGTCGTACTCGTACCGGGTGACCACGCCCCCGGAGTCTTTCAGTGTGCGGTTGTCCAACGCGTCGTACTCGTACCGGATGAGTTGTCCGGCCGCGTTCTCGCGCGAGAGGACCCGGCCCGCCGCATCGTGCACGTAGCGGATGGTCCTGCCGTCGAAGTCCGTCTCGGCGACGGTCCGGCCGGCCGCGTCGTGCTCGTACGTCCACTCCAGGCCACGGGGGTCGGTGACCGACAGCAACCGCAGCTCGGTGTCGTAGCCGAACGCGTGCCGCGCGCCGTCCGGACCGGTCTGGGCAGTCAGCACGTCGAAGTGGGAGTACTCGTAGGTCGTGAAACCGCCGAGCGGGTCCCGGTAGTGGACGCAGTTTCCCTCTCCGTCGTACGTCCACGCCTGCTCGGCGCCATCCGGCTCGACCCGGCGGGCCAGCCTGCCCTCGGTCGTCCACTCCAGCCGGGTCGCGTGGCCCAGCGCGTCGGTGATTCGCACGGCCCGCCCGAATCCGTCCCGTTCGTAGCGGGTGACGGCGCCGAGCGGATCGGTGATCTCCACCGGGAGCCCGGCCCGGTCGCAGCGGATCCTCGTGATACCGCCGAGGCAGTCCGTGACCTCGGTCAGGTGCCCGTGGTCGTCGAATGCGAAGTGGGTGGTGGCTCCGACCGGATTGGTGAGCGAGGTGCGGTTGCCCCGTTCGTCGTAGGTCTGGCGCCATCCCGTGCGGTCGCCGCGCCGCTGCCGGACCGGGCGGCCGTGCTCGTCGTAGTCGGTGCTCAGCTCCTTGCCGTCGGGGCGAACCACCGTGACCAGTCGGCCCGCGTCGTCACGCGCGAAGTGCGTGGTGCGGCCGATGGGATCGGTGAGCATGACGAGCCGGTCGTGCCGGTCGTGGACGAAGCGGGTCACCTCGCCGAGCTCGTCGACGAGGGCCTTGACCCGATAGCGGTCGTCGACCAGGTACCGGCGAGTATGGCCGGCGCCGGTGGTCGCGGTGGTGACCCGCAGGCCGGTCTCCGGGTCGACCGTGTCGTAGGACAGGGTCAGGGCCATGTGGCCCTCAGTGCCCCCCTCGCGGATGCAGCGGTCCTGGTCGTCGTACATATAGTCGTACCGACGGTCGTTGGTATCAGTCCAGGAGGTGATGCGGCCGCGTTCGTCGTAGTTGAAGCGCAGCGGCAGGCCCGAGGAGTTCGTGACCTCGCTCAGGTTCCCGTCCGTGTAGCCGTAGGCGAGGATGCGCGGGCCGCCGGCGAGGTGGAGGGCGCTGATGCGGCTCCCGTCGACCTCGAAGCGCAGGTGGTACCCGGCGCTGTGGGCCATGCCCAAGGGTGTGCCATCGGCCGCGTACTCGAAGAGGATGACGTTGCCGTTGCGGTCCTCCAGTTGTGCGATCGGCGCGATGCCGTCCTCGGCACCTTCGGCGGGCGGGCTGAAGCGCCGTACGTGGCCGCTCGCCGGATCGGTCAGCGTCCAGTCGCCGTCCGGAGTGCGTGCCAGAGGCATGCGCGGACCGGAGGAGGGCAGCACCGGTTCGCCGGGGGCCGGATGCGGATAGGCCAACACCAGGCCATCCTCCGTCACCAGGACCACGCCTTCGGCGTCGATCTCCAGGTGTTGGTCGATCGTGGAGGACCACATCGGGCCGAACCAGCGCCCGCTCTTGTAACCCGCCTCCGCTCGACGGGTGAAGGCCATCGGGAGCGTGCCGGGCAGCATGATGTCCGTCTGCGGCAAGAACATCCGGCCGGTGGCCAGGTCGACGGGGTCGGTGCCGTCGCACTTCTTGTCGCAGTCCGGGGTGTCGGACTGGTGCGGTCCGTCCTCGTCCAGGCCCTTGCGGCCGGGACCCCGCATGTCGTCGGCGATCTTGGCGGCCGTCGCCGCCCTCTTCCCAGCGCCCATGCCCTTGGTACCGGCGAGTTCCGGGAGCAACTTGCCGAATCCTTCGGTGGGGTCCCTCATGAAGTCGTCGAGCATCTGCTTGCCCGTGCCTATGGGGTCGTTGACCGACACGATCAGGCCGGCGACCGTCGAGTTGAGGTTGGTCCGGTACTCGGCGGGGTGGGTCAGGTTGTACGGGTCGATCGGGTTGACCGCGCGGACGAAGTTGGCCAGGCCCGCCGTGCCCTTGATGACGCCGCCGGCCAGGTGAGTCTCCGCGAGCTCCAGGTAGTCCATGCCGTCTTTGAACTGTTCGGAGTACGAGGGCTTGGGCGGGGCGGCGTCACGGGCGGCGCGGACCGCCGTACTGGCTGTCTCCGCGACCTCGTTGCGCTGGGTGCGCGCGGCCTGGAGCTTGTCGTCGGCCGCCTTGAACAGCGGATCGGCGGGGTCCTTGAAGTCGTCGGCCGGCCGCGGCGGCAGCGTGTCCTTCTCCGCCCTCACCGCCGCCTTGTAGTCGATGATCGACTTGCTGTAGGCGGTGCGCGCGTCCCGCGAGACCTTCTCGGCCTTCTTGTACTCCTCCAGGGCCTCCTTGGCCTGGCCCTGCGCCCACTCGACAGTCTCCGCGAAGCGGCCCATCGCATCGGCGGCCTTGCCGAAGACCTCGGCCGCCTCGAACCAGCGTGGCGGCTCCTTGGCTATCGCCTCCCGGAACGCGTCCGCCGACGCGCCCTTCAGACCATCGCCCTCCAGACCCTTCAGACCGTTACCGACCATCGTGAAAGAGGACTTGAAGTCGTTCAGGTGCGAGACCTGCGCACGGATCTTCGAGACGCTGCCGTAGACCAGCTTGTTCGGGTCCTCGGTCTGCCCGAGCTCCAGCTCCGCGACGTCCGCGCCTAGCTGGTTGGCGGCCGAGCGGCTCTTGTCGCGGACCCAGTCACCCGCCTCGTCCAGGCCCACCTTCTCGGCCGCACCGGCGACCTTGTTGCCGCCCCACTCGATCAGGTCACCGGTGTCCTTGGCGAGGTCCTCGGCGGCGTCCTCCCACGAGTCCGGTACGAAGTCCCTCACGCCCATCAGTTACCGCCCCCGCCGGCCTGATCCAGCAGATCCTTGATCGAGCCGATGTACCCGTTGGAGGTCAGCTTGTCGCCCGTCTCCGACCAGGTCTTCTTGATGTCCTCGTCGCCCTTTTCGAAGGACTCATCGCTGTAGTCCGGCTTGTAGACGTCCGCACGCCAGATGTCGTCCCAGCTCTTCTTCTCGATCTCGTCCTCGCTCGCATGCGGATTGCCGTACGCGGCATTCGCGACCACCTTGTACGCCCCCTGCATGTACTGCTCTTCCTCCCACACCGTGCCCGCCGCGATGCCGAGGTTCCCGGCGAGAGCGCTGGCGTTCTGCACGAGACTGCGCACGCCCCACTCCCAGCGCTCGCAGAAGTCCTCGAAGACGGTGGCCAGACCCGCGTGTCCGGCCTCCATCCCCGTCATCGACAGATCACTGAAACCAGCCCCCATGGAGGCGCCGGCCGCATCCCCGGACTCACGCAACTCGGCGATGGCCTTGCGCAGACCCTCCTGGATGTTCTTGACCGCTGCCGGCGAGACCTCAAGGTCCCCGTCGCCCGCCATCAGACGGCATCCGCACGGTCGGCACCGGCATCCACCGCGCACGCGTCCGGGACGATGCCCACGACCGGCGGGAACAGCATCGAACCGTCCTCGTCCGCCACATCGACGGCCACACCCGTCGGACCGTCGACCGTCGGAATCACCGCATCGACGAGACGGGCACCAAGGATCGAGAGGTACTCCCACTCACGGGCACCGGCACCGCGCGCCACCGCGAAACGGGCCAGGGCCGCCTCGTCCGTGAACGCGTAAATCCAGCGCACACCGCCCTGCCACCCCGACATCAGCCCGCCGCCATCACCCTCCGACAGCGGCACAAGCAGTGCCGTGCGCCGGAACTCACCCAGCAAACGACCCGAATGCCCCGACCCACCGCGCACGGCGGATATCTCCTCGGCCAGTCCCACGAAGTGCCCCGTTCCCCGAGGACGCCCGGTACGGCAGCCCTCAATTCGCTTACGTTACGCAGGCGATCAGCACCCAAGCAGCGTCACCCCCCTCCGGTCCGCACCGCCGACGGCTCGCGCCTCTCCCGGAGGACTCCGTCCACGAGATCGTGTGGTCCGAACGGCTGCTCGCGGAGTGGGAGCGGGTCGTCGTCCGGGAAGGACGGCGTTCGGCGGAGTCCGCTGCCGCGGTTGCCCAAGCAATTCGGCGTGTCTTTGCCGAGTGTGAGATCCCGGCGGCGGCCTATGGCTTCCCCGCAAGCGACTTGGCTGAGCGCGGAGTACGGGTGATCGACCCGGATTCGTACCTGTGCGAGCTGTACGGCGAGTTGCCGCATGAGGTGGCGGAGACGGTGGCCCGGCTCGCCGGAGAGAAGCGCAACCCGCCAGTCACGATCGGCGAAGCCGTCGCCCGGCTTGCGAATGCCGGTTTGCCGCGCTTCGCGGACCTTCTGACGCGTCACCTTGGGCATCGCGCGAGGTGACGCGGGCACGGGTGGTGCACGGGTGGTGCGCGACGCCCAGATAGGTCTAGACAACAAACAAGCCCCAGGTCGTTGACCTGGGGCTTTGTCATGGAGCGGATGACGGGAATCGAACCCGCGCTATAAGCTTGGGAAGCTCATGTTCTACCATTAAACTACATCCGCACGGTGGGCCAGTTGCCTGGAGCTCCATCGTCGCCCACTCTACCTCATGATCGACCCCCGGTGAATTTGCCGCGGGGTCGATGTCGTGTGTGGTGTGCACCGAGGCGTGTGGGTGCGGGAGTTGGGGCGTACCGTGTGGGTGCGGAGCGGCGGCTGGAGTGGGTGCCGATCATCCCCTAATGTGGCGATTCGTCGCAGTACGGCTCGTTGGGGAAAGGGACTCGATGGAGCACACCGTCGTCCGTTGTGCCGAAGGGCACGTTTTCAGTACCGCCTCCTTCCCGCTGCAGCACCTCGGTGCCGGCCGGATCGGGCCCGGGCGGTTGCTGCGGTGTCCGCGGTGCGCGCGCTTGCGGCACGCCGTGCCCGTCGGGACAGCGGTCAAGCGATAGCGGACGGGCGCGCGGGCGCCGCTCTCGATTGGGGGTGGCCCGCGCGCTCTGCGTATCCTCGGGACGTGCTTCTCTCTGACAAAGACATCCGGGCCGAGATCGACAGCGGACGGGTTCGCATCGACCCGTTCGAGGAATCGATGGTGCAGCCCTCCAGCATCGATGTACGTCTCGACCGGTTCTTCCGGGTGTTCGAGAACCACCGGTACGCCCACATCGATCCGGCGATCGAGCAGGCGGACCTGACCCGGATGGTCGAGCCGGAGGGGGATGAGGCCTTCATCCTGCACCCCGGTGAGTTCGTGCTCGCGTCCACGTACGAGGTCATCTCGCTGCCCGACGACATCGCCTCCAGGCTGGAGGGGAAGTCCAGCCTCGGCCGGCTGGGCCTGGTGACGCATTCGACCGCGGGCTTCATCGACCCGGGGTTCTCCGGGCACGTGACCCTGGAGCTGTCGAACCTCGCCACGCTGCCGATCAAGCTCTGGCCGGGCATGAAGATCGGGCAGCTGTGCATGTTCCGGCTCAGCTCGCCCGCGGAGTTCCCGTACGGCAGCGAGCGCTACGGGTCCAGGTACCAGGGGCAGCGCGGACCGACCGCCTCGCGCTCCTTCCAGAACTTCCACCGCACCCAGGTGAGGCACGACGCATGAGTGACGACGCAGTGCGCGAGAATCTTGACTACGAGGGGTTCGGGCGGGCCGTGCGACAGCTCGCGCAGACCATCGCCGACGACGGGTACGAGCCCGACATCATCCTGAGCATCGCCCGTGGCGGCGTGTTCGTCGCGGGCGGGCTGGCCTACGCGCTCGACTGCAAGAACATCCACCTCGTGAACGTCGAGTTCTACACCGGCGTGGGCACCACGCTGGAGATGCCGGTCATGCTGGCACCCGTGCCCGAGGCGATCGACTTCACGAACAAGAAGGTCCTCATCGCCGATGACGTGGCCGACACGGGCAAGACGCTGAAGCTCGTCCACGACTTCTGCCTGGGCCACGTCGCCGAGGTGCGCTCCGCCGTCATCTACGAGAAGTCCCACTCGCTCGTGAAGTGCGAGTACGTGTGGAAGAAGACCGACGAGTGGATCAATTTCCCCTGGTCGGTCGAACCGCCCGTCGTGAAGCGCGAGGGTCAGGTTCTCGACGCCTGAGCGTGGAGAGTGAGTGAGCAAAAGGCCCGCCGCGCAGAATCTGCCCGGCGGGCCTTTTGCATGTGGTGCCAGGGCTAGATGGTGCCCAGTTTGATGATCGACAGCAGGGCGATCAGCTGGATGGCGGAGGCGCCCAGCGCCTTCGGCCACGGCAGGTCGTGCGACTTGCTGACCAGCGAGGTGAAGAGCGCTCCGGCCGCCACCCAGGTGGCCCAGCCGAGGACCTGCACGACCATGTTGTCGCCGCCGAGGAACACCGCGAACAGCAGGCGCGGCGCGTCCGTGATGGACATGATCAGCATGGACAGGCCGACCGTCGGCTGCCACGTGCCGTCGCCGCCCATCTGGCGGGCGAGCGTGTGGGTGACCGCGCCCAGGATCAGACCGCAGATGACGAAGGCGACGCCGGCGGAGAGGACGATCGGGACGGCCTTCGACAGGGTCGCGTTGATCGCGTCCTCGCGGGCGTCGTCGAGGCCGAAGACCGCGAGGAGGCCGTAGAGGAAGGTCACGGTCAGCGCGGGGCCCCAGACGGCGTAGTCGCGCATCTGGAGGAAGGTCTGGCCCGGCCGCGTCACGATGCCGCGGAGGAGTTCCTTCCACGGCAGTCGCGGCCCGGACGGGGCGGCCGCGGCCGCACCCGCGTGGTAGGTCGCGCCCTGGCTGTACGGGTCCTCGCCGACCGCGAAGACCTGGGTGTGCCCCGGGTTGTCGTTCGTGTAGCCACCGCCACCGCCGTGGCCTCCGTGGCCGTACGGGGACTGCTGCGGGCCCGCCGGGTGCGGCGGTTGCTGCTGCTGTCCGTACGGGTCGAAGTACTCCGGCTCGCCGTGGCCCCCGGCGCCCGGCTGCGGCCACTGCTGCTGCGCAGGTGGGCCTCCGGCGGGAGGGTAGGGCTGCTGGCCGTACGGCGGCGGTGGTTGCTGCCGGCCGTACGACTGCTGCTGCTGCGGGGGTTGTTGCGGAGTGCGGTTGTTGTCCCGGCCGCGTCCGATCCTGAATCCAGCCACGTGATCGAACGTACCTGGTCCGGCGAGCCCTCGTGGACGGTCGCCCGGAGCACGCACCCTTTGCGGCTGACCTGTGACATCCCCTAGGGGTACCTCAGGGTCTTACCGAGTGTCCGGTTTACGTGGCTGCGCCACAGTCTGCGGCTATTCGTTACGTTACCGACGGAATACGCACATATCGGGCCCGTAGCTTCGTATCCGTCGCCGCCCCGCAGCACGAATGAGCCCGAGGAAGAGCACACATCATGCGCAGCACCCGCCGAACCACCCTCCGTACCGCCGCCGTCATCGTCGGCGCGGCCACCGTCCTGGCCCTCCCGGTCGGATCCGCCTTCGCGGACTCCCCGGCCGTTCCGGAGCCGGAGGTACTGCCGGGCATCGAGCAGCCGGCGGTCGACCCGTCCGTCGACCCGTCCGTGCCGCCTACGCCGCGGCCCACGACGCCGCCGGTCACGCCGAAGCCGAAGCCGAAGCCGAGCGTCCGCGCGTACGTCACCACCGTGAGGCTGGCGGACGGCTCGGTCGCCAAGGTCTACAAGATCGGCGACAACCACTTCGAGGCCGACATCCTCGCCGGCTCGACGAAGCTGGACACGCTGGTCAGCAAGGGCGCGGCCGCGACGTACGGGCAGAACAACGGCCTGCACGTCGTGCTCCGGCCGAACGGCACCGTGACCTCGTGGACGGAGGGCGCGCCCAAGCCCAAGCCGGACGTCAGGAAGGAGAGCTCGGTGCGCTTCGCCATGCCCGACGGGCGGATCGCCAAGCTGGTCGACGGCCCGAACGGCAAGCGCGTCGAGCTCTCCACGCCGAACGGCAATGCCCTGGGCACGATCGACCTGAAGCGCCCCGGCACGCAGCACGACGGGTGGACGTACAAGCTCGTCCAGGACGGCAAGCGCGTGAAGTTCGTCGTCATCGACGGCAAGGGCGGCGGGAGCAGCTGGGTGTACGACTTCTGCGGCAGGCTGATCGAGAGGTACACGGTCGACCCGGTGAAGAAGGACGCGAAGCACGACCTGAAGCGGGACGTCAGGGTCGTGCCGAAGGGCGGCGTGAAGGCAGGCGCCGAGGGCTGAGCCCCGCCTCACCCGACCCGGAACGCCGGAACGGCCGGTCCCCCCGCGTGGGGGACCGGCCGTTCCGTTCCGCGTGGTGCGGGCTGGTGCTACTTGGCGTCCTCGGGCTTGGCTTCCGCCGCCGCGTCGGACTCCCCGGCGGGCTCCGCCTCGGCCTTGGCTTCAGCCTCGGGCTCGGCCTCTGCCTCGGCCTTCTCCTCGGCCTCGGGCTCGGCCTCCGCCTTGGCTTCCGCCTCGGCCTCGGCCTCGGCCTCAGCCTCCGCCTCCGCCTCGGCCTCGGCCTCGGCCTCCGCCTCAGCTTCCGCCGCAGCCTTCGCCTCCGCCGCAGCCTTCGCCTCCGCCTCGGCCTTGGCGTCCGCCTCGGCCTTCGCGGTGGCGGCAGCAGCAGCCTCCGCCTTCGCCGCGGCTTCCGCCTTGGCCTTCGCCTCGGCCTCCGCCTTCGCTGCGGCAGCAGCGGCCTCGGCCTCCGCCGCGGCGGCCGCCTCGGCTTCCGCCTCCGCCACCGCGGCCGCGAGCTCCGCCTCCGTGGGGCCGGGCGCCTTGACCGACTCCAGCAGCAGCTGTGCCACGTCGACGACCTGGACGTGTTCCTTCGCCTGGCCGTCGTTCTTCTTGCCGTTGACCGAGTCGGTCAGCATGACCAGGCAGAACGGGCAGGCGGTGGAGACGATGTCGGGGTTCAGGGACAGGGCCTCGTCGACACGCTCGTTGTTGATGCGCTTGCCGATCCGCTCCTCCATCCACATCCGCGCGCCACCGGCGCCACAGCAGAAGCCCCGCTCCTTGTGGCGGTGCATCTCCTGCTGGCGCAGTCCCGGCACGGCCGACATGATCTCGCGCGGCGGCGTGTAGACCTTGTTGTGCCGGCCCAGGTAGCACGGGTCGTGGTACGTGATCAGGCCGTCCACCGGCGTGACCGGCGTCAGCCGGCCCTCGTCGATCAGGTGCTGCAGCAGCTGCGTGTGGTGGATGACCTCGTACTCGCCGCCCAGCTGCGGGTACTCGTTCGCGATGGTGTTGAAGCAGTGCGGGCAGGTCGAGACGATCCGCTTCGCCGACTTCGGCTTCTTCGTCGACGGGTCGTCGTCGTCCTCGCCGAAGGCCATGTTCAGCATGGCCACGTTCTCCTGGCCCAGCTGCTGGAACAGCGGCTCGTTGCCCAGGCGGCGCGGCGAGTCACCGGTGCACTTCTCGTCGCCGCCCATGATCGCGAACTTGACGCCCGCGATGTTCAGGAGCTCCGCGAAGGCCTTCGTGGTCTTCTTGGCCCGGTCCTCCAGGGCGCCGGCGCAGCCGACCCAGTAGAGGTAGTCGAACTCGGAGAGGTCCTCCGCGTCCTTGCCGATGATCGGGACCTCGAAGTCCACCTCCTTGGTCCACTCGACGCGCTGCTTCTTCGCCAGGCCCCAGGGGTTGCCCTTCTTCTCCAGGTTCTTGAGCATCGTGCCCGCCTCCGACGGGAACGCGCTCTCGATCATCACCTGGTAGCGGCGCATGTCGACGATGTGGTCGATGTGCTCGATGTCGACCGGGCACTGCTCCACGCACGCACCGCAGGTCGTGCAGGACCACAGCACGTCCGGGTCGATGACGCCGTTCTCCTCGGCGGTGCCGATCAGCGGGCGCTCGGCCTCCGCGATGGCCGCGGCCGGGACGTCCTTCAGCTGCTCCGCCGTGGCCTTCTCGTTGCCCTCCATGTCCTTGCCGCCGCCGGCGAGGAGGTACGGGGCCTTGGCGTGCGCGTGGTCGCGCAGCGACATGATCAGGAGCTTCGGGGACAGCGGCTTGCCGGTGTTCCAGGCCGGGCACTGCGACTGGCAGCGACCGCACTCCGTACACGTGGAGAAGTCGAGGATGCCCTTCCAGGAGAACTGCTCGACCTGCGAGACGCCGAAGACGTCGTCCTCGCCCGGGTCCTCGAAGTCGATCTCCTTGCCGCCGCTGCTCATCGGCTGGAGCGCGCCGAGCGCGACCGCGCCGTCCGCGTTCCGCTTGAACCAGATGTTCGGGAAGCCGAGGAAGCGGTGCCAGGCGACACCCATGTTGGTGTTGAGCGAGACGACGATCATCCAGATCAGCGAGGTGCCGATCTTGATCATCGCGGTGAAGTAGATGGCGTTCTGCAGTGCGCTCGCCGAGAGCCCCTTGAAGGCCAGCACCAGCGGGTACGAGACGAAGTACGCCGGCTCGTACGAGTCCACGTGGTGGATCGCGCCCTCGAGGCCGCGCAGGCACAGGATCGCGAGGCCGATGGTGAGGATGATGTACTCGACGAAGTACGCCTGCCAGGCCTTCGAGCCGGTGAAGCGCGACTTGCGGCCGGCCCGCGAGGGCAGGCTGAGCAGCCGGATCGCCATCAGGACGACGATGCCGACGACTGTCATCAGGCCGATGAACTCGATGTAGAGCTCGAACGGCAGGAACCCGCCGATGATCGGCAGCGTCCAGTCGGCCTGGAACAGCTGGCCGTACGCCTGCGCGAGGGTGGGCGGCAGCGTCAGGAAGCCGATCGCCACGAACCAGTGCGCGAAGCCGACGATGCCCCAGCGGTTCATCCGGCTGTGGCCGAGGAACTCCCGGACGAGGGTGAGGGATCGGGCCTTCGGGTCGTCCGTGCGGCTGCCGGCCGGCACGGGCTGGCCGAGCTTCACGAAACGGTAGATCTGCGCCACGGCTCGGGCGAGCAGCGCGACGCCGACCACGGTCAGGACCAGCGACACGATGATCGCGGCGAGTTGCATGGGAGGGCTCCTCGGGCGGCACTTACTAAGCGGTAACTTATGAAGTCAAGGCTTGAGGTTACCCATTCCCGACGCCGCAATGTAGCCGAGCGTGCGGTGATCTGTGTCGCTCAGGCGAGCCTTTGTCTGCAGGCTGCCCGCGGGGTCTGCGCAAGGATCGCGAGGTCCATCCCGAGCCAGTGGTTCTCCACATAATGCCGGTCCAGCAGGGCCATCTCCTCCCAGGGGAGGTCCGAGCGCGCGCTCACCTGCCACAGTCCGGTCATTCCGGGCCGTACGAGGAGCCGGTCGGGGCGGTCCGTGCGAGCCTCCGGGCGCGGCCCGACCAGCGACATCTCGCCGCGGAGCACGTTGAACAGCTGGGGGAGCACGTCGAGGGCGCAGCGGTCCAGGGCGGCGCCGATCCGGCCCGTGTCGGCGGTGCGCAGCCGCCACGTCCGGAACGGCCTCCCGGCCAGGCCGACCGCGGCCTCCCGCACGAAGGGGCGGCGGCCGTGGGTCGCGTACAGCAGCGCGGTGGCCGGGCCCAGGGCCGGCGTGAACAGGGCCAGCAGGATCACCGCTCCGGCGAGGTCGACCACCCTTTTCGCCGGCGGGGGCGCGGGTACGCGGACCCGTAGCCGGGGGGCGGTGAGTGTGAGCGGCATGCCAGCACGCTGCCGCATGCCTCCGGCGGTCTTGCGGTGCCGCGCGGCCACGGTGACCCATTCGGCCGCCCCGCCGCTGCCGGGGCTCCGCCCCGGACCCCCGCTCCTCAAACGCCGGAGGGGCTGGATCTTGTGGGTTGCGCGTAAGCGGGGCCTAAAGGTTGAGCCGACTCGACTCAGTTCTGTTGACGCCGGCGCAGCGATACGGCATGGTTGAGTCTGTTCCACTCAAGTCACCTGGAGGAATCGAAATGGCACGTGCGGTCGGCATCGACCTGGGCACCACTAACTCCGTCGTCAGCGTTCTGGAAGGCGGCGAGCCCACCGTCATCACCAACGCCGAGGGCGCCAGGACCACGCCGTCCGTCGTCGCCTTCGCCAAGAACGGCGAGGTCCTCGTCGGCGAGGTGGCCAAGCGCCAGGCGGTCACGAACGTGGACCGGACCATCCGCTCCGTCAAGCGCCACATGGGCACTGACTGGAAGATCAACCTGGATGGCAAGGACTTCAACCCGCAGCAGATGAGCGCCTTCATCCTGCAGAAGCTGAAGCGCGACGCCGAGGCGTACCTGGGTGAGAAGGTCACGGACGCGGTCATCACCGTCCCGGCCTACTTCAACGACTCCGAGCGTCAGGCGACGAAGGAGGCCGGTGAGATCGCGGGTCTGAACGTCCTGCGCATCGTCAACGAGCCGACCGCCGCCGCCCTGGCCTACGGTCTCGACAAGGACGACCAGACCATTCTCGTCTTCGACCTCGGTGGCGGCACCTTCGACGTGTCGCTCCTGGAGATCGGCGACGGCGTCGTCGAGGTGAAGGCCACCAACGGTGACAACCATCTCGGTGGTGACGACTGGGACCAGCGCGTCGTCGACTACCTGGTGAAGCAGTTCGCCAACGGTCACGGCGTGGACCTCTCCAAGGACAAGATGGCGCTCCAGCGCCTGCGCGAGGCCGCCGAGAAGGCGAAGATCGAGCTGTCCTCCTCCACGGAGACCACGATCAACCTGCCCTACATCACGGCTTCCGCCGAGGGCCCGCTGCACCTGGACGAGAAGCTCACGCGCGCCCAGTTCCAGCAGCTGACCGCGGACCTGCTCGACCGCTGCAAGACCCCGTTCCACAACGTCATCAAGGACGCCGGCATCGCGCTGTCCGAGATCGACCACGTGGTCCTGGTCGGCGGCTCCACCCGCATGCCGGCCGTCGCCGAGCTCGTCAAGGAGCTCACCGGCGGTCAGGACGCCAACAAGGGCGTCAACCCGGACGAGGTCGTCGCCATCGGCGCGACCCTCCAGGCGGGCGTGCTCAAGGGTGAGGTCAAGGACGTCCTACTCCTCGACGTGACCCCGCTGTCCCTCGGTATCGAAACCAAGGGCGGCATCATGACCAAGCTCATCGAGCGCAACACCACGATCCCGACCAAGCGGTCCGAGATCTTCACGACGGCCGAGGACAACCAGCCGTCCGTGCAGATCCAGGTCTACCAGGGCGAGCGCGAGATCGCGGCGTACAACAAGAAGCTCGGCATGTTCGAGCTGACCGGCCTGCCGCCGGCCCCGCGTGGCGTCCCGCAGATCGAGGTCTCCTTCGACATCGACGCGAACGGCATCATGCACGTGACCGCGAAGGACCTCGGCACGGGCAAGGAGCAGAAGATGACCGTCACCGGCGGCTCTTCGCTCGGCAAGGACGAGGTCGACCGCATGCGCCAGGAGGCGGAGCAGTACGCGGACGAGGACCTCCGTCGCAAGGAGGCGGCCGAGTCCCGCAACCAGGGCGAGCAGCTCGTCTACCAGACGGAGAAGTTCGTCAAGGACAACGAGGACAAGGTCCCGGCCGACGTCAAGACCGAGGTCGAGGCCGCCGTCTCCGAGCTGAAGGAGACCCTCAAGGGCGAGGACACCACCGAGATCCGCACCGCGACGGAGAAGCTCGCCGCGGTCAGCCAGAAGCTCGGCCAGGCCATCTACGCCGACGCCCAGGCCGCTCAGGGCGCCGCGGGCGCCGAGGGTGCCCAGCAGGCCAAGGCCGACGACGACGTCGTCGACGCCGAGATCGTCGACGACGAGAAGCCGAAGGGCGGCGCTGCCTGATGTCGGAGGAGACCCCGGGTTTTGACGAGAAGCCCGAAGTCCCCGTCGACGGCACGCCCGACGAGCCGCAGGCCGCCGACTCCCCCAAGGAGGAGGAGGCGGCCCCGGCCGGGGACGCAGCACAGGATGTGGCGCTGCTCGCGCAGCTGGACCAGGCCCGTACGGCGCTCTCCGAGCGCACCGCGGACCTCCAGCGGCTCCAGGCGGAGTACCAGAACTACCGCCGCCGGGTGGAGCGGGACCGGATCACCGTCAAGGAGATCGCGGTCGCGTCCCTCCTGACGGAGCTCCTCCCGACCCTGGACGACATCGGCCGGGCGCGGGAGCATGGCGAGCTGGTCGGCGGCTTCAAGTCGGTGGCCGAGTCGCTGGAGACGGTGGCCGCCAAGATGGGGCTGCAGCAGTTCGGCAAGGAGGGCGAGCCCTTCGACCCGACGATCCACGAGGCCCTGATGCACTCGTACGCGCCGGACATCACCGAGGACACCTGCGTGGCGATCCTGCAGCCGGGGTACCGGATCGGCGAGCGTACGATCCGTCCCGCGCGGGTCGCGGTGGCCGAGCCCCAGCCGGGCGCGGCCCCCAAGTCCGAGTCCGCCGAGGGCGACAAGCCGTCCGGCGAGGACGCGGATGCAGCCGACCAGGGCTGACGCAGTACACGTAGAGGCACGAGAGGAGGGACACCGGGGATGAGCACGAAGGACTTCGTCGAGAAGGACTACTACAAGGTCCTCGGTGTCCCGAAGGACGCCACCGAGGCCGAGATCAAGAAGGCGTACCGGAAGCTCGCGCGCGAGTTCCATCCGGACGCCAACAAGGGCGACGCCTCCGCCGAGGAGCGCTTCAAGGAGATCTCCGAGGCGAACGACATCCTCGGCGACGCCAAGAAGCGCAAGGAGTACGACGAGGCGCGCGCCCTGTTCGGCAACGGTGGCTTCCGCCCCGGGCCGGGCGGGGGCGGCGGCTCGTTCAACTTCGACCTGGGCGACCTCTTCGGCGGTACCCAGCAGGGCGGCGGTCAGGCCGGCGGCTTCGGCGGCGGCCTGGGCGACGTCTTCGGCGGCCTCTTCAACCGCGGCGCCGGCCCGGGTACGGGCACCCGTACCCAGCCGCGCCGCGGCCAGGACATCGAGTCGGAGGTCACCCTCTCCTTCACGGAGGCGGTGGACGGGGCCACGGTCCCGCTCCGGATGTCCTCCCAGGCACCCTGCAAGGCCTGTTCGGGCACCGGCGACAAGAACGGCACGCCCCGTGTTTGCCCGACCTGCGTCGGCACCGGCCAGGTCTCGCGCGGCAGCGGCGGCGGCTTCTCGCTGACCGACCCCTGCGCGGACTGCAAGGGCCGCGGCCTGATCGCGGAGACCCCCTGCGACGTCTGCAAGGGCAGCGGCCGGGCCCGTTCCTCGCGCACCATGCAGGTCCGGATCCCGGCGGGCGTCTCCAACGGCCAGCGGATCCGGCTGCGCGGCAAGGGCGCGCCGGGCGAGCGCGGCGGTCCCGCCGGTGACCTCTACGTGGTCGTGCACGTCGATTCGCACCCGGTGTTCGGCCGCAAGGACGACAACCTGACGGTGACCGTGCCGGTGACGTTCGCGGAGGCGGCGCTGGGCGCCGACGTCAAGGTCCCGACCCTGAACGGCCCCTCGGTGACGCTGAAGCTGCCGCCGGGCACCCCCAACGGACGGACCATGCGGGCCCGCGGCAAGGGAGCGGTCCGCAAGGACGGCACCCGCGGCGACCTGCTGGTGACAGTGGAGGTCGCGGTCCCGACCGAGCTGTCGGACAAGGCCCGTGAGGCGCTGGAGATCTACCGCGAGGCGACGGAGTCCGAGGACCCGCGCTCCGCGCTGTTCGAGTCCGCGAAGGGAGCATGACCATGGACGGCCGCCGACGACAGTCCTCCCGCCTGGGCGGGGGCTACCAGCTCACCGACGAGACCCCGGTCTACGTGATCTCGGTGGCCGCCCAGCTCTCGGGTCTGCATCCGCAGACCCTGCGTCAGTACGACCGTCTCGGCCTGGTCTCCCCGGACCGTACGGCCGGCCGCGGCCGGCGCTACTCGGCCCGTGACATCGAACTGCTCCGCACGGTGCAGGCGCTGTCCCAGGACGAGGGCATCAACCTGGCCGGCATCAAGCGGATCATCGAACTGGAGAACCAGGTCGCCGCGCTCCAGCAGCGCGTGGCCGAGCTCTCCGCGGCGGTGGACGGCGCGGCGGCCACGCTGCAGGCCCGCGAGGCCCAGGTGCACGCCTCGTACCGGCGCGACCTGGTCAAGTACCAGCCCCCGCAGCCGGGCAGTGCCCTGGTCGTCTGGCGGCCCAGCCCCAAGCGCCCGATGGACTGACCCGGTCCCCCGTTCCACATCGTCAGGCTCCGCCCTCCAGGGCGGGGCCTGACGGCTTTCTAGAGGCCTTCCGGGTCCTCGTCGGGGTGCCGGCCCAGCTCCTCGTCGCAGTCCGGGTCAGGGGCGGAGGGCCGGCCCAGGATGCCCGACTGGGCGATGAGGTAGCCGAGCTGGGCGCGGCTGCCGCTGCCGAGGGTCGTGGCGAGCTTGGCGATGTGGGCCCGGCAGGTGCGGACGTTCATGCCGAGGCGGCGGGCGATGGCCTCGTCGACGTGGCCCTCGATGAGGAGCTGGGCGATGGTCCGCTGCACGCCGGTGATCCCGCCGGGGGTCCTCCGGTAGGTCACCTCCTCCTGCAGGGGCACGGCGCGGTGCCACAGCTGCTCGAACACCTTGATGAGGTAGTCGACGAGGCCCGGGTGGCGCAGCTCCAGTGCGACCCGGCGGTCGTCGCTCACCGGGATGAAGGCGACCGTGCGGTCGAAGATGATGAGCCGCTCTATCAGCTCTTCGAGCGTGCGGATCTCCACCTTGCCCGTGGAGATGCGGTCCACGTAGGCGAGCGTGCCCTGGCTGTGCCGGGCGGTGTGCTGGTAGAGGGTCCGTATGCTGACCCCGCGGTCGATCAGCGGCTGGTCGCGCTCCAGGGCCTGGGTCAGGGCCTCGGAGGGGCGGGCCCCGCCCGGCTGTACCGTCAGCACCTCGGTGTGGCATTCGGCCGTCGCGAGGTTGAGGGCGGCGTTGATCCGCTCGAAGCCCTCCAGCACGGTGATGGCATGGGTGTTGGCCGGGCTTTGCGCGCTGATGGCGAGGAAAGGCTCGAAAGTGTCGGTGAGATCTACAGCGCTGCGTCGGCGGTCTTGGATCTCGCGTTCAATCGGGTGGAGCCGTTGAGCCAATGCGACGGACGGGGGAACCGGGCGTAGTTGGTTCGCGTCATCCGGGTCGGGCTGCAGAAGGGCGAATTCAAGCAGGCAGGGGGCGTTCTGGATCTCGCCCCGGGCGATCCGGCCGGTACTCAGTGCGGTGGCGTAGAGCCGCGTTCCCTCGGTGCACATGGACGTGACGGGGTGGGGATGTGTCGCCTTTGTCTCGTTTCGCGTCAAATCTCCACCCCCCAGGGTCCTGAACATGCAAGAACATGATGCATCGTCCCTGTGGCATTGACGTGCCTGAATGAGCCATCGTCTGACACGCGGGGGAGAGGATTCCATCAAGTGAGGACGAAGCCGACCATGTTCAAGAGAATGCTTCGCTCGGTGCTTGCCATAGGTTTCTCCGCCGTTGCGGTTTTTGGGGCAGTCAGCGCCGTCGAAAGTGACGCGGGGAGCGCTAGGGGCGGTCAGGGCACCAACCTGACGAGCACGGAGTTCGACACCGGCTGGACCACGGCGCCCGTGCGCAAGTACGCGGACACCGGCTGGACCAGCGGCCAGCTGGGCGGTAACGGCGGCGATACGGGGTGGACCGAGGTTCCTGTGACGGTGTCCGCGTGACCCCCGACGACCGCGGCTTCCGCCGCGAGATGGCATCCGCATACCGCTCGGGCTGGCAGTTCATCGATCTCGCCACGGCCATCCCCCACCCTGGCGACTCGTTGATGGTCACCCTGTTCGGCCAACCGATCGTCGTCGTGCGCGAGGAGGACGAGGACGTACGTGCCTACCGGTGCCTGCGCCGCCCGCGGGGCGCGCCGCAGCCCGTCCGCTGCGAGGTGCGCTACGGAATGGTCTTCGTCAATCTCGATCAGCGCGACCACCAGCTCTTCGAACCCGATATCACCACCGCCACCCCCCGCAGTGCCTGAAGCGATTCCCCCGTCGTTGCAGATCGCTCAGGCGCTACCCCCACACAACGGCGCCATCGTGGACCTGACCACGATGGCGCCGTTGTGATGCCCGCGTCCAGTGCCTGAACCGGACAAGATGAAGAATCAACGGCTCACGCGCGCCCCATGGCCCGGTCCAGGGTGATCTCGATGACCACGCGGTCGGGATTGGGCGACGGCGTGCGGCCGTACCGCACCGCGTAGCGCGCCACGGCGTCGGCGACCGACGCCTCGTCCGTACGGATCACCGCGCGCCCTTCGAGGGTGGCCCAGCGGCGCCCTTCCATCTGGCAGACCGCGACCCGGGCCCCGCCCGCCTGCGCCGCCAGGACGTTGCGCACCTTCTTGCTGTGCTTGTTGCTGATCACCCGTGCCAGCCCCGCCTCCGGGTCGTACGTCACGCCCACCGGCACCACGTGGGGCGTGCCGTCGGGGCGCGGGGTGGTCAGCGTGCAGACGTGCCGCTCCCGCCAGAAGGCGAGGTACTCGGGCGTCGGGTTGAGTACGTCATGGGACATGCGCCGAAGGGTACGGGCCGATGGTGCCCTCACTTGCCTTGAGTGGAATAGACTCAACTTTGCATAGGTTGACCCTGTCAGATTCGTCGGATTTACCCCTCGGGGAGAGGAGAAGACGCAGTGGACGCCGAGCTGACCAACAAGAGCCGGGACGCGCTGAACGCGGCCACCGGCAGGGCCGTCAAGGACGGTCACGCCGATCTGACCCCCGCGCACCTGCTGCTGGCCCTGCTCGCCGGCGAGGACAACGAGAACATCACCGACCTGCTCGCCGCCACCGATGCCGACCAGGCCGAGGTGCGGGCCGGCGCGGAGCGGCTGCTGGCCGCCCTCCCCAGCGTCACCGGCTCCACGGTCGCGCCCCCGCAGCCCACCCGCGACCTGCTCGCCGTACTCGCCGAGGCGGACGCCCGGGCCGGCAAGCTCGGCGACGAGTACCTCTCCACCGAACACCTGCTCATCGCCATCGCCGCCAAGGGCGGCGCGGCGGGTGAGGTCCTTTCCGCCCAGGGCGCGAGCGCGAAGAAGCTGCTGGCCGCCTTCGAGAACGCACGAGGAGGACGGCGGGTGACCACCCCCGACCCCGAGGGTCAGTACAAGGCCCTGGAGAAGTTCGGCACCGACTTCACGGCGGCCGCGCGCGAGGGCAAGCTCGACCCGGTGATCGGCCGCGACCACGAGATCCGCCGCGTCGTGCAGGTGCTCTCGCGCCGCACCAAGAACAACCCGGTGCTCATCGGCGAGCCCGGCGTCGGCAAGACGGCCGTCGTCGAGGGCCTGGCCCAGCGCATCGTGAAGGGCGACGTCCCCGAGTCCCTGAAGAACAAGCGCCTGGTCTCCCTGGACCTCGGCGCGATGGTCGCGGGCGCCAAGTACCGCGGCGAGTTCGAGGAGCGGCTGAAGACCGTACTCGCCGAGATCAAGTCCAGCGACGGGCAGATCATCACCTTCATCGACGAGCTGCACACGGTCGTCGGCGCGGGCGCCGGCGGGGACTCCGCCATGGACGCGGGCAACATGCTCAAGCCCATGCTGGCCCGCGGCGAACTGCGCATGGTCGGCGCGACCACCCTCGACGAGTACCGCGAGCGCATCGAGAAGGACCCGGCGCTGGAGCGCCGCTTCCAGCAGGTGCTGGTCGCCGAGCCGTCCGTCGAGGACACCATCGCCATCCTGCGCGGGCTCAAGGGCCGCTACGAGGCCCACCACAAGGTCGTCATCAACGACAGCGCGCTCGTCGCCGCCGCGACCCTCTCCGACCGCTACATCACCTCCCGCTTCCTCCCCGACAAGGCCATCGACCTCGTCGACGAGGCCGCCTCCCGGCTGCGCATGGAGATCGACTCCTCCCCCCTGGAGATCGACGAGCTCCAGCGCTCCGTGGACCGGCTGCGCATGGAGGAACTGGCGCTGAAGAACGAGTCCGACCCGGCCTCGATGGAGCGCCTGGAGAAGATCCGCAAGGACCTCGCAGACAAGGAGGAGGACCTGCGCGGCCTGACCGCCCGCTGGGAGAAGGAGAAGCAGTCCCTCAACCGCGTCGGCGAGCTCAAGGAGCGCCTGGACGACCTGCGCGGCCAGGCCGAGCGCGCCCAGCGCGACGGCGACTTCGACACCGCCTCCAAGCTGCTCTACGGGGAGATCCCGAGCCTGGAGCGCGAGCTGGCGGAGGCCACCGAGGCCGAGGCCGAGGCGTCCAAGGGGACGATGGTCAAGGACGAGGTCGGCCCCGACGACATCGCGGACGTGGTGGGCGCCTGGACGGGCATCCCGGCGGGCCGCCTGCTGGAGGGCGAGACCCAGAAGCTCCTGCGCATGGAGGACGAGCTGGGCCGCCGCCTGATCGGCCAGGGCGAGGCCGTACGGGCCGTCTCGGACGCCGTGCGCCGCACCCGCGCCGGCATCGCCGACCCCGACCGCCCGACCGGCTCGTTCCTCTTCCTCGGCCCGACGGGCGTGGGCAAGACGGAGCTGGCCAAGGCCCTCGCCGACTTCCTCTTCGACGACGAGCGGGCCATGATCCGCATCGACATGTCGGAGTACGGCGAGAAGCACAGCGTGTCCCGCCTCGTCGGCGCCCCGCCCGGCTACGTCGGCTACGAGGAGGGCGGCCAGCTCACGGAGGCCGTCCGCCGCCGCCCGTACAGCGTGGTGCTCCTGGACGAGGTCGAGAAGGCTCACCCCGAGGTCTTCGACATCCTGCTCCAGGTCCTGGACGACGGCCGCCTCACGGACGGCCAGGGCCGGACCGTGGACTTCCGCAACACCATCCTGATCCTGACCTCGAACCTGGGCAGCCAGTTCCTGATGGATCCCACCACCCCGGCGGAACAGAAGAAGCAGCAGGTCCTGGACGTGGTCAGGAGCTCCTTCAAGCCGGAGTTCCTGAACCGCCTGGACGACCTGGTGGTGTTCTCCGCCCTGTCCGGCGACGAGCTCGCGCACATCGCCGAGCTCCAGATCGGCCGCCTGGCCAAGCGCCTGGCCGACCGGCGCCTCACCCTGGACGTCACGCCCGAGGCCCTGGCCTGGCTGGCCGACAAGGGCAACGACCCGGCGTACGGCGCACGCCCGCTGCGCCGCCTCATCCAGACGGCGATCGGCGACCGGCTGGCCAAGGAGATCCTCTCGGGCGAGGTCCGCGACGGCGACACCGTGCGGGTCGACGTGGCGGGCGAGGACCTGCTGGTCGGCAAGGTGCTCTGACCCGGCCGGGCGGACCCCGTGTCCGCCCGCAGCGGATCGGCGCTGCGGGGCTGGACACGGGGTAGGCGGGATGGGGGAGGATGCATGTATCCGCACGAAGGGAAAAACACGGTGAGCATCGACCCGGCCTCGATTCCGAACTTCGGAGGGCAGCAGCCCGATCCGCAGGCCACAGGACCGGCGGGCCCCGTCGTCCCCGACCAGGATCTGGTCAAGCAGCTGCTGGAGCAGATGGAGCTCAAGTACGTCGTCGACGACGAGGGTGACCTCGCGGCGCCGTGGGAGGAGTTCCGCACGTACTTCATGTTCCGCGGCGAGGACGAGCAGCAGGTTTTCTCGGTGCGGACCTTCTACGACCGTCCGCACAAGATCGACGAGAAGCCGCAGCTTCTCGAGTCGATCGACGACTGGAACCGCCGCACCCTGTGGCCGAAGGTCTACAGCCACACGCACGACGACGGCTCGGTCCGCCTGATCGGTGAGGCGCAGATGCTGATCGGCACCGGCGTCAACCTGGAGCACTTCGTGTCCTCCACGGTCAGCTGGGTCCGCGCCTCCATCGAGTTCGACAAGTGGCTCGTCGAGCAGCTCGGTCTGGAGAAGGACATCGACTCCACCGACGGCGAGAACGACGGCGAAGGCGACGCCGACAGCAGCAACTGACTAGAGCGGTACCCGGGCCACCAGAAGCAGGTACAGCCCGTAGCCGTAACCGAGCCCGGCCACCACCGCGGTCACCACGACCGCGGTGCGGGGCCGGGCTCGTGCCATGACGGCGGCCACCGGCAGGAGCAGCGGGAAGGCCGGCAGCAGGAAGCGCGGCTTGGACTCGAAGAACCCGGCCCCGCCGAAGGCCATCACCAGCAGGACCGCCGTGTACACGAGGAGCGCGAGCGGGGTGCGGTCCAGGACCAGCAGCACCGCCAGCAGCCCGGCCGCGGCCAGCAGGACCACCGTCACCGTGGTCGCGAGGGCCACGTGCCCGCCGGTCAGCACCCGCTCCGCCGAGCGCAGCGCCCCGGCGCCGAAGTCGAAGCGGGAGCCCCAGCTGCGCTGCACGGCGAAATAGCCGCCGAAGGGGTCGCGCACCTTCACCCCGACGGCCAGGACGTACGCCGCCCAGCCCGCCGGCGCCACCAGCCCGGCCACCCACACCTCGGGTGCCCGGGATCTTCGGACGAGGATCGCGTGGAGGGCCATGGCCGACACGGCGGCCGCGACGGCGAGCCCGGTGGGCCGGGTCAGCCCGGCGAGTACGGCGAGGCCGGCGGCCCACAGCCAGCGGCCGCGCAGCAGGGCGTGCAGGGCCCAGGCGGCGAAGGCGGCGAGCAGTGCCTCGGTGTAGGCGAGGGTGAGGACCACCGAGTGCGGCAGGGCCGCCCACAGCCCCACGAGCAGCAGTCCGGCGCGCGGCCCGATGACCCGTTCCCCGACCCGGTAGATCCCGACGGCGGCGACGGCGGCGGCGGTCCAGGTGACGAGGAGCGCGGCGGGGACGGGCCCGCCGGGCAGGATGCCGGAGACGGCCCGTATCAGTGCCGGGTAGAGCGGGAAGAAGGCCTGGTCGCTCTGGACGGGGCCGGTGCCGGTGACGGCGTCGGGAAACATCAGGGTGCGCCCGTAGCCGTTGGTGGCTATCCGGAGGTACCAGTCCGCGTCCCAGGACCGGCCGAGCACCCGCAGCGGATCCCGCCCGGCCCACCAGGACCCGAGGGCGAGCACCAGCACCCCGGCCCCGCGTACGGCGGCGAACACGCCGAGCGCGATCACCGTGGTCGGCGCGGCCGACCGGATGGCCCGGACCGCGCGCATCTCCAGGGGCGACGCGGACACGGTCGCTCTGCCCGTTGCCATGAATCCCGACTTCCGTCTCTCGGTGAGGTCCGCTCACCGGGAGGTGAGGGCTTCGGGCACTTGTGCGGGCGACAGCTTCACACCGCCCTCGGCCGGCCCGCAAGCACCCCGCTCGGCCGGCGCCGCCCGCCAGGCGCCCGGGGCCCGGGTGTCAGAGCCCGCGAAGCCGGGAGGCGGCCTCCCGCAGCACGTCCTCGCGCTTGCAGAAGGCCCAGCGGACCTGGGTGGCTCCGGCGGACTTGTCGTCGTAGAAGACCTGGTTCGGGATGGCGACCACGCCGCAGCGCTCGGGCAGGGCGCGGCAGAAGGCGAGGCCGTCCTTCTCGCCGAGGGGGGTGATGTCGGTGGTGATGAAGTACGTCCCCTGCGGGCGGAAGACCTCGAAGCCGGCCGCTGTGAGCCCGTCGGCGAGGATGTCGCGCTTGGCGGCCAGGTCGGCGCGGAAGGCGTCGTAGTACGTGTCGGGGAGGGCGAGGGCCTCGGCGATCGCGTACTGGAAGGGGCCCGAGGAGACGTAGGTGAGGAACTGCTTCGCCGAGCGGACCGCCGAGACCAGCGCCGGGGGCGCCGTGACCCAGCCGACCTTCCAGCCCGTGAAGGAGAAGGTCTTGCCGGCCGAGCTGATGGTGACCGTGCGCTCGCGCATGCCCGGGAGGCCCGCCAGGGGGATGTGGGCGCCCTCGAAGACCAGGTGCTCGTACACCTCGTCTGTGACGACCAGCAGGTCGCGCTCGACCGCCAGTTCGGCGATCGCGGCGAGCTCGGCCGCGGTCAGGACGGTGCCCGTCGGGTTGTGCGGGGTGTTCAGCAGGAGCAGCCGGGTGCGCGGGGTGACGGCGGCGCGCAGTTCGTCCAGGTCGAGGGTGAAGGCCCCGGCGTGCGGGCGCAGGGTGACCGGGACGCGTACGGCGCCGGCCATCGCGATGCAGGCCGCGTACGAGTCGTAGTACGGCTCCAGGGCGATGACCTCGTCACCCGGCTCCAGGAGGGCGAGGAGGGACGCGGCGATGGCCTCGGTGGCGCCCGCCGTGACGAGGACCTCGGTGTCGGGGTCGTAGGACAGGCCGTAGAAGCGCTGCTGGTGTGCGGCGATCGCGGTGCGCAGCTCGGGGACGCCGGGGCCGGGCGGGTACTGGTTGCCCCGGCCCGTGAGGACCGCGCGGGAGGCCGCCTCGGCGATCTCGGCCGGGCCGTCGGTGTCGGGGAAGCCCTGGCCGAGGTTGATCGAGCCGGTGCGGGCGGCCAGCGCCGACATCTCCGCGAAGATCGTCGTGCCGAAGGCCGCCAGCCGGCGGTTCAGGAAGGGGCGGTCGCTGCTCACGGGTGCGCTCATGGGCGTCATCCTGGGGTCAACCTCTGGAGTTCCTCAAGTGTGCTTTGGGCCGTGCGGCGCGGGGGCATCCCCCCTTCACGCGGGACGAGGGGATCCCGCTCCCCGGGAAGACCGGGGCGTGAGAGAAGGGCGGACCGCATGTTCGTCTTCATCGTTGGCGCATTTCTGATCGTCGCGTTCGTCGTGGTGATCGCGGCCCGCTCGGCCAAGAGCGGGCAGACCGGTGGCCGCCGCAAGAGCCGCGGCAGCTCGTGGGTGGACGGGGGCGGCAGCTCCGGCTGTGGCTCTTCCTCGTCCTGCGGCTCGTCGTCCTCGTGTGGCGGCGGGGGGTGCGGTTCCAGCTGACACGGGGCAGCCGGCACCGCGTGGGGGAGGGCGTTCGACGGTTCCGTTTCCGTCGGGCGTCCTCGTCGTTCGCCCCTGCGTGACGACTCGTTCGTCGATGCATGACGACGCGCGGGACGCAACCCGTTGAACACGTGAACTGTGGAGCCCCCGGGGGGATGTAAACCCCAGCAAGTTGGGTAAAAACGCTGTGAGTGCCGTGCCTTTCATGATTCCCTCGGTTGAGTAGACCAGTCCTCGGACCTCCCTGGACTTCTCCCCCAGCTACCGCTGGGGGGACCCCCAGTGGACCCGTGCCGGTGTCCCCCACCCGTTGACTACCGCTGGCGGGCCCCGGCCCATCTCCCTCGCGCGTTTGCGGAGCCGACTCATGCTCACGACCCTCCAGACCTCCTACACCGACACGCGTGCCGCCGATCTCGCCTGGGCCCTGGGTCGGGAGCGGCTGCCCGCCCTGGCCGTACTGAACCTCGAACTGTCCGGAGCCAAGGTGGAACTGCGCCTGCTCGGGGCCTCCCACCAGGTTCTTCTGGAAGAGGCCGAGGTGCTCTGCTCGGAGACGGTCGCCTGTATGCCCGGCAGCAGTACGCCGCTGCCGCTCGGCGTGGCCAAGCGGGTGGGTGACTGGGAGTACGAGTTCGCCGCGCGGGTCGAGACGCTGTCCCGCGGGTCCTTCGCGGGGCGGGCGCAGGAGCTGCTCGCACTGGTGGCTGACCACCCGAACGGGCTAGCGGGGACCTTTCCCGGAAGTCCGCACGCCTTCACGGCCATGCTCGCGCAGCGCTACGAGGGCCAGGTGCGCTGGCGGACCTGGCACGCGTACCCGCAGGAGGGCCAGCTGGTGGCCACCCGGACCCGGGTGGGCGTACGGGCGGGGGCCCCGGCGGCCGCGGCGCTGGAATCACCGGCGCTGCTGTAGCGGCCGCGGGACCGACGGGCGCCTCCGGGGCGCGGAAGGCCCATCGCCATTACGCCAACTGGCTGGATCGATGCGCCACTTGCACCCATGTGGGTGACCGGATGTAGGTGAGCGGTGACGTACGGTTCGCTTCATGATCGACCGTTCCGTGCCGCGCCGGGTGCTCCCGGCTCCGGAGCCGCGGGGCGCCGCGACCGTCCCGGCCGCCCTGCCCGTACGGCCCCGGACCGGCCGACTCCTCGTCCTGGCCACCGTGTTCGTCTGCGCCGCCTGCGGGCTCGTGTACGAACTGGAGCTGCTCGCCCTGGGCACCTACCTCATCGGCGACTCCGTCACCCAGGCGTCGGTCGTGCTGTCCGTCATGGTCTTCGCCATGGGCGTCGGCTCCCTGCTCGCCAAGCGCCTGCGCCACCGGCCCGCCTTCGGCTTCGGCGCCATCGAGGCCGGCCTCGCCCTCCTGGGCGGGCTCTCGGCCATGGCGCTCTACGCGAGCTTCGCCTGGCTGGGGGAGTCCCGCCCCGCCCTCGTCGCCTTCTCCTTCGCCATCGGGGTGCTCATCGGCGCGGAGATCCCGCTGCTGATGGTCCTCATCCAGCGCATCCGCAGACAGGACGCGGGCGGGGCCGTCGCCGACCTGTTCGCCGCCGATTACGTCGGCGCCCTCGTCGGCGGCCTCGCCTTCCCGTTCCTGCTGCTCCCGATGCTCGGCCAGCTCACCGGCGCCATGCTCACCGGCACCGTCAACGCGGCCGTCGGCGGCGGGCTGGTCCTGTGGCTGTTCCGCCGCGACCTGAGCCGCCGCTGCCGCTGGCTGCTGATCGCCGCCAACGTGACCGTGCTGGCCGTGCTCGCCTCGGCGACCGTCCTCGCCGACGACTTCGAGCGGGTGGCCCGACGCGCCGTCTACGGCGGGGAGGTGCGCGTCGCCGTCCAGACCGGGGTGCAGGAACTGGTGCTCACCGGCCCCCCGACCGGCTCCCCGCGCTCCCTCGACCTGTACCTCGACGGACGGCTGCGGGTCAGCGGCTACGACGAGTACCGCTACCACGAGGCCCTGGTCCACCCCGCGATGACCGGCCCGCACGCCCGCGTCCTGGTCCTCGGCGGCGGCGACGGGCTCGCCGCCCGCGAGGTGCTCCGCTACCGGGACGTCGCCTCCGTCACCGTCGTCGAGCTCGACCCCGGCGTGGTCGGGCTCGCCCGCACCGATCCGATGCTCTCCGCGCTCAACGCCCGGGCGTACGAGGACCCCCGCCTGGCCGTGGTCACACAGGACGCCTTCCGCTGGCTGCGCGGGCCGGCCGCCTCCAGCCGCTTCGACGTCATCGTCTCCGACCTCCCGGACCCGGGCATCACCCCCAGCACGAAGCTGTACTCGCAGGAGTTCTACGGGCTGGCCGCGCGGGCCCTGCGCCCCGGGGGCCGGATCGCCGTGCACGCCGGGCCGCTGGCCACGCGCCCGCGGACGTACTGGACCGTCGACTCCACCCTGCGCGCGGCCGGCCTGCGGACCGCCCCGTACAGCGCGGGCGGCCGCCTGTCGGGCTTCGCCGCCGGACCCGACCGCACCCCCCTCGGCGTGGCCGACGCACCGCCGCAGGACTGGGGCTTCGTCCTGGCCTCCCGCGACGGGATCCCCCCGCTGCACGTGGACCGCGACACGCCCGCCCTGCGCTCGCTGTCGACGCGCTCGCTGCAGGATGCCGCGCGCGACGCGGAACGCACCCGGGTGCCCGGTCTCCCGCCGTCGACCCTTCCGCACCCGCGGTATTCGTGACCCGGTGCGCTGTCGTCGGTAGGCTCGACCGCATGGAGCATCAGGTGTTCGTCCCGGTACCGGCAGACGATCTCCGCGCCGTGCTGCGCGACCCCGCCCGGGTCGCCCGGTGCGTGCCGGGACTCCAGCAGGACGCCGACACCGACGCCGGGCCGGTCTCCGGCCGGCTGAAGGTCCGCGTCGGCGGGAGCACCGTGACCTACCGGGGGGCCCTGGCCGTCATCGAGCGGGACCCCGGCCACTTCACCTTCGAGGGTGAGGGCACGGAGGTCCGCGGCAGCGGGACGGTGAAGTTCTCCGTGGACCTGCGGCTTTCCCCCGCCGAGGACGGGACCCGGCTGGACTTCACGGCCGGGGCCACCGCCGACGGGCGCGCCGCCGCCTTCACCCCCGAGGCCGCGGCCGCCGCCGTACAGCGGCTGCTGGACCGGGCCGCCGGCCAGCTGAGCGCCGGATCCGCCCTCGGTGACCCCGTCGCCGAGGCGGAGGAGGCCGAGGAGGCGGAGAAGACCGCCGAGGCCGGCCCGGGGTTCGTCGAGGACGACGTCACCGAGGTCAGCGCCTCCCTCTTCGATGCCGAGGTGCCGCCCCCGTCGCTGGACCCGTTCCTGGCCGGCGGGTTCGAGGAGCTGGACGGGGCCCCGCGGCCCCCCGCCGAGGCCGCCCACGCCCGCCGCACCATGATCGGCCGCAGTGCGGAGGAGGTGGACCACGCGCCGCCGCGCGGCCGGTACGCCCCGGTCCCCGCGCCCGCCGCCACCACCGCCGGAGACAGCCTGCGCTGGATCGCCCCCGCCGCCGCCCTCGCGCTGGCCTCGGCGGTCGTCATCGGCCGGGCGCTGCGCCGCCGTCGCTGACCTGCGGCCGCGCCCGCATTAGGGTCGACCGCATGAGTACGCAACTGAGCGCCGGCGGCGCCGAGGTGACGGTCGACCAGGAGAACGGCTGCCGCATCAGCAGCCTGCGCATCGACGGGACGGAGCTGCTGCGCCAGAGCCCGCGGTACGGGGCGTTCCCGATGGTCCCGTGGTGCGGGCGGATCGAGGACGGGCGGTTCCGCGACGGCGGCACCGTCCACCAGATGCCGGTCAACCACCCGCCGCACGCCCTCCACGGGTTCGGCCGCGACGCCCCCTGGCGCCCGGCGGGGGCCACCGCCACCGAGGCGGCGTTCACCTACGACCTCGCCGAGCCGTGGCCCTACCCCGGCCGCGTCACCCAGGTCTTCGCGCTCACCGAGAACGCGCTCACCCTCTCCCTGGGTGTCGAGACCTACGGGGACTCCTTCCCGGCCCAGGCCGGCTGGCACCCCTGGTTCCGGCGCGACCTCGGGACCGGCGGCGGAGCGGCGGAGCTCTCCTTCGAGCCCGCCTGGCAGGAGGAGCGAGGCGCCGACCACCTCCCCACCGGCCACCGCATCGACCCGAAGCCCGGCCCCTGGGACGACTGCTTCGGCATGCCGCACGGCGTCGACGTCACCCTCACCTGGCCCGGCGCCCTGGAACTGCGGCTCACCAGCCGGGCCGAATGGGTGGTCGTCTACGACGAGGAGGCCGAGGCGGTCTGCGTGGAGCCGCAGTCCGGTCCGCCGAACGGGCTGAACACCCTGCCGCGCTTGGTCACCCCCGTGGATCCGCTGGAGGTCTCCACGACGTGGACGTGGCGGCGGCTGCGCTAGGGCGCAATTAAGCTCAGGGCCATGAGTGACGTACGGGATGCGCTTCTGCAGCAGATCAAGGACAAGGCCGTCGTGCACGGCAAGGTGATCCTCTCCTCCGGCCGGGAGGCCGACTACTACATCGACCTCCGCCGGATCACCCTCGACGGCGAGGCGGCCCCGCTGGTCGGCCAGGTCATGCTCGACCTGACCGCCGAGCTCGACTTCGACTGCGTCGGCGGTCTGACCCTGGGCGCCGACCCGGTCGCGACTTCGATGCTGCACGCCTCCGCCGCGCGCGGCCAGCGCCTGGACGCCTTCGTCGTCCGCAAGGCGCAGAAGGCCCACGGCATGCAGCGCCGCATCGAGGGCACCGACGTGAAGGGCAAGCGCTGCCTGGTCGTCGAGGACACCTCGACCACCGGCGGTTCCCCGCTGACCGCCGTCGAGGCGGTCCGCGAGGCCGGCGGCGAGGTCGTCGCCGTCGCCACGATCGTCGACCGCGGTGCGGCCGACGCCATCGCCGAGGCCGGTCTCCCGTACCTCACCGGCTACCGCCTCGAGGACCTGGGCCTGTCCTAGGGGGCCTCTTCCGGGCCTCTTCGGGGTCCCCTCCAGGCCTCTTCCGGGTCTCCTTTCGGGACCCCGGGGCGCCGGACCGGCCACCACGACAACTGGTGACGAAGGTCCTCGCCGACCTCTGAGGCGGCCCTGACCTGCCCTTTCGTGCACGCCCGGGATGTTTCACGTGAAACATCCCGGGCCGTTCGCCCAGCACGTGAGACCGGCAGGCTGGACCCTCGCGCTGAGTCTGGAAAGATAGGCGCGACGATGACGTCGCCCCCAGGTCAGGGCCCGCAATAAGCACACTCCCCGCACATCCAAGGAGCCGGCAGATGCCCATCGCAACCCCCGAGGTCTACAACGAGATGCTCGACCGGGCGAAGGCAGGCAAGTTCGCCTACCCGGCCATCAACGTGACCTCCTCCCAGACCCTGCACGCTGCACTGCGCGGCTTCGCGGAGGCCGAGAGCGACGGCATCATCCAGATCTCCACCGGTGGTGCGGAGTTCCTGGGTGGCCAGCACAACAAGGACATGGTCACCGGTGCGGTAGCCCTGGCCGAGTTCGCCCACATCGTGGCCGCCAAGTACGACATCACGGTCGCGCTGCACACGGACCACTGCCCCAAGGACAAGCTGGACGGCTACGTCCGCCCGCTGCTCGACATCTCCGCCGAGCGCGTGGCTCGCGGTCTGAACCCGCTCTTCCAGTCGCACATGTGGGACGGCTCCGCCGAGACCCTGGCCGACAACCTGGCCATCGGCCAGGAGCTGCTCGCCAAGGCCGTCGCCGCGAAGATCATCCTTGAGGTCGAGATCACCCCGACCGGCGGCGAGGAGGACGGCGTCAGCCACGAGATCAACGACGAGCTGTACACCACCGTCGACGACGCCATCCGCACCGCCGAGGCCCTGGGCCTGGGCGAGAAGGGCCGCTACCTGCTGGCCGCGTCCTTCGGCAACGTCCACGGCGTCTACAAGCCGGGCAACGTCGTCCTGCGCCCCGAGCTCCTCAAGGACCTCCAGGCCGGTGTCGCCGAGAAGTACGGCAAGGCCTCACCGTTCGACTTCGTTTTCCACGGCGGTTCGGGCTCCACGGCCGAGGAGATCGCCACCGCGCTGGAGAACGGCGTCGTGAAGATGAACCTCGACACCGACACCCAGTACGCCTTCACCCGCCCGGTCGTGGACCACATGTTCAGCAACTACGCCGGTGTCCTGAAGGTCGACGGCGAGGTCGGCACCAAGTCGAAGTACGACCCCCGCACCTGGGGCAAGGCCGCCGAGGCGGGCATGGCCGCGCGTGTCGCCGAGGCGTGCGCGAACCTGCGTTCCACCGGTACCAAGCTGAAGTAGTCGGCCCCAGCGGTCACCCGCACCACCGGAGGGCCCGGCCCCCGTCCAGCGACGGAGGTCGGGCCCTTCGTGCACGTGCGGGGGCGCCGTACGGCGCCTGTGCACGTGCCGGGGCGCCGTACGGCGCAACTCCCGCACCGGAGCGCGACCACCACTGCGCGGCCCGGCGGCAGCGGCCCGGCAGACTGGGGGCATGTCCATTCACCAGAACCTGCTCGGGGGCCCCGCCCCCACCCACCTCCCCGACGAGCCGGGCCGCGAGGCCATCGCCGCCGGCACCCCCGCCGTCGAGGTGGCCGCCGCGCACCCGACGTCCTCCCTCGCCTGGGCGATCCTTGCCGACGAGGCCTTCGCCGCCGGCAGCACGGTCGAGTCGTACGCCTACGCCCGCACGGGCTACCACCGCGGCCTCGACGCCCTGCGCCGTGCCGGCTGGAAGGGCCACGGCCCGGTGCCGTGGGAGCACGAGCCCAACCGCGGCTTCCTGCGGGCCCTGCACGCCCTGGCCCGCGCGGCCGGGACGATCGGCGAGAAGGAGGAGTACGAGCGCTGCTCGACCTTCCTGCGCGACTCCTCCCCGACGGCGGCGGACACGCTGAGCGCCTGATCCCGTACGGCGCGGAGTGACGCGGTCCGCATTTGTGTGGTCTGCGTCACTCCCCGCTGGAGCGCCGGCGCGAGGGTGTCCTATGCTGCGGGCAGGGGACCGGGGCTCCACTCACCTCACGGAAGGAGCGGACCGCTACCCGGAAGCACGTGTCGAGGAGACAGAAATGTCGAACACCCTTGATGCCTCCGGAGTCGGCGGGTCGGACACCCCGAACCTCGACTTCGACGGCACCACCCCCTACGAGGACTACGTCCAGGCGGACGTTCTCACCCACCTCCAGCACCTCCGCTCGGACGACCCGGGCGAGATGGTCTTCCTGGTCACGACCCAGGTCATGGAGCTGTGGTTCACGGTCATCGTCCACGAGTGGGAAACCGCCGCGAAGGCCCTGGGCGAGGACCGCATCCCGGTCGCGATGGATGCGCTGAAACGTTCCCTCCGCGAACTCGAAGCCCTCAACGCCTCCTGGCGCCCGCTCGCCCAGCTCACCCCGGGACAGTTCAACGCCTACCGCTCGGCGCTCGGCGAAGGTTCCGGTTTCCAGTCGGCGATGTACCGCCGGATGGAGTTCCTGCTCGGCGAGAAGTCCTCCTCCATGCTGGTCCCGCACCGCGGCGCGCCGCGCGTCCACGCGGAGCTGGAGAAGGCCCTCCACGAGCCGAGCCTCTACGACGAGGTCCTGCGCCTGCTCGCCCGCCGCGGCCTCCCGGTCCCGGCCGCCGTCCTCGACCGCGACCTCTCGCGGCGCTACGAGCCCTCGGCCGAGGTCGAGGCCGTCTGGACGGGCCTGTACGCCACCCCGGACGAGCACCTGGACCTGCACCGCCTCGGCGAGGTCCTCACCGACGTCGCCGAGCTCGTCTGGCGCTGGCGCAACGACCACCTGGTCGCCACCCGCCGCGCGATGGGCGCGAAGACGGGCACGGGCGGCTCGGCCGGCGTGACCTGGCTGGAGAAGCGCGCCACGAAGAACGTCTTCCCGGAGCTCTGGACGGCCCGCAGCCATGTCTGAGACCTCCGGCCCCGCCGACCTGGCGGCCCGCGCGGCATCCCTGGACGCCGCCGACGAGCTGGCCAAGCTCCGCGGGCGCTTCACCCTCCCCGACGGCGTCGTCTACCTGGACGGCAACTCCCTCGGCGCGCTCCCGGCGGGCGTCGCCGACACCACCGCGGACGTCGTCTCCCGGCAGTGGGGCGAGCTCCTCATCCGGTCCTGGGACGAGAGCGGCTGGTGGACCGCGCCCGAGCGGATCGGCGACAAGATCGCCCCGCTGGTCGGCGCGGCCCCCGGCCAGGTCGTCGTCGGCGACTCCACCAGCGTCAACCTCTTCAAGGCCCTGGTCGGCGCGGCCCGCCTCGCCGCCCCCGGCCGGACACGGATGCTGGTCGACGCGGCCACCTTCCCGACCGACGGCTACATAGCGGAGTCGGCGGCCCGGATGACGGGCCTGACCGTCACCCCGGTGGACCCCTCGCACGCGGCCGAGGCGATGGACGAGGAGACCGCCGTGGTCCTCCTCAACCACGTCGACTACCGCACCGGGCGGCTCCACGACCTGCCCGCGCTCACCGCGGCGGCCCGGGCCGCCGGGGCGATCACGGTCTGGGACCTCTGCCACTCCGCCGGGGCGCTCCCCGTCGGCCTCGACGCGCACGCCGTCGACCTCGCGGTCGGCTGCACCTACAAGTACCTCAACGGCGGCCCCGGCTCCCCCGCGTACCTGTACATCGCCGCGCGCCACCAGGCCGGCTTCGACTCCCCGCTCCCCGGCTGGAACGGTCACGCGGACCCCTTCGCGATGACCCCGGCCTTCGAGGCGGCCGAGGGCGCGACCCGGGGCCGCGTCGGCACCCCGGACATCCTGTCCATGCTGGCGCTGGAGTCGGCGCTCGACGCCTGGGAAGGCGTCTCCGTCGAGGCCGTACGGGCCAAGTCGCTCGCCCTGACCGACTTCTTCCTCGCGTGCGTGGCGGCGTACGTCCCGCAGGGCCGGGTCGAGTCGGTCACCCCGGACGAGCACGGGCACCGCGGCAGCCAGATCTCGCTGCGCACCGAGAACGCCCGTGAGGTCATGCGGGAACTCATCTCGCGGGGCGTCATCGGCGACTTCCGGGCGCCCGACGTCCTGCGCTTCGGCTTCACCCCGCTCTACGTCGGTTTCGCCGATGCCGAGCGCGCCGCACGCACACTGGGTCACATTTTCGGGTGACTCGGTAGCGAAACGTCACATCACCGGGCGGGCGGGGCTACGGCTCCGTCCGCCCGGTCACATCCCGGACCCTGCACGGAAGCCCTCGTTCCAGACTGATACGGTCCCGCTCTGCCGGAACACCGGAACATCTGTCCCCGCTGTCCCACGCGTTACCGAGAGGTTGAGCCGATGACGGACCCCGCCGCCGTGGAACGGGACGCCGCCGAGGCTGCCTCGGCCTTCTCCCACCCGGCCGTCGCGCCGGACGCGACCGGCGCGTACGGGGAACACCCCGACCAGGTCGTCGACTTCTACGCCCCGCGCGCCGAGGCCCCCGACGGCCCGGTGCCGCTGGTGGCCGTCCTGCACGGCGGCGCGTGGCGGGCCCCGTACGACAGGCGGCACATCACCCCCTTCGCGGACTTCCTGGCCCGGCGGGGTTTCGCCGTCGCGAACGTCGAGTACCGGCGGGGGAGTTCCCTCCCGCACCAGCACGCCGACGGGCCGGTCGCCGGGCGCTGGCCGGAGACCTTCGACGACGTCGCCGCCGCGATGGACGCCCTCCCGGAGCTGGCCGCCACCGCGCTCCCGCAGGCCGACGTGCGCCGCCTGGTCGTCACCGGCCACTCGGCGGGCGGGCACCTCGCACTGTGGGCCGCGGCCCGGCACGTGCTCCCGTACGACTCCCCGTGGAGGCTGTCCTCCCCGCCGGTGCTGCGCGGCGTGGTGGCGCTGGCGCCGATCGCGGACTTCACGGTGGCGGAGGAGCTGGGCGTGTGCGGCGGCGCGAGCGCGCAGCTGCTGGGCGGCGAGGAGTACTTCGCGGACCGCCTGCCGTACGCGGACCCGGCGGCGCTGCTGCCGACGGGGATCGCCACGGCGGTGGTGCAGGGGCGGTCCGACGTCGTGGTCCCGCAGCAGGTGGCCGAGGCGTACGTGGCGGCCGCGGCGAAGGCGGGCGAGATGGTGGGGCTGACGCTCCTCGACGGCGTCGGGCACTTCCCGCTCATCGACCCGGCGGCGGACGCGTGCGCGGTGGTGTCGGAGGAGATCGCCCAACTGGCCTGGTAGCGGCCGCGATCCGGCGGTGTGCGAGGATCCGCGCAGGAACTGATTCCCCGTGAAGTCGTGGGGCTCATCGAGCGGTTGGCGGGAGAGAGCGGATATGGGCAGCAGCACACCGCGGTGGTCCGGGGGGCGCGCGTAATGGCCCGGTGGGCGTTGCTCGCCGAGCAGCACATAGGCACGGGCGAGGGCCGGGACTGGTCCATCAAGGTCCTGGGCCACGTCGAGGGGACGCGCGAGGAGGCGGTCGCCGCCCTGCGGGAACACGCCGAGAAGTACAAGCCACAGCATCCGCTCCGGCCGAAGCGGCGGGCCCTGTACCGGGACGGCGATTCCTTCCTGCTGGTCCAGGACGGGAGCTGGCAGGTCTTCCACTGCCGGTTCATGGTGGCGGAGCAGCTGTACGACAGCGCGGTCTGACGAGCGGGGCGGGATCTCGCCAACTCCCCCTCTTCGAGGGGATATCGGCTGATCATGCGACGAGGATCTATGTACTGTGGCCCAGACAGTTCCTGAGCATGTTCAAAAAAATGGGGGGAACGGTGCGCAGTCGCCGTCTCGTAATTTCCGTGGCCGTCATAGCGGCCACGGTCGGTCTCGTCCCGGGGATGGCCCACGCGGCCGGTCCCGGCGCTCCGGTCGCACCGGGCGCGCAGGGCGTGGCCGCTCCCGCCGTGGATCTGGGGAAGGCCGCGGCGTCGAACTTCAAGACCTTCAAGAGCCCCGCCGAGCGCTCGGTCCGCAAGGGCCTGCCCGGCGGGAAGGCCGCGGCCGGTGCCGCGCGGGCCGCCGGCAACCCGGACCTGGCCATCGTGCTGAACGCGGCGAGCACCTCCGCGCACGCACTGGACCTGGAGACCACCGTCATCAGCGCGGACTCCACGCTGAAGGTCACCGTCGACTGGGGCGACGGCAACACGGACGGGATGGACGCCTACGGCTCGACCGTCCTCAAGAGCAGCCACACCTACGCCGAGCTGGGCGAGTACACCGTCAAGGTCACCGTGACGGACCCGGCGAACCAGGCCGAGGTCGTCAACGAGTTCCAGGTCATGACCGCAGGCTCGGACTTCGTCCCGTACGCGCCCACCCGCCTCCTCGACACCCGTGACGGGACCGGCGCCGCCAAGGGCAAGGTCGCCCCGTACGGCTCCACCCGCGTGAAGGTCGGCGGCAACGGCGCGATCCCCGCCGGGGTCACCGCCGTGGCCCTCAACCTGACCGTCACGAACACCACCGCCGGCGGGCACGTCACGGCGTTCCCCGAGGGCACCGACCGTCCGACCACGTCGAACGTCAACTTCGAGGCGGGCCAGACCGTCCCGAACCTGGTGATCGTGCCGGTCGGCAAGAACGGCTACGTCGAGCTGGCCAACCGCGGCGAGCAGTCCGTCGACCTGATCGCGGACGTGACCGGCTACTTCACCCGGACCGAGGCGAGCGGCTACGCGCCGATGACCCCGGTCCGGTTCGTCGACACCCGTGACGGCCTCGGCACGAACAAGGGCCAGCTCGGCGGGCGGAAGACCTTCTCCACCCGGATCGGCGGCCTGCGCGGCGTGCCCGAGGGCATCACCGCCGTGGCGCTCAACGTGACGGTCACCAACCCGAAGGAGGCCGGCCACCTGTCGGTCTTCCCGGGCGGCGGCGCCACCCCGACCGCGTCCAACCTGAACTTCACCCCCGGCCAGACGATCGCCAACTCGGTGATCGTGCCCGTCGGGGCGGACGGGAAGATCAGCGTCTTCAACGGCGCCTGGGCGGGCACCGACGTGATCGTCGACGTCGTGGGCTTCTACAGCAAGGACAGCAAGGCGTCCTTCATGCCGCTCGCGCCGGGCCGCATCCTCGACACCCGTGACCCGGCCTGGCCCTACGGCCCGCTGCGCGCCCGGAACTACATCTACACCTACAACGGGAAGTCGCCCGGCGAGGTGGGCGTCGACGGGTACGTGCTGAACACCACGGTGACCAACACGAAGGGCACCGGCTTCCTGTCGGTCGCGCCGGACCCGAACACGGTCCAGCAGTACAAGGACAACACCGCGGTCTTCCCGGAGCGCCCCAGCGCCTCGACCCTGAACTGGACGGCCGGCAAGACCGTCCCGAACCTGGTCCAGGCGAGCGCCGGCAAGAACGGCATCGTCGACTACTGGAACCAGGGCTGGGAGGACGTCGACCTCGTCGTCGACATCTTCGGCTACTACGAGTCCAAGTGATCCACCGCTGAGCCCCCGGGGACGGTCCGCCGTCCCCGGGCGCTCAGCGTTCCGGTCTGCCCCGGGCGAGGTGCTCCACCAGTTCGGCCAGGTCCTCGCAGACCTGCTCGATCTTCAGGCGGACGTTGTTCTGCTCGGTGACCATCGCCGACAGCAGCAGCCCGGTCAGGGCCGCCGCCCCGTTGAGGGCCTGGAGGTTGATCATGGTCCCCAGGAGGGTCTGCCCGTCGAACGGTCCGGTGCGGTCGCTCGCCGCCGAGATCGCGAGGACGGACACGAACAGGATGCACGGGGCGCTCCCGGCGAGCTGGAAGCGTACGGCCGCCCAGATGATCAGCGGGAAGACCAGGAACAGCAGGGACAGCGAGCTCCGGGTGGCCACGACGGTGACGACGACGGACGTGAGCACCAGGGCCGTCACCTCGGGCACCCGGTAGCTGCCCTCCCCGGGGCGGCGGACCCGCCGCAGGACGAGCAGCAGCGGCGTCACCACGAGCACGCCCATTGCGTCCCCGGCCCACCAGGCCGACCACACGGGCCAGAACCGGTCCGAGGGCAGGTCGCCGCTGAGCACCAGCGTCCACGTCCCGATGGTGGCGCTGAGGAGCGTCGGCAGCAGACCGCCCAGGAAGACCAGCGCCAGGGCGTCCCGCAGCCGGTCGATCTCGCTGCGGAAGCCCACCCGGCGGAGCATCAGGTACGCGCACACGGGCGCCAGGGTGTTTCCCGCGACGATGCCGAGACCGGAGAGGTTGAAGTCGCTGATCCGCTCGATCGCGAGGTACGTGCCGAGGGCGATCCCCGGCCATGTCCGCAGGCCCAGCCAGAGCAGGGCGGCGAGGGCGATGCCGGTGGGCGGCCACAGGGGAGTGACCTCGGCTCCGTTGACGACCACGGACTGGTGCAGGCCGATCCGGCCGCCCGCGTAGTAGGCGACGGCGACGACGAGGATCAGCAGGACAGCTGTGGACAGACGTCGCCATTCCTCGGTGCGCACCACAGCATCAGACAACAGGCCCGCGTCCGGGCGGGGCGTGACGCGCCGCGTCGTGGGTCAGGACGAGCACTGCGGCGTCATCGGCATGGCCGGTGGAGTCGGCCACCTTCATCACCTCGGCGGCCAGCTCGTCGGGATCGGCGCCCGCCGCGTCCCGTACGACACGGACGACGCGCTCCAGCCCCACCTCGATGGGGAACCTCGGGCCCTCGACGACGCCGTCGGTCAGCAGGACGATCGATCCCGCCGTCGTCAGCCGGCGCCGGGTCACGCCGTACGCCGATCCGGACTGCAGGTTCAGCGGCAGTCCGCCGTCGTCCTCGGTGATCCCGTACTGGCCGTCGACGGTGGCCCAGACCGAGGGCACGTGGCCGGCCCGGGCGCTCTCCAGCTCCCACGTCCGCGGATCGAAGCGGAGCAGACTGCAGGTCGCGAAGAGATCGCGGTCCATGGAGAGCAGCACCTCGTTGGCCCGGCTCAGCACCTCGCCCGGATCGGCGACGACGGCCGACACCGCCCGCAGGCAGATCCGGATCTGCCCCATGAAGGCGGCCGCGTCCACGTCGTGTCCCTGGACGTCGCCGATGCAGAAGGCGAGGGCGCCCTCGGGGAGCTGGAAGCCGTCGTACCAGTCGCCGCCGATGTCCAGGCCGTGCCGGGCGGGCGCGTACCGGGCCGCGGCGCGCAGTCCGGGCAGCACGGGCAGGGTGGTGGGCAGCATCTCGCGCTGCAGCGCCTCGGCCAGCTCGACCCGGGCCTGCTGCAGCTCGACCCCTTGCCGCGCCTGGGCGGTGAGTCGTCCGAGCATGCTGAGCAGGTCGGCGCTGGCCACGCGCGGGGGGCGGCGCGGACTCATGGAACGCTCCGAGGTGCATCCATTCGTCCCTGCTTCCGCTCCGCTCACGAGCCCGTGGACATCATATTTCCGGGCACCGGGAACGCGCCCCCCGAAAACGCGGAGGGTCCTGCCCGGACTTCCGTCCGGGCAGGACCCTCGCTCGGTGGTGCCCCTCCTGCCTACAGGAAGGAGTTGATCTCGATCGTCTCGGTGCGGCCGGGGCCGACGCCGATCGCGGAGATCGGGGCGCCCGACATCTCCTCCAGGGCCTTGACGTAGGCCTGGGCGTTCGCCGGCAGGTCCTCGAAGGTCTTGGCCTTGGTGATGTCCTCGGACCAGCCGGGGAGGTATTCGTAGATCGGCTTCGCGTGGTGGAAGTCGGTCTGCGAGTAGGGGAGCTCCTCGACGCGCTTGCCGTCGATCTCGTACGCGACGCACACCGGGATCTGCTCCCAGCCGGTCAGCACGTCCAGCTTGGTGAGGAAGAAGTCCGTCAGACCGTTCACCCGGGTGGCGTAACGTGCGATCGGCGCGTCGAACCAGCCGCAGCGACGGTCACGGCCGGTGGTCACACCGCGCTCGCCGCCGATGCGGCGCAGGTCCTCGCCGTCCTGGTCGAACAGCTCGGTCGGGAACGGGCCCGCGCCGACGCGGGTCGTGTAGGCCTTGAGGATGCCGATGACCCGGCTGATCTTCGTCGGGCCCACGCCGGTGCCGGTGCAGGCGCCGCCCGCGGTCGGGTTCGACGAGGTGACGAAGGGATAGGTGCCGTGGTCGACGTCGAGCAGGGTGCCCTGGCCGCCCTCGAACAGCACGACCTTGTCCTCGTCCAGCGCGTTGTTGAGGATCAGGGTGGTGTCGGCGACGAACGGCTTGATCTGCTCCGCGTACTGGAGCATCTCCTCGACGATCTGCGCGGCGTCGATCGCGCGGCGGTTGTAGAGCTTCGCCAGCAGCTGGTTCTTGCCCTCCAGCGCCGCTTCGACCTTCTGGATGAGGATCGACTCGTCGTAGAGGTCCTGGACGCGGATGCCGATGCGGTTGATCTTGTCCGCGTAGGTCGGTCCGATGCCGCGGCCGGTCGTACCGATCTTGCGCTTGCCGAGGAAGCGCTCGCCGACCTTGTCGAGGGTGACGTTGTACGGCGTGATCAGGTGCGCGTTGCCGCTGATGAGCAGCTTGGAGGTGTCGATGCCGCGCTCGTTCAGACCGCGCAGCTCGGAGAGCAGGACGGCCGGGTCGACGACGACGCCGTTACCGATGACCGGGGTGCATCCGGGGGAGAGGATGCCGGACGGGAGAAGGTGCAGCGCGTACTTCTGGTCGCCTACGACGACCGTGTGGCCGGCGTTGTTGCCACCCTGGTAGCGCACTACATAGTCAACGGATCCACCGAGCAGGTCGGTGGCCTTTCCCTTGCCCTCGTCACCCCACTGAGCTCCGAGCAGCACAAGAGCGGGCACAGGCGTACACCTCTTCCGGATGGGGCATGTCCAAGGTCAGGGGGGCGTACGACGATGTACGCAGGCTGAGCCGTCGGACCGGTGCCCCGGAATAGACGAAGGCCCTGGCGCAATAGCGCAAGGGCCTCTTGCACAAAGATGCTACCCGAGGAAGGACCGAGGTGTCGGCTCCAGAGCCCACCATGAGCCATGCGGGCGCGCCGGTAGGCGGCCTGCTCGTGCTCGTCGACCCGGTCGCCCGCCGTCTTGACGGCGAGTCCGTGCGGATCGCGAAGGATGTGTTGTCAGCGGGCGCGGCGGCGAAAATCTGCCTCCCGGACTCGCAGGAGGAATTTGCGCGGGCTCTCGCCCGCCGGGGTCATCGGCAGCCGGTGATCGTGGGCGACGACCGGGCTCTGGTCCGGGCCGTGGGGCTGCTGTACCGGGAGCGGGCGCTGGGCGAGGGCGCCCTCGCGCTGGTTCCGGTGGGACCCGTGGGGTCCCTCGGGCTGGCGGGTTCCCTCGGCGTTCCGCTTTCGGCCGTTTCCGCAGCCCGGGCGGTGCTCGACGGGGCGGTGCGGACGTGCGACCTGCTGGTCGACGAGAGCGACGGGGTGGTGCTGGGCGCGCTGCGGATCCCGCCGGTGCGGGGGATCCCGCGGCCGGCCGGGCCGTCGGTGTGGAGCGCGTACCGCTCGCTGGTCCGGACGCTGGTCCGCCCGGTGGCGGCGGGCGGCGGCGGGAGCGGGAACGAGGGGTACCACCGGCTGCGGGTCGAGGCCGACGGGGTGCTCCTGGCGGATGTGGACCAGCCCGTGGAGGACGTGTCGGTGCGCACGTGCGACGACGGAGGTCCGGCGGAGGTCGTGGTCCGCACGGGCGGCGGCGGCCCGGCCGGCTCCGGTTCCGGTTCGGGCTCCGGTTCCGGCTCCACGGTGACGGCCCGGGCCATGACGGTGACGGTGTCGGGCGCGGACTTCCGCTACCGCGCCGACGCGGCGATGACCGGGCCGGTCCGCCGTCGTACGTGGACCCTGAGACCCGGGGCATGGACGCTCACCCTGCCCCGCTGACGGGGGCGACGGACGACGCCCTGGGCGACTGGCGGCGGGACGGGCTGCTGCTCTGCCTGCTGCCGGTGTTCTGGTGGCCGGCGGTGGTCGCGGCCGTGCTCACCCGGCCGCTGGTGCTGGTGGTGCTGCTGAGCCCGGTGCTGCTGGGGGTGCGGGAACTCCACGCCGCCCGGCGGGCCCGGCGCGCGCTGCGGGACCCGGCGGTGCGCTGGATCCCGTACGAGGCCGTGGTGGTCCGCGCGCGGTGGCGCCCGCCGGTGCTGGTCCTGGCGGACGGGCGGCACGCGCTCACCCTGGGCGTGCTGGGTCGGCGGGTGCTGCCGCAGCGCCCGTGGCCCCGTACGGCGCCGGAACAGCCGGCCGCTCCGGCCGCACCGGCCGGGCCGGGCGCGTCGGGCGGTGCGGGGCGGGTGGTGCAGGTGGTGCAGCTCGTGGGGGACCCGGCCGCGGGCGGAATCCTGTGGGCCCCGCTCTCCGGCGGCCTGGGACTCGCCCGTCCCGTACGCCGCACCAGGCGGCCCCCGGACAGGCCCTAGTCGAGGCCCAGCTTCTTCCTGTGGTCCCGCCAGCGGTCCATCATGGCCAGCATCTCGCCCTGCAGGAACTCGAAGAAGGCCGCGGTCTCCGCGATCCGCGCGCCGGCCGGCGAGTCCGCGCCGAGAGTGGCGGCGCCCTCGCGCAGGGTCTTCTCCCACAGGGTCAGGACCTGGTCGCGCCGGGTGAAGGTCTCGTACCAGAGCTCGTTGTGCAGGACGTACCGGTCGCGCCGTGAGCCCGGTTCGCGTTCGCGGCTGACCATGTTGACCTGGGTCAGGTAGGACACGGCCCCCGACACCGCCGCCGGGCTGATCCGCAGTGCCTCGCCCAGCTCGGCCGAGGTCATCGCGCCCCCGTCGCTCGCCAGCAGCTGCGCGAAGACCCGCGCGGCCATCCGCTGCATGCCCGCGTCGGTCAGCTGCGCGGCGAACCGCTCCACGAAGCGCGAGACCGCTTCGCCGTTCCTGTCGTCCTGCCGGTCCCGCGCGTTCGCGCCCACGTCCGTGTCCACCATGTCGTCCGCCACCTCCCCGACTTTACGCGATTCTTGATGTTCCCAATATTCGCAAACTTGTGAAAGTAGCGTACGTTCGGAAACATGACGAAGGCAATCAGCGTCGCCGGACTCCACAAGGCGTTCGGCCGCACCCGCGCACTGGACGGACTCGACCTCTCGGTCGCCACCGGCGAGGTCCACGGCTTCCTCGGCCCCAACGGAGCCGGCAAGTCCACCACCATCCGGGTCCTGCTGGGGCTGCTGCGCGCCGACTCCGGCACCGCCGAGCTCCTCGGCGGCGACCCCTGGGCCGACGCGGTCTCCCTCCACCGCCGGGTCGCGTACGTCCCCGGAGACGTCACCCTGTGGCGCAACCTCTCGGGCGGTGAGGTCATCGACCTCTACGGGCGGCTCCGCGGCGGCCTCAACCGGACCCGCCGCGCCGAGCTCGTCGAGCGGTTCGAGCTCGACCCCACCAAGAAGGGGCGTACGTACTCCAAGGGCAACCGGCAGAAGGTCGCGCTCGTCGCCGCCTTCGCCTCCGACGTCGAACTCCTCATCCTCGACGAGCCCACCTCCGGCCTCGACCCGCTGATGGAGGAGGTGTTCCAGAGCTGCGTCGCCGATGCCCGCGCGGCCGGGCGCACCATCCTGCTCAGCTCGCACATCCTGAGCGAGGTCGAGGCCCTCTGCGACCGGGTCAGCATCATCCGCAAGGGCTTCACCGTGGAGACGGGGACCCTCGCCGAACTGCGCCACCTCACCCGTACGTCCATCAGCGCCGAGCTCGCCGGGCCGCCGAACGGGATCGCGCACCTGCCGGGTGTCCACGACGTGCAGGTGCAGGGGCTCAAGGTCCGGCTGCAGGCCGACACCGACAAGCTGGACGCCGTACTGCGCTCCCTCGTCACCTCAGGGGTGCGGTCGCTGACCGCGACGCCGCCCACCCTCGAAGAGCTCTTCCTGCGCCACTACGCGGGCGAGGCGAACGAGCCGACCGAGGCGAACGCGGCGAACGCGGCGAACGAGGCGGCCGAGGCGACCCACGCGGCCGAGGCGAGTCGGGTGGGCGGGCGATGAGGCGACAACTGGCGGGCACCGGCGTCCTGCTCCGGCTGGCCCTGCGCCGCGACCGCGTGATGATGCCGGTCTGGGTCCTCGTCACCTCCCTCCTGGTGGTGAGCATGCCCGGCTCGCTGGCCGGCGTGTATGGCACCGCCGCCGAACGCGCCCAGGTCGCGGCCTCCATGAACGCCAACAGCTCGATGCGCGCCCTGTACGGGCCCGTCTTCAGCGACTCCCTCGGCGGCCTGACCGCCTGGCGGGCCGGCGTCTACGGCGCGCTGCTCGCGGCCGTGATGAGCCTGGTCATCGTCGTCCGGCACACCCGCGAGGAAGAGGAGACGGGCCGTCAGGAACTGCTCTCCGCAGCGATGGTGGGGCGGCGCGCCCCGCTGACCGCCGCCCTGCTCGCCGCCCTCGTGGCCAACGCGTGCGTCGCCCTCGTCGTCGCGGGCGGCCTCGCGCGGCAGGGCGCGCCGGGAGCACTCGCCCTCGGCCTGGCCATGGCCGGCAGCGGCATGGTCTTCGCCTCCCTGGCGGCCATCGCCGCCCAGCTGACCGAGAGCGCCCGCGCCGCCAAGGGGATCACGGCCGCCGTGCTCGGCGCGGCCTTCGTCCTGAAGGCCGCGGGCGACTCGGGCACCGCCGGGGGGAGTTCGGCCCTGACCTGGGCCTCGCCGCTCGGCTGGGTCGAGTACGTACGGGCCTTCGCCACCGAACGCTGGTGGGTGCTCCTGCTGCTCGCCGCCGCCGTCGCGGTGCAGGCGGTCGCGGCGTACGCGCTGGCCGGACGGCGCGACCTGGGCATGAGCTTCCTGCCGACCCGGCCGGGGCCGGCCGAGGGGCGCCTGGGCACGGCCGGCGCGCTGGCCTGGCGGCTCCAGCGCGGCAGCGTCGCCGGATGGAGCGCCGGATTCCTGCTCGCCGGCGTCGTCTTCGGCGGGATGGCGGACGGCGCCGCGGACCTGGTCGGCGGCAACGAGAAGACCCGCGAGATCATCGAGCGGATGGGCGGGCAGAGCGGGATCACCGACGCCTTCCTCGCCACGCTGGCCGGGATGTTCGGCCTGATCGCCGGCCTGTACGTGGTCTCGTCGGTGCTGCGCCTGCCCGGTGAGGAGTCCGGGCAGCGAGCGGAGCCGCTGCTGGCGAACGCGGTCGGCCGGCTGCGCTGGGCCGGCGGCCACCTGGCCGTGGCCTTCGGCGGCTCGGCGCTGATCCTGCTGCTGGCGGGGCTGGGCCTCGGCATCGGGCACGGCCGCGACGTGGGGGCCACGGTCGGCGCCACGCTCGCCCAGCTCCCGGCGGTGTGGCTGATCGGGGCGCTGGCGGCGCTGCTGTACGGCGTGGCGCCCGCGTACGCGACGGCCGCCTGGGCGGTGGCCGGGACCGCGCTGGCCCTGGGCTGGGTCGGCCCGGCGCTGAACCTCCCGCAGGCCGTCCTGGACCTCTCGCCCTTCGCCCACCTGCCCAAACTGCCGGGCGCGGAGGCCCTGGCCTGGGCCCCGCTGCTGACCCTGACCGCCCTGGCGGGGGCCCTGACCGCTGCCGGCCTCGCGGCCCTGCGCCGCCGCGACATGACGGCGTGAGCGCATGACCGTAAGCGTGGGCTCCGTGCTCCGTGCTCCGTTCTCCGGGCTAGAACTCCACGAGCAACTGCTCCAGCCCCCGGATGACGTACCCGTCCCGCCACTGCGGCTCCTCGACGAGGCGCAGTGGCGGGACTCCGTCCGCCAGCAGCGCCCCGAACGAGGCCTCCAGCTCCCGCCGCGCCAGCGGAGCCCCCAGGCAGTAGTGGATCCCCGCCCCGAAGCTCAGGTGCGGATTGTCGGCCCGTACGAGGTCCAGCGCGTCGGGCTCCTCGAACCGCGCGGGATCCCGGTTCGCGGACCCGAAGAGCAGCGCGACCTCGGCGCCGCGCGGGATGTCGGTGTCCCCGATCCGGATGTCGTCGAGCACCCAGCGCTCGAACATCTGCAGAGGTGTGTCGTACCGCATGAGTTCATCCACAGCTGTGGACAACTTTTCGGGATCGCGGCTCTCGCGGAGCGCGGCGAGCTGCGCGGGATTGCGGAACAGCGCCCACCACCCGTTCACGGTGGTGTTGACGGTGGCCTCGTGTCCGGCGTTCAGCAGGAGCACGCAGGTGGAGATCATCTCCTGCTCGCTGAGCCGGCCCTCCTCGTCGTGGGCGGCGATCAGGCCGGAGATCAGATCCTCGCCGGGGCGCGTGCGGCGCTCGGTGATCAGCTCCCGCAGGTAGGCGCTGAACTCGACGCTCGCCCGCACCGCGCGTCGCGCCGTCTCCTCGTCCGGCCGGAGCTCGAACATCCCGCAGATGTCCGCCGACCACGGCCGCAGGAGCCCCCGGTCCGCCTCCGGCACGCCCAGCAGCTCCGCGATCACGGCCACCGGCAGGGGCTCGGCGACGGTCGCGAGCAGATCCCCGCCCCCGTCCGCGCGCAGCTGCCCCACCAGCCCCCGAGCCATCCGCTCCACGGCGGGCACGAGCCGCTCCACCGTCCGCGGAGTGAAGGCCTTCGCCACCAGCCGGCGCACCCGCGCGTGCGCAGGATCCTCCAGGTCCAGCAGGCCGTTGCCGTTGAGCACGTGGAAGGGCTCGTGCTCCGGCGGCGGCGCCTCCCGCCCGAACTCCTCGTGCGAGAACCGGTGCAGATAGGTCCGCCCCAGCCGCCGGTCCCGCAGGAGCGCACTCACATCGGCGTAATGCGGCACCAGCCACTGCCCGGTGGCCTCCCACCACACGGCCCGCCCCTGCTCCCGCAACTCCCGGTACGCCGGATACGGATCGGCGACGAACGCGGCATCCCACGGATCAAAGCCCATCCCCGCACCTTAGGGGGTGTCTTGCCGATCAGGCCGGGCTCGCGGCGTCTGGTGCCGCACCTCGCCGCGTTGTCCTCACTCGACGACGTCCCCCAGCTACCGCTGGGAGGTGCCCCCACCGCGTCGCCTCCCTCGTCCGCCTTGCGATGCACGGCACCAGACGCCGCTCCCTGATCCGGCCCGATCGACAAGACACCCCCTAGGCTTCGCCGTCCCCTACGCCGGTGTCACCAGCCGGGTCTCGTAGGCGAACACCGCCGCCTGGGTGCGGTCGCGCAGGCCCAGCTTCACCAGGATCCGGCTCACATGGGTCTTGATCGTGGACTCCGCGACGATCAGCCGGGACGCTATCTCCGCATTGGACAGCCCCTGTGCGATCAGCACCAGCACCTCCGTCTCCCGCTCCGTCAGCTCACCCACGCCCGCCGGATCCGCCAGCTTGCGCGTCTCGGAGATCTTCGAGAACTCCGCGATCAGCCGCTTCGTCACCGAAGGCGCCAGAAGAGCCTCCCCGGCCGCCACCACCCGTACCCCGTCCGCCAGCTGACGGGCCGAGGCGTCCTTCAGGAGGAACCCGGAGGCCCCGGCCCGCAGCGCCTGGTACACGTACTCGTCGAGGTCGAAGGTCGTCAGGACCAGCACCTTCGCGTCCGTGTCCGCGGCGACGATCTCCCGCGTCGCCTCCAGACCGTTCATCTGCGGCATCCGGATGTCCATCAGCACCACGTCCGGCCGCAACGCCGCCACCTGCGCGATGGCCTCCCGGCCGTCCACCGCCTCGCCCACGACCTCGATGCCGTCCATGGCGTTCAGCAGGACGGAGAACCCCTCCCGCACCATCATCTGGTCGTCGACGATCAGCACTCTGATCGTCATGCCGCCCCCTCCGCCGCCACCGGCTCCGCCTCCTGGCGATTGCGCACCGGTATGAACACCGCCACCTCGTACCCGCCCGCGGCCGTCGGTCCGGCCGTCATCTCCCCCTCCAGCATGGCCACCCGCTCCCGCATTCCGGTGATCCCGTGCCCGGCCCCCGCCGAGGGCCGCGCGTCCCCGGTCGCCGCCTCATTGACGATCCGTACCCCCAGGCCGCCCAGCACGTACGAGACCTCCACCCCGGCCGCCGCGCCCGGCGCGTGCCGCAGCGTGTTGCTCAGGGCCTCCTGGATGATCCGGTACGCCGACAGCTCCACGCCCTGCGGCAGCTCCCGCACCGCGCCTGTGATCGTCTTCTCCACGCTCAGCCCGGCTTCCCGCACATTGCCCAGCAGCCCGTCCAGCGTGGCCAGCGTCGGCTGCGGGGCGTCCGGAGCCTCGTAGTCCGCGGAGCGCACCACACCCAGCACCCGCCGCAGCTCCGTCAGGGCCGCCACGGCGTTCTCCCGGATGGTGACGAACGCCGCCTCCAGCTCCGGCGGCGGGTTCTTCACCCGGTACGGCGCGGCCTCCGCCTGGATCGCCACCACCGACATGTGGTGGGCCACCACGTCGTGCAGCTCCCGCGCGATCGTCGTCCGCTCCTCCAGCAGGGTCCGCCTGTCCCGCTCGACGGCCGTGACCTCCTGCTGCGCCGTGACCTCCTGCCGTGCCTCCTTGCGGGTGTTGCGGACGGTCACCGCGAGGAGGGAGACCGCGGACAGGAAGGCCATCGGTCCGGGTTCCAGGGGCTGGCCTATCAGCGAGGGCAGGAAGGACCCGGTCGCCACGGTGATCAGCCACAGCCAGCCGGCCACCCGCGGCCGGCTCCGCAACGCCACGATGGTGATCACGACGAGGTGGGCGAAGAAGGTGCCCGGAGACCACGGCCAGGTCATGCCCGTGCTCTCCACCATGGCCAGCGGCAGGGTCACACCGAGCAGCACCCACACGGCGCCGATCGGCCGCACCAGCGTCATCAGCACCGGTGTCGCAGCCAGCAGCCCCAACAGCAGCGACAGCCCGGAAGGGACCATCCTGTTGTTGACGATGGTGACGAACACCGTGATCACGGACAGCAGGACCACCACGGCATGCGGCAGGAACGCCGTCCTGGGGCGCAGCGCCCGCGGAAACCACCGGGCGAGCCGCCCGTCCGTACGGATCGGCGGCAGTGGCCGGTAGGCGAAGGCATCGGTGATCAGGTCGTCGCGGAGGCTCTTGAAGAGCCCCGAAGCGAGTCGGAACTCAGGCGGCCGGGCTGTCCCCCCGGTGGTCGTCTCGGTCATACCCCCACCGTAGGGCGGCGGTCCCGTCGTCCGCGTCGCCGCTGAAGGGGATATCCAGGCATCCCCCTCAAGTACTACGAGGGCCGCGAAGACCGACCAGGCCGCCTCAGTATCCGGCCGGCCGGACCAGCCCCGTCTCGTACGCGAACACCGCCGCCTGCGTGCGGTCGCGCAGGCCCAGCTTCACCAGGATCCGTCCGACATGCGTCTTCACCGTCTGCTCCGCCACCGTCAGATGGGCCGCGATCTCCGCGTTCGACAGGCCCTGGGCCACGAGCGACAGGACCTCGGTCTCCCGCTCGGTCAGTTCGTCGATCCGGGCCCGCGACGGCGCCCGCGGCGCCCCCAGCCGGGAGAACTCCGTGATCAGCCGCTTGGTGATGTTCGGCGAGAGCAGCGCCTCACCGGCCGCCACCACCCGCACCGCCTCGGCGAGCTGGTCGGCCGAGGCGTCCTTGAGCAGGAACCCGGAGGCCCCGGCCCGCAGCGCCTCGTACACGTACTCGTCGAGATCGAAGGTGGTGAGCACCAGCACCTTCACGGTGGCGTCGGGGACGCTGGTGATGACGGACGTGGCCTCGATGCCGCCCATCCCCGGCATGCGGATGTCCATCAGCACCACGTCCGGATCCAGCTCGGAGACCTTCGCCACGGCGTCGGCCCCGTCCACCGCCTGTCCCACGACCTCGATGTCGGGCTGCGCGTTGAGGAGCACGGTGAAGCCCTGCCGCACCATCATCTGGTCGTCGGCGATCATCACCTTGATCGGGGTGCTCATGAGGCCTTCTTCGTCTCGGGGGCGGCGGTGCCGGCGGGCGGATGCTGGGGGTCCATCGGCAGTACGGCGCTGACCTCGTACCCGCCGTCGGGGCGCGGGCCGGCGGCCAGTTCACCTCCCAGCATGCCTGCTCGCTCCCGCATCCCCAGCAGCCCGTGTCCCGCACCCGGGGACGGCGGGGCCGGCCGGGTCGGCGCGGAGTTGGCGATGCACAGGTGCAGCTCGCGCGGTCCGTAGGCTATGCCGACCTCGACCCGGGAACCGGGCGCGTGGCGCAGACAGTTGCTCAGCGCCTCCTGCACGATCCGGTACGCGGTGAGCTCCACGCCCGGCGTCAACGGCCGCCGGATGCCCGCCGTCTCGGTGGTCACCTCCAGCCCGGCCCCCCGCACGTTGTCCACGAGGCCGTCCAGCTCGGCCAGGGTCGGCTGCGGATGTTGCAGCGTCGCCGGATCGTCGGGCTGTTCGGAGCGCAGGACCCCCAGGACCCGCCGCAGCTCCGTCAGGGCTTCCAGCGCGTTGGCCCGGATGCCGGCCAGATTCTCCTTGAGCTCCTCGGACGGGTTCTCCACCAGGTGCGGGGCGACCTGCGCCTGGATGGAGATCACCGACATGTGGTGCGCGACGACGTCGTGCAGCTCGCGGGCGATCCGGCTGCGCTCCTCCAGGAGGGTGCGCCGGGCCCGCTCCTCCTCGGTGAGGGTCTCCTGTTCGACGAGCTTGCCGCGGGCCAGTCGCGTCGCGCGGAGCGCGTAGCCGAGGACGCCGACGAAGCCGAAGAGGATGGCGACGCCCCCGATGATCGTCTGGCTCTGGGGCGGCCTGAGGACGACGTCGGTCAGCGCGGAGAGGCTGAGCGTGATGCCGATGACCCAGACGGTCACCCGGGGTGGCACCCGCAGCGCGACCATCAGGATGAGGGGCGCGAAGGTGAACGGCCCGGCGGGCGTCCAGTGCCATGACTGTCCCTGACCGACGTGGTCGTGGATGACCCAGGCGATGAGGCCCGTGGTGACGAGGCCGAGCCACCAGGCAGCGATCGGCCGGAACATGCTGAGCAGGACGGACGCGGACGTCAGCAGCGACAGTCCCAGCACGGCGCCGCCGAAGACTTTGTAGTGGTCGTTCAGCTGCATGCCCGTCAGGACACCGCAGGGAATGGCCGCGTAGCCGAGGACCACATGCGGCAGCCAGGCCAGCCAGCGCGGCCGGGACATTTTCGGGAGGGGATCCCGCCTGAGGGTGAACAGCTCCTGGGCCAGGCCGCGCTGCGCGGGACGACCGTTGCGGCCTTCTCTGGTGTCGGGTACCGGGGACTCGCTCGGATCGCTCACGGGCTCCAGCCTAGGCATGGGTGATCTCCTTGCCGGGGGCAGTCGTCGGCTGGGAGCCGACGACGATGCGGGCGGTGCCCTCGGACTTCGGACGGCGGGAGCCCCGCTCGTACGTGCGGAACGCGGCCCAACACACCGCCAGCGCGGCGGCGAACACCGGCAGCCACAGCAACCGCGCCGCTATCCAGCCCACGGAGTCGGGCACGGTGTGCAGCCCGGGCAGATCGGCCGAGAGCAGCAGCCCGAGCGCGGTGACGGCCATCATGGCGGTCTGGTGCCACAGGAAGACCGTCATGGCGGACAGGTTGACCAGGGCCACCTTCGCCCAGGCCGAAGGCCGCCGCATGACCCGGGCCAGCGGTTCGCGCACCAGCAGGGCCAGCCCGCACTGGGCCAGTCCGAACGCGGCCGCGGCCAGTGTCGGCGGGTTCAGATTCGAGACCGTGGCCCCGGGGACACCCACCATGGACGCCGGGTACCCGCCCCACAGGACCAGCACGACCGTGGCCACGGTCCCCGCGCCGAGCAGGAGCAGCGCGGGCCGCCGCCGGGCGAAGGCCCCGCGGGACCAGGCGGCGCCCAGGGTGAAGGGAACGAGCCAGCCGGCCGCCACATTGACCCAGCCGATCCACTCGGGCCCGTCGAGGCCGAAGCGCCACACGTCGACGCCGGCCACCACGGCCAGCGGCCACAGCGGGTTGAGCCGGGCCACGAGCGGGGTCGCGGCGGTGAGCGCGGCGAACACCAGCAGGAACCACATCGGCGACAGCACCAGCTTGACCAGCGCCCGGACGGTGTCCAGCTCCGCCCCGCCGACCAGCATCCCGCCCGCCACGACGGCCCACAGGACGAGCACCGCGGCCACCGGCCGGAACAGCCGGCCCAGCCGCTGCCGGACCCACGTGCCGTACGAGACCTGCCGCTCGCGCGCCGTGGCATAGCCGCGGGCGGCCACGTGCCCGCCGACGAGGAAGAAGACGGCGAGGGTCTGGAACACCCAGGACACCGGGGCCAGCCAGGGCATGTACGCCAGCGGGCTGGTGGTGCTCAGCCGGCCGTCGGTGGCGGTGAGGGCGGTGACCAGCCAGTGCCCGAGGACCACGCCGAGGATCGCGAAGGCCCGCAGCGCGTCCACGGTCCGGTCCCGGCCGGCCGGGGTGGCCGCGTCGATGCCCGCAGCGAGCGCGGACCAGCGGGCACGGAGCTTACGCATGGGGGGCCTCCGAAGCGGGGGTGGTGCCGAGGACGATGGCGGCCAGGCTCTCCAGGGACTCGGTGCCGGGCTTGAGGTAGTCGCTGTGGCCGGCGGAGCCGGCGGCGAAGGGCCGCGCCCCGAAGGCCGGGTCGACGGGGTCGGTGCCGAAGCCGAGCCGGCCGAGCCGGACGTGCGGGACGTTCGCCACCCAGTCACCGCTGCCCCGACCCGCCCAGACGCGGGCGCCGGTCGGCAGGTCCCGCGCGGCCGAGGCGCCCGTGCCGGGGCTGCCGAAGAGGGCCATGTCACTGACCGCGGTCCCGGTCGTGGTCCGGGCGCAGACCACGGAACCGTAGGAGTGGCAGAGCAGGGAGAGCCGGGCGCCGGGCGCCGCCATGGCCCCCAACCGTTCGAGGAAGGGCGCCAGTTCGCCGGCGGCCGCGTCGGCGCGGGCGGCGGTCAGGACGGTCGTGCTGACCGTGCCGGGCGTGTCGTACCCGAGCCAGGCGACCACGGCGGAGTGCGGATGCTCGGCCTGGAGGCGCTGCCGCAGGGCGACGGCCCCGGCGCGGAACCGCTCATAGGTGTCGAGCGTGGTGTCGGAGCCGGGCACCAGGACGGTGACGCGGTCGGCGGTCTCCAGCTCGCCGAACACCTCGACCGCCCGGCCCTTGCCGCGGCCGTCGAAGGCGAGGAACTGTGCCGCTCCGGCAGCGTCCATGGTGCGGAGCCGGGCGGCCCGGCCGGTGCGGTCGCCTTCCTGGGCCATGCGGGCCGCCTCGGCGAGATTGGCGCGGTTGGCGGCGTACCGGACCTGGGGCGTGGCCCCCTCCGCGAACGTGACGGGCGCGGGGGCAGGGGCCTGGGCGGAGGCGGCTGCGGATATGGGGAACACCACGGCCGCCGCGACCAGGGCCGCCAGCAGGGTGCGGCGCAACCGGCCGCCACCACCCCCGCCCCCCGCCCCGGCCGCCCCGGTGGCGAGAGCCGTCCCCGCCGCGCCGCCCGTGCCAGCCGCGCCGCCCGTCCCCGCCGTACCTGCCGTGCCCGCCGTCCCCGTCTTCATGGTGCGTTCCCCCGGTATCCGGAAGAGCCGTCAGCGCTCTTCTCTGTTACCGAAGTTAGAAATCCGAGCCCATGGTCGGCGTCACGCCATGGAGCCGTATCCGCACGTAGCTCTCAGGTATGACATGGGTTACTTGCTGGGTTACTTGAGAGACGAGGAGCACAGCGAACAGCCCCGCAACGACGCTCGGTTAGGGTCCGTACGTGACCGACGACGACTGGCGCGACGACCGCATCGGCAGCGCGCACCGCGGCGAGAACCCGACCGTCCTCCGCCGCCTCGACTCCGGCTTCGCCGTCATCGGCGACCGGCAGTTCCTGCCCGGGTACTCGGTGCTCCTGACGGACGACCCGGCCGTGACCCGGCTCTCCGACCTGCCCCGGGCGCGCAGGACCGCGTACCTCGGCGACCTGGAACGGCTCGCCGAGGCCGTCGAACGGGCCTGCGCACGCCTCGACCCGGCCTTCCGCCGCGTGAACATCGAGATCCTCGGCAACACCGATCCGTATCTCCACGCCCACATCTGGCCCCGCTACGACTGGGAGCCCGCCGATCGCGTCCGGCTGCCCGTGTGGCTGTACGAAGAGGAGCACCGGCGCGCCGAGCAGCACGCGCTGGGCCCCCGCCACGACGCCCTGCGGGCCGACATCGGGGCGGAGCTGGACCGGCTGGGCGAGGCCTGAGGGCCGTCAGGTCGTCGCCACCCGCACTCCGAAGCCGATCAGGACGACCCCCGTCGCCCGGTCGAGTGCCCGCCGCACGCGCGGCCGGGCGAAGAACCGCCGGGCACGCGAGAGGACGTACACGTACGTGCCCAGCCAGACGAGCGTCAGCAGTACGTGGACCAGGACCAGCAGCGCCATCCCGGCCGCCGGGCGCAGGCCGGGCGGGGCGAGGGCGGGCAGCAGACCCGTGTAGAAAACGGCAATCTTGGGGTTCAGGACGTTGGCGACGAGACCGGTCCGCCAGGCCCCGCCGATGCGACGCGCCCCCGGCCGATCACCCTCCGGGAGTTCGGCCTCCGGTTCCGCGCCTGGTCGCCACAGGCAGCGGATCCCGAGCCAGCAGAGGTACGCGGCGCCCGCGACCTTGACCGCCAGGTACACCTCGGCCGAGGCGGCGAGCAGCGCCGCGAGCCCCGCCACGGTCAGGGCGCCCCAGATCAGCAGCCCGACGGCGATGCCGGCGACGGTCCGCAGGCCGTCGCCGCGCCCGCGGGTGACGGCCCGCCTGGTGACGATCGCCATGTCCGGGCCGGGGACGAGGGTGAGGAGCGCCAGTACCCCGGTCGCGCCGAGAAGAGCGGTGAGCACGCGGCTCAGTCTGCCACCAGGGGTTCGACGTAGCCTGCCCGCCAGCGGGGGGCGGGGTCCTGGCCGGGGCAGGTCCAGTACTCCCTCGCCTCCACGATCTCCCCGTCCCGTACGGTCCACAGGGAGACGGCCCGGTAGACGACGTGGTCCTGAGGTATCTCCACCTCGGTGACGACGAGGTCGCCGTCGGCCAGGATCCGGATCAGTTCCACGGATCTCTCGTCCGCGTAGCCGTCGTCGCTGTTCACGGCGATGAAGTTGGCGCGCCCCACGATGCGTTCACCGCTCACGGGCCACTCGATGACCGCGTCCTCGGCGATGAGCCCGCCCACGCCGTCCCAGTCGCGCGCCTCGATCCGCTCCCACAGCTGTGCCACTACCTTCAACGGCTCCATGTGCCGCAGTGTCCGACAGCCCCGTTATACGTAACAAGCTTTGCTTGCAGGCTTATTGACCTCGACACAATCGTTCCCGGTCACTGCCGGTGGTAGCTGAGCGGAGGGTTGTCGCTGCCCGCCAGCTCCCGTTGCAGGATGCCGTCGGGCAGCAGCCGGAGCCGGCTCCAGGTGCCCGCCGTGCAGGTCGGCGGGGCGCCGGAGGTGACGGTGGAGGCGTCGAGTTCCACGGGATCGGGGGCGGAGCGCAGGGGCGCCGTCCAGGCGCAGGCGAAGCCCGGGGCATCGACGGCGAGGGACATCACCGGGTCGCCGACCGTGCCGCGCGTGAGGGTGAGCCGCCAGGTCTGGCTGCCGTGGGTGGCGTACCAGGTGCCGAGGTACGCCTCGGGCAGTCCGCCGGCCGCAGAACCGGAACCGGAACCCGAAGCGGAAGTAGAAGCGGAGGCGGAAGCCGGAGTGGGGGCGGACGGGGTGCCGGGCGCCGGCGCGGTCGGCGTACGGGTGCTGCCGACGGGCGGTCGGGGATCATCGGCCCCGCTCATCACCGCATACACCGTGCCGGCGGACAGGGTGGCGACGACCGCGGCCACCGCCAGGAGCAGGGCGGTCGACGCCGTCCAGGGGCGGGGCGCGGGCTCCGCCGCCACCGGCGCGTACGCGGAGTAGGCGGGCGGCATGGGCACCGCCATCGGCGGCTGCGCCGGGGCGGTGGGCGTCGGCCGGTCCGGACCTGCGTCCTCACGGTCCAGCAGCTGTACGGCGTGCCGTCCGAGCCGGGCCACCAGCGGGCCCGGAAGCCAGGGCTCCAGGGCCCTGCCGTCGGCCACGGTGTCGCCCGCGCCGACCCGTGCCAGCACCTCGGCGGGCCCCGGCCGCGCGGTGGGATCCCGGTGCAGGCAGTCCCGTACGAGGTCGCGCAGTTCGGCCGGTACGCCGGCCAGGTCCGGCGGCGCCTCGGTGCTGCGGAGCAGGAGTCCCGCCAGGCCGCCGGGCTGCTCCGCGTCGCCGAAGGGCAGCCGGCCGGTGGCGGCGTACGCGAGGACCACGCCGAGGCAGAAGATGTCGCAGGCGGCGGTCACGGGCTCGCCGCGGATCTGCTCGGGCGCCATGAAACCGGGGGAGCCGATGAGTTCGCCGACGCGGGTCAGGCCGCCTCCGGCCGTGTCGCCGGGCTCCGCCGGGGCGCGGGCGATGCCGAAGTCGATGACGCGCGGGCCGTCGAGGGTGACAAGGACGTTCGACGGTTTCAGGTCGCGGTGGACGATGCCGGCGCGGTGGATGTCCTGGAGGGCGTACGCAAGGCCCGCGGCCAGGATCCGTACGGAACGGGCCGGCAGCGGCCCGAAGTCGTGGGCCACGACCTCGCGCAGGCTGGGCCCGGCGACGTAGCCGGTGGCGACCCAGGGCGTCGCGGCCTCGGTGTCGGCGTCGAGGACCGGGGCGGTCCACTCGCCGCCGACCCGCCGGGCGGCGGCGACCTCGTGGCGGAACCGGATGCGGAATTCCTCGCGGGTGGCGAGCTCGTGGTGGACCAGCTTCACGGCGACGGTGCGGCCGCGGTCGGAGCGGGCGAGGTAGACCTGGCCCATGCCGCCGGCGCCCAGGCGGGAGAGCAGGCGGTAGGGGCCGATGTGGTGGGGATCGTGCGGATACAGGTGTTCCATGCCGGGGTCCCTCCCGTGCCGAGCACTGGCCGAACGGCTCCGCAGGGAAGGACGGTTGGGGGTGCCGGGCGGTTGCCACCGCCTGGGCCCGGGTCCGCCCCGCCGGCCCCGCGCCTCGGCCGGCGGGGCTCAGAGATCGGGGCTCCGCCCCGGACCCCGCGCCTCAAACGCCGGCGGGGCTGGAGGGTGCGGCGGGGCTGGAGTCATCGGGCGCCGCCAAGGTGTCCAAGGCCTTGGCCAGGCGTTCGAGGACCTGGACCGTTTCCGCGAAGGCGGTGTCGCCCAGTTCTGCCGCGAGGCGGGTGGCCAGGGAGGCGTGGCCCGGGCCGATGCGGGCCACCGCCGCGCGTCCCTCCTGGGTCGGGCGCAGCAGCTTCGCCCGGCGGTGGGCGGGGTTCGGGGCGTATTCGGCCAGGCCCTTGGCGACGAGCAGGTCCGCGATGCGCTGCACGCTCTGCCGGGTGATGCCCATGGTCCGGGCGATGCCCGCGACGGGCAGCGGCTCCCGCAGTACTGCCCCCAGGACCTGCCACCAGGCGGCCGTGAGCCCGGCCGGCCGGGCCAGCTCCTCCGAGACGGAGAGGAACTGGCCGTTCAGCCGGAACACCCCGAGCGCGGTGCGGCTCAGCAGGTCCTGGCGGGCCCGGGTGGAGCCGGCCGGCTGCGGTTCGGCGGGCTGCGGTGCGGCCGGCTGCGGTTCAGGCATCGCCGGCCTCCGCCGCCGCCATCAGGACGGGGTACGCGCTCGCGTCGGAGTCGTGGAAGAGCCGGTACCACGCGTCCAGCACGTCCGGCTTGTAGACGTCGAGGCGGGCGAAGACCTCGCGGGCGAAGGCCACCGGTTCCGTCGGCCCCGCCGTGATCAGGTCGCCGTCGGTGACCGCGTCGGCCTCGACGTAGCTCTCGGCGCCCCCGTAGCCCGGCTGCGAGGCCAGGTAGAAGGAGGCTCCGCTGGTGTGGGCCCGGCCGTCCAGCAGGCCCGCGCGGGCGAGGCCGGCGGTGGCCCCGCAGATCGCCGCAACCGGTACCCCGGCGGCCAGGAACTCCTTCGCCTTCGCCGCGAACGGCGCCAGCTCCTCGCCCGTGTCCCACAGCGCGGCGCCGGTGAGGATCAGCAGCGAGGAGTCCTCCGGCCGCAGGTCGGCCAGGGCCTGGTCGGGCAGGACGCGGACGCCGCCCATGGTGGTGACCGGCTGGTCGGCGGCGAGGCCGACCGTGCGCACGACGTGGCCGCGCTGGGTGAGGTGCGCGGTGGTGTGTCCGGTCTCCCAGTCCGCGTACGTGTCGTAGACCGCGAGGTGGACGGGCTTGCGCGGGGTCTCGCTCATGGTGGTCGCCTCCAGCGTCGAATCGGATCCGGCTGCTCGTGTCACAAGGGCTCGTCCGGCGAACCCTCATGACAAGAGACTGTCATGTCGACAGGATGCTGTCAATGAACGTGGTCGGCGCATTCGTGCGGGCGGACGGGCCGACAGACTGCCGAGACCGGCCCCCCACCCCCATACAGTCCGCCGATATCCCTCCCCACCTGCGCACTTCTAGCGTGAGGTCATGACCCCTCATGTCACCTCGCACACCCTTGCCGCAGTGAAGGACGCAGATCGGAAGCACGTCTTCCACTCCTGGTCCGCCCAGGCCCTGATCGACCCGCTCGCCGTCGCCGGGGCCGAGGGGTCGTACTTCTGGGACTACGAAGGCAAGCGCTACCTCGATTTCTCCTCCCAGCTGGTCAACACGAACATCGGCCACCAGCACCCCAAGGTCGTCGCCGCGATCCAGGAGCAGGCCGCCCGGCTCTGCACCCTCGCGCCCGGCTTCGCCGTCGACGTCCGCTCCGAGGCCGCACGCCTCATCGCCGAGCGGACCCCCGGCGACCTGGACAAGATCTTCTTCACCAACGGTGGCGCCGAGGCCGTCGAGAACGCCGTCCGCATGGCCCGTCTGCACACGGGCCGGCAGAAGGTGCTCTCCACCTACCGCTCCTACCACGGGGCCACCGCCGCCGCGATCAACCTGACCGGCGACCCGCGCCGCTGGCCCTCCGACACGGCCGCCGCCGGCGTCGTGCACTTCTGGGGCCCGTACCTCTACCGCTCCGCCTTCCACGCCACCACCGAGGCCGAGGAGTGCGCCCGAGCCCTCGCCCACCTCGCCGACACCATCGCCTTCGAGGGGCCGCAGACCATCGCGGCGATCATCCTGGAGAGCGTGCCCGGCACCGCCGGGATCATGACCCCGCCGCCCGGCTACCTCGCGGGCGTGCGCGAGCTCTGCGACCGCCACGGCATCGTCTTCATCCTCGACGAGGTCATGGCGGGCTTCGGCCGCACCGGCAAGTGGTTCGCCGCGGAGCACTGGGACGTCACCCCCGACCTCATCACCTTCGCCAAGGGCGTGAACAGCGGCTACGTGCCGCTCGGCGGCGTCGCGATCTCGGCCGCCATCGCCGAGACCTTCGCCACCCGCCCCTACCCGGGCGGACTGACGTACTCCGGGCACCCCCTGGCCTGCGCCGCGGCCGTCGCGACGATCAACGCCATGGAGGAGGAGGGCATCGTCGAGCACGCCGCCCACCTCGGTGCGAACGTGATCGGCCCGGCGCTCGCCGAGATCGCCGAGCGGCACCCGTCGGTCGGCGAGGTCCGCGGCCTGGGCGCCTTCTGGGCGCTGGAACTCGTACGGGACAAGGAGACGCGCGAGCCGCTCGTCCCGTACAACGCGGCCGGCGCGGACAACGCGCCGATGGCCGAATTCGCGGCGGCCTGCAAGGCGTCCGGCCTGTGGCCGTTCGTCAACATGAACCGCACCCACGTCGTCCCCCCGTGCACCATCACGGAAGCGGAGGCGAAGGAGGGGCTGGCCCTGCTGGACGAGGCGCTGACGGTCGCCGACCGCCACACCACGGCCGGATAGGCCCGCGGGGCCCGCGGGCCCCGGCGAACGCGATGGTGGCCGGTTCGCGGACGTATGACGGGTTGGTGTAGATCCGCATACCGGCCGTTAACCGTTCGGTTTCGGCCGCGCTGTCTGGCCTATGGTGTCCGGAGCTCTACGACAGGAGACGGACCCCTATGCCAGGCAGCGGAGCTGTCACCCGCAACACACTTCGCCAGCAGATCGCGGACGCGCTGCGTGACGAGGTGCTCGCGGGACGCCTGCCTCCGGGGACCGAGTTCACCGTCAAGCAGATAGCCGAGCAGTACGAGGTCTCCGCGACCCCGGTGCGCGAGGCGCTCGTGGACCTCTCGGCCCAGGGGCTGCTCGAACTGGTCCAGCACCGGGGCTTCCGGGTCCGGATCTTCTCCGTCGACGACTTCAGGGGAATGATCGAGGCCCGCTCGCTGGTCGTGGACGGGATCTTCCGCCGGCTCGCCGAGCGCGGCACCGCGCCCGGATCCGGCGAGATGCTGGTGTCGGTGCGGCGCCGCGGCGAAGAGGCGCGCAGGGCCGCGCAGAGCGGTTCGCTCGAAGTGCTGATCGGCTACGACCTGCGCTTCTGGCGCGAGCTGAGCGAGCTGGTCGCCAACACGTACATCTCCGAGTTCCTGCACCGCATCCGCGTGCAGTGCTGGGTCTTCGCCGTTCCCCACCTCCAGCGCGAGCCGGAGCTGCGGGAGGCGCTGTGGGACGGGCACGGCGATCTGGTCGACGCGGTGACGCTGGCGGACGCCGACGCGGTGCGGCGGATCGTGCAGGGCTACAACGAGCACGCGCTGGACTGGGCGTCCCGCATCTGAGGGCCCCGACGTGCCCGGAGACGTCCCGAGACGCCTGCACTCTGACCGCGGGTGTGACCGCGGGTGTGACGCGGGTGTGACCGCAGGTTCTGCGCACCCCTTCGCGGAGGGTGTTCGGCGCACTACGCTGGCCGGATCGGCGGCAACGACTGATCGGAGGCCGAGTGGCCTGTGACCTGTGGCTGGTCCCCCTTGTCGACGTGCTGTGCCACAGCCCCGACAACCCCTTCGCGGAAGAGATCGCCTCGTACGACAAGGCGCTGAGCGCGGCCGGACTGCCGTCCGTGCCCGTGTTCGCCTACATGCCGGGCCTGAGCGGGGACGTCGCCCCGGTCGCCGGCTTCGACTACGACGCCCTGCATTTCCTGAGGCGGGCGTACCTGCTCCAACTCTGCGGGCTGCCGGTGACCCCGGTGGACGAGCTGGGCGGGGACTACGAGCAGCTGCTGGAGATGTTCGAGCCTACGGCGCAGCAGTCGCACCTGGTGTGGCACTACGACCACGCGGGCGCGTACGTGCCGGTGGACTTCGCGGCTCCGCTGGCGAACGAGGAGCTGCTGGCCGGGGGCGGTCCGCTGGGGTCCGCCCAGGGGTTGCTGCGGGAGCTGGCGTTCGTGGCTCCCGCGATCGGGATAGACCCGGGGAACCCGCCGGCGGCGCCGGCTCCGCCGGGGCGGCCGACGTTGCTGGAGGAGCCGGCGGGGCCGATTCCGTACGACGACAGTCCCTTCGCGCGGGAGCGGCACGTGTGGCTCGGGTTGCACGCGGCGGCGACCCGCAGTCTGGGCCAGGGCTCGATGATCATCTTCAGCTGACGCCGGCGTGTGAGGCGCGGGGCCGGCGGATCGGGGCCTCCCGCCCCAAGCCTCCCGCCCCAAGCCTCACGCCTCCCGCCCCAAGCCCCACGCCTCACAAGCCGGCGGGGCCGGACTCGTGACGGCCGGCCGTCAGCGGGGTTGTTCCGGGGGGCGTTGGCGCGGCATGTTCGGGCGGGTGCCCGGGGGGAGGGGGAAGCGGGCCGGGGGGATGCTCGTGTCCGCGCGGGCTCCGGCGGCGCCCAGGGACTGCATCACCAGGGGGGCGGGGCCGGAGCTGAACTCCACCATCCACTCCGCCGTCTCGGAGCGCACCAGCTCCGTCACGTCCTCCGAGAAGCGCCGCAGCACGGTCAGGCACCGCTCGGCGGCCTCGCTCGCCGTGCCCTCGGTGGGTCCGAGCACCTCGCGCACGTTCTCCGACGCCCAGTCGAACTGGAGGGTCTGGAGTCGCCGCTGCACCGCCTGCGCCGTGGCCACGTCCCGCATCCAGCCGGACGTCAGCCCGAAGAACCGGTCGCAGGCCAGCGCGGCCGCGCCCAGCAGCAGCGCCAGGTACCCGTACGTCGAGGCGCCCGGCGCCGAGCCCGTCAGCTCCAGCAGCGGCATCGCGGCGCCCGTGACGGCGCCCACGGCCGCGCCGACGCGCAGCGCCCGCGCACCCCGGCGCTTCCACGCCCGGTCGGACAGGTACCACTCGGCAGTGCGCAGCGCATCGGCCTCGACCCGCCGGTAGAGCTCGTCGAGCCGCTCCGCGGGTTCGCCCCAGTCCCCGAGGGGGAACGGCCGGCCGGTCAGATCGCCCGCCGCCATCGGTCCGCCGCCTTCCTCCCGGGGATCCCGGGGTGGCCCCTCGGGCTGCATCTCCGGCTGGCTCACCCGGCACTCCCTCTGCCTGCGCTGACGTGTGGTGGTGCGCGTGTGCGCAATGATGCGCATGCTCTTCCTACCTTCGAATGACGGGCGATGGGCGCCGAATCCCGGGATTTCCGCCCGCAAGGAGGTCTCCAGCAGGTACGCGTACGCCCCGTCTCTCACTCGAAAGAGTTGGTCCTCACGGCGTAGGGCGCGGCGCGCGGGGAGCACGTAGGCTCGGATTGACCAAGCGTTGCGAGGTCCCGAAGGCCGGATGGCCCCGACGAACGGAGTGAGTGTCCTGTGATTCCCGGTGGTGGCCAGCCCGACATGCAGCAGCTGCTCCAGCAGGCCCAGAAGATGCAGCAGGATCTCGCGGCTGCCCAGGAGGAACTCGCGCAGGCCGAGGTCGAGGGCCAGGCCGGCGGCGGCCTGGTGAAGGCGACCGTCACGGGCTCCGGCGAGCTGCGCGCACTGGTGATCGACCCGAAGGCCGTGGATCCCGAGGACACGGAGACGCTCGCCGACCTGGTGGTGGCGGCGGTCCAGGCGGCCAACGAGAATGCACAGGCGCTCCAGCAGCAGAAGCTGGGCCCCCTGGCCCAGGGACTGGGCGGCGGAAGCGGCATTCCCGGTCTTCCGTTCTAGTACCGCAGTACCCCGCAGGACCCGTAGTACCGCGCAGACCCGCAGTACCCACAGTCAGACGCAGAGAGAGAAGGCAGTCCGTTGTACGAAGGCGTGGTTCAGGACCTGATCGACGAACTGGGCAGGCTGCCCGGCGTCGGGCCCAAGAGCGCGCAGCGGATCGCCTTCCACATCCTGCAGGCCGAGCCCACCGACGTCCGCCGCCTCGCGCACGCGCTGCTGGAGGTCAAGGACAAGGTCCGGTTCTGCGCGGTGTGCGGGAATGTGGCGCAGGAGGAGCGGTGCAACATCTGCCGCGATCCGCGCCGCGACCTCACGGTCATCTGTGTCGTCGAGGAGCCGAAGGACGTCGTCGCGATCGAGCGGACGCGTGAGTTCCGGGGCAGGTACCACGTCCTCGGCGGCGCGATCAGCCCGATCGAGGGCGTCGGCCCCGACGACCTGCGCATCCGCGAGCTGCTGGCGCGGCTGGCGGACGGAGAGGTGACCGAGCTGATCCTCGCCACCGACCCGAACCTGGAGGGCGAGGCGACCGCCACCTACCTCGCCCGCATGATCAAGCCCATGGGCCTGAAGGTCACCCGCCTGGCCAGCGGGCTCCCCGTCGGGGGAGATCTGGAGTACGCGGACGAGGTCACGCTCGGGCGGGCCTTTGAAGGAAGGCGACTTCTCGATGTCTGACGCAACACTGCACGCTCTCGGCCAGGATCCGGACGACTTCGCCGCCTCGATCGCGGACCAGATCGAGTCGTTCATCGTTGCGGTCACCGAGGTGGCCAAGGGCGAGGACCCGGACAGTGCGGTGCCGTTCCTCCTGCTGGAGGTCTCGCAGCTGCTGCTCGCGGGCGGCCGGCTGGGCGCGTACCAGGACGTGATGCCGGACGAGCGCTACGAGCCCGACCTCGGCCCGGAGCCGGACGTGGACGACCTGCGCGAGCGGTTCGCGATCATGCTGGAGCCGGTCGACGTCTACTCCGAGGTCTTCGACCCGTACGAGCCGCGCAAGACCCCGGTGGCGCACCGGATCTCCGACGACCTGGCCGATGTGGTCGCCGACCTGCGGCACGGGCTCATCCACCACCAGTCGGGCCGCATCACGGAGGCCCTGTGGTGGTGGCAGTTCTCGTACTTCACCAACTGGGGACCGACGGCCTCGGCCACCCTGCGTGCCCTCCAGTCGCTGATCGCGCACGTGCGGCTGAACCAGCCGCTGGCCGCCCTGGACGGCCTGGACACGGACGAGGACCTGACGGAAGAGGACCTCGCGGAGCAGGCCGGGCAGGTCATGGCCGAGGAGCTGGGCGGCCTCGGCCGCAAGTGAGGCCACGGCAAGTCCACGGCAAGTAGACCCTCGGCGCGGGAACCTTGTCTTTGATCTTTTCGTCTCATGATGTGGTACGAAGCGGTCGGATCCCGGTCGCTCGTTACACTGCACCAGCAATGAGACGGACTGAGCGAGGAGCGCACGTGGGCCTTGTCGTGCAGAAGTACGGAGGCTCCTCCGTAGCCGATGCCGAAGGCATCAAGCGTGTCGCCAAGCGGATCGTGGACGCCAAGAAGAACGGCCACCAGGTGGTCGTCGTGGTTTCCGCGATGGGCGACACGACGGACGAGCTGATCGATCTCGCCGAGCAGGTTTCGCCGATGCCTGCCGGGCGCGAATTCGACATGCTGTTGACCGCCGGAGAGCGGATCTCCATGGCCCTGCTGGCCATGGCGATCAAAAACCTGGGCCACGAGGCCCAGTCGTTCACCGGTAGCCAGGCAGGCGTGATCACCGACTCGGTCCACAACAAAGCGCGCATCATCGATGTCACGCCGGGCCGTATCCGCACCGCGCTGGACGAGGGCAACATCGCCATCGTCGCCGGCTTCCAGGGCGTGTCCGCGGACTCCAAGGACATCACCACCCTCGGCCGGGGCGGCTCGGACACCACGGCGGTCGCGCTCGCGGCTGCCCTGGACGCCGAGGTCTGCGAGATCTACACCGACGTCGACGGCGTCTTCACCGCGGACCCCCGCGTCGTGAAGAAGGCGAAGAAGCTCGACTGGATCTCCTCCGAGGACATGCTGGAGCTCGCCGCTTCCGGTTCCAAGGTGCTGCTGCACCGCTGTGTCGAGTACGCACGCCGATACAACATCCCGATCCACGTCCGCTCGTCCTTCTCGGGACTGCCGGGCACCTGGGTCAGCAACGAGAATCCGCAAGGGGACGAGCAGGTGGAGCACGCCATCATCTCCGGAGTCGCTCACGACGTCTCCGAAGCCAAGATCACGGTCGTCGGCGTCCCGGACAAGCCGGGTGAGGCCGCGGCGATCTTCCGCGCCATCGCGGACGCCGAGATCAACATCGACATGATCGTGCAGAACGTCTCGGCGGCCTCCACGGGCCTCACCGACATCTCGTTCACGCTCCCGAAGGCCGAGGGCCACAAGGCCATCGACGCGCTGGAGAAGGCGAAGGGCCAGATCGGCTTCGACTCCCTGCGCTACGACGACCAGATCGGCAAGATCTCCCTGGTCGGCGCCGGCATGAAGACGAACCCGGGCGTCACCGCCTCGTTCTTCCAGGCGCTGTCCGACGCGGGCGTCAACATCGAGCTGATCTCCACCTCCGAGATCCGCATCTCGGTCGTCACCCGCCAGGACGACGTCAACGAGGCCGTCCGCGCCGTGCACACGGCCTTCGGCCTCGACTCCGACAGCGACGAAGCCGTCGTCTACGGAGGCACCGGACGATGACCGCGACCCGGTCCTCCGCCCCGGCACTCGCCGTGGTCGGGGCGACCGGAGCAGTCGGTTCGGTCCTGCTCCAGATCCTGTCCCAGCGAGCGGACATCTGGGGCGACATCCGCCTGATCGCCTCCGCGCGCTCGGCCGGCCGCAGGCTGGCCGTCCGCGCGGAGGAGACCGAGGTGCTCGCCCTCACCGAGGACGCCTTCGACGGCCTCGGTCCGGGCGACGTCGCACTCTTCCTCACCCCGGCCGAGGTCTCGGCCCGGTGGGCGCCCGTCGTCACCGCGCGCGGCGCGGTCGTCGTCGACCAGTCCGCCGCCTTCCGGGCGGACCCCGAGGTCCCGCTGGTGGCGCCCGAGGTCAACGGGCACGCCGTACGGATCCGGCCGCGCGGGATCGTCGCCGGCCCGGACTGCGTGACCGCCGCCATGATCGCGGCCCTGGGCGCGCTGCACGCCGAGTACTCCCTCACCGGGCTGGTGGTCTCCTCGTACCAGGCCGCGAGCGCGGCCGGCCGGCCCGGCTCCGAGGCGCTGCGCCGCCAGCTGTCGCTGGTCGCGGGGACCTCCCTCGGGGAGCAGACCGGTGACGTCCGCCGTGCCGTGGGCGAGGACACCGGCCCCTTCGCCGGTCCCCTCGCCCTCAACGTCCTGCCCTGGTCCGGAGAGCTGCGCGAGGACGGCTGGTCCTCGCACGAGCTGGCGGTACGGGCCGAGACGCGCCGGATCCTCCAGCTGGAGCGGCTCCCGGTGTCGGTGACCTGCGTCCAGGTGCCGGTGCTGACCGGGCACTCGCTGACCGTGCGGGCCCGGTTCGAGAACGAAGTGACCGCCCGGCACGCCCGGGATGTCCTGGAGGCCGCGCCGGGCGTGGTGCTCGTGGACGATCCCGCGGCGGGGGAGTTCCCCACCCCCGCGGACGCCGCCGGAACGGATCCGGCCTGGGTGGGGCGGCTGCGGGCCTCGCTCGACGACCCCTGCGCCCTGGAGTTCTTCGTGTGCGCCGACAATCTCCGCAGGGGTGCCGCGCTGAATGCCACGCTGATCGCGGAACTGATCGCAGGTGAATTTGCGTAATTCGCTTTGTAGGATCGGTGCTGATCCCTTGATCAAGGTGATGGCCCGACTGCCGTCTCGATAAGACGGGGCAAATCGGGAAGAGCGGGTACGCATGAGGGCAATGGGGATATGGCTGGTGAGGCTGCCTCGCGCGTACAACCCTGACGGGGGGACGCGTGTCCTACAGGCGTGGCAGAGGCACTGCTCGAATCGACCATCCTCCCGGCGCACCTCGGGATCATCCCGTCGCGCCGGGGTTTCCGTGCGTCCGGCGGCGGTCTCCCCGTGATCGTGCCCGTTCCGCCGGCGGGGCCGTCCGAGGCGCCCGTACTCACTGCCGCACCGATCCCGGGCGGTCTCGTGCCCCCGCCGCGCGACAGCGCTGAGGCGGCGGGGAGCAGCCGGACCGAGCCATCCGAGGTCACGGCCGAGGCGACGGACGAGACGACGTCCGAGGCGACGGCCGAGGTGACGGTCGAAGTGGTGGCGGGGACCACCGTCGACCACCTGACGGCGACCTACCAGGCGCACTACCGCTCCCTGCTCGGCCTGGCCGCCCTGCTCCTCGACGACACCGCCTCCTGCGAGGACGTGGTCCAGGAGGCGTTCATCCGCGTGCACTCGGCGCGGAACCGGGTGCGCGACCGGGAGAAGACCCTGGCGTACCTGCGCCAGACCGTCGTGAACCTCTCGCGCTCCGCCCTGCGCCGGCGCATCCTCGGCCTCAAGCTGCTGTCGAAGCCGATGCCGGACATGGCGAGCGCCGAAGAGGGCGCGTACGACCAGCTCGAACGGGACGATCTGATCAAGGCGATGCGCGGACTCCAGCGCCGCCAGCGCGAGGTGCTGGTGCTGCGCTACTTCGCGGACATGACGGAGGCCCAGGTCGCCGAGACGCTCGGGATATCGCTCGGCTCGGTCAAGGCGTACGGATCGCGGGGCATTGCCGCGCTGCGGGTGGCGATGGAGGCTGCGCAGTCATGATGGACGACCACACTCCGCCGGGCGGAGCGAGCGAGGAAGAGGCGCTCCGGGGCCTGCTGCACGGGGCCGTCGAGGGCCTGCAGCCCTCCGAGGGCGCCCTGGAGCGGCTGCGGCACGCCGTTCCCGCCCGTCGGGCCCGCAAGCGCCAGGCCCTGGTCGGGGCCGCCGCGGTGGCCCTGCTCGCGGGCACCGCCATCCCGGCCCTCATGCACCTGGCGGGCGGCGAGGGCGCGGCCACGGACCACCCGGCGATGGCCGGGCACGGCGAGCGCGCTGGCGACAAGCCGGGCGCGGTCGGCTCCGACCCGCACCAGAACGGATACGGGAACCAGCCCAGGTCCACCCGCTCCTCCGGAGGCTCCCCGGCCGTGGGCGGCGCCACCGGGCAGCCGGACGCCACGCTGGGCGGTTCCCCGGTGGGCGGTCTGACGGCCGGCCCCACCGGCACCGCGGGCGCGTCCGCCGGTACGGCCGGTTCGGTGCCGGGCTCCGGCCCGATGCCGCCGGTGGCCGCGCCGGGCGTGCCCGGATGCGGCGCGGACCAGCTCGGGGTGGTGGGCTCGGCCCGCGCCCCGGAGACCGACGGCCGGGTGTACGGCAGTTTCCGGGTCACCAACGTCTCGGCGCAGGGCTGCGCCGTCACCGGCCAGGACGCCGTCTCGGCGGCCCCGGCGCCCGGTGCGTCGGCCGGCCAGGGCCCCTCGGTCGCGGTGGTCGGCCACACGGCGGGGGACCCGGCGAGCGGGCTGCTGCCCGATCCGTCGGCGGAGGCGCCGGTGCTGGTGCTCCCGCCGAACACGGCGTACGAGGTCCGCTTCGCCTGGGTGCCTTCGAAGGAGTCCTGTACGGCGACCAACCCGGACGCGGGCGGCAAGCCGCCGCAGACGGACTCCGCGGGCAGCGCGGGCGCTCCGGCGAACGGCGCGGTCACCGAGCCGCAGACGGGGACGCCCCCGGCGACGGCGGGCGTCTCGGTGTCCCACACCCCGCAGCCGGGATCCGCGACCACGCGGACGACGCTTCCCGAGGCCTGCGGCGGAACGGTCTACCGGACGGGTGCGATCCCGCTCGACAAGTAGGCCGGCCGGCAGTCCGTCGAGCGAGCGTCGAGCAGGGGTCGGCGAGCCCGCCCTACGCGGCGGGTTCGAGCAGTCCCGCCTCGGCGTCGCGCAGGGTCTCCACCTCGCGGCGGTAGAGCCGGAACCACATGAAGAGCACGAAGGCGACGAAGACGAACCACTCGCCGGTGTAGCCGAGGTTCTGGAAGGCCTTCAGGTCGAGCCCGGTGTTGGCCGGCGCCTGCGCGGGCACCGGAACCATCCCGTCCGCCGGGGTCTGCACGGTCAGCCAGGCGTCGTACAGGTCGTACGGGACGATGTTGACCAGCGAGGCCGCCCCGATCACGCCGAGCTGCCCGGCCGGCAGGCCGCCCTGGGAGTGGACCCCCTTCGTACCGGAGTTCTCCGGGGCCTGCAGGGCGCCCGTGACCTCGACCCGGCCGCTCGGCGGGGCCGGGGCCTTCGCCGGGTCCGCCACCCCAGGCAGCCAGCCCCGGACCACCGGGACGGTCTTGCCGGAGTCGGTCTTCAGCAGGGTCAGCACGTAGAAGCCGGACGCGCCGTCGAGCCGCCGCTCGGGCACCAGCATCTGATCGGCGTACTCCCCGGCCGTGGAAGCCATCCGTCCGGAGGTCTTCGTGTCCACCGGAAGCAGCGAGTCCAGGGGGGCGGCCGCCTGGTCGGCGGGCTGCTCGGCCGTCGCCTCCCGGTGGCTGTCGACACGGTCCTCGAACCGGCCGAGCTGCCAGGACCCCATGAACAGACAGAAGGGGACGGCGAGCGCGACGAAGACGTTGATCCCCCACCAGCGCGGGGTCAGGAGAAACCGGTGCACCCCACCACCGTACGGGGGGTGCACCGGAGCGGGACTAGCGGGGCAGGTGCTTCAGCGCGAACTCCAGCTCCATCCGGACCTGCTTGATCCGCTCCTCCACGACCAGCGAGCCGTGCCCGGCGTCGTACCGGTACACCTCGTGCTCCGCGCCGCGCGCCACCAGCCGGTCCACGTAGTTGTCGATCTGCCGGATCGGGCAGCGCGGGTCGTTGACGCCCGCCGCGATGTGGACGGGTGCCTTCACCGCGTCGACGTAGGTGAGCGGCGAGGAGACCTCGAAACGGTCCGGGACCTCCTCCGGCGTACCGCCGAAGAGGGTGCGGTCCAGGGCCTTCAGCGCCTCCATCTCGTCGTGGTAGGCCGTCACGTAGTCCGCGACCGGTACGGCGGCCAGGCCCACCGCCCAGGCGTCGGGCTGCGTGCCCAGGCCCAGCAGCGTCAGGTACCCGCCCCAGGAACCGCCCGACAGCACGAGGCGCGCCGGGTCCGCGAGGCCGGAAGCCACCGCCCACTCCCGGACCGCCGCGATGTCCTCCAGCTCGATCAGGCCGACCCGGTGCTTGAGGGCGTCCGTCCAGGCGCGGCCGTAGCCGGTCGAGCCGCGGTAGTTGACCCGCACGACGGCGAAGCCGTGGTCCAGCCAGGCCGCCGGGGTCGCCGCGAAGGCGTCGCTGTCGTGCCAGGTGGGCCCGCCGTGGATCTCGAAGATCGTCGGGAAGGGGCCCTCGCCGTGGCCGGCCGGCCGCTGCGCGAGCGCGTGGATCCGTCCGCCCGGACCCTCCACCCACACGTCCTCCACCGGCACCGACCCGGGTGCCTTGAAACCGGGCGGGTCCAGGACGACCCCGCCCGCCGTGGACCGTACGGTCGAGGGCTCGGCCGCCGAGGACCACAGGTACTCCACGGTCCCGTCGGGCCGCGCCCCGGCCCCCGACACCGAACCCGGCGGCGTGTCCACCCGTACGAGCTCCCGCACGGCCAGGTCGTAGCGCCACAGCTCGCTGCGCGCCTCGAAGCTGTGCGCGATCAGCAGCGCGGATCCGTCCGGGTACCACTCGGCGCTGACGTCGCCCGGCAGGTCGACCGCGAGCTCCTCCTCGGCGCCCGTGGCCACGTCCCACACCATCGGCTCCCAGCGGCCGCGCCGCTGGTGGCCGACGAGGAGGCGGGTGTCGCCCGGAACGGGCGCGAAGCCGAGGACCTCCAGGCCGAGCTCCTCGGTGCCGCCGCGGGAGTCGTCCAGCTCGGCGACGGTGGACCCGTCGAGGGTCAGCACGCGCAGGGAGGAGTGCATCGCGTCGCCGTGCTCGGTGTGCTCGACGGCCACGAGCGTCCCGTCGTGGGACAGGTCGCCGACGCCCGCCGACTCCCGGTGCCGGTAGATCACGGTGGGCGCGGAGCCGTCCGGGCGGACCACGTGGACCGTGGATCCGTCCTCGTCCGTGGAGCGTCCGACGACGGCGGTGCCGTCGCGGCCGATGGCCAGACCGGCGGGGTACGAGGGCTCCAGGCCGGGGGTGGCCGGTTCGTCCGGGCCGCCCCCGAAGGGCTGGCGCACCCAGGTGCCGAACTCGTCGCCGTCGGTGTCGGAGAACCACCAGATCCACGCGCCGTCGGGGGAGAGGGCGCCGTCGGTGGTGCCGTTCGGGCGGTCGGTGGCCTGCCGCTGGGCGCCGGTGGCGCGGTCCCAGGCGTAGAGCTCGAAGGTTCCGGTCGCGTTGGAGACGAAGAGGGAACGGTCCGGGGCGTCCTCGGCCCAGTCGGGCAGTCCGACGCGCGGTGCCCGGAACCGCTTCTCCCAGTCGGGCGTCTCGGGGGTGATCTCGCTGTCGCTGGTCATGCGCCCCATTGTGGCCGCAGTGGCCCCCGGGATGCCGACTGCTCCGAACGGGCGCAGAGTGGAACCCGTAGCCCAAGGAGGAACGATCATGGCCAAGAAGGCGCACACCGGCCACCACATCCACCAGGACTCCGAGCGCGCGCTGGCGAAGAACACGGCCGCCGAGGCCCGGGCCAAGGCCGCGACCAGGGACGTGCAGTCGTCCGCCGCGAAGACGCGCGGGATGCAGCAGAAGGCCCAGGCCAAGCGCGGCTGAGGCCGCGGCTCCGCGCCGGTCCGTAGGCTGGCGCCATGCGGATGATCGTCCGGGGCGCCCGGCTGCTGCACACCTCAGGCCTGTCCGACGTCGAGGTCGCGGAGGACGGCCGGATCGCGCGCGTGGTCCCGCACGACGACCAGAAGGAACCGCCGGCCACCGGCATCCTCGTCGAGGCCCATGGCGCCCTGCTGAGCGCGCCCTTCGTCGAGCCGCACATCCACCTCGACACGGCGCTGACCGCCGGGGAGCCGCGGCCCAACGTCTCCGGCACCCTGTGGGAGGGCATCGCCTGCTGGAGCGAGCGCAAGCGGACCCTGACCCGCGAGGACGTGATCGCGCGGGCGAGCGAGGTGCTGCGCTGGCAGGCGGCCCAGGGGGTGCTGCACGTGCGGACGCACTGCGACATCACCGACCCGGCCCTCACCGCCATGGACGCGCTGCTCGAAGTGCGCGACCGGGTGCGGGACGTCATGACCCTGCAGATCGTGGCGTTCCCGCAGGAGGGCATCGTCTCCTTCCCGGACGGCGAGGCGCTCCTGCGGGAGGCGATCGCCCGCGGGGCCGACGTCGTCGGCGCGATCCCGCACTTCGAGGACACCCGCGAGGACGGGGTGGCCTCCCTGAAGACGGCCTTCGCGCTGGCCGAGGAGCACGGGCTGCGGGTGGACGCGCACTGCGACGAGATCGACGACGAGCAGTCCCGGTTCGTGGAGGTGCTGGCCACGCTGGCCCTGCGCTCGGGGCTGCGCGAACGCGCCACCGCCTCGCACACGACGGCCATGGGCTCCTACAACGGCGCGTACAGCTTCAAACTCCAGCGGCTGCTGTCCCGTTCGGGCATCAACCTGGTCGCCAACCCCTTCGCCAACCTCAACCTCCAGGGCCGCTTCGACGCCTACCCCAGGCGCCGTGGCCTCACCCAGGTCAAGGAGATGCTGGCGGCCGGGGTCAACGTGGCCTTCGGCCACGACGACGTCATGGACCCCTGGAACGCCCTCGGTACCGCGAACCCGCTCCAGACCGCCCTCGTCGGGCTGTACGCCGCCCAGCTCACCGGCGCGGACGAGATCCCGGTGGCCTTCTCGATGGTGACGGACCGTGCGGCGCGCGTCCTCGGCCTCTCGGACACGGAGTACGGCATCACGGAGGGCGCCCCCGCCTCCTTCGTCCTGCTCCCGGTCCCGTCGCCGGAGGAGGCGATCCGCCGTCAGGTCCGCCCCCGGTACGTCGTCTCGCGCGGCACCGTCCTCGCCGAGACCCCGCCCGCCCCGGCCAGGCTGAACTGGCCGGGGGAGGCCCCGTCCGAGGTGGACTTCAGCCGCCGCCTACGCTGACGCCCCATGACGTGGACTCTTGACACCAACTCGGCCCGTACCGCCCTGCAGATCGCCTCGGAGTACGCGGATCCGGCGCTGCTGAACCACTCCGTACGCTCCTACGCCTTCGGCGCGCAGTACGCGGACCGGCACGGCCTCGCGTACGACGAGGAGCTCTTCTACGTGGCGGCCCTCCTCCACGACCTGGGCCTGACCGCGCCCTTCGACAGCCACACCCTCCCGTTCGAGGAGGCCGGCGGCCATGTCGCGCGCGTCCTGACGGCGGGCCTGGGCTGGCCGGCGGCCCGCCGGGCCCGCGCCGAAGAGGTGATCGTCCTGCACATGCGGGACGACGTGACGGCCGCCGAGGACGTCGAGAGCCACCTCCTGCAGGTCGGCACGAGCGCCGACGTCTCGGGCCTGCGCCTGTCCGAGTTCGACCCGGCCTTCACGACCGCCCTGCTCGCCGCCCACCCGCGGGCCGGCTTCGGCGCCGCCTTCACCGCCCTCGTCGAGGACCAGGCGAAGCGCAAGCCGGACTGCGCGGCCGCCGCCTACGTCGCGAGCGGCGCGGCGACCCGCATCGCGGCCAACCCACTGGGGGCGTGAAGGCCGGGGGCCAGGCCGGGGGCGGTGTCGGGGTCGGGGTCGGGGCCGAGGTCACGCACATCCGCCACATCCGCCACATCCGCCACCGCGTCGGATAGCGTGCCCGCATGTCGTGGGACGAGGACGGAACACCGCACCCGCTCGCACTGCGCCGCACCGGCCGCAGCGAACTGGAGCCGGACCGGCTGCCCGAGATCCGGGAGCTGGAGGTGCTCGGCTGGGAGCCCGCGCCCGAGGACCTGCGCTGGGTGTTCCTCCCGTACGTCTGGCCCCCGGCGGCCCGGACCTGGATCCCCGACCGCTCCACCCACTGGGCGGTGGACACCTCGCTCGACGGGCACGGCCACATCACCGGCGTGGAGTGCGCCCCGCTCACCGAGCCCGACGTGCGCGGCCTCGACGAGGAAGCCGACGCGGCCCTCGCCGGCCTCGGCCTCCCGCCCCGCCCCGGCGGACGCCTCTGGCTGCTCCGCCCGATCGGCCCCTTCACCACCGTCGGCGCGGTCCTCGACCACCTCGACGCCCTGGCCGCACAACACGCCGTGGAGGCCTTCCCCTCCCCGGCCTTCCTCGCCCTGGTACGCACCGAACTCTCGGCACTCCCCGCGGCCGAGGCCCCTTAGCCCCTGACTCTCCCGGGCCGTGCCCGGCTCTCGTGGCTACGCTTGACGTGAGGGGGTCACCGCGGGAGGCGGTCTCATGAGGCGGCGCCATCACTTCCACATCGACCACGCCGGGCACTCGGTCAGTGCCACGGTCCAGACCGGCCACACGGCCGTCGTCGAGGTGCTCGTCGACGGCAAGGAGACGGGCTACGCCACGACCCACGCCGACCACCCCGTGACCGTCCACGTCGAGCTGCCGACGGAGCCGCCCACACCCGTGTCGGTGCGCGCGACCGCCCGCCCGGAGCCCGCGTGCGTCTTCGAAAGCCCGTCCGCCGCCCCCCAGCCGATGGCCCCCCGCCCGTACTGACGGCCCCGCCCGCGTGCTCCGCCGTCCTCCCTCCTACGGCTGCCGGCCGCCTTTGCGCTCCTGCGTCGCCGCCCGGATCTCCTCCGTGGCCTCACGGAACGCGGGGGCCGCGCGGGAGAAGTAGTCGAAGAGCAGGTCCAGTTGGTCCGGGGTGTAGCCGGCGAGCACTTCGCCGATCCGCTTGCGGGCCGGGCCCACGGCCGCCTCCACCCCTGCCAGCGCGTCCGGCACCGCCTCGACCACGACCTTGCGCCGGTCGGCCGGGTCGGCGGTACGGCGTACGTACCCCGCCCGCTCCAGCCTGTCGATCAGCCGCGTCGTCGCCCCGGTGGTGAGCCCCGTCCCGGCCGCGAGTTCGCCCGAGGTGAGCCCGCCCGCCAGGGTGATGCGGCTGAGCGCGTACCACTCGGACGCCTGGAGGCCCGCGGCCTCCGCGCCCGCCATGCCGTGCAGCCCCACGGCATCGATGTAGTCCCGGAAGACCGCCCGGCGGTCGTCCTGCTCCGTCATCGCGAAACCCTTCCCCTTGCCATTTATCTGCATGCATGCAGATAATGCACGTGTGCAGTTGTTGCGCCAGTGTAGTCAACGCGCCGGCTGCCGTCATCCGCCCGTTCCGCCGATCGAGAGGCCCTCCCGTGAACAGGAAGACCGTCAAGCGCGCCGCTCTCGCCACCGCCGCCGTGCTCGCACTCGGCGCCGCCGGCGCCTACCTCTACCTCGACACCACCTCCGGCATCCGGCGCACCGGCTCCGAGAACTGCGCCGACGTCATTCCGGCCGGCGCCGACCGCGCCGACGGCGAGGCCATCTGCGCCACCCTCGACGCCCTCACCGACGCCTGGGCCCGCGGCGACGCGGACGCGTACGGCCGCCAGTTCACCGAGGACGGCACCTACACCACCTACGTCGGCAGCCACTACGAGGGCCGCGCCGACATCACCGAAGGCCACCGCGCTCTCTTCAAGGACTTCGTCAAGGGCAGCAAGCTCGCCGCGAGCTACCTCGACCTGCGCTTCCTCGGGAAGGACGCCGCGATCCTGACCGGCCGCGGCGACGACTACACGGGCACCAAGCCCGCCCTCGCCGAGCTGTCCAAGGTCCAGACGTACACCCTGGTCCGTGACACCGACGGCGCCTGGCGCATCGCGGCCTTCCACAACACGCAGCGCCAGAACGTGATGGAACGCTTCTCCTTCCTCTACTCACCCGCGACGACCCCCGAGGCGGAGAAGTGACGCCCCTGCGCCCGGCCACGCACAGCCGGAAACGCAAAAAGGACCCGATCCGCAATGCGGATCAGGCCCTTCCTGTCTTACGAAGTCGGGGTGGCGGGATTTGAACCCACGACCTCTTCGTCCCGAACGAAGCGCGCTGCCAAGCTGCGCTACACCCCGATCGCCGCCTTGCAGCGCTTGCTGTCCTGGCGACATCGATTACTTTAGCGGACCGCACGCCGGAGACGAAATCCGGTTTTCGCGGAGCCGTCCCGCGGCGCTAGGCCTGCGGGGTCAGCGTCAGGAGGGTCGCCTCCGGCGGGCACGCGAAGCGGACCGGGGTGAAGCGGTTGGTGCCGCAGCCCGCCGAGACGTGCAGGTACGCCTGCTGCCCCGCCGCCTCGTGCGTGGACAGGCCCTTCACCCGCTTGGTGTCGAGGTCGCAGTTGGTGACGAGCGCCCCGTAGAAGGGGATGCACAGCTGCCCGCCGTGGGTGTGGCCCGCGAGGATCAGCGGGTACCGGTCCGCGGTGAAGGACTCCAGGACGCGCAGGTACGGGGCGTGCACCACGGCCATCGAGAAGTCCGCGTCCTCCTCCGGGCCGCCGGCGACCATCTCGTAGCGGTCCCGCTTGATGTGCGGGTCGTCGAGCCCGGTGAAGGCCAGTTCCAGGCCTTCCAGCTTGAGCCGCCCCCGGGTGTTGGTGAGGTTCAGCCAGCCCGCCGCGTCGAAGGCGTCCCGCAGCTCCTCCCACGGGTTGTGGACGGCGCCGACGACCGGCTTGTTGCCGTTCAGCCCGTGCCGGCCCTGGGCCTTCTCCAGCAGGTAGCGCCCGGGGTTGCGCAGCCGCGGCCCGTAGTAGTCGTTCGACCCGAAGACGTACACGCCCGGGAAGGACATCAGGGGGCCCAGCGCGTCGAGCACCTCGGGGATGCCCTCGGTGTCGGAGAGGTTGTCGCCCGTGTTGACGACGAAGTCGGGGCGCAGGCCGGCGAGGGACTGCAGCCAGGCGCGCTTCTTGCGCTGTCCGCCCACCATGTGGATGTCGGACACCTGGAGTACGCGCAGCGGGCGCATCCCCCGGGGAAGGACCGGCACCGTGATCCGGCGCAGGCGGAAGGACCTCGCCTCGAAACCGGCGGCATAGGCCACACCCGCGGCCCCCACCGCAGCGATTCCGGCAGCCGCTTTCAGGGGTACTCCGTAACGCGCACGCATGGACCCATCGTCGCAGACCCGGAAAACCGGTGAGCGCCACTGCCCCCGTACCTGGCAGACTCACCTCCATGACCACGCTCAAGGCCAAGCTCCAGGAAGACCTCACGACCGCCATCAAGGCGCGTGACGAGCTGCACTCGTCCACGCTGCGCCTGACCCTCTCCGCCATCACCAAGGAGGAGGTCGCGGGCAAGGTGGCACGTGTGCTCTCCGACGAGGAAGTCCTCAAGGTGATCGCCAAGGAGGCGAAGAAGCGCCGTGAGGCGGCGGAGGCCTTCGCCCAGGGCGGCCGTGCCGAGCAGGCCGCGCGGGAGACCGCGGAGGGCGAGTTCCTCGACACGTACCTGCCCAAGCAGCTCAGCGACGACGAGCTCGTCGCGATCGTGGCGCAGGCCGTCGAGGAGGCCAAGGCCGCGGGTGCCGAGGGGCCGCGGGCCATGGGTGCCGTCATGAAGATCGTGAACCCGAAGGTCGCCGGGCTGGCGGAGGGCGGGCGCGTCGCCGCCGTCGTCAAGCAGCAGCTCTCCTAGATCCGGTAGAGCCGGTAGATCCGGGAACAGAGAAAAGGGAGGGCCCCAGCCGGTTCCGGCTGGGGCCCTCCCTTGCGTGGTGCGCCGACCGCTACTGGTCGTCGCGGCCGCCGATCACGGCGCCCGGGTCGATCGAGATCCCGGGGAAGGGGGGCTGCTGCGGATCGCCGCCGCCCGTGGCCGCGCCCGTGGCGCCCCCGGTGGCTCCGGCGGTCTGACCGCCGGGCCGCCCGCCGGGCTTTCCGTCGCCGCCCGGCTTGCCGGGCCTGCTCGGGGTGGTGGTGGGCGGCTTGTTGCCGCGGGGGCCGCCGGACGGAACATTCGATTCCGGGATGCTGACGGTGACGAAGCGCAGGGCTTCGCGGCCGTCCAGCGCGCCCGTGACCGCGTCCTTCCAGATCGGGCCGGGCAGACCGCCGCCGAAGACCTTCAGGTAGGGCTTGCCGCCGATCACGATGTTCTCCATCGTGATCTTCTTCGCCCCACCCGAGCCGACCCACACCGCGCCGGAGATGTTCGGGGTGTAGCCCACGAACCAGGCGTTGTAGCGGTTGTCCGTCGTACCCGTCTTGCCCGCGCTGTCGCGGTCGGTCAGACCGGCCCGCTCACCGGTGCCGGAGTCGACCACTCCGCCCAGCAGGGTGTTGATGGTGTCGGCGGTCGACTCCGACATCGCCCGGTCGCACTTGCTCTTCGGCACCGAGAGGGCCTTGTTGTGCGCGTCGGTGATCGACTCGATGGCGACGGGGGTGCAGTAGACGCCGCGGTTGGCGAAGGTCGCGTACGCGTTGGCCATCGTCAGCGGGGACATCTCCTCCGAGCCGAGCGCGATGGCGGGGCCGTCGGCCAGCTTCGCCCCGCTCGCCGGGACCACACCGAGCTTCGCCGCCATCTCCGACACCGGGCACAGCCCGATCTCGGAGATCATGTCGACGAAGTAGGTGTTGATCGACTTCTCCATCGCCGTCCGCAGCGCGTAGGGGCCGATCTCGTCCTCGGTCTCGTTCTCCGCCGACTCCTTGTTGACGTTGACGTACTGGGACCCGTCGCAGCGGGGGATCCCGCTCGGGTAGTCCATCTTGTTCGGCGCCGGGTACACCTTCGTCGGCGGCAGGCCCCGCTCCAGCGCGGCCGCCGCGATGAACGGCTTGAAGGTCGAGCCGACCTGGAAGCCGAAGTTCGAGCCGCCCATCCGCTTGTCCACGGAGTAGTTGATCTGCGTCTCGTTCTTCCCGAAGCCGTACGGCTTGGACTGACCCATCGCCAGCACCCGGCCGGTGCCCGGCTGGACCATGGTCACCGCCGTGGCGATCGAGTCCTCCTGGTAGACGTGGTCCTTGATCGACTCGTTGGCCGCGTCCTGCGACTGCGGGTCCAGGGTCGTGCGCACGGTCAGACCGCCCTGGTTCCAGACCTTCGCGCGCTCCTCGCGCGTCTTGCCGAAGACGGCGTCGGTCAGGAAGGTGTTGCGCACGTAGTCGCAGAAGAAGCCCGCGCCCTTGACCGCGGTGATGCAGCCGTTCTTCGGCTTGGTCACCTTCAGCGTGACCGGCTTCGCCTTCGCCGCGTCCGCCTCCGCCTGCGAGACGTCCTTGGTGTCGGCCATCCGCTGGAGGACGATGTTGCGGCGCTTCGTCGCCTCCTGGGTGTCGTTCACCGGGTCGTACCGGCTCGGCGACTGCACGATGCCCGCGAGCATCGCGGACTCCTCCAGGGTCAGGTCCTTGGCCGGCTTGCTGAAGTAGCGCTGGGCCGCGGATTCGATTCCGTACGCCTGCTGGCCGAAGTACGTGATGTTGAGGTAGTTCTCGAGGATCTTCTTCTTCCCGAGTTCCTCCTCGACCTGGATCGCGTACTTCAGCTCGCGGATCTTGCGGCCGAGGCTCTTCTCCTGGGCCTCGCGCACCTTGGTCTCGTCGTCGCCGGCCTCTTCGACGAACACGTTCTTCACGTACTGCTGGGTGAGCGTGGACGCGCCCTGTGCGGCGCCGCCCTCCTGCGCGTTGCGGTTGACCGCGCGCAGGATGCCCTTGAGGTCGACGGCTCCGTGTTCGTAGAAACGGGAGTCCTCGATGGCGACGATCGCCTTCTGCATGTACGGGGAGATCGCCGTGAGCGGGACCACTTGACGGTCGCGTGAATAGACGGTGGCGATCAAGCCACCCTCGGCGTCCAGAATCGTGGTCCGCTGGCTGAGCGGCGGAGTCTTGAGATTGGCCGGGATCTCATCGAATCCCTCGACCGTGCCCTTGGCCGCCAGCCCCAGGGCGCCTGCAGCCGGAATCGCCATGCCGGCCAGCACAACTCCGGAGAGAACGGACACCCCGAGGAACTTGGCGGCCTGCTGGCTCCCCGTGAGCCCGCCGCCCGAGCGCTTCTTTCCCATAGAGGGCAGCCTACGTTCTCATTCGCCGGACACACGCGAATGCCTTGGCCTAAGCTGTCCCCAACTGTCACAGCAGTGTGGTGCGACATCAACCCCTCGGCTTGATTTTCACCCTTCCCGAATGGGGTGGACGCATGTCCGAATCTCGCCCCTCGGCTGAAGCTCATCCGCCGATTCCACCCGAATTGCCGGAATGGTCGGGCATGTCGTCGGATCACTCCGTCGGGTGATCTGCCGCTTACCCATAGTCCGTTCGGACCATTCAAGATTGGGCCCGACGGGGGTGTTGCACTGTGCCCGCCTTCCGTAACGTCCTCAACTGGCAGCGGTGAATATGCCGCTACCGCCGTGGGGGAGCCTCGATTCGGGAGAGGACGGCGCCGGGATGGGCTGGGTTACCGACTGGAGTGCGCAGGCAGCCTGCCGCACTACCGATCCGGATGAACTGTTCGTTCAAGGAGCGGCACAGAACAGGGCCAAGGCGGTGTGCACCGGATGTCCGGTGCGGACCGAATGCCTGGCCGATGCGCTCGACAATCGCGTCGAGTTCGGCGTGTGGGGCGGAATGACCGAGCGGGAACGACGTGCGCTGCTGCGCCGGCGTCCCACCGTCACCTCGTGGCGACGGCTGCTCGAAACCGCCCGTACGGAGTACGAGCGCAGCACGGGCATCCTCACCATGGATGCAGACGCGGAGATCGACGTTCCGTACGAGACATACGCGGCAGTCGGGTAGACCCCGCGGACGCCACGACGTACGAACGCCTACGCTCCGGCCGGAACCCCGGCCGCGAGTCGTTCTCCGATGGCCCGAAGCCCGGCGAGGTCGTGCACATCGCCGGGCAGGGCGGCCACTTCGGCCACCGCCACCTCGGGGTGCAATGAGGTGAAGCGATCGCGTGTGCGCTGTTCACGCGCGATCACCTGCATCCGTTCGGCATGCAGGCGCAGCAGTCCTGCCGTGATCCGGTCGACGACCGCGGTATCGCCTTCGGTGCCGGGGGAGCCTGTCTCGGGAGGGTTCGCGGTCGGTGCCGTGTCTGCGGTGCGTGCCGTGTCTGTCGCGTCTGCCGTCGATGTGGTCGTCGTCCGTGTGGTCGTCGTCCCTGTGGTCCCGGCCGCCTCGGTCGGTCCCGCGGCCGTGTCACGAAGTCCAGCTTTCCCGGACTCCTGATCGACAATGCCGCCTTCTTCAAGATTCTCTGCGGCGGCCAACGCCCGTTCGGCGGACAGCTGGTCGGCGCCGCTGCCGTGCACCCGGTTCAGTACCAGCCCGGCCAGCGGCATGCTCTCCGCGGCCAGCCGCTCCACGAAGTACGCCGCCTCGCGCAGGGCGTCCGGTTCGGGCGCAGCGACCACCAGGAAGGCCGTACCGGGCGCCTGGAGCAGCCGGAAGGTCGCGTCGGCGCGCGTGCGGAAGCCGCCGAACATCGTGTCCATCGCGGCCACGAAGGTCTGCACGTCCTTCAGCAGCGAGGCCCCCATCAGCTTGCTGAGGGTCCCGGTCATCATCGACATGCCGACATTGAGGAACTTCATCCCCGCCCGGCCGCCCACCTTCGCCGGAGCCATCAGCACCCGGATGAACTTCCCGTCCAGGAAGGACCCGAGGCGCTTCGGCGCGTCCAGGAAGTCCAGCGCGGACCGGCTCGGCGGGGTGTCGACGATGATCAGGTCCCAGTCGTCCTTGGCCCGCAGCTGGCCCAGCTTCTCCATCGCCATGTACTCCTGCGTGCCCGCGAAGCCGGCCGACAGGGACTGGTAGAAGGGGTTGGCGAGGATGGCCCGGGCCCGCTCGCCGTCCGCGTGCGCCTCGACGATCTCGTCGAAGGTCCGCTTCATGTCCAGCATCATCGCGTGCAGTTCGCCGCCGTCGGCGCCCACGCCCGCCACCCTGCGCGGGGTGTTGTCCAGCGAGTCGATGCCCATCGACTGCGCGAGCCGGCGTGCGGGGTCGATGGTGAGCACGACCGCCTTCCGCCCGCGCCCGGCCGCCCGTACGCCCAGTGCCGCGGCCGTGGTGGTCTTGCCGACCCCGCCCGCCCCGCAGCACACGACGATCCGGGTCTCCGGGTCGTCCAGCAGCCGGTCGACCGCCAGCCGCGGCGGAGTGTCCAGCCCCACGGTGTCCACCCCCTCGCTCATTCGGCCACCGTCTGCTTCCGCAGATCCTTGGCCAGCTCGTACAACCCGGCCAGATCCACCCCCGCGCCGAGCAGGGGGAGTTCGTACGTCGGCAGGTCCAGGTCCGTCAGTACGGTGCGCTGCGCGCGCTCCAGCTCCACCCGGCCCGCGTGCTCGGCGGCCTGCGTGAGCAGCGGGTCCACCAGCCGCTCGGCCAGCCCGCCGCGGCGCGCGCCGCCGAGGCCCGCCCGGGACAGCGCCCTGGCCACCTCGGCGCGGTGGTCGCCGGCCGCGGTGCGCAGGGTGTCCTCGTCCAGGTGGTGCGGCCGCACCATGTTGACGACGACGCGGCCGACGGGCAGCCCGGCCTGCCGCAGTTCCTCGATGCCGTCGGCGGTCTCCTGGACGGGCATCTCCTCCAGGAGGGTGACCAGGTGGACGGCCGTCTCGGGGGACTTGAGCACCTTCATGACGGCCTGCGCCTGGTTGTGGATCGGCCCGAACCGGGCCAGACCCGCCACCTCGTCGTTCACGTTCAGGAACCGGGTGATCCGCCCGGTCGGCGGCGCGTCCATGATCACGTGGTCGTAGACGTACCGGCCCGCCTTGTCCTTGCGCCGCACCGCCTCGCACGCCTTGCCGGTCAGCAGGACGTCGCGCAGTCCGGGGGCGATGGTCGTGGCGAAGTCGATGGCGCCGAGCTTCTTGAGCGCACGGCCGGCCGAGCCGAGCTTGTAGAACATCTGGAGGTAGTCCAGCAGCGCCCGTTCGGCGTCGATGGCGAGCGCGAAGACCTCGCCGCCCCCGCCGGGCGCGACGGCGATCTTCCGCTCCTCGTACGGGAGCGCCTCGGCACCGAAGAGCTGCGCGAGCCCCTGCCTGCCCTCGACCTCCACCAGAAGAGTCCGCTTGCCCTCGCGTGCGAGGGCAAGCGCGAGTGCCGCGGCGACCGTGGTCTTGCCGGTGCCGCCCTTGCCGCTGACCACCTGGAGCCTGCTCACAGCGTCCGAGCCTAACCACTCGCCTCCCGGAACACGCATGAGCCTCCCCCGGACCCGGCCCTGGGGGAGGCGCGGCACCGCAGGCACTACCCTCGCTCCCATGACCAAGAAGTTCGAATATGCGACGGTCCCGCTGCTGGTTCACGCCACCAAGCAGATCCTGGACACCTGGGGCGAGGACGGCTGGGAGCTCGTCCAGGTCGTGCCCGGCCCGAACAACCCCGAGCAGCTCGTGGCCTACCTGAAGCGGGAGAAGGCATGAGCGGCGTTGTCGACGCGAAGCTGGCCGAGCTCGGCCTGACCCTGCCCGAGGTCGTTCCGCCGCTGGCCACGTACCAGCCGGCCGTGCGCTCGGGCGTGTACGTCTACACCGCGGGCCAGCTCCCGATGGTGAAGGGCAACCTGCCGGTCACCGGCAAGGTCGGCGCCGAGGTCTCGCCGGAGCAGGCCAAGGAGCTGGCCGCCACGTGCGCGCTGAACGCCCTGGCCGCCGTCAAGTCGGTCGTCGGCGACCTCGACCAGATCGCGCGTGTCGTGAAGGTCGTCGGCTTCGTCGCCTCGGCCCCCGACTTCACGGGCCAGCCGGGCGTGCTGAACGGGGCGAGCGAGCTCCTGGGCGCCGTCCTCGGCGACAAGGGCGTCCACGCCCGCAGCGCGGTCGGCGTGGCGGTCCTGCCGCTGGACGCCCCGGTCGAGATCGAGATCCAGGTCGAACTGGTCGCAGGAGCCTGACTCGTCTTCGGAGGGGCTGGACTGCCGCAGGGCAAGGTCAGCCCCTCCGGCGATTGAGGAGCGGGGTACGGGGCGGAGCCCCGTGAAGCCGGCCACAGGCCGGGACGCGGCCTCGGCGACGGGTGACCCTCGAACATCGGGCCGGATGGCCGTAGCATCCGGCCATGCCGAATGGTCAGCATGGTCAGCAGCAGCCTCCCGCCGGAGGCCAGTGGTACCCGCCGGAGTGGCCCGACCGCATCCGCGCGCTCGCGGACGGCTCCCTCACCCCGGTGCCACCACGCCGCGCCGCCACCGTCATGCTCCTGCGCGACACCCCCGCCGGTCCCGCCGTGCACATGCTGCGCAGACGGGCCTCCATGGCCTTCGCCGGGGGCGCGTACGCCTATCCGGGCGGCGGGGTCGATCCCCGCGACGAGGAGCACCAGGTGGGCTGGGCGGGCCCCTCGCAGCAGGACTGGGCGGACCGGCTCGGAACGGACGTCCTGACCGCCCAGGCCATCGTCTGCGGCGCCGTACGGGAGACCTTCGAGGAGGCGGGCGTCCTGCTCGCCGGGGAGACCCCGGACACCGTCGTAGGGGACACCACCGGCGACGACTGGGAGGCCGACCGGCAGGCCCTGGTCGCCCGCGAGCTGTCCTTCGCGGACTTCCTCGACCGCCGCGGCCTGCGGCTGCGCTCCGACCTGCTCGGGGCGTGGGCCCGCTGGATCACCCCCGAGTTCGAGCCGCGCCGCTACGACACCTGGTTCTTCGTCGCCGCCCTCCCCGAGGGCCAGCGCACCCGCAACGCCTCCACCGAGGCCGACCGGACCGTCTGGATCCGCCCGGCCGACGCGGCCGCCGGCTACGACAAGGGCGAGCTGCTGATGATGCCGCCCACGATCTCCACCCTGCGCTCCCTGGAGCCGTACGGGAGCGCCGCCGACGCGCTCACCGCGGCCGCCGCCCAGGACCTCACCCCGGTGCTGGCCGAGGCCGTGCTGGAGGACGGCGAGGTGGTGCTCAGCTGGCCGGGCCACGACGAGTTCACCAAGCGGGTCCGCCTCGGCCGTCCGGGAGGCACCGCATGAGCGACGCCGTGGCACTGCCCGGACACCCCCGCGGAGTCGTCACCTCCGGGCCGGCGACGGCCCGCGCGGTGAACGTCCTGGCCCCCAACCCCTCCGCGATGACCCTGGACGGCACCAACACCTGGCTCGTGTCCGAGCCCGGCTCCGATCTCGCCGTCGTCATCGATCCCGGCCCGCTGGACGAGGTACACCTGCGGGCGGTCATCGCCACCGCCGAACAGGCCGGCAAGCGGATCGCCCTCACCCTGCTCACCCACGGCCACCCCGACCACGCCGAGGGCGCGGGCCGCTTCGCCGAGCTCACCCGGACCAAGGTCCGCGCCCTGGACAGGGCCCTGCGGCTCGGCGACGAGGGCCTGGCCGCCGGGGACGTGATCCGCACCGGCGGGCTGGAGCTGCGGGTGGTCCCGACCCCGGGCCACACCAGCGACTCGCTCTGCTTCCACCTGCCCGCCGACCGGGCCGTGCTGACCGGCGACACCATCCTCGGCCGGGGCACCACCGTCGTCGCCCACCCCGACGGCCGGCTCGGCGACTACCTGGACTCCCTGCGCCGTCTGCGCTCGCTGACCGTGGACGACGGGGTGCACACCGTCCTTCCGGGGCACGGTCCGGTCCTGGAGGACGCGCAGGGGGCCGTCGAGTACTACCTGGCCCACCGCGCGCACCGGCTCGCCCAGGTCGAGACCGCCGTCGAGAACGGCTTCACGACCCCCGAGGCGGTCGTGGCCCAGGTCTACGCGGAGGTGGACCGCTCCCTGTGGCCGGCGGCGGAATGGTCCGTCCGGGCGCAGCTCGAGTACCTTCAAGATCACGGACTGATCCCTGGAGGGCCCGAATGAACACCGTGTTCCTGCTCGTCATGCTGATAGGCACAGCCGGATGGATCACGTCGACGGTGTCGCTGCGGGTGAAGAGCCTCCAGCTGCAGGCGGACCGGATGGAGCGCCGCATGGCCCTCCTGCTGGACCACTTCGGCATCGAGGAGCCGGAGCCGGCCGGCCTGGACGAGGTGCGCGCCCTGCTCGGGGAGGACCGGCAGATCTCGGCGATCAAGGCCTACCGCCGGATCACCGGCGCGGGCCTGGCCGAGGCCAAGCTGGCCGTAGAGGCCCTGGCCGAAGCCCGGAAGCCCTAGCCCTCTCCGGCTTCCCCTATCCCGCCACCCGCGGGGTCTTCGTGCCGTGCCGGGCCGTGTACTCGTCCGCGAGCCAGGGCCCGAGGTCCTCGACGTACGCGCGCAGCATGGCCGGGTCGGCCACCGGGTCCAGTGCCGCGGCGGCCGCGGCGCGCATCTGGTCCGCGCGCTGCGGGTAGTACTCGCCGAAGACCTCCGCGGACTCGGTGAGGTCGCTGGTCCAGCCGCCCCACCGCGGCATGACCAGCGTGAAGCCGGTGCGCACCAGGCGTCGTGAGAAGAGCCGGCACAGCCTCCGGTACTCGTCCGGGCCCGACGCCTCCCGCATCTGCCGGCGCCACCGGGGCAGTACGTCGGCCAGGTCGCCGTTGGTCTCGCGCGCGAGCAGGCTGTCCGGACGGTAGCGCGGCAGGTGCTCGGCCAGATCCGCGCCGAGCAGCGGCGTGCACCGGCAGGCGAGGAACCAGCCCAGGTCGAATCGTTCCGCCTCGCTCAGCAGGGTGTCCTTGCCGTGCAGCAGGATGCCGACGCCGTCGACCTCGGGGAAGTCCTCGTCGAGCCCGCGCGCCAGCACCTCGGCGGCGTCGCGGTCCTCGTCGGCGGGCTCGTGGTGCAGGGCCAGCAGGAGGTCGAGGTCCGAGCGTCCGGGGCGGGCCGTCCCGCGCGGCACGGACCCGTACAGGTAGGCGCTGTGCAGCCGTCGCCCGTACGCGTCGCGGATCCGCCCCCGGGCGGCCGCGACGACGCCCGCGAACGCGCCCGGGACCTGCCCGAGGGAGCCCTCGCGCTCGAAGCAGCCGTCCGTGTCCAGCCCTCTGTGCTCCATGCTTCCACTGTGCCTCGTGCGGCCCCGCCGGTGTCCGAGGCGCGGGGGGCTTGTCCCGGACATGCGAAAGGGGCCCCGCCCTCTCGGGCAGGACCCCCTCCGAAACAGCCGGGAGCGGCGGTCAGCGCGAGCGCTTCGCCAGGCGCTCCACGTCGAGCAGGATCACCGCGCGCGCCTCCAGGCGGAGCCAGCCGCGGCCCGCGAAGTCGGCCAGGGCCTTGTTCACGGTCTCGCGGGAGGCGCCGACGAGCTGCGCGAGCTCCTCCTGCGTGAGGTCGTGCACCACGTGGATGCCCTCCTCCGACTGCACGCCGAAGCGGCGCGACAGGTCGAGGAGCGCCCGCGCCACGCGGCCGGGAACGTCGGAGAAGACCAGGTCGGACATCTGGTCGTTGGTCTTGCGCAGGCGTCGGGCGACGGCGCGCAGCAGCGCGGTCGCGACCTCGGGCCGGGCGTTGAGCCAGGGCTGGAGGTCGCCGTGGCCGAGGCCGAGCAGCTTGACCTCGGTCAGGGCGGTGGCGGTGGCGGTGCGCGGGCCGGGGTCGAAGAGCGACAGCTCACCGATCAGCTCGCCGGGGCCGAGGACGGCCAGCATGTTCTCGCGGCCGTCGGGGGAGGTGCGGTGCAGCTTCACCTTGCCCTCGGTCACCACGTACAGCCGGTCGCCGGGGTCGCCCTCGTGGAACAGGGCGTCACCGCGTGCGAGGGTCACCTCGCCCATGGAGGCGCGGAGCTCCGCGGCCTGCTCGTCATCGAGCGCCGCGAAGAGCGGGGCGCGCCGCAGAACGTCGTCCACGAGTCTCTCTCCTATGTCGACCAGCTCACGGGGACCGTGCTCCCCATTTTGCCGGACGGCTCAAACAGTGCGATCAATCACAAGGATGCCGGACGGATGGGCGTGCTGTGCGGCGAGAGGTCAATCGGAGTGGTGTTACCTGAGGTCCGGGCGGGTGTCAGCGGCCGGCCTTAGGCTGGCCGGGTGTCCAATAAGCCGGTGAGAGCACAGGCCAAGGGGTCCGCAGGAGTGACGGCGCCCCAAAATTCAGCCGTGGGCGAACAAGCCTCCAAGGCGGCGTCCGTGAAGGGGGCAGCCACCCTCCAGGGCAAAGTTTCGGCCAAGAAACCGAAGGCGGCCAAGCCGGAATCGCGCCTGGCCATGGTGCGCAGGGCGCGGCGCATCAACCGTGAGCTGGCCGAGATCTATCCGTACGCCCATCCGGAACTCGACTTCCGGAATCCCTTCGAGCTGCTCGTCGCGACGGTGCTCTCCGCGCAGACGACCGACCTGAGGGTGAACCAGACGACCCCGGCCCTCTTCGCCGCCTACCCGACCCCCGAGGACATGGCCGCGGCCGCTCCCGAGCACCTGGAGGAGCTGATCCGGCCGACCGGGTTCTTCCGGATGAAGGCCAAGTCCCTGCTCGGCCTCTCGCAGGCCCTGCGGGACAACTTCGGCGGGGAGGTGCCGGGCCGGCTCGACGACCTGGTGACCCTGCCCGGAGTGGGCCGCAAGACGGCGAACGTGGTCCTCGGCAACGCGTTCGGCGTCCCCGGGATCACCGTCGACACCCACTTCGGCCGGCTCGTGCGCCGCTGGAAGTGGACCGAGCAGCAGGACCCGGAGAAGGTCGAGGCGGAGATCTGCGCGATCTTCCCCAAGAGCGAGTGGACGATGCTCTCGCACCGCGTCGTCTTCCACGGCCGCCGCATCTGCCACTCGCAGCGGCCGGCTTGCGGGGCCTGCCCGATCGCCCCGCTCTGCCCGGCGTACGGGGAGGGCGAGACGGACCCGGAGAAGGCGCGGAAGCTGCTCAAGTACGAGAAGGGCGGCCAGCCGGGCCAGCGGCTGACCCCGCCCCCGGACTATCCGGGCCTCCCCGCGCTGCCGCTGGGCGGTGCTCCGGCGCCGTCCTGAGCGGTCCGGGCGGACCCGCGGCGGCGCCGCACCTGAGGAACCAATCGGTACCCGCACCGCGTTTGGCGATGTGGGAGATCACGGACGGGGATGCCTATGACGCGCGGTAGCGGTACACGGGACGAGACGGCGGTGGGAGCCCGCGAGGGCGATGACATCGCGCTGAGCACGCACGGCCTTCCCGCCTGGCTCGACCCCGTCGTCGAGGCCGCCCGGACCGTGCAGCCGCGGCAGCTGAGCCGGTTCCTGCCGCCCGAGGACGGCCGCGGGCGGCAGTCCGCCGTGCTCGTCCTCTTCGGGGAGGGCCTCCGGGGCCCCGAGCTGCTCCTCATGGAACGCGCCGGCACCCTGCGCTCGCACGCGGGGCAGCCGTCCTTCCCCGGTGGCGCGCTGGATCCGGAGGACGGCGATCCGCAGACCACCGGCCCGCTGCGCGCCGCGCTGCGCGAGGCCGAGGAGGAAACCGGACTTGATCCTTCCGGCGTGCAGCTCTTCGGGGTGCTGCCCCGGCTCTACATCCCGGTCAGCGAGTTCGTGGTGACCCCGGTCCTCGGCTGGTGGCGCACCCCCAGCCCGTTCGGCGCCGTGGACCCGGCCGAGACGGCCCGGGTCTTCACGGTTCCCGTGGCCGATCTCACGGATCCCGAGCACCGGGTCATGGCCGTTCACCCGGCCGGCCACCAGGGGCCCGGATTCACCGTCGAATCGGCTCTGGTCTGGGGATTCACCGCCGGGGTGATCGACAGGATCCTGCACTTCGCGGGCTGGGAGCGGCCCTGGGACCGCACGCGCCAGGTCCCGCTCGACTGGCGCGCATGAGACGGTGGCCCACGTGAACGTGCTGGACATCCTGTTGTTGCTCGCCGCCGTGTGGTTCGCGATCGTCGGCTACCGCCAGGGGTTCGTCGTCGGCATCCTGTCGGTGATCGGATTCCTCGGCGGTGGCCTCATCGCCGTGTCCCTCATCCCGCTGATCTGGGACCGGGTGACGGACAACGGCACCCAGGTGTCCACCACCGTGGTCGTCATCGCCGTCGTCGTGATCATCGTCTGCGCCTCGATCGGCCAGGCCCTGACCACCCACCTGGGCAACCGCGTCCGCCGCCAGATCACCTGGTCACCGGCGCGCGCCCTCGACGCGACCGGCGGCGCCCTGGTCAACGTGGTCGCGATGCTGCTGGTGGCCTGGCTGATCGGACTGCTGCTCGCCGGGACCGCGATACCCACCCTGGGCAAGGAGGTCCGCAACTCCAAGGTGCTCCTCGGCGTGTCGCGGGTGCTGCCCGACCAGGCGAACAGCTGGTTCATGGACTTCAGCTCCACCCTCGCGCGCAACGGCTTCCCGCAGGTCTTCACCCCGTTCTCCAACGAGCCGATCACCGAGGTCCGGGCGCCCGACCCGGCGCTCGCGATCAGCCCGGTCGCCGAGCAGGCCAAGCGTTCGATCGTGAAGGTCGTCGGCACCGCGCCCAGCTGCAGCAAGGTGCTGGAGGGCACGGGCTTCGTCTTCGCGCCCGGCAAGGTGATGACCAACGCGCACGTCGTCGGCGGCGTCGGCGAGCCGACCGTGCAGGTCGGCGGCGAGGGCAAGCTCTACGACGGCAAGGTCGTGCTCTACGACTGGGAGCGCGACATCGCCGTACTGGACGTGCCCAAGCTGAAGGCGCCGGCGCTGGAGTTCACCGACAAGGACGCGACGAGCGGTGTCGACGCGATCGTCGCCGGCTTCCCGGAGAACGGCGCGTACGACGTCCGCGCCGCCCGCGTCCGCGGCCGGATCAATGCCAACGGACCGGACATCTACCACCGCGGTACTGTCCGACGGGACGTCTACTCGCTGTACGCGACCGTCCGGCAGGGCAACTCCGGCGGCCCGCTGCTGACGCCCGAGGGCAAGGTGTACGGGGTCGTCTTCGCGAAGTCCCTCGACGACCCGAACACCGGCTACGCGCTGACGGTGGACGAGATCCGCGACGACATCCAGACCGGCAAGGTCGCCACCCAGCGGGTCCACAGCCAGGGCTGCGCCCTCTGAACAACCGCGCCCGCCGGGGCCCTACGTCCGTGGATGGCGCAGGCGCGCCGAGACCCAGCGGGCCCGGCGGCGCAGGATGCGCGGAATCCCGAGGTGGAGGTCGTGGCCGTGCCGGCCGGCCCTCTCGTGGGTGCCCGGCGTAGCTGCCGAGCGGCGTTCGTGCGCGGTGTCACCGTAGTCGTGCGTCCAGCTCATACTCCGAGCTGTGCCCGTGCCCCAAGGTCGGTAACCCCGTCAGGGGCGGCCAATTGGCCTATGCGCCAGGCAATTGAATGCTCGTAAGACGAGCGTATGAGCGAACTGCCCGACTTTCACAGGGGGGTCGGGGGCCGCCCGGCTCAGCGGTCCGGTTCGGGATCCTTGAGCCAGTTCACCAGCTCCGTCGAGAAGGCCACCGGGTCCTCCTCGTGCGGGAAGTGCCCGAGCCCGTCGAACAGCCGCCAGCGGTACGGGGCTTCGACGTACTCCCCGGATCCCGCCGCGCTCCGCGTCCGCATCACCGGATCGAGCGAGCCGTGCAGGTGCAGCGTCGGAACGCGCACCGGGCGCTTCATCCGCCGGTTGAACTGCAGCCCGTCTGGCCGCGCCATGGACCGCATCATCCAGCGGTACGGCTCGATCGAGCAGTGCGCGGTGGACGGGATGCACATGGCCCGCCGGTACACGGCGAGGTCCTCCTCCTCGGGCGGCCGCGGCCCCGACCAGTCCCGGATCAGGTCCCCCACGAGGGCCCCGCCGTCGGCGACGAGCTGACGCTCCGGCACGAACGGCCGCTGGAAGCCCCAGATGTGCGAACTGGCCCGCGTCTGACCGAAGTCCGACAGCATCGCCGAGCGCCAGCGGCGCGGGTGCGGCATGGAGGAGACGACGAGCCGGCGCACCAGCTTGGGCCGCATCACGGCCGCCGTCCAGGCGAGGTACCCGCCCAGGTCGTGCCCGACGAGGGCGGCGTCCGGCTCGCCGAGGGACCGTACGACCCCGGTGATGTCGAGGGCCAGATTGGCCGGGTCGTAGCCGCGCGGGGTGCGGTCGCTGCCGCCCACCCCGCGCAGGTCCATCGCGACCGCCCGGTACCCGGCGTCGGCGAGCGCGGTCAGCTGGTGCCGCCAGGTCCACCAGAACTGCGGGAAGCCGTGGAGCAGCAGCACGAGCGGCCCGTCACCGAGTTCGGCGACGTGGAAGCGGGCGCCGTTGGCGGCGACGTCCCGGTGCGTCACCGCCTGCCCGCCGGGGAGGTCGAGCCGTACCGCCGTGGCAGCCGTGGGGGGAACGCTGGAGTCCGGCGTGGGCGCTGTCATGAGGACGAGCGTGCCACACCCACAGCCTTGTCACTCACCGGCCGCGGGTGCGGCTTGACGGTCCCGACCAGCGCGGCGGTCTGCTTGACGGAGGCGATGGACTTCTCCGGCGGCTTGACCTTCTTGAACTTCCGCACCGCGATCAGCACGAGCACACCCGCGATGAGCAGGAACGCACTGCCCACGATGAGGAAGGACCAGGCGAGTCCGAGCCCGAGGTTGTGGATCCCGTACGCCGCGGCGAAGGTCAGCACCGGGAGCGAGAAGACCGCGAGCACACCTGCGACGGCGAGGGAGGCGGAGCCGCTGCCCACGCGCTTGACGTCCTCGCGGATCTCCGCCTTCGCCAGGGCGATCTCGTCGTGAACCAGGGCGGACATCTCGGCGGTGGCCGAGGCGACCAGTTGGCCGAGTGTGCGCTCGGCTCCCTGCGCCTCTTGGTCCACTGCGCTCATCGCTCTCTCCCTCTGTCGTCTGCTGCCGTGCGGCTGTCCTGCGTCGTCAGTCAGATCATGCCGGACGGTCGCCCTCGGTGGTGGACCCGGCTGCGCTTTGGAGCGCCGCGGCAGCCGCGCTCTCGGCCTTGCGGCGGTGTTCCGCGGCCCGCTCCTCGTAGATCCTCGCCATCCTCAGGTGGTACTCGGGGTTGTGCTCCTCGTAGATGTCCGGGATGCCGTCGAGGTCCTCGTCCCGCTCCTCGGCCTCGGTGAGCGCCAGGTACTTGCGGTTGCGGAGCTTGAGCATGACGCCCGCGATCACGGCGGCGATGAGCGAGCCGATCAGGACGGCGGCCTTGATCTCGTCGGTGAGGACCGGGTCGCCGGCGAACGCGAGCTCGCCGATCAGGAGGGAGACGGTGAAGCCGATGCCGGCGAGCGAGGCCACGGCCAGTACGTCGGGCCAGGCGAGGTCGTCGCTCAGTTCGGCCTTGGTGAAGCGGGCGGCCAGCCAGGTGCCGCCGAAGATGCCCACGGCCTTGCCGACGACGAGGCCGAGGACGACGCCGAGGGTCTCGGGCCGGGTGAAGACCTGCGTGATGGCCTCGTCGGAGAGCGAGACCCCGGCGGAGAACAGTGCGAAGAGGGGCACGGCGAGACCGGCCGAGATGGGCCGGACCAGGTGCTCGATGTGCTCGCCGGGGGACTGCTCCTCGCCGTCCCGGCGGGTGCAGCGGAGCATCAGGCCCATGGCGACGCCGGCGATGGTGGCGTGGACGCCGCTGTTGTACATCAGGCCCCAGATGACCAGGGCGAGGGGGACGTAGATGTACCAGCCGCGGACTCCCCGGCGGAGCAGGAACCAGAAGAGGGCCAGGCCCACGAGCGCGCCGCCGAGCGCAAGGAAGTCGATCTCGCTGGTGAAGAACACCGCGATGATCATGATGGCGAAGAGGTCGTCGACGACCGCGAGCGTCAGCAGGAAGGCGCGCAGGGCCGAGGGCAGGGAAGTGCCGAGGACGGCGAGAACGGCGAGCGCGAAGGCGATGTCGGTGGCGGTCGGGACCGCCCAGCCGTCCATCGCGCCGTTGCCGAGGGTGTTGACCACGACGTAGACCAGCGCGGGCACGGCCATGCCGCATAGGGCGGCGATCACCGGGAGGGCGGCCGCCTTGGCGTCGCGCAGGTCGCCCGCGACGAGCTCGCGCTTGAGCTCGATGCCGGCGACGAAGAAGAAGATCGCGAGGAGTCCGTCGGCCGCCCAGTGCTGGATCGACAGGTCCAGGCCGAGGGAGCTGGGGCCGATGTGGAAGTCCCGGACCGCCTGGTAGCTCTCGGCCAGTGGCGGGGTGTTCGCCCAGATCAGCGCGGCGACGGCGGCCACGAGCAGGAGCACGCCGCCGACGGTCTCGGTGCGCAGGGCGTCGGCGACGAAGCGGCGCTCGGGCAGCGAGAGCCGGCCGAGCAGCTTGCGGCCCTGGTGGTCGGTGGGGCTGGGCGCGGCCACGAGGTGACACCTCCGGGGTCGTTGGACGGCATGGCGAAGCTCATTGCCGACCAGACTTCCCGGCGCACCCTGTGTATTTCTTTACGCTTTCAATATTTTACAGGGTGCACGCGAGGGCGAATCCGGTGATCATCACTTTATGTGCGAAACGGGCACTCGGCGCGCCGCGCCGAGTGCCCGTTTCGATGTGTTCCGGCCCGTGTCAGTCCTCGCTGCCGGCGGCGGCCGGGAGCTTGCTCTGGATCAGGTCCATGACCGAGGAGTCGGCGAGCGTGGTGACGTCACCGACCGCGCGGTTCTCCGCCACGTCGCGCAGCAGACGGCGCATGATCTTGCCCGAGCGGGTCTTCGGCAGCTCCTGGACCGGCAGGATCCGCTTCGGCTTGGCGATCGGGCCGAGCGTGGCGCCCACGTGGTTGCGCAGGTCCGCGACCAGGCCATCGGTCTCGGAGGCGCTGCCGCGCAGGATGACGAAGGCCACGATGGCCTGGCCGGTGGTCTCGTCGTTGGCGCCGACCACGGCCGCCTCGGCGACCGAGGGGTGCGAGACGAGCGCCGACTCCACCTCGGTGGTCGAGATGTTGTGGCCGGACACGAGCATCACGTCGTCCACCCGGCCGAGCAGCCAGATGTCGCCGTCGTCGTCCTTCTTGGCGCCGTCGCCCGCGAAGTACTTGCCCTCGAAGCGCGACCAGTAGGTGTCGATGAACCGCTGGTCGTCACCCCAGATGGTGCGCAGCATCGACGGCCACGGCTCGGTGAGGACCAGGTAGCCGCCTCCGCCGTTCGGGACCTCGCGCGCCTCGTCGTCCACGACGGTGGCGGAGATTCCGGGCAGGGCGCGCTGCGCGGAGCCCGGCTTGGTGTGCGTGACGCCCGGCAGCGGGGAGATCATCATCGCGCCGGTCTCGGTCTGCCACCAGGTGTCCACGATCGGGCAGCGGTCGCCGCCGATGTGCTTGCGGTACCAGATCCAGGCCTCGGGGTTGATCGGCTCGCCGACCGAGCCCAGCACGCGCAGGCTCGACAGGTCGAACTTCGCGGGGATGTCGTCGCCCCACTTCATGAACGTACGGATGGCCGTCGGCGCCGTGTAGAGGATGGTGACGCCGTACTTCTGCACGACCTCCCAGAACCGGCCCTGGTGCGGGGTGTCCGGCGTGCCCTCGTACATCACCTGGGTGGCGCCGTTCGCGAGCGGCCCGTAGACGATGTAGGAGTGCCCGGTCACCCAGCCGATGTCGGCGGTGCACCAGTAGACGTCGGTCTCGGGCTTCAGGTCGAAGACCGCGTGGTGGGTGTACGCGGCCTGGGTGAGGTAGCCGCCGGAGGTGTGCAGGATGCCCTTCGGCTTACCCGTGGTGCCCGAGGTGTAGAGGATGAAGAGCGGGTGCTCGGCGTCGAAGGGCTGCGGGGCGTGCTCGGCGGACTGGCGGCCGACCACCTCGTGCCACCAGACGTCGCGGCCCTCGGTGAAGGCGGTGTCCTGGCCGGTGCGGCGCACGACGAGCACGTGCTCGACCTGCGGACACTTGGCGACGGCCTCGTCGATGGCGGGCTTCAGGGCACTGGGCTTGCCGCGGCGGTAGCCGCCGTCGGCGGTGATGACCAGCTTGGCGTCGGCGTCCTGGATGCGGGAGGCGACGGCGTCGGCGGAGAAGCCGCCGAAGACCACGGAGTGCGCGGCGCCGACGCGGGCGCACGCGAGCATCGCGACGACCGCCTCGGGGATCATCGGCAGGTAGACGGCGACGCGGTCGCCCGCCTCGACACCCAGCTCGGTCAGGGCGTTCGCGGCCTTGGAGACCTCGTCCTTGAGCTCGGCGTAGGTGATCGCGCGGCTGTCGCCGGGCTCGCCCTCGAAGTGGATGGCGACGCGGTCGCCGTTGCCGGCCTCGACGTGGCGGTCCACGCAGTTGTACGCGACGTTCAGGCTGCCGTCCGCGAACCACTTCGCGAAGGGCGGGTTCGTCCAGTCGAGCGTCTCGGTCGGCTCGGTGGCCCAGGTCAGCCGCCGGGCCTGCTCGGCCCAGAAGCCCAGCCGGTCCGCGTCGGCCTGTGCGTACGCAGCCTCGGTCACATTGGCGGCGGCGGCCAGATCGGCGGGCGGTGCGAACCGCCGCTCCTCCTTGAGCAGATTGGCCAGGCTCTCATTGCTCACGACATCTCCCTTTCCCAGGGTGTCCGTTGTGTCCCCGGGCATAGCTCATCAGTCAGCGGCCCAGGTGACAAGGGGTAGCCGAGAATTGGTTTAGACCTATATCACGACCTGGCCCGCGCGAGAACGGAGTGCGAATGGCCCCTCCCCGCCGCAGGGGGCGGGAAGGGGCCAAACGATTGCACGAATACGGGAGGGTATCGGTTCAGGCGTGCTGGCCCACGCTGTCGAAGACCCGGCAGTCGAAGAAGTCCTCGCCCTCGGACAGGAGATACGCCTGCGCCTCGCCCACGTGGAAGTACATCCCATGCAGCTCCAGGGTGCCCTCGGCGAGCCGCCTGGCCACCGATTCGTGGGCCCGCAGGTGCTCCAGCTGCTGGACCACATTGGTCAGGCACAACTGCTCCACCGCGTCCGCCGGGAGCCGGCCGGAGATCCGCGCCCAGGCGTGGTGGCGACTGGCCATCCGCTCCAGGCTGGGCAGCCCGTGCCGCAGCCAGCGGCGCAGCGGCGTCATCGGAATCCCGGGCGCGGAGCTGAGCAGGGCCTGCATGGCCCCGCAGCCCGAGTGCCCGCACACCGTGATGCTGTCGACCTTCAGCACGTCCACGGCGTACTCGATGGCCGCGGCGACGGAGTCGTCCGTGGACTCCGCGCCGGGCAGCGGGACGAGATTGCCGACATTGCGGACCGTGAACAGGTCGCCCGGTCCGCTGGCCGTGATCATGCTGGTCACCAGGCGGGAGTCCGCGCAGGTGAGGAAGAGCTGGGAGGGCCGCTGCCCCTCGCGGGCCAGCCGGGCCAGCTCGTCCCGCACGTGCGGTGCGGTGTCCCGCTGGAAGGCGCCGATCCCGCTGGCCAGTTGGCCGGCGCCGCGCCGCCGGGGCGCCGGCGGGGCCTCGTCCGCACGGGTCTCGGCGGCCGCTGCCGCCATGGCCGCGGCCGTGGGCGTACGGGTCCCTGCGGGGCGGTGGTCGCAGTGGTTCTGCCAGGGGGTCCAGGGCCGGCAGCAGTGGTGAGTCCCGCGTCGGGACCGGTCCGCGTGGTGGTTTCCGCTGTGCGGGACGCCAGCGCCGGTGGCACCGGCTGCGGTGGCTCCCCCGGCTTCCCCGGGCCCCCCGAAGCCCCCGGACCCGTCGGGTTCGTCGGCGGAGGTGGCTCCGGGCAGCCGCGCCGAGGATCCGGCCCGGCCGGTCACCTCCAGCGTGCCCCCGTGCGCCAGATGGGAATCCTGCCAGTCCTGCAGCGTCTCGTAGGCGGCGTGATCCATGAACGAGCCGTCCAGCTCGATCACCACGTGCCCGTCGTGCGGAATCTGGTTCAGCACCCGGCTCAGCCGGGGCACGGCGAGGAAGGTCAACTGCCCGCGCGCCCGCACCCGGTGGGTCCCGTCATCCTGCCGCTCCACGGTGATCCTGGTCCGGGCGAGCCGGTGCAGGGCCAGCGCGACGGCCACCGCGATACCGATGGCCACGCCCTCCAGGACCCCGCCCAGGACCACGGCCACGATGGTCGTGCCGTAGACCACGATCTCCCGGTGCCGGGTGACGCTGCGCAGGTGCGTGATGCTGACCATCTGCACGCCGACCGCCATCACCAGGGCGGCGAGTGCGGCGAGCGGGATCAGGTCGAGGACGGGGACGAGAAGGCCGGCCGCCAGTACCACCCAGAGGCCGTGCAGCATGGTCGATCTCCGGCTGACCGCACCGGACTTGACGTTGGCCACGCTCCGGACGGCCACACCCGAGACGGGCAGTCCGCCGAGCGCGCCGGAGACGATGTTCGCCGCGCCCTGCCCCCACAGCTCGCGGTTGAGGTCGGTGCGCGGCGGGCGGGTGTCCGTTCGCCGCTCGGAGGCGATCAGCTTGTCGGTCGCGACCGCGGAGAGCAGGGACTGCACACTGCCGACCAGGGCGATGGTGAGGACGGCGGCGAGGATGCCGAGGACCGGGCCCTCGGGCAGCTCGGGCAGGGCGTGGCTGCGCCAGGACGGCAGGTCCACCCTGGGCAGGGCGAGCCCGGACAGTGCGGCGGCGGCGGTGGCCGCGGCCACGGCGGCCAGCGCGGCGGGGGCCTTGCGCAGGACCCGGCCGGCCCGTCCGGGCAGCCACGGCCAGGCCAGCAGGACGGTCAGGGTCAGGGCGCTGACACCGAGTGCCGCGGGATGCAGATCGGCCAATTGGGCGGGCAGCCCGAGGACGTTGGCCACGGCAGAGCTCTGGGGGTTGCCGCCGAGCACGATGTGGAGCTGGGCGAGGGCGATCGTCACGCCGATCCCGGCGAGCAGGCCGTGCACGATGGCGGGGCTGACCATGAGCGCGGACCGGGCGGTGCGCAGGGCGGCGAGCCCGAGTTGGCAGCAGCCGGCGAGCACGGTGATGGCGCAGGTGGTGCGCCAGCCGTAGTGCTGGATCAACTCGGCGGTGACCACGGTGAGTCCGGCGGCGGGCCCGCTGACCTGGAGCGGGGCGCCTCCCAGCCGGCCGGCGACGATCCCGCCGACCGCGGCGGCCACCAGCCCGGCCTGGAGCGGGGCGCCGGTGGCCAGGGCGATGCCGAGCGAGAGCGGCAGAGCGATCAGGAAGACGGCGATGGAGGCGGAGAAGTCCGCCGGGAGGTCCTTGCGGGCCTCCCGGGTCGTGCGGGTGGGGGAGGTGGCTGTCATGGGTTCCCGTCTCCTCTGGGGGAGGGATGAAGCGGCGGGAGTCTCAACACTCGGTAAATGGATGGTAATGGAGAGTAAAGGTGAGCGGTGAATAATACGGGCAAATGGCCTATAAATTAGCACTCAAGAGTGATTAAGCATTTTGTACGGCTTGTCATACCTTCCTCAAAGCTGACCGCGTGGGACGTTGCGGCGCGGAAGTCCTGCGATGGAACTGCGAGGGAGAGGTGGGGCGGATGATCGCCGCCACGAAGAAGATCGCCGGTGGGCTGGTCGCCACGGCACTGGTCCTGGGAGTCGCCGGGTGCAGCGCCTCGGGGCCCGCCAAGTCACCGGCTCCCGGGGCGCCGAACGCACGGAAGGGCGCCGAGGCGGAGGCCCCCGGCAGCGTCAACCGGCCCATCGGCGACGGTTCGACCGCGTACACCGGCCCCCAGCCGAACGTGCAGAAGCCGCAGAAGCTGAAGCCCGGCGAAAAGCCGCCGCAGTTCGTGGTGTTCTCGTGGGACGGGGCCGGCGAGGACAGCCAGAAGCTCTTCTCGCATTTCCGCGAGGTCGGCAAGCAGTACAACGCCCGCATGACGTACTTCCTCAGCGGCGTCTACCTGCTCCCGGAGGAGAAGCGTTCCCTCTATACGGCGCCGCAGCACTCGCCCGGCCGCTCCGACATCGGCTTCGGCGACCTCCAGGGCATCAAGGACACCGCCACCCAGGTCCGCGCCGCCTGGCTGGAGGGCAACGAGATCGGCACCCACTTCAACGGGCACTTCTGCGGGCCCGACGGCGGCGTCGGCACCTGGTCCGTGGACGAGTGGAAGAGCGAGATCAACCAGGCCAAGTCCTTCGTCAAGAACTGGAAGACCAACGCGGGCCTGAAGGCCATGGAGGCGCTCCCCTTCGACTACGACAAGGAGCTCATCGGCGCCCGCACCCCCTGCCTCGAAGGCCAGAAGAACTTCATGCTGGCGGCGAAGACCATGGGATTCCGCTACGACTCCAGCGGCATCAGCAAGCAGATCTGGCCCAAGAAGACGGACGGGCTCTGGGACGTCCCGCTCCAGTTGGTGCCCATGCCGGGCCGTGCCTTCGACACCCTGAGCATGGACTACAACTACATGGTCAACCAGTCCGGGACGACCTCCCAGGGAGACCCCTCGCAGCACGCGTACTGGGGCGACCAGATGCGCGACGGCCTGCAGGAGGCCTTCGACCGCGTCTACCAGGGCAACCGCGCGCCGCTGATCATCGGCAACCACTTCGAGTCCTGGAACGGCGGCACCTACATGCGTGCCGTCGAGGAGTCCATCAAGACCATGTGCACCAAGCCCGAGGTCCGCTGCGTACCGTTCCGCGAGCTCGTGGACTGGCTGGACGCCCAGGACCCGAAGGCCCTGGAGTGGATGCGCACCCTCGACGTCGGCGAGGCGCCGAAGCAGGGCTGGGCGAAGTTCCTGACCGCGGGGCCGCCGGCGCGGCCGGCCGCCCCCGCGGGCGTCAAGCCGGCTGCGGAGCCGGCTGATGAGAGTGCGGACGAGGGCTGACGAAGGACTCGCCCGCGGCGGTCCCCGCGACGCCCTCCCGCAGGGTGAAATCGGGGTCGACCTGGTCCGCCAGGTCGACCCCAGTCTTGGCGTTGCCCCAGCTCTCCGCGTTCTTGAGGTGGAACCGCACCATCTGCTCGGTGTACCGGTCCCAGTCGCGGTGGGCGTACGAGTCGTCGGAGGCGTCCTGGAGCGCCTGGAGGGCGAACCGGTTGGTCGCCTCCAGCAGCTCGAAGGCGGCCGGACGGCCCTTCTCCATCGCCCGTACCCAGTCGGAGTGCCCGACGGTGACCAGCAGGTCCTCGCCCACCTCGTCCTGGAGGAACTCGATGTCCTCGGGGCCCTGCACCTTGTTGCCGATGACCTTCAGCGTGACCCCGAAGTCCCGCGCGTACTCCTTGTACTGGCGGTAGACGGAGACGCCCTTGCGGGTCGGCTCGGCCACCAGGAAGGTCATGTCGAAGCGGGTGAACATGCCCGAGGCGAAGGAGTCGGATCCGGCCGTCATGTCGACGACCACGTACTCGTCCCGGCCGTCGACCAGGTGGTTGAGGCACAGCTCGACCGCCCCGACCTTGGAGTGGTAGCAGGCCACGCCGAGGTCGGCCTCGGTGAACGGCCCGGTGGCCATGAGCCGTACGGGCTCCCCGTCCAGCAGGAGCGTGCGCGCGCAGGCCTCGTACACCGGGTTGTCCTCGGTGACCCGCAGCAGGCGCGAGCCACGGCCGGGCGGGGTGGTCTTGATCATCGTGTCGGCGGACGCGATGCGCGGGTTGGAGCCCCGCAGGTACTCCTTGATCAGGGGGAGGTGCGCGCCCAGGGCGGGCAGTTCGGCGGCCTCGTCCTCGCCGAGACCGAGCGCGGCGCCCAGGTGCTGGTTGATGTCGGCGTCCACCGCGACGACGGGGGCTTCATTGGCGGCGAGGTGGCGGATGAAGAGGGAGGACAGCGTCGTCTTGCCGCTGCCGCCCTTTCCCACGAAAGCGATCTTCATGTTCACCAAGCGTAGTGGGTAAGTAGCACTGTGTTGTCAAGGTGAGTGAAGAAGACCACTCCAAGGAGGGGTCGGTGCTATGGGTGCGCAGTGCGTAGGCTCCCTACTTATGAGTAGCGCTTCTGACCCGCTGGTCGCCCTGGTCGGGCTGCCGGGTGTTGCCGAGTCCGTGGATTCCGTACGCAAGGCCGTGGACCGGGTCTACGGGCACCGGGTAATGCGTCGCCGCAGCGGTGAGATCACCTCGGAAGCCGCGCTGCGCGGGGCCCGCGGGAGCGCGGCGCTCTCCGGTGCGGACTGGGCGCTGGAAGAGGTGCGGCGCCGCACCGACTTCGGATCGGAGCCGGAGGCGCTGACCGTGGGTGCCGCCCTGCGGCTCACCGCGGAGGCCGGGCAGCTGCTGAGCATCTGGCGCCAGTCGCCGCTGCGGGTCCTCGCGCGGCTGCACCTGGTGGCATCGGGGTCGACGGCCGAGGGTGACGTGGTCGGCCGCCCCCGTCTGGCGGGCGAGCAGGTGGTGGAGCCCCTGGTGGACCTTCCGCTGCCGAGTGCCGAGGAGGTCGCGGGCCGGCTGGACGGGCTGTCCCGCCTGATCATCGCGGGTGGTTCCGCCCCGGCCCTGGTCACGGCGGCGGTGGTGCACGGCGAGCTGCTCGCACTGCGCCCGTTCGCCTCGTACAACGGGCTGGTCGCGCGGGCGGCCGAGCGCATCGTCCTGATCAACAGCGGTCTGGACCCCAAGGCGATCTGTCCGGCGGAGGCCGGTCACGCGGAGCAGGGGCGGGAGGCGTACCTGGCCGCTTTCGAGGGCTACGTCTCCGGCACCGCGGAGGGAATGTCCGCGTGGATCGCCCACTGCGGGCGGGCGATCGAGCTCGGGGTGCGCGAGTCGACGGCGGTCTGCGAAGCCCTGCAGCGCGGCGCGGCCTGACCCGGCCTGACCCCGCGCGGAAGCGGGGCCGGACGCCGGGAGGCGGATCGGCCCCGGACATGGGTTGCGGCGACACCGTCTTGCTTTGGTGTCGCCGCTGGCATTTACGCCCAGTTACCAAGCGTCCTCGATGGTTGCCCATCAGGTCGGGGACTTTGCCCGTTACCTGGTGCGGCTGGCCCGTAATCGACGGGTCGACGTCGCGTGGGTGCTCGGCGTTCATGCTTCGGTCCGTGGGCCTTACTGCGTTTTAAAGATGATCCTCTCGGATGTTCTTTGGTCTCGCGGGCCGTTGCTTTATTTGTACTCCGCTTCGGAGCCATGCGAAACCCCTTGCTCCACTTTTTACTATCCGGGACGAGTTCGGGTGAACCGGACAGCCCGTATTGGTGCAGGTCAGGACATTCAGGCAGATGTGGCGGCGGCGAGCGCATTGGCCCGGCGTCGGCTCGCGTACCAGACCAGCCCTGCCGTGGCGGCGGCCGCGCCCACGGCGGCAGCCGCGACGAGGGCCGGGCGCGCGGGCATCGACAGCCCGGGCAGCCGCTGCTTGAGCCGCACCGGCCGGTTGAACACCAGGACCGGCCACTCGCGGGCCACGGCTTCCCGCCGCAGCGCCCGGTCGGGATTGACCGCGTGCGGGTGCCCCACGGCCTCCAGCATCGGGATGTCGGTGGCCGAGTCGCTGTAGGCGTAGCAGCGGGCGAGGTCGTACCCCTCGGACTCCGCGAGTTCGCGCACGGCTTCCGCCTTGGTGGGCCCGTAGGCGTAGTACTCGATCTCGCCGGTGAAGCAGCCGTCCTCGCCCACGACCATGCGCGTGGCGACGACCCGGTCCGCACCGAGCATCTCGCCGATGGGCTCGACGACTTCCGCGCCGGAGGTCGACACGATCACCACGTCGCGGCCCGCGGTGTGGTGGGCCTCGATCAGGGAGGCGGCCTCGTCGTAGATGATCGGGTCGATGAGGTCGTGCAGGGTCTCCGCGACGATCTCCCGTACCTGCTGCACGTTCCACCCCTTGCAGAGGCCGGACAGGTACTCCCGCATCCGTTCCATCTGGTCGTGGTCGGCTCCGCCGGCCAGGAAGATGAACTGCGTGTACGCGGTGCGCAACACGGCTCGCCGGTTGATCAGGCCGCCTTGGTAGAAGGACTTGCTGAACGTCAGGGTGCTCGACTTCGCAATGACCGTCTTGTCCAGGTCGAAGAAGGCTGCGGTGCGAGGCGAGGAGTGCGGCAAGGGCTGATTTTCCACGCCTCGAGCATATGCGCCCACCATTCGGCGTAAGGTGTGGCGCGTGGGTTTGCCTGAGAAGGCTCTCGGGTACACCATGGAAGTCACGGATCGTTCGCGACCGTGCTAACCCGGTCTGGCTCCTCCCCCCCCGAGTCGGACCGTGGGGACGACCCCCGCTCTCCCCCCCGGCGGGGGTCGTCGCATGTCCGGACGCGGTTTGCGTCCCTGCCTTCGGCCCCAAGTGACCATCCCTGCGGCCCTCCTCTTCTCCCGGGCCGACGCGGCGAAGGCCCTCACCCCATCAGACTCGTGACGGTGCGTAGTGGTTCCGCCGCGCTCCGGAACTCACCTGGGAGGGTGACCGGGTTATTCACAATCGGCGGGTTGTCCACAGTTATCGAGCAAGATCCACTTCTTTTTCCTGATCGCTGCACGGTGATTCCAGCCGCGAAGTCCGCGGTGCTGGATTTGCAGTGAGAAGGGGGCGGAGATCGTGGCTCGATCGAAGTCGTGTGAAACGCCGGAGTCCGTGGTGGCGGGGGCCGGAGCGGGGGCCGTGGCCGTGCCCGGCGGCGGGCGGCCGCTGATCATCACCGAGGACCCTGTGCTCCTCGACGACCTGCTGAGGCTGTGCGCCGCCGCGGGCGCCGAGCCGCACGTGCACCACGCGGTGCCCGAGCAGGGCGGAGCGGGCGGCTCGGACCGCGCAAGTGACGGGACCACCGGCGGCGTTGGCTGGGATTCCGCCCCGCTCGTGCTCGTCGGGGACGACGCCGCGAGGCGGGTGCGAGGGGCGCCGCGCAGGACCGGGGTGTTCCTCGTCGGCCGGGACCTGGACGACCCCCTCGTGTGGCAGCGCGCGGTGGAGATCGGCGCCGAGGAGGTGCTGCGCCTTCCCGAAGCCGAGAGCCTGCTCGTCGACCGCATCGCCGACGTCGTGGAGGGGGCCGGACGGCCCGCCCTCGCCGTCGGGGTGATCGGCGGTGCCGGCGGGGCCGGAGCCTCCACCCTCGCCTGCGCGCTCGCCGTCCGGGCCGCCCGCGCCGGGGAGCGGACCATCCTCATCGACGGTGATCCGCTGGGCGGGGGCATGGACGTGCTGCTCGGCGGCGAGAGCGCCGAAGGGCTGCGCTGGCCGGACTTCGCGGCCTCGCGGGGGCGGGTCGGCGCCGGAGCCCTGGAGGAGTCCCTGCCCGAGCTGCACGCCCTGCGGGTGCTCAGCTGGGACCGCGGGGACCGGGTGGTGGTGCCGCCCGCCGCGATGCGGTCGGTGGTGGCCGCCGCGCGCCGCCGGGGCGGGGTCGTGGTGGTCGACCTTCCGCGGCGGGTGGACGAAGCCGTGGCCGAGGTGCTCGCCCAGCTCGACCTGGTGCTGATGGTGGTGCCGGGCGAGCTGCGGTCGGTGGCCGCCGCGGGCCGGGTGGCGGCCGGAGTGCGGATGGTGGCCCGGGACGTGCGCGTGGTCGTACGGGGCCGCTGCCCGGGCGGTCTGGAGCCGGAGGCCGTGGCGGGGCTGCTGGGGGCGCCGCTGGCCGGTGAGGTGCCGGTCGAGGTGGGGCTGCCGGGGCGGGTGGCCGAGGGGGAACCGCCGGGAGCGCAGGGGCGGGGCGCGTTGGCCCGCTTCTGCGACGGCTTCTGGCAGCGGGCGCTCGGTCCGGCCCAGGGGGTGCCGGCATGAGCGCGGTACTGCTGGACGCGGTGCGCCGGCGGCTCGCCGAGAGCGGGGCGGAGCCGACCCCGGCGCGGGTCGCGGCGGCCCTGAGGGCCCAGGGCCGGCTGCTCGGGGATGCCGAAGTGCTGGGTGTGGCGGCCGAGTTACGGTCCGAGCTGGTCGGCGCGGGCCCGCTGGAGGCGCTGCTGGCCGACCCGGAGGTCACCGATGTGCTGGTGGCCGCCCCCGACCGGGTGTGGGTGGACCGCGGTGGCGGGCTGGAACTGACCGGGGTGACCTTCGCCGACCCCGAGGCCGTGCGCAGGCTCGCCCAGCGGCTGGCCGCCGTGGCGGGGCGGCGCCTCGACGACGCCCGGCCCTGGGTGGACGCCCGGATGCCGGACGGCACCCGGCTGCACGCCGTGCTGCCGCCCGTGGCGGTCGGCTCGGCCTGCCTCTCGCTGCGAGTGGTACGGCCCCGGGCGTTCACGCTGGAGGAGCTCGTCGTGGCGGGCACGCTGCCGCCCGGCGGACAGCGGCTGCTCCGGGACATGGTCGAGGCCCGGCTGTCGTTCCTCGTCTCCGGGGGCACCGGCACCGGCAAGACCACCCTGCTCAGCGCCCTGTTGGGGCTGGTCGGGCCCGGTGAGCGGATCGTGCTGGCCGAGGACTCGGCCGAGCTGCGCCCCGACCATCCGCACGTGGTGCGGCTGGAGACCCGGCCGGCCAATCAGGAGGGGGCGGGTTAGGACAAGAGTTGATGGATGTCTCTCTGTCTCAGCGGTACACCACGGGTGACTGTTAGGTTCAAGTGACTGCTGATGTCTCAGAGTTGAGGGCTTCGTGGAGCACTTCTTCGTGTCGCACGCCAAGGTGCGCCGGTACGCGGGTGCCGTGGATGGCGTGGATCTGGACGGGGTCGAGTACGTGACCCGCAAGGGGGCGCTCAAGGAGGGCACACCGTTCTTCCTGGGGGCGGACATGCGCCCGCTGGAGCCGTTGACCTCGTTCTTCTTCGATCTGGCCAAGCGCCTGGATGCGGGGTCGCTCCAGGACTACACCTACGACGTGATGGACCTGGTCGACTTCCTCGAGCAGTTGGATCCGCCGACGGATCTGCTCTCAGCGACGGAGGACGACCTCGTCGCGTACAGGGACGAGCTCATGGAGTACCGGGACGAGCCGGTGTCGGCGGCCACGTGGATGCGCCGGCGGGCAGCGATCAACAACTTCTACGACTGGGCTGTCGAGGACGCGAACCTGCTGGACCGACGCCCGTATCACCGCCGCAGGAACGGCAGGGATGTGCTGTCCGTGAGCGTCGTCAACGATCTCGATGTCCGCCATCTGACCTATTCGCAGTGGCGGTTCCTGAAGCAGGTCGGGCTCCGTGGCCTGTTGCCGGACGAGAGGGCGGACCGGTCGTTCCGCGGGGCGGCACCGTTGCGCAACAGCGCGGCGGCGGAGCTGGCGGTGACGACCGGGATGCGCCTGCGGGAGTTCAGCACCCTCCTCGACATCGAGGTGGGGACGCCGCACCGGGACGGCTCGGCCGCCCTGGTGGACCTGAGGGCGATGGCCAAGTACAAGCTGCCCCGCACGGTGGAGATCCAGCACGCCACGTTGAGGGAGATCGACTTCTACCGGCGCACTGAGCGGGCCAAGATCGTGAATGCCGCCGCCCGCACACTGCACCGCCGCCGGGCGGAGCTGTTTGTCGTCGACGACATCAACTCCCGGCAGGGCAAGGTCAGCGGGGTCCTGCACGGCCGCCGGCGGACCTTCACGATCAAGGACATGGACGTGGCCACCCGCCGGATCGCGGTCATCGAAGGCGACCGGGGTCTGGAGCCGATGGCGCTGTTCGTCGGCCGCGGCGGGCGCATGCTCTCCGCACAGCGCTGGCATCAGATCTTCGAGGACGTTCACGTGCGGGCCCTGCGGATCAGCAAGGAGCACAAGCTCGAGACGGTGGTGCCGCGGGCCTTCAAGATCCACGATCTGCGTCACACATTCGCGATCTTCATGCTCCAGCTGCTGACTGAGCTGGTAGCCGAGCAAGAGTCGGAGTTGCGGCGGCTGGGCGGGCACACCGCCTACCTCGCCGATCACATCAGCAAGTCGCCGCAGCTGACGGTTCAGCGTTTGCTCGGCCATCGTCAGGCGACGTCGACCATGCGTTACCTGCGCTACATCCGCAAGACGAACCTGCTGGTCGCCCGGGCGATCGCGGACTGGAATGCCCAGGACACCACCTACGCCGACTACGCGGCCCGGCTGGCGCAGGGGAGGGCCGCCTGATGCCGCGCCGGGGAGAGCGCAAGAGCCGACCGCGTCCCACCGTTGCCGCCAAGCCGCCCGCGCCGCCTGGTCGGATCGGCATCCGGGAACTCGCCTATGTCTACCGGCACCAGCCGATGAACCACCGGATCGATCCGGCGGAGTTCCAGTGCTCGGAGCTGGCGGGCCAGCTGGCTGATGTCTGGCTGGACTATCACCGCAAGGCAGCTCTGGCCTCGAGCGGCAACTACATCGCCGCGATCCGCAGCTTTCTGACGTTCGCCGGCACGCATCTGGCGGCCGCCGGCGTCGACCCGGATGAAGCCCGGTTGGACGGCGGCCCCATCGACTTGGCCGAGGTCATCTGCCAGTGGGAGGAAGATCTTGTTACCCGCTACAAGCCGACCTCGAATCAGCCGAATACGTTGGCCGGTGCACTGCTGACCCTGGTGGAGCACAGAGCGGTCCGGGACGCGAAGGTCCCCGAGCGTCTGCGGCGGCGGGCGGAAGGACCGCCGACATACCGGGGTGGCACGAACGAGCCGCTGGACGAGTTCGCCAACCACGAACGTCTGCTCATCCGGGATGGCGCCCAGGCTGACGTCCGGGCTCTGGAGAAGAGGCTCGCCGTTGGCCGGAGGCTTCTGGCCGAGGGCCAGGACCCGCGCAGTGGAGGCTGGCGGTCGCTGCCCAATCTGGTCTGGGCGGCCCGCCACGGCGTACTCGACATGCCCGCGCTGCTGACTAACCTTCCGGCACAGTTCAAATGGTGGCCGGAGCCGTTGAGGGAGGCAGTGGCCGACCCCCTCTACATGGCCCGCTTCGGCGGGAAGTACGGCGTGATGACCGCCGTCAGTGGACTGCTGTTCCCCAGCGAACTCGATCTGCAGCCGTTCCGGGTCCTGCTCCTGCTGACTATGGGTGACGCCACATCCGAGGAGGTTCACGATCTCCGGCTGGATGACCTGGATTTCAGCGACGAGGGAGTCCGAGTGCTGCAGACGAAGCTGCGGGCTCAGCGGGTCCGCCCGCATCTGCACGGCAACGACGGGCCGCGGGAGAGCGATCGGCCCCTGGACGAGGGCGAGGCCCCCGGCGAGTCCGCCTACCCCGGCACCGGCAACTGGGACGTTCCCGGACTGCTGCGTCGCCTGATCGCGGTGAACACCCTGACCCGGGAGGCATTCGAGACCGATCCGTGGCTGTTCACTGCCGTCGAGTCCGCCGACTACCGCCAGCGCATGGCCGTGGGGCGGGCGCTGTTCAAGCGCTCCGGGCGCCGGTTCACCGACTGGATCGCCACCCATCCGGACATGGAAGGCGACCCGGTGAAGATCTCCGAGCCGCACGATGTGCGTCGGCTGCGGAAGACGTCGAAGACCACACGCGTCGCCGCTCTGGGCGGCAGCCTGAGCGACCTGGCCGGGGACGACCACCACATCGAGGTGTTCCGAGGCCACTACGCGCACGGCACGACGGCGCACGTCCTGGCAGGCCGAGCGGTCAACCGGGCCCAGCGGGGAGTCTTCAGCAAGATCAAGCCTGGAAAGCCAGTGCTGGTCACCGAGGGAGCCGAGGCCATGCTCGCGGAGCCGGAGGCGGCCGCGGAGCTGGGCATCTCGCCTGAGCAGGGGAAAGCCTTGCAGCACGGAGAACTCGACATGGGTGTCGTCAACTGCCGTGATCCCCACGATTCCCCGCACACGCCCAAGGGCAGGCTCTGCCACGTCGCGCCGGCGATGTGCATGATCTGCCCGAACGCGGTGGTGTTCACCTCGCAGCTGCCCCGGCTCCTGATGCTCGACGACCACATCGCCCACATGCGTAACGTGCTGGCCCCACCGGTCTGGCAGGCCACCTGGGCCGTTCAGGCGGCCGCGCTGAAGGAAGTGTTCGCCGAGTGCGCGGACCAGCTTCCCGATGCCCGCCAGCAGATCGAGGACGGCAAGTTCCGACTCGACCTGCCGCTCGGAATGCGAACGGAGTACGACCGATGACCACCGCCGCCGCCTTCCAGGCCCTGCCCTCGCAGACCATCCCCGACGACACACCCGTCCTCGGTGGTCGCCGCAACCTCATACCTGGAGTGGAGGTCCCGCTCTTCGGGCAGGCCGGGTTCTGGCCCGGTGACTGCCTTCGACGCCCGGCGAACCGGGTGAAGAGCGCCTGGCAGGTGTCGTTCCCGGCCGATCCGCTCTGGAACCTGCGGACCCGCGAGCTCGCCTTCGGGATGCTCAACTCCAGCCACAAGATCCTTCGGGATGCCGGTCTGTTCTTCCGGGCCGAGAACTGGGGCCTGTCCTCGGTCAAGGAGATGTGCAACAAGATGCGGCTCATTGCCAAATGGGCGGTCGAGCAGGAGATGCCCCACGATCTGGCGGCCTGGGCGACGGAGGACTGGCAGGACTACCTCGACCACCACGCCGAGACGTCCGGAACATCGACCCTGGCCAACGATGTCCTGACCATTCGCCGCCTGCTGGACTTCGCCCCGCTGCTGACCGGAGGCGGCCTGCTGGAGGACCCGTGGCCTGGGAAGACAGCCGCGGAGGTGGCCGACCGGACATTTACCGGCGAGCTGTCCACGCCCTCCATCCCCCCGGCCATCTGGTGGCCGCTCCTGCGGGCCGCCTGGTTCTACATCGACGAGATGGCCCCGCAGATCCTTGAACGCCGCGACCAGCAGGCCGCAGCCTTGGCGGCCTTTGAGGGGAAACGGCGCCAGACCCATCGTGCTCAGGACACCGACGTGAAACTCGCCGCCTGGGTGCGGGACCCCGCCTCCCTGGTGCCGGTCCACGCCAGGACCTTCCGCGGATACCCGGCTGGCGCGGTGATGTGGTCAACGCTGAGCCTGTGGCTGACGGGCGGCGTTAGCCAGGGCGTGTTCAAGGCCGGCCGGGAATCAGACCGCCACCAGATGAGGCGGAGGATGGTGCAGCAGCTGGTCGATGCGGGCCGGGTCCGGCCCGTCACGGCCAAGGACGGCCGGAGTGCGATGGGCGTCGTTGACCGGCCCGTCCGCGGCCGCAACCGGCGGCCCGATGACCTCGATGCAGAGGTCAAGAAGTGGCTGGCCGACCCGGCCAACCTCATCCCGGTCCGCCGGGAGACCAGCGTCCACGGGCCGGCCGGGGAGCCGGTCTGGCTGACCCTGGAAGGCCGCGTATTCGGCACCGTGACCAGGGCGAACGTCTTCACGAGCGGCACCGCCCGCACCCGGCAGCGACAGCAGTGGGTGCGTGAGGCGATCACCGAAGACCGCACCGACTTCATCGAGGAAGGCGACCTCGAGCACGCCCTGCGAATGGTCAGAGCGGCCTGCTACGTCTTCATCGCCGCATTTTCACTGATGCGCGACAGTGAACTGCAGGAGATCGAGAGGAAGTCCATCGTCCAGCACTACGGATCTCCCGCGATCGCCTCGACGAAGACCAAGCACGACGCATCCCGCCCCCGCCTGAAGTGGTGGATCATCGAGCCGGTCGCGCAGGCTGTGGCCGTCGCCGAACGACTTTCCTGGCACGACAGCCACATCTTCGCGACCCTTGCCCCACCCAGCGGGTTCCTACCGGAGGGAACACGAGGCCGCGCGGGCTTCGACGCCTTCCGCGACATCGACTTCTTCATCGAGAGCATCAACAAGACGCTGGACCGGACCGGACTGGAGCCCATCCCTGAAGGGCTGGTGCGGCCGCACATGTTCCGCAAGACCATGGCGATCATCACCGCCCAGCAGCCCGACGGCGAGATCGCGCTCGGAATCCAGCTCAAGCACGCTGCCCGCCGAGCCCTCGCCAACCGGGTCACCGCCGGCTACGGCAGGATGGACAAGAACTGGAGCAAGGAGTTCGACAACCAGCTCGAGCTGGCCGCTGCCCGCAAGCTCGTCGACCTCCTCAAAGCCCGCCGGCAGGGCGGCCCGGTCGCCGTCGGCCCCGGCGCCGCCAAGTTCCACGCCGGCCTGGACAAGGTCCTCAAGACCATGGACAGCGACCCGCACCTCCAAGCACAGATCGCGGACGAACGCATGCAGGTGAGCTTGCTGCGGGACGAGTTCGCCCAGCTCCACTTCGGCACGATCAACCACTGCATGTGGCAGGCATCGACCGCCGAGTGCCAAAACCAGCTGCCGGCCGAGCAACGGGGCAAGCAGCCGTTGCTCGGTGCCTGCCAGCCCGGAAAGTGCCGCAACTCGGTACTGACCTTGAAGAACGCCCCCTACTGGATCGCCGAAGAGGACGACTTGCAAGACACCCTGCGACGCGAACGGCTGTCCCCGCCACGGCGCGAATCCATAGGGATCCGTCTCGCCGAGGTCCAGTCGGTCACCGCACAATTCGCCAACCTGGAAGGTGACCGCTGATGCCGGTATCCGCCGCGACCGCAACGAAGCTTCGTGAGGCCATGGCCCGGCTGCTGGCCGGTCAGCCCCTCCACACCAACGGCGCCCTGACCAAGGAGACCCTCGCGCGCGAGGCCCAGGTCAGCCACGCGACCGTCCACCGCGCCGAGGAGATCCTGGCCGAATGGGACGCCAAGGTCGCCAGACCGGTCCTCCGCAGCCCCGGCGAAGTGCAGCGGGACGAAACGATCGCGGAGCTCCGCAAGCAGCTACGAGAGGCGAAAGCCCAGGTCACCGAGGTGAACGGCAAGCTGGACGCGCTTGCGGCGGTGACCGCGAACCTCTACCACGAGAACCTTGCCCTGAAGAAGAAGCTCGGCGGCCGACAGCGGCTGGCTGTCATTCCATCGCAAGATTGACAGCTGGCCCACCAAAGAGCCGTATTTGGGCCGCGACGGCGGCAGCTGGAGAGACGGAGCATCACGTGATCATTCTGGATACCTGCATCCTCTACGGCTGCGGCCTGAGCAGTAGTAGTGCCGAGCTCTTGCGGACCATCAGGGAGTCTGGAACGGAGCAGGTGGCTGTTCCCTGGGTCGTGATGGAAGAGCTTGTCGCCCAGAAAGCCGTCAAGCACAAGGCGGCACACGATTCGGTCAAGCAGGCCATCGAGCAGTTGGAACGAGCGACTCCCTGGCCGCTGGACACCGATGTCGAGTGGCCCAATCCCGATAAGGTCCGCGAGCACTGGCGCAAGAAGTACGGCGAGCTGGTGGAGGTGATCCCTACCACTGAGCAGGCCCTGCGTGAGGCTGCGTTCCGGGAGGCGAATGGCCTCGCTCCCGCCAAGATCGTGCTGAACGGCAAGCGGTCGGTGAAGACGGGCTACCGAGACGTGGCTGTCTGGATGTCGGCGATCAACTACGCCGAGAGCCACCCTGACGAGACGGTCTACTTCGTCAGCTCCAACACCGACGACTTCGGGGACGGAACCACTCACGGGTCCCCGATGAGCGATGACCTACGCCGCCTGAAGGGTGAGTTTGTTCATCTCACCTCGCTCGATCAGGTCCTGGCACGGTTCACCGAAGCGACGGATGCGGACGAGGAGTACCTTCGGACCGTTTTGACCGGCAACGAGGTCTCTCCGGAGATCTCTCAGCACATCAATACGCGGGACGGCAGCGTGTCCCGTGACGCAGGGTTCGCGGCGACTGCGTTCCGCGGACGTCCTGGCGAAGGCCCATACGGGATCTGGGCAGACGGGTGGCTGTCGTCGCCGGTCGCCGAGTTCGTATCCATGACTGATCCCCAGGCATACAAGATCAAGGATCACGTATGGTGCACAGTCAGCGTTCGGTGGCGTCTGAGCGGGCTGGCTTTCCCGTCGGATGGCGGTCGAGGAGACCACTTCCAGTTCGCTTCGTGCTGGTGGGACACGCGTCTGCTGCTGAGCGTCGGTGACGATCCGCGTTTGGTAGTCCTGCGGGGCGAGCCTCCCCGTCGGCTGACGGACGAAGCGGTCGACTCTTCGGGAGACTGGACCGCGACTGCAGTCGCTGTGCTGCGGAGTGCCATGGACGAGCGAGCTGTGAACAACCGCCACCCGCTCGTGCCCGTCATCTCGGCGCCTATTGCGGATGAGGACTACGGCTACCTGGCAGAACGGCTGCCCCGATACTTCTACGGCGGCCACGGATCAGGTGAGTGATTGGTCAGTGGCCCTGGCCTATTGCGGCAGTCACAAGGAGGCCGTGGCGGTGCAAGCCGAAGCGGCGGAGAACTGAGCACAGATATCCGTACGCGGTGGTGCACGACGAAGTCGTAACGCGACCGGGGACGTTCGGCCGTACTTTCCCCTCGAGGAGGTGGGGAAGTACGGCCGAGCGCGTTCAGGCGGCGATTCCGAGTTCGGTGCGGGTGCGGTGGATGAACTCGCGGACGGCCGGCTCGCGCCGCCAGGGGCCGAGGGCGGTGTTGAACTCGCGGACGTAGTCCTTGGCCCGGGAGGACTGGACGCGGGCGAGGATGTCCACGGACCTGTTGCCCAGCTCGAGGCCGTGGTCGAGGTCGCGGGCCTGGAGGTGGGCGGTCCCCACGATCGCCAGCCGCATCCCGACGGAGCGGGTGAACACTCCGGACGGCATTGCGGCCGCCCGCTGGTTCCAGGCGAGGGCTGCCTTGGGGTTTTTCAGGTCCCGGAAGACCTCGGCGGCGTCCGCCGACAGCCTGGCGTGGTGATAGAAGTCGATCCAGGCGGGCTCTGAGCCGCTGGCAGTGTCTGCCTGGACCAGGAGGTCCTCGGAGGCCGCGAGGGCCCGTGAGGCGGCCCTGGCGTCCCTCTCGCGGGCATGGGCACGGGCCTCGATGAGCTTGGTGAACGCGAGAACCCGCGGGGCGGCCTGGCCCTTCGCGCGTTCGAAGGCTCCCTGGGCCATGTCGACTGCCTCGGAGCCGAAGCCCCGCAGCAGGGACTGCATGGCCATGGTGGTCAGGACATAGCAGCCGAGCTGGACGTCTCCGCCCGCGCGGGCCAGGCGGAGGGCCTGGATGAAGTGCCGCTGGGCGACGTCGTGCTGGCCCACGTCGAAGGCCGTCCACCCGGCCAGGCGGGACAGCTCGCTGGTGACGGAGAACAGGTCGCGGCCGACTGCGTCGGTGAAGGAGCCCCGCAGCAGCGGGGCGGCCCGTTCCTGGAGGCAGACGGTGACGGAGTTGGCCTTCCAGTTCCCGCCGCCGTATTTGGAGTCCCAGCGGCGAGCCTCGTCGGCTGCGTCGCGGAGTTCTTCCAGGTCGGCCCGGCCGACCTGCTTCTTGCCGCCGGCTACGTCGGCCGCCTCGTCGGCGGGGGTGACCAGCCAGCGGGTCACGGGGGTGGTGAACGCGGAGACGGCGAAGCCGGATCCGGTTAAGAAGTCGCGGCGGTTCACGAAGCTCCAGAACGAGGTGGCCACTCGGACCGCGTCAGCACGGTCCCGCGGGAAATCCAACCCCACATCCGTGTCCGGTGTCTCCGCATCGCCCATACCGATTTCGCCAAGTGCCACCGGACGGCCGAGCCGTTCGGAGATCGCCTGCGCGAGGAATGTGGGCACCGGCCACTTGGGGATCATGCCTCGCTGGCACCAGTTCGCGATGGAGGTATGCGAGTAGTCCGTCTCCAGCCCGGCCTGCTGGGCGAGCTGGTTGACCCGCAGGGCCAGAGACTTGTGGCTCGCGCCGCATGTCTCGATGAGCCGGTCCAGGTCCGCGTTCGGCGGACGCTTCCGGCGGCTGGTCGACGCCACCCGAATCCCCTTTTCCACCAGGTCAGCAGCAGGGCTGCTGACGAGGAAACGCCACGAGGCCGGGCCTGTCGACTGGGCATTTTCAGTCGTACGCATTCCGGCAGGGCACGGGGAGGCTGTTCGCCTCTCCGCGTCTGGAGCCACCGAGGGTATTGCCCTGCGGACCCTGGGTGAACCTGCTTTGCGAGTTGTGAGCCCCCCTGCGAGCCCTGCCAGGCATGAGGGCCCGGCCGGTGTGATGAGGGCACAGGCCGCCGCCGGGACGCCAGGAAGGGCTTCCGGCGCCGGCCGCCGCCAGGCACCACGACTTCACGCTCGGGGGTGAACCAGATGTGCGGAATCGCAGGACTGGCCGGAGGGGATGCTCTCCGGCACGAGAAGACCGTCGCCGCGATGGGCGACTCGCAGCACTACCGCGGCCCGGACGGCACCATGCACGCCGCCGCCCGGGACGGGCGGGCGGTGCTGGCCATGAACACCCTCCTGATCGTCGACCCGCAGGCCATGCCCGGCCCCTACCTGGACCGGGACACCGGGATCCTGCTGGCCTTCAACGGAGAGATCTACAACTGGCGGCAGCAGGCCGCCGCCTGGGGCATCGAGATCAGCGAGCGGGAGTCGGACGCCCACTTCCTGCTGCGGGCCTGGGCCAAGATCGGCCCGTCCTGCCTGGACGGCCTGGACGGCATGTTCGCCATCTCCGTCTATGACCCGCGGGCCGCGAAGCTGTTCCTGGCCCGCGACCGGCTCGGGGAGAAGCCGCTCTACTGGCGCCTGGACGGCGGCCGGCTCGCGTTCGCCTCCGAAGTCACCACCCTGACCGGCTACGGGCCGGCCCCGCTGGTCTTACGGCCCGAGGTCACCGCGATCGAAACCCCCGTCGGAGTGGACACTCCGTTCCAGGGCATCCAGCTGCTGGCCCCGGCCACGCTGCTGACGTTCGACGTCACGACCGGGTCGATCGACCAGATGACCTGGTGGCATCTGGAGGACCGGGCCCCTTTCACCGGCACCTACGACGAGGCCCTGGCCAGGTTCTCCACGATCCTGGCCGAGCAGATCCCGCTCAGGTCGCCGGCCTGCGACTTCGCCCTCCTCCTCTCGGGCGGGCTGGACTCAGCGGTGCTGGCCTACCTGATGCGGCCCCCGGTCTGCGTCACGGTCCGCTATCCGGGCCAGGACCGCCTGGACGAGTCCTCCACGGCCGCCGTGATCGCCCGGGACATCGGGGCAGAGCTGGTCGTGGTCGAACCGGATCACCGGGACTTCACCCGGGCCCTGCCGCACATGATGCGGGCCCTGGACTACCCAATGGGCAACGCCAGCACCTTCTCGGAGCACATGGCCTACCGGAAGATCGCCGACATGGGCCTTCGGGTCGTGATCGGCGGGCTCGGACCGGACGAGTTCCTGATGGGCTACGTCCGCCAGGCCCTGGTCCTCTTCAGCCCCGATGCTGTCCTGAGCGCCGGGCTGGAGGCATACCGGCCGCTGGCCGCCAAGCTCATGCACACCGCCGACGAACCCCTCGACCCGGCGGAGGCCGTCACCCGGCTCATCCTTCGCGGCCCCGACCCCGACGGCCGCCTCCGGGACCTGGTGGCCGACGCGATGGCCCGCGCGGGCGGGGACCTGGCCCGCGGCCTGACCCTGGCGGACCTGGCGACGGCCTGGAGGCCGCTGGTGATGACCAGCGACAAACTCGCCTCCGCCTACGCGCTCGAACGCCGGTCCCCCTACCTCGCCCGCGACCTGGTCGAGCTGTCCTACCGCCTCCCGGTCGAGCACAAGATCACCGACCCGGCCCAGGGCAAGCGGATCCTGCGGGACGCGGCCAAGGCCATGGGCCTGCCCCGCGAGGTCTGGGCCAGCCGGGACAAGCTCGGCTTCGCCTCCCCGGTCCCGTCCTGGCTCAACGACAACCTCGCGGCCTGGGCCGACTCCCAGATCCGCATGGCCCTCACCGATGCCCCGCCTGGATTCCGCCCCCTCCTCGAGGGGGGTCTGAAGCCCGGCGGCCGGTTCGACCGCACCCGGATGCAGGCCCTCATGGCAGCCGCCTGGTTTTCGGACCAGACGGTGAGGGCTGCCGCGTGATCCCTAACTCCGTTACTACGGTGAGGGAATGCACTCCGAGAACACCCCCATCGAGGAGCCGGCCGCCGCCCGCGGAGCCGTCGCGGTCATCACCAACCGCCGCGGCGAACTCCTCCTCCACCTCCGCGACGACCTCCCCGAGATCGCCTGGCCCGCCCACTGGTCCGTCCTGGGCGGCGGCTGCGACCCCGGAGAGTCCCCTGCCGACGCGATCGTCCGCGAGCTCGACGAAGAAGCGGGCCTGACCCCCGAGAACCTGACCGAGCTGTTCGAGATCACCGACAACCGCGGCTCCGGCCAGATCATCACCTTCTTCTCCGGCTTCTGGGACGGCGACGAGACGGACCTCCTTCTCGCCGAGGGCGTCAAGCTCCAGTTCTTCGCCCCCGACTACCTCGACATCCTCACGATCCCGCCGTTCATCCGGGACGGGATCTACCGCTATCTGGCCGCCAGGCCCTCCTGATCACCCCACCCTTTCCGGGCGGGGCAAGGGTGGGGCCGCCAGCGGCGGCCCCACCCGAAGGGACGACCCCGAGCATGAAGATGACCGTCATCGGATGCGGCTACCTCGGCGCCACCCACGCCGCCTGCATGGCCGAGCTCGGCCACGAGGTCCTGGGCATGGACTCCGACATCGACAAGGTCCACACCCTCAACTCCGGCCGAGCCCCGTTCTTCGAACGCGACCTCGACGGCCTCCTCGCCAAGCACACCGCGACCGGCCGGCTGAAGTTCACCGCCTCCTACGGCGAGGCCGCCGACTTCGCCGACCTGCACTTCATCGGAGTGGGCACCCCACCGCAGACCGGCAGCGATGCCTACGACCTCACCCATCTGTTCGACGCCGTCCGCCGCCTGGCCCCCGGCCTGACCACCCCGGCCGTCGTCGCGGTCAAGTCCACCGTCCCGGTCGGCACCGCACCCCGCGTTGCCGAGATCCTGCGCGAGTACGCGCCCGCCGGTGAGCTCGTCGAGGTGGCCTGGAACCCCGAGTTCCTCCGCGAGTCCTTCGCGGTCGACGACACCCTCCGCCCCGACCGCCTCGTCCTCGGCTTCAACACCACCCACTCCTGGGCCGAGGCCCTGCTGCGGCAGGCGTTCGAGAAGATCATCGAGTCGGGGACGCCGACGATCGTCACGGACTGGGCCACCGCCGAGCTCGCCAAGGGCGCCGCGAACTCCTTCCTCGGCACCAAGATCTCCTTCATCAACGCGATGGCCGAGGTCTGCGAAGCCTCCGGCGCCAACGTCGCCGAACTCGCCGACATCCTCGGCCACGACCACCGCATCGGCCGCCACGGCATGCGGCCCGGCCTCGGCTTCGGCGGCGGCTGCCTGCCCAAGGACCTCGCGGGCTTCGTCACCCGCGCCGACGAACTCGACTCCGGCCAGGCCGTCGGCATCCTCCGTGAAGCCGCCGCCGTCAACGCCCGCCGCCGCCAGCGCGTCATCGACCTCGCCCACGAAGAACTCGGCGCCGACCTGCGAGGCAAGCGGATCACCGTCTGGGGCGCCGCCTTCAAGCCCGAGACCGACGACATCCGCGACTCGCCCGCCCTCGCCGTCGCCCAGGCCCTCCACGACCTCGGCGCCGCCGTCACCGTCACCGACCCCAAGGCCCTCGACAACGCCCGCAAGCTTCACCCCGAGCTCGACTACGTCGAAGACCCCATCGCCGCCGTCGACGACGCCGACCTCCTCCTCCACCTCACCGAGTGGCACCACTTCACCACCATCGATCCCAAGCGGCTCGCCACCCGCACCACCACCCCCAAGGTCATCGACGCCCGCGGCACCCTCAACACCGGCCAGTGGCGCGAAGCCGGATGGATTACCCGAGGCTTGGGACGCATCTGACGCAACTCATTGCGCCGGGCGCGGACATTGGTCCGCGCCCGGCGCAATGAGTTGAGGGTAGTAAAGCGAATGCAGCCGATACCTGAGGGAATACACCTCCCAGGCCAGCGGTTCCCGCAACTCGAGTGGATGATGTTCCGCTTCTAGGCGGCGAATGGCCGCCCGTTGTCTCGACTGGCGGCGATGTACTCGCCGACGGTATCGACAAGAGAAAGTTCACTTCGCTCAGGGATTGCTGGCGCCCATTCCAAGATTTCGGCTCGTGAGGGCAAGGCGGAATGAGTCCGGCCGACTAGGCCGTCTGTGGCTATCGCCAAAAAGCGGGAAATGGTCAGCTGTCTATTTTGCGGCCCACGCACCATAAGCATGCCAAGCATAGGAAGAGACTGCTTCGCGTAAGGGGTGAAGGTAGCCAGAAAGCTGATGAGCATCAGTCGGTAAGCCGCCCGTTCAATCTCCGGCTCGGAAATGATGTCCTCGACTGCATAGGCTTGCTCAGGGTAGTGAAGAGTCTGCCAATGGCCTGCCGGTGTCAGGTCTACATACCTTGGCCCGAGAGCTGAAGCGAATGCAGGCCCGTCCAGCCTGCTCAAATAACTTTTGGCATCAGCGGCAGACCCTGTTTCGGCAGAGAATCCGTTCCTTATGGAGCCGCTAACCGTGTCAATCACTGCTTCCCTTGCCTCGTAGGTATCCCATGGCATGAACTGGAGCGACTCGGCTACTCGCTGCGTGAAAGCCGAGTTTTCCAACGCCCAGGCGAAGTATCCGACCTCCTCGCTTCGGTCATACACTTGGGCCCTCATGATTCCCACACCACCTTGCATTCGCTGGAAAATGGGGGGATCAACGTGACTTTAGAGACGAAAAATCCGGTGCCAAGGTGACGGGGAATGCCGAACTCTCGAAGGTGGTCGACTGTGTCACCCCAGAGGTGGTGTCTTGAGCGAAGGGCATCGAAATCCAACCCATCGTCTGGCCCGTCTCCATTCACGGTTAGTATGTAACCGGGAGTATCCCCCTTGGTGGCAAAGCTTTGCGCGATAGACCATTCGTAGGTGCATGATACGTACGGGCTATCGGGTCGAGATGTCTGGATCAGGAGTAGCTGGTTCTCGAGATGGTTTCGAGCGTGCGCGATCCCTAGATCGGCGCTCTCTATCATCCCTCTTATCATCTGCAAGTGTAGATCGGTGAGCATGGCGGCGTTGTGGCCGTATCCATTACGCAGAGACGGCGCTGTTATCACCATGTCCGGGTTCCACATTTTCTGCCCTCGGTATAGGGCAAGCGGACCATCATCCATAGCAACTCCCGGCTCACCGCTCCCTGGTGCCTCGGGTTCACCATCCCAGGGTGCACTCCATTGGGCTGATTCGCACATTCAGGGTGATTCGGCTGCTCAGTGCCACATGTCGCTTGAATGCTCTAAGGGCGGCGAGGCTCCTTCGGCCAGTTTGTAAAGAAATGGCAAAAAGGGTGAGACGGTTGGCCGCTGATCCAAGGAGGCGCGCGTGGGCTAGCTTGAGGCATCCAGTTGAGACAGCACAGGCACTGAGACAGCCGAACTGTTCCTAAGTCGAGTCTGGTCACCCTGGCGGATCTGGTCCGGCAGGCGCTGCGGATGCGGCCCGACCGGCTGGTGGTCGGCGAGGTGCGGGGCGCCGAGGTGGCGGATCTGCTCGCCGCGCTGAACACCGGACACGAGGGGGGCTGCGGCACGGTCCATGCGAACGCCGCCGCCCACGTCCCGGCCCGGCTGGAGGCGCTCGGGACGGCCGCCGGGCTCGACCGGGCCGCCTTGCACAGCCAACTGGCCGCCGCGCTGACCCTGGTGCTCCACCTGGTCCGGGACCGTGAGGGGCGCCGCCGGCTGGCCGAGGTGCACGTGCTGGAGCGGGACGCCGCCGGACTGGTGGTCACCGTACCGGCGCTGCGCTGGGCCGCCCGCGGCTTCGTGCGGGAGCGGGGCTGGGACCGGCTGCGTCCGCTGCTGCGAGGTGTCCGGTGAGCGCCGCGGCGGGGCTGCCGGTGCCGGTGTTCGCCGGGGTGCTCTGTGCCGGGGCGGCCGCCTGGGGGCTGTCCGGGGGCGACCGCGTGGCCCGGCGGGCCCGGTTGGTGCTGGCCGCGGGCGCTCCGGCGGTTCCGGGCGGGCCGCTGCGCTGGGAGCGGCTGCTGATCACGGTACGGGTGCGGGCGGGGCGGTGGCGGGAGTGGGCCTGCCTCGGGGCCGGTCTCCTGGTCGCGGTGCTCGGCGGGTCGGTGATCCCGTTGCTGGCGGGCGCGGCCGCCCTGCCGCTGCTACGGCGGTGGCTGCGGGTACGGGAGCGGGAGCGGGCCCGGGCGGCGCGGGCCGCCGAGGTGGTGGCCCTGTGCGGGGCGGTGGTCGGCGAGCTGCGGGCGGGCGCCCAGCCCGGGCAGGCGCTGACGGCGGCGATGCGGCGCACCGTCGCGGTTCCGGGCGGGCCCGGTGCGGCGGAGGCAGGGGTGCTGGCCGCCGCGGCGTTCGGCGGGGACGTGCCGGGAGCGCTGCGTCAGGCGGCGAAGGAGCCCGGCGCGCAGGGTCTGGCCGGGATGGCCGCCTGCTGGCGGGTGTCGGTGGACGGCGGTGCGGGGCTGGCCGCCGGGCTGGACCGGCTGGAGGGGGCCCTGCGGGCGGAGCGGGACCGACAGGCATCGCTGCGGGCCCAGTTGGCGGGGGCGCGTTCGACGGTGCTGGTGCTCGCCCTGCTGCCGCTGGTGGGCCTGCTGATCGGCACCGGACTGGGGGCGGATCCGTTGCGGGTGCTGCTGCACACCCCGATGGGCTGGGGGTGCCTGCTGGCGGGCGCGCTGCTGGAGGCGCTGGGGCTGCTGTGGTGCCGGCGGATCGTACGGGCGGGGGAGCGGTGATGGGCGGCGTCCTCGTCCACAGGCTGGGGATCGCGCTGTGCCTCGCGGTGGCGGCCCTCTGGGTGGTGGGGTCGGCGGTGGTGGCGCGGGTCCGGGAGCGGGCGGCCCGGCGCAGGATCGCGGCGCTGCTCGGGGTGGAACAGGGTCCTCGCGGGCCGGCGTTCGCCTCCGCCGCGCGGGGCGTACTGGCGGCGTGGGCCCCGCCGGCCGGGGCGCTGCTGGCGGGCTGGGTGCTCGTCGGCGGGCCGGTGGGCGTGGTGGTCGGCGGGCTCGCCGCGCTCGGCGTGTGGCGGTGGCGGGCCAGGGCGCGGCCGCCGGCCGCGGTGGATCCGGGGGAGGCGGAGCGCCAGCTGCCGTTCGCCGCGGATCTGCTGGCCGCGTGTCTGGCGGCCGGGGCCGGGCCGGTGGAGGCCGCGGAGGTGGTCGGGGAGTCACTGGGCGGCCCGGTGGGGGAGCGGCTGGCACGGGCCGGGGCGGAGCTGCGGCTCGGCGGCGAACCGGGCGCCGGGTGGGGGAGGTTGGCGGAGATACCGGGCGCCCGGGCGCTCGCGGAATGCCTGGAACGGGCCGCCCGTACGGGGGCGCCCGCGGCGGAACCGGTCTCCCGGCTCGCGTCGGGCCTCCGGGAGGACCGGGCCCGCCGGGCGGGAGCCAGGGCGCAGCGGGCGGCGGTACTCGTCACCGCGCCGGTGGGGCTGTGTTTCCTCCCCGCTTTTCTCGCGATCGGGGTGGCGCCGGTGGTGATCGGAATGGCCTCGGGACTTCTCTCGAACACCTGACGTCGCATTGACCACACACATCAACAACGGGAATCCACAGGAGGTTTGCCATGAGGATCATCTGGTTTCGGCTGCGGACGGCACTGAGCGGTCGCGGGGGCGACGCGGGGATGTCCACCTCGGAATACGCCATGGGCACGATCGCGGCCTGTGCATTCGCGGCCGTTCTCTACAAGGTGGTGACGAGCGAAGTCGTCGCGACGGCCCTTCAGTCGACCATCGGGAAGGCGCTCGATGTGCCGTTCTGAGGGGAAGTCGCCGGGGGCCTGGAAAAGGGGTGACCGGGGATATGTGACGGCGGAGGCCGCCCTGGTGATCCCGGCGCTGGTGCTGTTCGCGGCGCTGCTGGTGTGGGCTCTGATGGCGGCGGCCGCGCAGATCCGGTGTGTGGACGCGGCCCGGGCCGGCGCCCGGGCGGCGTCCCGCTCGGAGCCGGCCGAGGTGGCCGTGGCGGCGGCCCTGGCGGCCGCGCCGCAGGGGGCGCGGGTGGAGCTGGAGCGGGTGGGCGACCTCTGGCGGGTCCGGGTGGCGGCGCCGGCGCCGGGGCCGGGTGGGCTGCCCGTACGGCTCGGGGCGCAGGCGGTGGCCTTGGCGGAGGACACCGTGGGGCCGCCGCCGTGAGCCGGGACCGGGGCTCGGCCACGGTCTGGGCGGCTCTGGTGGCCACGGTCCTGGGCGCGGTGTTCGGCGGGGTGCTGCTGCTCGGTCAGGCCGTGGTGGCCCGGCACCGGGCGGCTTCGGCCGCCGACCTGGCGGCGCTCGCGGCGGCGGCGACCTGGGCGCACGGACCGGAGACCGCCTGTGCCACGGCGCTGCGGGTGGCCCGGGCGCAAGGGGCGGCGCTCGCCGGGTGCCGTCTGCACGGCGAGGTCGCCGAGGTGACGGCCCGGGTGGCGGCGGGCCCCTTCACCCCCGCCGTCGCGGCCCGTGCGGGCCCGCCTCGGGCGTCGCCGGACTGAGGCCGGGCCCAGGGGGCCGGGCCGGGGCTCAGGACGTGCCAGGGCCCGCTTCAGGGCCCGGGTCGGGGCCGGTGGGCGGGGTCGGTGGGGATTCGGCGAGGAGACGGGTGAGGAGGCGGATGGCACCGCGTTTGTGGAGGGGGTCGTTGCCGTTGCCGCATTTGGGGGACTGGATGCAGGAAGGGCAGCCGGCCTCGCACTCACAGGCGGCGATCGCGTCACGGGTCGCCGTCAGCCAGGCGGCGGCGGTGTGGAAGGCGCGCTCCGCGAAGCCGGCGCCGCCAGGGTGGCCGTCGTAGACGAAGACCGTGGGGAGGAGGGTGTCGGGATGCAGCGGCACGGAGACGCCGCCGATGTCCCAGCGGTCGCAGGTGGCGAACAGCGGGAGCATGCCGATGGAGGCGTGCTCGGCGGCGTGCAGGGCTCCGCCGAGGATCTCCGGGTTGATCCGGGCCTCGTCGAGCTGGTCCTCGGTCACCGTCCACCACACGGCCCGGGTGCGCAGGGTGCGGGGCGGCAGGTCCAGTTTGGCCTCGCCGAGGACCTCGCCGGTGATCAGTTTGCGCCGCAGATAGGAGACGACCTGGTTGGTGACCTCGACGGAGCCGAAGCAGAGCCGGGCCGAGCCCCACGGGATCTCGGTCTCGGTCTCGAGGATGGAGATGGAGGTGGTGTCGCGGGCGGTGGTGGAGAAGGGCGGATCGGCCTCCTCCACGAGGGCTGCCGAATCCTCCAGGTCCAGGTGCTTCACGAGATACGTGCGGCCCTGGTGGAGGTGGACGGCCCCGTCGTGGACGGCGGTGTGGGCGGCCGACTCGTCGACCGTGCCCAGCAGCCGGCCGGTGGCGGCCTCGACGATCTGCACCGGGCGGCCGCCGCCGCCCCGGATGTCGGTCAGGTCCGAGGCCCGTTCCCGGCGGGTCCAGTGCCAGGCGGTCGCCCGGCGGCGCAGCAGCTTCGCCGCTTCCAGCTGGGGGAGGAGTTCCTTGGTCGCCGGGCCGAACAGGTCCAGGTCGGCGTCCGTCAGCGGCAGCTCGGCCGCCGCCGCGCACAGGTGGGGGGCGAGGACGTACGGGTTGTCGGGGTCCAGGACGGTGGCTTCCACCGGTTGGCGGAACAGCGCCTCCGGATGGTGGACGAGATAGGTGTCCAGCGGGTCGTCGCGGGCGATCAGCACGGCCAGGGCGCCCTGGCCGGCCCGCCCGGCGCGGCCGGCCTGCTGCCACAGGGAGGCCCTCGTGCCGGGGTACCCGGTGATCAGTACGGCGTCCAGCCCGGAGACGTCCACGCCCAGCTCCAGGGCCGTCGTCGCGGCCAGTCCCAGCAGCTCGCCGGAGTGCAGGGCCCGCTCCAGGGCCCGGCGCTCCTCGGGCAGGTAGCCGCCCCGGTAGGCCGCGACCCGCCGGGCCAGCGAACGGTCCACCTCGGCGAGCCGCTCCTGGGCGATCACGGAGATCAGCTCCGCGCCGCGCCGGGAGCGGACGAAGGCGACCGTGCGGACCCCCTGGACCACCAGGTCGGTCAGCAGGTCGGCGGTCTCCGCGGTGGCCGTACGGCGGACGGGAGCGCCCTTCTCGCCGCGCAGCTCGGTGAGCAGCGGCGGCTCCCACAGGGCGAAGACCACCTCGCCGCGCGGAGAGGCGTCGTCGGTGATCTCGATCACCCGTACGCCGGTCAGCCGGGACGCGGCGGCCGCGGGGTCGCTGGCCGTGGCGGAGGCCAGCAGGAAGACCGGTTCGGAGCCGTAGCGGGCGCACAGCCGCCGCAGCCGGCGCAGGACCTGGGCCACGTGGGAGCCGAATACCCCGCGGTAGGTGTGGCACTCGTCGATCACGACGTAGCGCAGGGCGCGCAGGAAGGAGGACCAGCGCGGGTGGGCCGGGAGGATCCCGCGGTGCAGCATGTCGGGGTTGGTGAGGACGTAGTTCGCGTACTGGCGCACCCATTCGCGTTCCTCGACGGGCGTGTCCCCGTCGTAGACCGCGGGGCGGACGGCGTTGCCCAGCGGGGCGGCCAGTTCCCGTACGGCGCGCCGCTGGTCGGCCGCCAGGGCCTTGGTGGGGGCCAGGTACAGGGCCGTGGCGCCCCGGCCGTTCGCGGCCTCGGCGCCGTCCGCGAGGGCGGAGAGCACGGGCGCGAGGTAGGCCAGGGACTTGCCCGAGGCGGTGCCGGTGGCGACGACCACGGACTCGCCGTCCAGGGCGTGCTCGGCCGCCGCGGCCTGATGCTCCCACGGATGGTCGATGCCGGCGGCCTGGATCGCGGCTACGACATCCGTTCGGATGCGATCGGGCCAGACTGCATGACGACCCGCCCGAGGGGGCAAGTGCTCCGTATGGGTGATGCGCGCAGCTCGGGAAGGTCCCCGTGACAGGCGGTCCAGGACCGTGCCGGGAGTGGGTCTTGGGTCCACGGGTGGCTTGGGCCGTCCGGGACCGTGAGTATTGGCCATTGGAACCGAGTGTGTCACCGGCGTGCGGGACAATGGTCCGAAGGCGTCGTGCGCGCCTGCCGGTAAGTGATTGAATGCCATCGCGGCAGCCAATCCCTCGCCTACCTTCGGGTGGGGAGGCCCCTAGGGGGCGCCGCTCGATAGCAAGGTGCTGGAGGATCCGTGGACCTGTCCCTGTCGACTCGCACTGTCGGCGACCGTACGGTCGTGGAGGTCGGTGGCGAGATTGATGTGTATACCGCGCCCAAGCTGCGCGAGCAGTTGGTCGAGTTGGTGAACGACGGCAGCTACCACCTGGTTGTCGACATGGAGCGAGTGGACTTCCTCGACTCCACCGGACTTGGTGTGCTCGTGGGAGGTCTCAAGCGCGTCCGTGCGCACGAGGGTTCGCTGCGCCTGGTGTGCAACCAGGAGCGCATCCTGAAGATCTTCCGCATCACCGGTCTGACCAAGGTGTTCCCGATCCACACCACGGTGGAAGACGCCGTCAACGCCACCGACTGACGTCTCCAGGCGGCTTCCGGCAGCCTTCGGGCGGCCGGGAGCCGGCAAGGAGAGCAGGGGTACCCGGCCATGGATGGCCAGGGCCCCTGTCAAGGCACGCCCGTAGTCCGAGGGGGACGCGCATGGCCACCGTTGAACTGCGCTTCAGCGCCCAGCCCGAACACGTCCGTACGGCCCGCCTCGTCGCGGCCGCCGTGGCGCGCCGGGCCGGTGTGGAGGAAGCCGTCCTCGACGAGGTCCGCCTCGCCGTGGGCGAGGCCTGCTCGCGTGCCGTCGGACTCCATCGCAGCTACGGACTGACCGGGCCCGTCCGGGTGGTCCTGACCGAGGAGGACAAGACGTTCTCCATCGAGGTCGGCGACGAGGTGCCGGGGCCGGGCGGCGGCGCCGGCGAGGCCGTGTCCGGACTCGACGCCGCCCTGGACCCCGACGCCGACACGGAGGACGAGATGGGTCTCGCCGTGATCAGCGGGCTCGTCGACGACGTCGAGGTGACCAGTGGGGAATCGGGCGGGACGATCCGGATGAGCTGGCCCGTCTCGGGGTCCTCCGACCTTCCGTAAGATCCACCGGGCGCACGGTCCGTCATATCTTCCGATCTTTATCAAGGCCCTGCTGAGCAGGGCCTTTTTCATTTCCCTAGATCAATGACCGGCCGTCAATGCCTTTGCCCCATTACCACTTTCGAGGGTAATGGAGTGACGCGATCTATTGCTGAGGAGCAAGAGCACGCCAATTGCGTTTCCTGCGCACTGTTTTGATCGGGGCGCGCTCCCTACAATCCGTCCACATCTTGAGCTCATCACGTCAAGGAGGACGAATGACGGGGCTCTTCACCCCTATCGCGCCGGATCGCACCACAGATCTGGCATCCGCAGTACTCACCGATGACAATCGGCTCATCGTGATCGTCATTGCGGTCGTGGCACTGGCCGCACTCGTCGTCGCGCAGATCCTGGTCCGCCAGGTCCTCGCCGCCGACGAGGGAACCGACAGCATGAAGGAGATCGCCGCGGCCGTCCAGGAAGGCGCCAACGCCTACCTCGGCCGGCAGCTGCGCACCCTCGGCATCTTCGCCGTCGTGGTCTTCTTCCTGCTCTTCCTGCTCCCGGCAGACGACTGGACGCAGCGGGCGGGACGTTCCGCCTTCTTCCTGGTGGGCGCCATCTTCTCGGCGGCCACCGGCTACATCGGCATGCGCCTCGCGGTCCGCGCCAACGTCCGCGTCGCCGCCGCCGCGCGGGAGGCGACCCCCGCCGAGGGCGAGCCCGCCAAGGACCTGACCGAGGTCTCCCACAAGGCGATGAAGATCGCCTTCCGCACGGGCGGCGTGGTCGGCATGTTCACCGTCGGCCTCGGCCTGTTCGGCGCCTCCTGCGTCGTGCTGGTCTACGCCGCCGACGCCCCCAAGGTCCTGGAGGGCTTCGGTCTCGGCGCCGCCCTGATCGCGATGTTCATGCGCGTGGGCGGCGGCATCTTCACCAAGGCCGCCGACGTCGGCGCCGACCTGGTCGGCAAGGTCGAGCAGGGCATTCCGGAGGACGACCCGCGCAATGCCGCGACCATCGCCGACAACGTGGGCGACAACGTCGGAGACTGCGCCGGAATGGCGGCCGACCTCTTCGAGTCCTACGCCGTCACCCTCGTGGCCGCGCTCATCCTCGGCAAGGCCGCCTTCGGCGACCTGGGCCTCGCCTTCCCGCTGATCGTCCCCGCGATCGGCGTCGTCACCGCCATGATCGGCATCTTCGCGGTCTCCCCGCGACGCTCCGACCGCAGCGGCATGACCGCCATCAACCGCGGCTTCTTCATCTCCGCCGTGATCTCCCTGGTGCTGGTCGCGATCGCCGTCTACGCCTACCTGCCGGCCACCTACAAGGAGCTCGTCGGCGTCGAGGACCCGGCGATCTCCAACCACTCCGGTGACCCGCGGATCCTGGCCGTCGTCGCCGTCGCCATCGGCATCGTGCTGGCGGCCCTGATCCAGCAGCTGACCGGCTACTTCACCGAGACCAGCCGCCGTCCCGTCCGGGACATCGGCAAGTCCTCCCTGACCGGCGCGGCCACCGTCGTCCTCGCCGGCATCTCCGTCGGCCTGGAGTCCGCCGTCTACACGGCGCTGCTCATCGGCCTCGGCGTCTACGGCGCGTTCCTGCTCGGCGGTACGTCGATCATGCTCGCGCTGTTCGCGGTGGCCCTGGCCGGCACCGGCCTGCTCACCACCGTCGGCGTCATCGTCGCCATGGACACCTTCGGGCCCGTCTCCGACAACGCCCAGGGCATCGCCGAGATGTCCGGCGACGTCGAGGGCGCCGGTGCGCAGGTCCTGACCGACCTGGACGCCGTCGGCAACACCACCAAGGCCATCACCAAGGGCATCGCCATCGCCACGGCCGTGCTCGCCGCGGCCGCGCTCTTCGGCTCGTACAACGACGCGATCGCCACCGCGGTCAAGGAGGTCGGAGCCAAGGCCGGGGAGATGAACCTCAGCCTGGACATCGCGCAGCCCAACAACCTGGTCGGGCTGATCCTGGGCGCGGCGGTCGTGTTCCTGTTCTCCGGCCTCGCCATCAACGCGGTCTCCCGCTCCGCGGGCGCCGTGGTCTACGAGGTGCGCCGCCAGTTCCGCGAGCACCCCGGGATCATGGACTACACCGAGAAGCCCGAGTACGGGCGCGTCGTCGACATCTGCACCAAGGACGCGCTGCGCGAGCTCGCCACGCCCGGCCTGCTCGCCGTCCTCACCCCGATCGCCGTGGGCTTCTCCCTCGGCGTGGGCGCGCTCGGCTCCTTCCTCGCCGGCGCCATCGGCACGGGCACCCTGATGGCGGTCTTCCTCGCCAACTCCGGTGGCGCGTGGGACAACGCGAAGAAGCTCGTCGAGGACGGCCACCACGGCGGCAAGGGCAGCGAGGCCCACGCCGCGGTCGTCATCGGCGACACGGTCGGCGACCCGTTCAAGGACACCGCCGGTCCCGCGATCAACCCGCTGCTCAAGGTCATGAACCTGGTGGCGCTGCTGATCGCCCCAGCCGTCGTGCAGTTCAGCTACGGCCCGGACACCAACCCGACGGTGCGGGCGATCGTCGCGGTCCTCGCGATCGCCGTCATCATCGGCGCGGTGTACATCTCCAAGCGCCGCGGCATCGCGGTCGGCGACGAGACCGAGGGCGGAGCCGCCGAGCGGGTGGCCCAGCCGGCCGACCCCGCGACGGTCTCCTGACCCGAGGTCCCGGCGGCAGGACGGGCAGGGCCGGGCAGGGCCGGCCGTACGCCCGAAGGGCGGACAGGCAGCGCGGACTGACGCGCCGTCTGTCCGCCTTTGTGCGTCCCCGGATGGCAGACGTGTATCTTCCGGGCCGAGAGCCTTCGAAGGGACCAATCCGGTGAACAAGAAGCTTGCGGCCGCATTGTCGGGCGGTGCGGTGATGATGCTCGTCCTGTCCGGCTGCGGCGGGGACGAGACCGACGAGAAGGCCAGCGCCTGGGCCAAGAAGGTCTGCGACAAGTGGCAGCCCGAACTGAAGAAGATCGAGACCGCCAACGCGGACATCAAGCGCGTGGCGACGGAGAGCAGCAAGCCCGAGGAGGTCCAGCAGACCGATTCCGCGGCTTTCGCGACCATGTCGGAGTCGTACAAGACCATGGGGGCCGCCCTGCAGTCGGCGGGAGTTCCGCCGGTCAAGGACGGTGCGGCGACCCAGGAAGCGGCCGCCAAGGGCTTCGAGGCGACGTCCAAGGGGTACGCCGACCTGAAGACGAAGATGGACGCCCTCGACCCCAAGGAGCAGACGAAGTTCGCCGACGGCCTGAAGGAGGTCGCGGGCGGCCTTCAGGAGGCGACGAAGGGCGGCCAGGACGCCCTCGCCACGCTCAATGCGGGAGGCCTGGACAAGGCGATCAACGGCCAGAAGGGCTGTCAGGTCGCGGCGCCGTCGCCCTCGGCGAAGTAGGGCGTCCGATCAGGGCGGCCGGGGTCCCGGAAGGGGCCGCGGCCGCCCTTTCGTACGCACGGGCCCCGGCTGATCGGCAGGACGGGTCCCACCGGACACAATGGACGCGTGAGTACCAGCAGCCTTCCCACGTCCGACCACGCCGCCGAACTCCGCAGTGCCCTGCTGGCCGCCGGTTTCACCGCCGACGGCCTGCTCGACCTGCTCGGCGCCCCCGCCTACGCCGCCCTGGCCCGCAGCGAGACGGTCCCCGCCCTGCGGGCCACCCGTGGCGCCGGCGACGGCCCGCTCGCGAGCCTGGTCCGGCTGTTCCTGCTCCAGCAGCCCGAGCCGTACGTGCACGCCGCCGCCGCACTGCCCGCCGACGCGGCCCTGGCCGACGGCTGGCTCCGGCAGGAAGGCGATGAGGTGCACGCGACCGTCGACGTGCGTCCGTACGGCGGTCCGGACGGCGAGGACTGGTTCATCGTGTCCGACCTCGGCTGCGCCGTCGGCGGGGCCGGCGGGATCGGCAGCCGCGAGGAGGGGGTGGTCCTCGGTGTCGGCGGTGCCTCCACCACGCTGGCCGGGATCACCGTCCGCACCCCCGTCGGCTCGGCCCTCGACGTCGGCACCGGATCGGGCATCCAGGCGCTGCACGCCTCCCGCCACGCCACCCGGGTCACCGCCACCGACGTCAACCCGCGCGCCCTGGACTTCACCCGTCTGACGCTGGCCCTGTCGGGCGCCCCGGAGGCCGAGCTGCTCACCGGGTCCCTCTTCGAACCGGTCGGCGAGGCGACGTACGACCTGATCGTGTCGAACCCGCCGTTCGTGATCTCCCCGGGCGCCCGGCTGACGTACCGGGACGGCGGAATGGGCGGCGACGACCTGTGCCGGACCCTGGTCCAGCAGGCCGGAGCGCGGCTCAACCCGGGCGGGTACGCGCAGTTCCTCGGCAACTGGCAGCACGTCGAGGGCGAGGACTGGCACGACCGGCTGCGCTCCTGGGTGCCGCGCGGCTGCGACGCCTGGATCGTGCAGCGTGACGTGCAGGACGTGACGCAGTACGCGGAGCTGTGGCTGCGTGACGCGGGCGACCACCGCACCGACCCCGAGGAGTACGCGCGGCGGTACGAGGACTGGCTGGACGAGTTCGAGGCCCGCAAGACGAAGTCCGTCGGCTTCGGCTGGATCACCTTGCGCCGGTCGGACGCCGCCGAGCCCTCGATCGTGGTCGAGGAGTGGCCGCACACGGTGGAGCAGCCGCTCGGCGAGGCGGTGCTCGCCCACTTCGCCCGCCAGGACTACCTGCGGGAACACGATGACGCGGCCCTGCTGGAGGCCTATTTCGTGCTGGCCGAGGAAGTCGTGCAGGAGCAGGTCGGCGCGCCCGGCGCGGAGGATCCCGAGCACGTCGTGCTCCGGCAGAACCGCGGGATGCGGCGCGCCACCAAGGTCGACACGGTCGGCGCGGGCTTCGCCGGAGTGTGTGACGGCTCACTCACCGCGGGCCGGATCCTGGACGCGATCGCGCAGCTGGTCCAGGAGGATCCGGTGGTGCTGCGGGACCGGACGCCCGAGTCGATCCGGACGCTCGTCGAGCAGGGTTTCCTGGAGCCGGGGAAGGGCCCCGCGCGGTAGCGGCGCCGGGATGTAACCCGGGGTCCGCCCGCCGTGCCCCGGGGGCCGGCGGCCTCCTGCGCAGCGGGCTCCGGGGGAAATCCGGAGGATGGCCCGGGGGTAAGCGGAACGGCGCCGCCGGCCCTCGGGGCGTGCTGCCTCGCCCGGCTCCGACACCGGAGTGCGAGGGTCCGTACGAGGGTCCGGTCCGGCCCGGATCCGGGTGCGAAAGCCGACGTGGGACGGGGTGCGGGAGCGGGGCCAGACGGCCCCGCGGCCACCCGGCCCGGTGATCGGGAACGCCCCGGCGCGGCATCCGGGCGGCAGAAACGGCACTTGTCGGGTTACCGTTCGAGTGGCCGTTGCGGGCTTCTGCCGTTTGACACGGGGGCGGGTTGTACCGTCACACTCCGCAGCGTCGCCGTACTGCGACCGAGTGCCGACCGGAGAGAAGAGCCAAGTTGTCCCCGACTAGCGAGACCGCAAAGGGCGGCCGCCGACTCGTCATCGTCGAGTCCCCAGCCAAGGCGAAGACGATCAAGGGCTACCTCGGCCCCGGATACGTCGTCGAGGCGAGCGTCGGGCACATCCGCGACCTCCCGAACGGCGCGGCCGAGGTTCCCGACAAGTACACCGGTGAGGTCCGCCGCCTCGGCGTGGACGTCGAGCACGACTTCGCGCCGATCTACGTCGTCAACGCGGACAAGAAGTCCCAGGTCAGGAAGCTCAAGGAGCTGCTGGCCGAGTCCGACGAACTCTTCCTCGCCACCGATGAGGACCGCGAGGGCGAAGCCATCGCGTGGCACCTGCAGGAAGTCCTCAAGCCCAAGGTCCCTGTCCACCGGATGGTCTTCCACGAGATCACCAAGGACGCGATCCGCGACGCCGTCGCCAACCCGCGCGAGCTCAACCAGCGCATGGTCGACGCCCAGGAGACCCGCCGCATCCTCGACCGCCTCTACGGCTACGAGGTCTCGCCGGTCCTGTGGAAGAAGGTCATGCCGAAGCTGTCGGCGGGCCGTGTCCAGTCGGTCGCCACGCGCATGGTCGTCGAGAGGGAGCGCGAGCGCATCGCCTTCCGCTCCGCCGAGTACTGGGACCTGACCGGAACCTTCTCCACCGGGCGTGCGGGTGACCCGTCCGACCCCTCGACGCTGGTCGCCCGCCTGAACACGGTGGACGGCAAGCGCATCGCGCAGGGCCGTGACTTCGGCTCGAACGGGCAGCTCAAGAGCGAGGTGCTGCACCTCGACGAGGCGAACGCCCGGGCGCTGGCCGCCGCCCTGGCCGACACCGCGTTCGCCGTCCGGTCGGTCGAGTCCAAGCCGTACCGCCGTTCCCCGTACGCCCCCTTCCGTACGACGACGCTCCAGCAGGAGGCCTCGCGCAAGCTCGGCTTCGGTGCGAAGGCGACGATGCAGGTGGCACAGAAGCTGTACGAGAACGGCTTCATCACCTACATGCGTACCGACTCCACCACGCTGTCCGACACCGCGGTGTCGGCGGCGCGGGCGCAGGTCACCCAGCTGTACGGGGCCGACTACCTGCCGGAGAAGCCGCGCGTCTACGCCGGCAAGGTCAAGAACGCCCAGGAGGCGCACGAGGCGATCCGTCCTTCGGGTGATCGTTTCCGCACGCCGGCCGAGACGGGTCTGACGGGCGACCAGTTCCGCCTGTACGAGCTGATCTGGAAGCGGACCGTCGCCTCCCAGATGAAGGACGCGGTCGGAAACAGCGTCACCGTGAAGATCGGCGGCCGGGCCTCGGACGGCCGGGACGCCGAGTTCTCCGCCTCCGGCAAGACGATCACCTTCCACGGCTTCATGAAGGCGTACGTCGAGGGCGCGGACGACCCGAACGCCGAGCTCGACGACCGCGAGAAGCGGCTGCCGCAGGTCGCGGAGGGCGACGCGCTCGCCGCCGAGGAGATCACGGCGGACGGGCACTCGACCAAGCCGCCGGCCCGCTACACCGAGGCCTCGCTGGTCAAGGAGCTCGAAGAGCGCGAGATCGGCCGCCCGTCGACCTACGCGTCGATCATCGGCACGATCCTCGACCGCGGATACGTCTTCAAGAAGGGCACGGCGCTCGTGCCGTCCTTCCTGTCGTTCGCCGTGGTCAACCTGCTGGAGACGCACTTCGGCCGGCTCGTCGACTACGACTTCACCGCGAAGATGGAGGACGACCTCGACCGCATCGCGCGGGGCGAGGCCCAGTCCGTGCCGTGGCTGAAGCGGTTCTACTTCGGCTCGGAGGACGCGACCGAGGTCGTGCCGGCCGACGGGGACCACCTCGGCGGTCTGAAGGAGCTGGTCACGGACCTGGGCGCGATCGACGCCCGGGAGATCTCCTCCTTCCCGGTCGGCGAGGGCATCGTGCTGCGCGTCGGCCGCTACGGGCCGTACGTGGAGCGCGGCGAGAAGGACGCGGAGGGCCACCAGCGGGCCGACGTGCCCGACGACATGGCTCCGGACGAGCTGACGGTCGAGTACGCGGAGGAGCTGTTCGCGAAGCCGAGCGGCGAGTTCGAGCTCGGCAAGGACCCGGTCAGCGGCAACGAGATCGTCGCCAAGGACGGCCGCTACGGGCCGTACGTGACGGAGATCCTGCCCGAGGGCACCCCGAAGACGGGCAAGAACGCGGTCAAGCCGCGCACGGCCTCCCTCTTCAAGTCCATGTCCCTCGACACGGTGACCCTGGACGAAGCGCTCAAGCTGATGTCGCTGCCGCGCGTGGTCGGCGCGGACGCGGAGGGCGTGGAGATCACGGCCCAGAACGGCCGCTACGGCCCGTACCTGAAGAAGGGCACGGACTCGCGGTCCCTGGAGACCGAGGACCAGCTCTTCTCGATCACGCTCGACGAGGCGCTCGCGATCTACGCGCAGCCGAAGCAGCGGGGCCGCGCTGCGGCCAAGCCGCCGCTGAAGGAACTGGGCACGGACCCGGTGAGCGAGAAGCCGGTGGTCGTCAAGGACGGCCGCTTCGGGCCGTACGTGACGGACGGCGAGACGAACGCGACGCTGCGGCGGGACGACGACGTCGAGACGATCACGCCGGAGCGGGGCTACGAGCTGCTCGCGGAGAAGCGTGCGAAGGGCCCGGCCAAGAAGACGGCGAAGAAGGCTCCCGCCAAGAAGGCCCCGGCGAAGAAGGCGACGGCGACGAAGACCGCCGCCGCGAAGAAGACGACGGCGGCCAAGAAGACGACCGCGAAGAAGACGGCCGCCAAGAAGACGGCCGCGGCCCCGGCTGCGGACGAGTAGGCGCGACAAGAGCCCCACGCTTCGCGTGGGGCTCTTGTGCGTCCGCCCCGCCACATTCCGCCCCGCCACATTCAGCCTCGTCGGCGTTTGCAGCCCGGGGTCCGGGGCAGAGCCCCGCGACGGCGCCGGGCTGATTCCCGGAAGGTGGGTCCGGAGTCACACCCGGCCTTGTCCACAGGCTTCCGCACCCGCCAAGCGCAGCGGATAGGCTGGGCGGATGACGCGAGCCGAGCAGCCAACGGTCGTGACCGCCCCGGCGAACCCCACCTACGACGAAGCCCTAGCCGCGGATTCCCGCGAGCGTGCGGTGCGCGCACTGCTGCGCACCCCCAGGCTGCGCCGGCTGTGGAGCGCCCAGCTGGTGAGCGGCATCGGAGACGCCCTCGCCCTGCTGGTGCTGGTGCTGCTGGCCCTCCAGGCCGCGGCCACGGAAGGGGCGTTCGGCGGCGGATACCGCGGCGCGGCCCTCGCCGTCGCCGCCGTCTTCGGGGTCCGGATCCTCGCCACCCTGCTCTTCGGCGCGGTCCTCCTCGGCCCGTTCGCCGGGCTCCTCGGATCCGGCGGCAAGCTGGACCGCCGCTGGACGATGGTCGGCGCCGACGGAGTCCGCATCGGCCTCTTCGTCGTCGCCCCGCTCTGGCTCGACTGGATCCCGGCCCACGCGCTCACCGCGCTGCTGGCCACCGTCTTCGTCTCCGGCGCCGCCGAGCGGCTGTGGACCCTGGCCAAGGAGAGCGCGGCGCCCGCCCTGCTGCCCGCGCCGCCGCCGGAGGGGGCGACCGTACGGCCGCTCCCGGACCACCTGGACGCGCTGCGGCGGCTGACCCTGCGTACGGCCTTCGCGGCGCTCCCCGTCGCGGCGGCCGCGCTGCTCGCCGCGACCCTGGTGGGCAAGGCGCTCGGCCTCGGCGTGGACTGGTTCGCCGCGAACCAGGCCGCCCTCGGTTCGTACGTGGCCGCAGGCCTGTTCGCCGCGTCGGTCTCGCTGCTGCTCCCGCTGGTCCTGCCCACCGGGGCGACCCCGCGCCCGCGTTCGCCGCTGGAGGGCCTGCGCGCCCCCAAGGCGGGCGACCTGCCCGACAAGGGCCGTACGGGCGCCATCCCCCTGCTGGTCCTGAGCTGCGCCGCGGTCGCCGGAGCGGTGTCCTGCGCCGTGGCCGTGGCCGTCCTGCACGCCTTCGACCTGGGCGGCGGGCCGGCCGCCTTCGCCCTGTTCGTGCTCGCGCTGGTCGGCGGCACCGCCGTCGGCATCCGCGCCACCCAGGCCGGCAAGGTGCTGCCCGGCCTGTCCCGGCGCCGGCTGCTCGCCCTCGCCATAGCGGTGACCGGGCTCGCGCTGCTGCTGACCGGGCTCGTCCCGGACACCGCGACCGTGCTCTTCCTCTCGCTGCTCGCCGGCATCGCCGCGGGCGTCGCGGCCAACGCCGGCCACACGCTGCTGGACCAGGAGACCGAGGAATTCCGCCGGGCCCGGGTCACCGAGCACCTCCAGGCGGTCGTACGGGTGGCCGTGGCGCTCGGCGCCGTCGGCGCCCCGGCTCTGGCCGCCCTGATCGGCCCGCACCGGCTGACCGGCGCCGAGGTCGTCTTCGCGCATGGCGGCGCCGCCTTCACCCTGATGCTGGTCGGCGCTCTGCTGCTGCCGGTCGCCGTGGTGGTGCTCACCAAGGCCGACGACCGCAGCGGCGTACCCCTGCGGCGCGACCTGCGCGAGGCACTGCGCGGCGGGGAGCCGGTGCAGGCCGCGTCCGACACCGGGTTCTTCATCGCCCTGGAGGGCGGCGACGGAGCCGGCAAGTCCACTCAGGTCGAGGCGCTGGCCGCCTGGATACGGGACAAGGGCCACGAGGTCGTCGTGACCCGCGAGCCCGGGGCGACGCCCGTGGGCAAGCGGCTCCGCTCGATCCTGCTCGACGTGTCCTCCGCCGGACTCTCGAACCGCGCCGAGGCGCTGCTGTACGCCGCCGACAGGGCGGAACACGTGGACACCGTGGTGCGCCCGGCCCTGGAACGCGGCGCGGTCGTCATCTCGGACCGCTACATCGACTCCTCGGTGGCCTACCAGGGCGCCGGCCGCGACCTCTCCCCGACGGAGATCGCGCGGATCTCGCGCTGGGCGACCGACGGGCTCGTGCCGAACCTGACCGTCCTGCTCGACGTGTCGCCGGAGGCGGCGCGGGAGCGGTTCACGGAGGCGCCGGACCGGCTGGAGTCGGAGCCGGCGGAGTTCCACCAGCGGGTGCGGTCCGGGTTCCTGACGCTCGCCGCGTCCGACCCCGGTCGCTACCTGGTGGTCGACGCGGGCCAGGACCCGGACTCGGTGACCACCGTCGTACGCCACCGCCTGGACCGGATGCTCCCGCTCTCCGAGGCCGAGGTGGCCGCCCAGGCGGAGGCCCGGCGCCTCGCCGAGGAGGAGGCCCGGCGCAAGGCCGAGGAAGAGGCGGCCCGCAAGGCGGAGGAAGCGCGGCTCCGGGCCGAGGAAGAGGCCCGGCTGGCCCGCGAGGCCGAGGAAGCACGGATCAAGGCGGAGGCCGAGGCCGCGCGCAAGGCCGCCGAGGAGCGGCAGCGCGCCGAGGAGGAGGCCCGGGCCAGGGCCGAGGCCGAGCGGCTGCGCGCGGAGGCCGAGGAGAAGGCCCGTGCGGCGGAGGCCGAGCGGCTGCGCCGGCAGGCCGAGGAAGAGGCCCGGCTGCGGGCCGAGGCCGAGGAGCGGCGGCTGGAGAAGCAGCGGCGGGCCGAGGAGGCCCTGCTGAAGGCCGAGGAGGCACGCCGGCTGGTGGAGGCGGCTTCGGCCGAGGCGGCGGCGAAGGCCGCGGCCGCTGCTGCCGCGGCGGAGGCCGCTGCGGCTTCGGCGGCTGCTCCGGCGCCCGCACCCGCACCGGCTCAGGCTCCCGCACCGGCTCCGGCACCGGCTCCCGCACCTGCGCCTGCTCCGGCGCCCAAGGTGCCCATGACGAAGGAGCCGCACCCGGACGACGCGGTGACGGTCGAGACCCCCGTGGTCAAGCGGGTCGTCCAGCCGGACGACGTCACCCAGACCGTCCCGGTGCCGAAGGTGGACCGGGCGTCCGCCGACGAGACGGCCGTACTGCCGCCCGTACGCCAGGCCGACGAGACGGCCGTGCTGCCGCCGGTCCGTCCGGGGGCCGCCCCGCAGGGCGGCAGCGGCGCCGGCGCCGGTACCGGTCGGGCCCGGTCCGCTTCGCGGCCGACGGCCCGGCGCCCCGAGGAGAACCCGGCCGACCGGGTGCCGTCGGGCATCTTCCGGGACGCGACCAACGACCGGACGCGGGAGCTCCCCGTGCTCGGCGAGGACGGCCGGCCGCAGCGGCCGCGCCCGGACTGGGCCGAGGAGACCCCGCTGGACGATCTGCCCACGCTGGCGGACGAACTGCTGGGCCGCCACCGGGACGACGAGGACGACGAGGGCGAACGGGGACCGCGGCGCCGCCGCTGACCTCGACGGGACCGGATTGTCAGTGGCGCCCGCCACAATGGGTGCACGGAGAGTGAAAGGTGGTGGGCGGGATGCCCGTATGGGACGACCTGGTGGGACAGGAGCGGGTCAAGACGCAGCTGTCCGCCGCCGCCCGCGACGCCGACGCCCTGGTCACGGCCATCACGAACGGGACCGCCCCGCCCGAGGCGTCCAAGATGACCCACGCCTGGCTGTTCACCGGCCCGCCCGGATCCGGGCGGGCCACCGCCGCCCGGGCCTTCGCGGCCACCCTGCAGTGCACCAGCCCCGACCGCGCCCTCGGGGGTGAGCCCGGCTGCGGGTTCTGCGACGGCTGCCACACCACGATGGTCGGCACGCACGCGGACGTCTCCACCGTCGTCGCGGTCGGCAGCCAGGTTCTCGTCGCCGACATGCGGGACACCGTCCGCAAGTCCTACACGTCCCCCGCCACGGGCCGCTGGCAGGTCATCCTGGTCGAGGACGCCGAGCGGCTGAACGAGAGGTCCGCCAACGCGGTCCTCAAGGCCGTGGAGGAGCCCGCGCCCCGTACGGTCTGGCTGCTGTGCTCGCCCTCCGTGGAGGACGTGCTGCCCACCATCCGCTCCCGCTGCCGCCACATCAACCTCAGCACCCCCTCGGTCGCGGCCGTCGCCGACATGCTGGTGCGGCGGGACGGCGTCGAGCCGACGGTGGCCCTCGCCGCCGCCAGGGCCACGCAGGGACACGTGGACCGGGCCCGCCGGCTGGCCACCGACCAGGAGGCCCGGGAGCGCAGGTCGACGGTCCTGAAGCTCCCGCTCCGGGTGGACGACGTCGGAGCCTGCCTCAAGGCCGCGCAGGAGCTCTGCGACACCGCCGCCGAGGACGCCAAGCAGGTCGCGGAGGAGGTCGACACCAAGGAGACCGAGGAGCTGCGGACCGCGCTCGGCGCCGGAGCGGGCGCCGGCAGCCGGATGCCGCGCGGCACGGCGGGCGTGATGAAAGACCTGGAGGACCGGCAGAAGCGCCGCCGTACCAGGACCCAGCGCGACACCCTCGACCTCGCGCTGACCGACCTCACCGGCTTCTACCGGGACGTCCTGGCCCTGCAGCTCGGCTCGTCCGTGGCCATCGCCAATGAGGAGATACGGCAGGACCTCGACAGGATCGCGCGGGCCTCGGGTCCCAAGCGGACCCTGCGCCGCATCGAGGCGATCATCGCCTGCCGGGAGGCCCTCGACCGCAACGTGGCCCCCCTCCTCGCGGTCGAGGCGATGACGATGGCGCTGCGCGCGGGCTGACCCGGGTCCACACCAGGTTGACGGATTCACCCGAACGGGCGGACCGGCCGCCGCGGTCGCGATGGGCCCGGTCCGTGCCCCGCCCGGCGGGGGCCACGGAAGGCCCGCAGCCGTCCGCCGCGGAAGAGCCTCCCGGCTTCCTCCGGCGGCCGTACGCTCCGGGGATGGACACCAGGCGCGTGCTGCGTACGACCGGGACCGTGATCGCAGCCGCCGGGCTGCTGCTCTCCGGGTGCACCTCGGGCGGTCTGGAGGCCCCCCGCGCCGCCCCGGGCGGATCGGACGCCCCGCACGCCGCCGAGTCCCCCGGAGCGGAGTCCGGCACGTCCGTCGCGCGGCTGTCCCCCGACGCGGCCGCGCTGCGCCCGTACTACGAGCAGAAGCTGACCTGGCGCGAGTGCGGCGTCCCCGGATTCCAGTGCTCCACCATGAAGGCCCCCCTGGACTACGCGAACCCCCGCTCCGGCCAGGACATCGACATCGCGGTGGCGCGCCGTGCGGCCACCGGCCCCGGCAAGCGGCTCGGTTCGCTCGTGGTCAATCCGGGCGGCCCGGGCGGCTCGGGCATCGGCTATCTGCAGGCGTACGCGGGCATCGGCTACCCCGCGCCGGTCCGCGCCCGGTACGACATGGTCTCCTTCGACCCGCGCGGGGTGGACCGCAGCAGCCCCGTCGAGTGCCTGACCGGGCCGGCCATGGACGCGTACACGCAGGTGGACCAGACGCCGGACGACCCGGCGGAGCGGGCCGAGCTGGTGGCCGCCTTCAAGAAGTTCGCGGCCGGCTGCCAGGAGCGCTCGCAGCGGGTGCTGCCGCACGTCTCCACCGTCGAGGCCGCCCGCGACATGGACCTGCTGCGCGCCGTGCTCGGCGACAAGAAGCTCACGTACGTCGGGGCCTCGTACGGCACCCTCCTCGGAGCCACGTACGCGGACCTCTTCCCGGACCGGGTCGGCCGGATGGTCCTGGACGGTGCGATGGACCCCACCCGGTCCGCGATCGATCTGAACCGGGATCAGACGGCGGGCTTCGAGACGGCCTTCACCTCCTTCGCCAAGGACTGCGCGAAACAGCCCGACTGTCCCCTCGGCAAGGGCGACCCGGACGCGGTGGCGGCGCGCCTGAAGGAGTTCTTCCGCAAGGTCGACGCCCAGACCGTGCCCAGCGGGGACGCGGACCGCCCGCTCGGCGAGGCCCTCGCCACGACCGGGGTGATCGCGGCGCTGTACGACGAGAGCGCCTGGCCGCAGCTGCGCGAGGCGCTCACCTCGGCGATGAACGGCGACGGATCGGGCCTGCTGAGCCTGGCCGACAGCTACTACGAGCGCGACGCGGACGGCAAGTACGCCAACCTGATGTTCGCGAACGCCGCCGTCAACTGCCTCGACCAGCCGCCGGCCTTCAAGGACCCGGCGGCGGTCGATGCCGCGCTGCCCTCCTTCGAGAAGGCCTCCCCGGTCTTCGGCGCGGGGCTGGCCTGGGCCTCGCTGAACTGCGGGTACTGGCCGGTGGCGGCCACGGGCAAGGCGGAGAAGCTGACCGCGAAGGGCGCCTCGCCGATCGTGGTGGTGGGCACCACGAGGGACCCGGCGACCCCGTACAAGTGGGCGCGGGCGCTGGCCGGCCAGCTCGATTCGGGCACCCTCCTCACCTACGATGGCGACGGCCACACGGCGTACGGGCGCGGCAGCGACTGCATCGACACGGCGATCAACCGCTACCTGCTGGACGGCAAGGCACCGGCGGACGGCAAGAAGTGCTGAGGCTGCCGACGGGGTGAACGGGTGGTCGGGCCCCGGTCAGTGCGCGGATCCGGTGGTCTTGAAGGATCCGGGCACCATCCACACCACCAGCACCAGGACGACGGCCGCGATGCCGATCGAGACGTACGAGGTCGTGGCCAGGGCGCTGTCGAAGGCGTCGCGGGCCCGCTCCACCAGCCCGGCGGCCTCCGCCGCCCGCGCGGCCGGCAGGCTCTCGGCGTACTCCTTCGCCCCGCCGATCGACTCCGCCGCCTGAGCCGGCGCACCGGCCATCCGTGCGGCGTACGCGGCTCCGTGGACGGAACCGAGGAGCGCCACGCCGAGGCCCACGCCCAGCTCGTACGAGGTCTCGGACACGGCTCCGGCCTGTCCGGCCCGCTCCGCCGGTACCGCCGAGACGAGCACCGAGGCGGCGGTGGTGACGGCGAGGCCGTCGCTGAAGCCGAGGGTGACCAGGAAGACGGCGATGTAGGCGTACGAGGTCGGCTGCGGGGCCAGGGCCAGCAGGGTGAACCCGGCCACCAGCCCGGCCAGGCCGATCGCCATGCAGGCCCGTACGCCGATCCGGTGCATCAGCGTCGGCGTCAGGAGCGAGCCGGCGAGCATGGCGAGGGCGGTGGGGAGGGTGCGCAGGCCGGCTTCGAAGGGGGAGTAGCCGTGGACGTACTGGAGCCACAGCGAGACCAGGAACAGCGCGGCGCCGGCGGCGAGCATGGCCATGAGGGTCACGAGCGCGGCGGCGGTGAAGGGGCGGTTCCGGAAGAGCCGTACGTCGAGGAGCGGATCCTTCAGCCGCAGCTGGCGGCGGGCGAACCAGGCGAGCAGCCCGATTCCGGCCGCCAGGACCAGCAGGTCCGCCGCCGCGGGGCGGCCCTTCGCCACGTGCTTGATGCCCCAGGCGAGGGCGACGATGCCGGTGACGGAGAGTACGGCGCTGAGCAGGTCGAGGGCGTGCTGGCCGGGGTCCTTGAACTCGGGCAGCAGCCACAGGCCGGCGACGACGGTGACGACCACGACGGGGACGTTGACCCAGAAGGCGGCGGACCAGCCGTACCGCTCGACGAGCAGCCCGCCGACGACCGGCCCGATCGCGGCGCCGGCGCCGGCGACGGCGGCCCAGATCCCGATGGCCAGGGCCCGCTCGTGGGCGTCGGTGAAGATGTTCCGGATCAGGGACAGGGTGGACGGCATGACCATGGCCCCGCCGACGCCGAGCAGCACCCGCCCGGCGATGAGCTGCGCAGAGTTCCCGGCGGTCGCGGCGACCACGGAGGCCACGCCGAAGAGCACGAAGCCGATCAGGAACAGCTTCCGCCGCCCGTACCGGTCACCGACGGCGGCGGTGGTGACGAGCAGCCCGCCGAGGACCAGTCCGTAGATGTCGATGATCCACAGCTGCTGCACGGCGCTGGGGCGCAGGTCGTCGATGAGGGAGGGGAGCGCGACGTTCAGGATGGTGGCGTCCATCGCGACGAGCAGCAGGCTGGCGCACAGCACGGCGAGCATCGCCCAACGCCCGGCAAGGGCCACGGGACATCTCATCCCTTCGTGGGACGCACAGCAGACGATGCCCCGAATGCGGTGCACCCGTCCCAGTATGTGACCTCCGCCTCACCCCCGCAGAACCCGGTTCAGGGCACCCGTTCACACCCTGTAGACTTGGCGCCGCTGCTGATGAGCGCCCCTCTTCGAGGGAATACTTGTCTGACCAGCGGTGCCGCCTTAGCTCAGTTGGCCAGAGCAACGCACTCGTAATGCGTAGGTCTCGGGTTCGAATCCCGAAGGCGGCTCTGTAGAAGCCCCAGGACTCACTCGCCGTGACCTGGGGCTTTTGCTATTTCCGGGGTCGCTCGGCGCGTGCGGAGGCTGGGGCCCGAAACCCCGTGCGTGAGCGATGCGTGAGCGGAGGGGCCGTCAGCCCTTCTTAGCGGCCTTCTCGGCCTTACCCTTCTTCTTCCCCTTGGCCTTCGCCTTCGCGGCTTACTTGGCCTTCTTGGCGGCCTTGCGGGTCTTGTCCTCCTCGGCCTTGCGCTGGAGGGGGCCGGCTTGGCCGTGGCCTCGGAGGCGTCCTCCCGACGTGACGGGACCTCTGATGTGTCGCGTGAGCTGGCTGTCGTTGTGCCTGAGCGTGTTCGGCGAGGTCTTCACGCCGATGCGCAGGTTGCCGCAGCGGGGCGGTGTAGGTATGCGGGCGCATTCCTTACCATGATCAATTGAGTGCAGCGTGGCATTCGCGGCCAATTCACCTCTTCGGGCCTCATCAGGCCGTTCGCAGCCCGGACCCGAGGGGACCACTGGCAGCGTTGCGGGTACACGTCGGTGGTCCTCCACCGGCGCCCGCCTCATGCCGCCGACGGCGGAGCAGGAGTCAGTCGAGAGATGCCCAAGCACCGCAAAGGGTGCTGTTGGGGCTGATCTTCTGCGGGCGTCGGCAGTTGGATCGTACGGAGCGTGCAAGATCATGGCCACGGCCAGCAGATCTTCGCCGCTGGCGCGAGGCTTCGGTCTTCGAGTGCGTGTCACGCTCTCGATAGTCGAAGGCGTGCGTCGCCCGGCTTGGCCGGGAGAAGGCTGAACAAGCCATGGCTGCCAAACGACCCGAAGGTATCTATCCCTACACCAGCACAGAGGCGTGGTCGGAGCGCCTAGCGGAAGCGGTGGAGAACACATGCCACCAGGAGGGACTTGTCCCAGCTCCGCGTGCGGCAATCGTCGAGGGCCTGGGGTCCGCCCTCGGTGACACCGAGATCAAGAAGCTCGTGACGTCCCTGCGCGGTCAGAAAGTGCTGGCGCCCCACGCGTACCGGGTTGTTAAAGCGGGGGATGACCGAGTCCTCCTGCTGACCTGCGATGTCCACGGTGCGGCCGTCGTCCCCTGGGACCTTAACGACCGGACCGTCAGCTTCTGGACACCCCCCAGCCCGGAGGCCATGGACCGCGTCAAGGCGCTGGTGGATGCTGAGTACGCACTGGAGGAGGCGCAGAAGGCCGTTCGGCTGGCGATGAAGGAGCGCGACGCCCACCGTCGTGCGGTCGGGGACGACACTTACGCGGCCGCTGCGCTCGCCGCCGCGGAGGACAAGCTCAGCACGGCCAGCGCGCTGGAGGGTGATGCGCAACGCAGCCGGGACGCTTTGCTCGCCTCCCTCGGCAGCCGCCGGCCGCGCCCTGTCGTGAGGTCTGTGGAAGAGAGCGGAGAGCCCAAGGCTGCGCTGGTGCTTGCGGCCCAGCCGTACGAGGTCGCGGTACACATGCAGCGCTACGCGGTCGAGAACCTCCGACGCGCGGGCCGTACTCGTGGCTACGACCTTGTCGAGTCCTTGGTAGCAGCAGGGCAGCTGTCGCGCGGTATGTGCGTCCTTCAGCAGTGGCAGGTCGAGGGTCGAAACGGCGAGAACTCCAGGCTGTGGCGGATGGTCGCGGTGACCGCGAACAACCGGGCGCTCGCCCGCCTCGACATCTTTGGGCTTCAGGTAGAGCACTTGGTGACTGGCATGCCGCAGTCCCGCTATCCGCTCCCGAGGGAGAGCAGCGACTCCAGCCTCCTGCTGCTCAACCAGAGGGAGGTACTAAACCGCGTCTCATGGCATCTCAACGAGGCCCGCGCCAAGGAGGACACCGACCAGGAGCACCCGGCCCACCGGGCAGCCAAGGTCACTACCGTGCCGACGGAGATTGTGGTCGGCTGCAGCAACCCGGATGCCCTGGAGCACCTGCTGCGGGCGCTGAACGTCAACGACCATCTGCGCGGGATCCAGCCGTACGACGAGGACGCGCGCCTCATCGCCTTGTTCGCCACCCTCGTTGATGCCTATGCCAGGGACGGCCTGCTCGCCATGGCTCTCGCCGATGCTTTCCCCAGCGCCCGGGGTGCCGATCGCCTCGATCTGGATGGCGTGCGATCGGCGCTCACTGGCAACGGCCCGTTCGACCCGCTGACCCCCCTGCTGCCCGTGGACGAGGAGGCCACTTCGGCCGCCCTTCGCGACTTGGCGCTGCGGTCCATCACCGCGCTCGTCTTCCCGGACGTGCCGCCGGCGCCTGCCGGGTCGGGACGGCGACAGGTCCGCGATACTGGGCGGTACTGGCCGATCGTACGCGCCTCGTTGCAGGAACCGGCCTGGAGCCAGGTCGGAGGTAAGACGGGCGAGGCCCGCACGCGACTCTGGTCGGCTGCCGTCGCCCAGCTCTACATGCAGCGCGGCAACATTTTGTCCGCCCAGGGACTCTTCACGGTCGCGGACACCAAGGAGGGTGCTCGCCAGGACCCTCGATCGTTGAAGGACCTGTTCCTAGGGGCACAGGCGGGAGACGCTACGGCTTGGGCGGCTCTCGTCCGGCGGATCGTGCCCAATCTGATTCACGCCCCCGAGCCGATGATCACGCCCGGTCAGGGCAGTGAGGTGAGTGCCCAGCGAAAGGGCGTGCGCCGCACACCTTCGAACGCAGTCGCCGCACTAACGGTCGCCTACACCCGGGAATCTCTGAGTGTTACCCGTGAACTGCTGCTGGCGTTCGCGGTAGCAGCGCTCGGCCAACCTGATGCCACGCAGGCGCCGCTGGCTGCCGATGGCAGCATGCCCGTCTGCTACGGCGAGCAGACGTGGAGCAGCAAGAGCCCGATTGTCCCCGGCATGGTCCTTGCCCCGGGCACCGACGGGCAACCGACAGCATTCGTGGCTGACAAGGCTTGGTTCGACGAACTCTTTCCGTCGGACTGGGACCGTTCTGCGTCGGCTGGTGGCATCCAGGCTGGAACGAACACTTCAGACAGCGAGGCCGGCAGTGCTGACGAAAGCACCGCCGACACCGCTCGTGTCGTGGGAGGCGTATCGCAGGATCCCCGCGCCAGGCTAAGTGCTCTTCGCAACGAACTGTCCGCTCGAATCGAGCTGGTCGAAGGCGCATACGAGCGCGCGGTCGGGGCTGCTGACACGCTTCTCAGCGATTTCGAGACCGCCCAACGGCTCCGCAAGGAGCTGGGAGAAGAACCGCTCCCTGCCGACCGGCGGATCGAGATGATGGAAAGGCTGACGAAGGCCCGAGGCGCGGCAGAAGCCAGCGTCTCCGCTCTTGCGCAGGTTGAAGGGCTGATCCTGCAGCTGTAGACGGGTAGCCGCTCGCGCTCAGGGCGTGGCGCACGGCTGGGGTGAGCTCGGCGCCCCGTGATGTGTAGCCCCGGGTTCGAGAACCAGAGACGGCCGCATCGAGGGGCCAGGTCACTATCCTCTGACCTGGCCCTTTGCGTTCTCGTCGTGAATCCAGGCAACCCAGAAGCGTGAACACATTGGCTGTCAGCCCTTCTTGGCCTTGCTCTTCTTCCCTTTGGCCTTCGCCTTCAAGGCCTGCCTGGCTTTCTTGGCGGCCTTGCGGGCCAGTTCCTCTTGCTCGGCCTTGCGCTGGAGGGGCACGAGCTGGGCTGTGGCCTCGGCGGCGCTCTTGCCGACTTGGGGGAGCACGCTCTGGTAGATGTCGCGCGTGATCCGGGTGTCGCTGTGCCCGAGCGTGTCCGACACGATCTTGATGTCGATGTCGGCGGCCAGCATGAGCGTGGCCGCCCCGTGCCGCAGATCGTGCAGCCGGATCGGCGGCAGCCCGGAGGCCGCCACGAGCCGCTCGAAGAGGTCGGTCACCTTGCCCGGGTGCAGCCAGGAGCCGTCCTCCTGCGTGAAGACGAGCCCGGTGTTCCCCCCAGGCCGACCTCCACTCGGCGCGGTCGGCCTCCTGTTGCTTGCGGTGCCGCTCCAGGACGCCGACTGTGTCGTCGTCGAGTGCGACGACACGGAAGCCGCTATCCGTCTTCGGCTCGGACGCCTCGACCTCCCAGCCGTCCTGGACGAGCTGCCCCGTCACGGTGAGGGAGTGCCGGTCGAGATTGGTCTCCGACCACGGCTGTCCGCACGCCTCACCTCGCCGCAGGCCGCGGAACGCGATCAGGTGCCACATCGCGTACAGCCGGTCGTCGGCGACGAAGTCGAGGAAAGCGCCTGTCTGTTCCGGCGTCCAGACCATCACCGGGGATGGCTTCTCGCCGGTCTGCTCCCACTTGGCGACCCGCTCGTCCGTCCACACCAGCGCCTTCGGCTTGCGCACCGGATCGATCTCGACGTGGGCCGCCGGGTTGAACATGATGATCTGCTGCCCGATCGCATCGTTCAGGGACGCGCGGAGCGTCGCCTTCACGTGCTGGCGCGTCGCCGGACCTGTCACCCGGCGGAAGGCCGGCATCGCGTCGAGCGCAGCCTTCAGCGCCTTCCGGCGAGCACGGTTCTCGCCGCTCTTCCACGGGATCGTCGCCAACTCCTCTACGGCAGCACGTCGCTGGGCGTTCTGCTCCAAGACCTCGGCGTTGCCGTCGGCGATGGCCGTGAACATCTCGCTCAGGTGGCTGACCCGCAGCCGGTCAAGGCGCCGGTGCCCGATCCGCGGCTTGAGGTGCACGCGGATGTCGGTCTCGTACCGGCTGATGCCCGACTTCCGGATCCGCTTGCCCGCCAGCCAGCGGTCCAGCCACTCGGCGACGGTCAGGCTGCCGACAAGATCCTGGCCGGCCTTGAGCCGCCGCCGGGTCTCCTCCACCTCGGGCAGGGGCAGTTTCTCGCCGCTGACTTCGGCGAGCATCACGGCGACCAGCTGTATGCCTTCGGGGTCGTCGGCGTCTACGAGTCCCAGGAGAGCTCGTACGTGGTCGAGGTCGGCCTGGGCCGCCTTGAGGCTGCTGTACCCGCCACGGGCGAAGGATCGCCGGCTGCCGTCCTCATGGGGCGGCAGCTCCTGGCGTATGGAGTAGGTGCAGTGGTTCCTGCTGTTGCGCTTGGGACAGGAAGTGCCGAGTTCCTTGCCGGTCTTGGAGTCGCGGCAGGAGCAGCGGCGGTAGGTGGAGCCCTTCAAATGTCGTCCTCGTCCTCGTCGTCGGTGTCGGGTAGGTCGATGTCGGTGAGTGCCGGTGGCAGTTCTGGCGGAGTGGCGCCCTCTTCGCGGATGTCCTCGCGTAGACCAAGGAGGCTCCACTTGGCCTCTTCGGCACGCTTGGCGTAGTCGTCCTTCCTGCGTTCGGCTTCCTCGCACTGGGTGGGTGTGGTCGCCGTCTTCACCGCGAACTCAGCCCGCTCTGTCTCGCGTAGGGCGGCTTCGACAGTGCGGACCAGGCTGGCGTGGCGGTTGAAGTCGGGGATCAGCCCGGAGTCGAGGGCGTCGTGGCTGGGCTCCTCGGCGGTGAACTTCCGCATGGCCTCCCAGGTCGGGATGAGCTCGTGGAAGGGAAGCTCCTGCGTCTCCTCGACGTAGCCGACCGGGAAGATCAGGCAGATCGGGGACGTGTAGAGGGCTGCGGCCAGGATCATGACGTCGACCAGCGGCAGGTTGGCCCTGCGGCCTGATTCCAGGTTGGCGATCACGCAAGGCGGGCGTGTGGATGGGTGAGCGTGCTTCCTTCCGCGACAAGCAGGGCCGCATCCTGGAGGCCCTGAAGGACCGCACCGACTGGGTCAGCCTGGAGGGCGCGGTCATGGTCATCAGCACCGAGCCGGCCGGTCTCACGGTCATCGCGCCGAACCCGACGCTCCCGGGTGTGATCGTCCTCTCCGACGGCGGTTCCCCGGCGGCCTCCGCTCGGCTCCAGGCCGACGCCGAGGACAAGGTCCGCGCCGTCATGGCCGAGCTGGGCATCGCCGAAGAGGAAACGGCGGCCTGACCCAGTGGCCACTCCCCAGCTGCTGTGGGGGAAATACTTCCAGTACGACCGGGACGGGGAGGCTGTCCTCCTCGACCCGGTCACGCTGGAGAGTGTGCTTCTCGACTCCGGCGAGGTCTCTGACCTCGCCGGGGTCCCCCCGACCGCGACACACTTAGCCCTTGCCGGGCTCGGCTTCACCCAGGACGGCCCCGAGGCCGACCGCCGTGAAGCACTCCACCACCGCCTCCACACCCTGGGCATCGACCCGACGCCGCGCAGGATCAGCGGCCTCCGGGTGGTGCTCACCGACCGCTGCAACATGGCCTGCACGTACTGCTTCGTCGACACCAACAGCGGCAAGCCGGACATGACGGAGCAGGAGCTCGCCGCCGGCCTGGAATTCCTGTTCGAGCAGAACGCGGGGCAGGAGGAGGTCTCGATCCAGTGGTTCGGCGGCGAGCCGACCATCCGTTTCGACCTCATGCAGTACGGCGACGAACTCGCCGACACCCTCGCTGCCCGCTACGGCGTCGAGCGGGTCCGGCGCACAGTCGTCACCAACGGCGCTCGCCTGACGGACGAGGCCCTCGACCACTTCGTACAGCGCGAGTACGGGGTGGGCATCTCCATCGACGGCCCTCCGGGGATCAACTCGGCGAACCGACTCCTCCTCGGCGGGCAGCCCGCCGACGACCGTATCCGCCGCAACGTCCGGCGCCTGGTCGAGGCGAAGGGCCTGCACGTCGGCTGCAACCTCACCCCGACGGCGTCGAACATCGGGCGCCTGGCCGAGAGCGTGCAGTGGATCATCGACGACCTCGGCCTCAAGTTCATCTACGTCAACACGCCCATCCCCACCGGGGGCAAGTGGCGGGTGAATGGCGCCGACCTGGCACGGGAGCTCTACGAAGCCCGCCTGACCGCACTCGGCAAGGGCGGGATGCTCTTCTCCGTCCTCGACCGGGACTTCCAGGCACTCGACACCCGCCGGCCGATGCTGTTCGACCACATGCAGGGCGACCGCAGCCTCAACGCCGCCCTCCTGCCCGGCAACCGCGTCAGCGTGTGCGACATCAACTTCACCGAACCCGAGTTCCTCCACACACTCGACGAGCTACGGTCGGACCCCAGCCGCCTCACAAGGGCGACGAAGAAAGTCGCGCCGATCCCCGCGTGCGGCGACTGCCCGGCGCTGGCCATCTGCGGCGGCCCGTCCCGCAACGAACAGGCCCTCATCGGCGGCAGCACCCCCGACCCGCAGATGTGCGCCTTCTACACCAGCACCGTGGCCATCGCGGTCTGGGACAACACGGGGGTGCAATGAGCACCCCCGCCCGTACGGCGCTGATCTCGACGGCCGGCCACTGCGAGGTCGCGTGCAGCTTCTGCTTCCGGGCCGACCGCGCCCGCGGGTTCCTCACCACCGCCACGTACATGCGTGCCCTGTCGCGCCTGAAGGAGGCCGGGGTGGAGGGCGTGTGCCTGACAGGTGGTGAGCCGACCCACCACCCGGACCTCAGGCAGCTCGTCCGGCTCGCCCTCCAGTTCGGCATGACGGTGTCCATGGTGACCTCAGCACGCTCGGAGGCTGAGGTCACCGCCCTCGCGGAGGTTGGTCACCTACTGACCAACGTGACCGTCTCAGCGGACTCACAGGGCGCGATGAAGCTCGGCCGCACCACCCGGAGCGCGGCCTCGGCTGTCGCGACACTGGATGCCGTGGACACCCCGTCGAAAGTCCTGCACCTGACCTACTGGGATGTGGACGACGAGGAAGTCGCCCAGCTCGCCAGCCTCGTCGCGGGAACGGGGATCGACGTCCAGCTGAGCCCCGTCCTCCTCTCTGAAGACGCCCTAAGCCGGGACAGCCGATCGGTTCAGGACTCCCTGATGCAGAGGGCGCGAGACACGGCGGCCCTCGGTCAGTACTTCCTCCTGTCGAACGGATACCGGTCCTACCTCGACGATCTTCGGAGGACGCAGCTGTCCAAGGAGGAGAGCCACCCATGCCGGTCGGCAACCCTCTATATGTCCGCCCAGGGTGAGGTGCGGCGCTGCCCCTACGGCGCATCCGAGATCAGTGTTCATGCCCCACGTACCGAGATCAGAGCTTTCCTCGACGCGCAGGCCACAGACCGCGTCGTACCCGACTGTGCCGCCATATGCCGCCCCGCGTCCCGCGACTGCGCGGCGGCCTGACCTTGGGGGTTCACGTGCAACCGTCGGTCTCCGTTACCGACCCTCACGACTTCAGCACCCACTGGAGGCAGCTGCCGAACTTCCGCATACAGGTCCCATTCGACTACCTGTTCCTGCCCGCGATCGACATCCTCGACCAAGTCCGCCGGGACGAGGAGGTGCGGTTCACGATCCTCGGCGAGGACGATTGGAAGGTGCGCATGGACCGCACCGCCGCGTTTCGGACGGCCCCGGTCGAGGAGATCGCCACATGGCCGTTCCGCCTGGTGCACTTCAACCTCGCCCGGTTCTACGGCGAGATCCTGGCCGGCTTCCAGGACGAGGTCATGGTGCCTTGGCGCACCCATCTGTCGTCGCAGGGATTCACGTGGCAGCGGTGCGCGCCCATCCTGTTCCTGTCCACCGAAGGCGCGGCCTCGACCTACCACAACGACAACTCGCATGGTCTGGTGTGGCAGGTCCAAGGGGTCAAGACCTTCCACAGCTACCACAACCCCGACAAGCACCTGTCCCCCGAAGCCGCGGTCCTCGGTGAGACCACAGCCGAGGATCCCCCACCGCACGACGAGGCGCAGCGGCAGTCGGTGACGATGCAGCCAGGCGACCAGCTGTGGAGCCACGCCCTGACCCCGCACTGGGTCACCACCGAATCGCCGCTCGCGCTAAGCGTCACCCTCTCCCACGGCGGCCTGTCCCGCCGCGGCCGATACGCCGACCGCGAGCTGGCCCTGCGCGGCCACTGGGACAAGAACCCCGCCGAGGCGTGGACCCTCGACCTCGGCCACACCCGGTACTGAGCAAGACCCGGCTGCCCCACCGCCAGACAGGCGGTGGGGCAGCGGTGCGTCTACCCCTGGCTCAGGGGGTGAGGCGGTTCGGCCCCCGGAACAGGAACGCAGCCTCGCGGATCGAGTCCAGGCCGAGCATGACCATGAGGATCCGGCCCAGGCCGGCGCCGAGGCCGCCGTGGGGCGGGCACCCGAACCGGAAGATGTTCATGTAGTCCTGCATCGGCTCGGTGTCCATGCTCTTCTCCTCCGCCTGCTTGAGTAGCACGTCGGAGCGGTGCTCACGCTGGGCCCCGGTGGTGATCTCCAGGCCCTTCCAGAGCAGGTCGAAGCTGAGCGTCAGGTCCGGCCGGTCCGCCGGACGCATGTGGTAGAAGGGCCGGATGCTGGCCGGGTAGTGCGTGATGAACACGAACTCGTGGCCCGTGAGCTCCTTCATGTGGGCGGCGATGGTGCGCTCACCTTCCGGGTCCAGGTCCTCCTTGACCCCTTCGGGGTCCCAGCCGCCGGCCCGCAGGATCTCCTGCGCCTCGGCCATCGTGATCCTGGGGAACGGAGCCTCCGGCACCACGACCTCGATACCGAAGACCTCCCGGATCGCCTCACCGTGGACCTCGGCGACCTTCGCGATGGCATGAGCGAGCATCCGCTCCTCGAACGCCATCACGTCCTCGACGTCGTCGATCCACGACAGCTCGACGTCCACGCCGGTGAACTCGGTCGCGTGCCGCGAGGTGTACGACGGCTCGGCCCTGAAGACGGGGCCGATCTCGAAGACTCGGTCGATGCCGGCGGCCACGGCCATCTGCTTGTAGAACTGCGGCGACTGCGCGAGGTAGGCCGACCGGTCGAAGTACCCGAGCTTGAACACCTCCGCTCCGGACTCCGAGGCAGTGCCCATCAACTTCGGCGTGTGCATCTCGGTGCAGCCGTTCTGCATGGCGTACTCGCGCAGCCCCTGCTCCAGGGTCGTCTGCGCGGCGAACACCATCTGCGCGGTGGCCCGCTTGCGTACGTCGAGGAAGCGCCAGTCGAGCCGGTGCTCGGGGCCGGTGTGCTCGTCGATCGGCAGCGGCGTCTCCGCCCGGTTCAGCACCTCGATCGTCTCGGGGACGATCTCCAGGCCACCCAGGTTGACCTGGGCCGCCTCTACGACGCGGCCGGTGATCCGGACGGCGGACTCGGGGGTAAGCGACTCGATGACGGCTTCAAGCGAGCCGCCGTCGCGCTTGTAGGTGACCTGGGCCATGCCGGAGTGGTCCCGCAGGATGACGAACTGCATCTTGCGCTGCAGACGGAGCGCGTTCACCCAGCCGGAGACGGTCACGGTCTGGTCGACGTGTGCGCGTAGGTCGGAAACCAGTACGCGGCTAGTGGTGTGGATCATCGCAGCCCTCCAGGGGCGTCGTCATGATCCCTTGGAAGCGTGGGCGAGAAGGGTACTCGCGGTGCCACCACGCCTTTGCCACCGCCAGACAGCGGCGGCCTCATTCAGCCCGATGACGGGGGCAAACCGGCGGGGCATTGGGCCCGAAGGCCTTTCCTCCCCGCGCTCGGGAGGGTCTTCACCATGGGTGCGAGTCCGCCTTCACAGCTGCCGGCGGCTCTCTCTGCTCGCGTGATCCGTGGCTACTCGTCTCCGTCGACGCGTTGCGCAAAGAATACGGACACGGCAAGGCCCTCGCAACGGAATCACGATGTTTGCGAACGACGTGGCCGCATGGCACTCACTGCAGAGGCCAGCTCGGTACACCAGCGCTGAGTGCGGCACGCTTCACCGTTGGAGCGTGCCGCCCTCAGCGAGGTGAATTCGCAGCAGCCGTGCGTATGACCTCCGAGATTCGGGCACAGGCGGCTTCAGGATCTTCGTGCTCCCAAACACGGATGACGGTCCACCCCGCTTCACGCAGTAGGTGATCAGTCTCGGCGTCGCGGGCACGGTTGCCTTCGATCTTGCTGTGCCAGAAACCGGCGTTCTTGGTTGACTCCCGAAGATGCTCGGGGCATCCATGCCAGTAACAACCGTCGATGAAGACGGCGACCTTCTGCTTGGAGAAGAGCACGTCGGCGGTGCGCCGTAGCTCGGGCAAGGGACGCGATGCCACGCGGTAGCGGAGCCCCTGCTTATGCAGCAACGACCGGAGCCGAAGCTCCGGCTTGGTGTCCTTGTTCCGGTTGCCCCGCATTGAGGCGCGTACAGCGGGAGAGGACGCCCACGAGCCCTCCACTGGAGGTTCTTCGGTGAGGAGGCCCTTCTCCCAAGCCACCTTCCACCCCGCGACGAGATTCGCGGCTCGTCTGTCGTGATCCACCTGCCCGAGGTATCGGGCAGGGGACTTTCCGGCGTCGGACCAGCGGAGATAGGCGCGGATGCGGCGTGTGTCCGGAAGTACCTTCAGTTCCACCGAGGCTCGGGCGAATCGGCCGTTGCCGAGATCCACCGAACGCCTATGGCGACCGCCAGCCGCGCGATCCTGTTCCGCCGCGAGAGCGTCCCGGCTTCTGCCGGGCCGCCCTTTCCACGCTCGGTCGGGCGGCGAGTCATGCTTCCAGCCGCGCTGTGCCCTGCTGGCGGGCTGGGTCACTTCTGACGCTCCTCCGCCTCGTCCAGGACCGCTGCGACAGCCTTGGCGAAGACCTCGCCAAGGACGACGGGGACGGCGTTGCCCAGCTGGCGCATCTTCTCTCCGCGCGGGCCCATGAGCTCCCAGGTGTCGGGAAAGGTCATGACGCGAGCGGTCTCTCGGACTGTCATATACCGGTGCGCGTACCTGACGCCGCCCTCAGCGGTCTCGTCCTCCACCAAGTCGTCAAGCAGCATGACCGACTCGCCACCTGGTACTCCATGCACGCCGGCCTTGACCGTCTTCGCAGGGCGGTCGAGCTCGTTCGGGGTGTGACCGTCATAGATACGGGCTCCGGGCCAGCCGATGTGCTCCGTGAATCCGCCAAGCAGGTGCTCGGTGCGATCGAGATCCTCGACCTCAGGCAGGGGCTTGTTCTCGCCGATGCCCGCGATCGCGTCCCGGAGGGTGTACCAGGGCAAGCGTCCGTCGTCCTCGGGCATGTCCTTCGGGAGGCGGGCCATGACTCGCTCGCGCACGTGTTCCGGAACGGCACGCTTCGGGTCGGCTGAGTGCCGAACCCAGTAGCTGCCGTCCTTCATGGATCGGATGAGCGCCTTGTCGGAGTGTGTCGGCTGCACGAGCTTTTCGAAGAGCTTCTTGTCGACGGCCAGGTCGCGGCGGAACGCGACAAGGATCACGCGGTTTCTGATTTGAGGCACCCCGTAGTCCGCCGCGTTCACCTCCATCATGACGACCTCGTACCGCTTCTTCAGGTCGTCCGGCTCCGCCTTCAGGCGCTCCAGCAGGTACTCGTCGTGCTGCTGCCAGTCGGTACCTTCGCCGCGCTCCTCAAACGGGAGCTCCAACTCGCGTTGGATGTAGTCGAAGTAGGGCTTGAAGGACGGCCTGAGCAAGCCTCGAACGTTCTCGCAGATGACGGCCTTCGGCTGGATCTCGCGAACAGCTCTGAACATCTGCGGGAACATGTTCCGCTTATCCTCGTCGCCCTTGGCGACGCCGCCGAGGCTGAACGGCTGGCAAGGAGGGCCACCGGCGAGTACATCGACCTTGCCTGCCAGGTAGCTCAAATCGAGCTCCTGAACATCGCCAGCCACGAGGGGAACCTTCTCGTGGGGTCCGGGGGCTTGGGTGGGCTTCTGATCGTCTGGGAGTCGGTCGGCCCCGTTGGCCTCAAGCGTCTCGCAGGCCCGCTTGGCGAACTCGTTGAAGAGCAGGGGGCGGAAACCCGCGCGATGCACGGCCATGGCTAGGCCGCCGGCGCCGGCGAAGAGTTCGACACCCGTGCGATCTTTCTTGGATCCTTCTTGCAGCTCAGCCATTCCAAAAGCATACCGCGGAGTTGGCGATCTTCAAGCCATTTTGAGACGAAGATTCGTCCGCGTCTACAGGCCGCCGATAGGGTTTCCGAGATCACGTTGACCAAAGGAGTGGGCGAATGGCGCCGGTAGTGGGGTCCGACGATGGGACGCAGTACCACAAGGACTTCACCCTGAGCATCACCAAGGCGCTCGGAGACCAGCTGGCGGACGCGCTCGACGGGATGGGCAGGGTTCCCCTCCACGAGGAGAACATCGCCCGGCTCAAGGAGAAGCCCGGGGTCTACCAGCTCTACCTGAACGACGAGTTCGTTTACGTCGGGAAGGCCGATAAGTCGTTGCCGGCCCGCCTACGCAACCACCTGAGCAAGATCTCGGGGCGCCGAAGGATCTCGCTGGACGAAGTGGCCTTCTCCTGTCTGTATGTGGCGGAGGACTTCTCCGCTCTGGCCCCGGAGCGGTTGCTCATCAGCCACCACAAGGAGATGGGCAACATCCCTTGGAACAACAACGGCTTTGGCAACAAGGATCCCGGGCGCCAGCGGGACAGCACGGTCCTCAAGCAGAACCACTTCGACGTAGAGTTCCCCATCGACCTTGACCGACCGGTCGAGGGCCTGACGCCGGGCGAGATCACCCTGCAGGAGCTCTTGGAGAAGGTCAAGGCCGGCCTCCCGTACAACTTCCGGTACGGGAAGTCCGCAGCGTTCAAGACCCGCCGCGTATCCATCCCCGCAGCGGAGATGACAGCGGACCAGGTCTTCCGACTGATCGCCGTCGAGATACCGGACAGGTGGCAGGTCGCGGCGCTCATGGGTTACGTGATCATGTACGACGACAGTCCCATGTCTTACAGGAGCGCCTGGCGCTACTACCGCGACGGTCAGTCAATCGATGCGATGCCCGAAGCGGAGCCGGCAGGGGACGTCGAGGTCGATGAGTCCGGAGCGGACGATTGATCGACTGGGGTAATTGACGCGCCCCCATAGGCGTCAGGGTGTGGCCGGAATAGCGTTCTGTGGTGGTGGAGTCCGCCTTCGGTCTTAGATGTAGACACGCTCGGAGAGCCCGAATTGGCGTGAGGTTGGAAGAGTATATTCGTCAATCTCGCGATCAAGCAGTCCACGCGCGAAGCTAGAGAGAGTTCGGGGTTCCCTCATAACGGGAATACCTTCGTCCCGAAACCCAGTTGCGTTGCGATTGGGGCACTCGTGGACCCCGGCCGGTCTACGGACGGAGCCCGCCTTCACCTGTCGGATCTCCGCGCCCCGTTACGTAGGCGACAGGGAGCTCCAGGCGCGAATCCAGGGCTCATTCGAGAGGGTGGCCGGCGAGTTAGTAGGCGCCTGGCCAGGCCCCGCAGGCCCACAAGCCTTGCTGAATTCGCCGGAAGAACGCCGGTCCTGTAGGTGGCGGTCCTGGGTGAACCTCTGCCGGGCCCCGTCACTATGATCTTCGGACCACGGTCAACGCATGACCTGACTAGATGGGAGAGCCTGTGACGACGCCCTACGAGCCCAGCTACTTCGATCCCCTGTCGACTGATCGACTGACTAATATCATCTGCGAGGTCTTCGAGTATCAGCCCCTCGTGCCCATGACGCTTGAGATGGAGAAATTCGGCGGCTCTGGGCTTTACGCGATCTATTACCGCGGGGCTTCGATTGAGCTCTATGCACCGCTCAAGAATTATGAGATGCCGGTGTATGTGGGTCAAGCGGTCTCAAATAACAGCACTACGGGCAAAGGTGTTAAATCCAGAACTCCGCTGCATGGGCGAATGTCGCAGCATCGGCGATCTGTCGGTGATGCCGGACTCCCTCTTGGTGAGTTTTTCTTCCGCGCCTTGCGTATGCCTGATGTGCACGCCAACCTTGGCGAGAAGGGATTGATTCGCGGCTATCGGCCGGCGTGGAACGCGATCCTCAGCGGCTTCGGCAGCAATGAACAGGGGAGCGCGACTCGGGCTAGCGCCAAGAGTAAATGGGACACAATTCACGATGGCAGAAAGCGCACCTACGGTAGCGAGCCACACGATCGGGCAAAGCTCGTGACGGAGGTCGAGCAGCACATCCTCGAACGTATAGCGGCCTACGACGACCTCCCATGGCGTCGTGCCAGCACCAACGTGTAGTGACATCGGGTGTCACTCACTCTTGCGAAGCGCCACCAGTCTTCAGATAGCGGCGGCGTCCAGCAGAAGCTGGTCTCGAAGCTTCGGTGAAGCCGTAGTCGACGTCGATCTTTGGGTCAGCCCGGTAGCGTGCCGACAGTGCGGAGCACCCTTCTCTCATTCAGTCCCTTGCGTGAGCGGTGCGTGAGCGGACTGGGTGGCACGGGGTGGATTGGGCGGCACGTGGGTTGCGGGACGTAGGTGTCTGACCTGGGGAAACGGGATTCTGTGGCACCGCCCCGCACCAGGTGGGATGATCTTGTGGGGCCTCGTAATGCGTAGGTCTCGGGTTCGAATCCCGAAGGCGGCTCTGTAGAAGCCCCAGGACTCACTCGCCGTGACCTGGGGCTTTTGCTATTCACCGGATCTTGCGCCGCCGCCGCGCACGGGCCGCCCGGTTGCTCTCGCTCCCAGTCCTGGTCTCAGACACCGGATGGGGGCCAGGCATGAACGCCACACCCATCCGGCGCATCGCCTCCCGCGAGAGCTCCGATCGCCCCTTCACGTACCGCCGCGTCTGGCTGATCTGCGTGCCGACCGACCGGCCTCACGCACATCGGCATCCGTGCTGCGCCGCAACACGAAGATCCGCAGCAAGGACAGCAGACTCGGACCACACAACGCGTCGGCGCTTGGCTTCCCAGGTGGGGTCTTCGGGTGAGGGCCGGGTGGTCATGTGTGGCTCACTTCGTGACGTGGTGGCACTGGCTGAACCGGCGCACGTCGTTGATGTCGAGGTGTCGGCTGTTGATACGAACTCCTCTTGTGTGCCCGGAGGTTCTGCCCAGGGTGGTAGTCCACTACGAAGAGTGATCAACGGATGGGTGTGCTGACCACCCGTAACCGTCGTGCTGGGTCAGGGGGTGGGGGTGGGGGTTGCAGTGGTGGGGGTGAAGCGGACTGTGCTGAGGATGCGCATGATGAGGGAGTCGGGGATGGTGCCGGGGACGTTGGTGCGGCCGTAGAAGTCCCAGGCGGCGAAGGCGCCTTCGGAGTTCTTGAAGCCGAAGACGATCGCCTGGCCGTCGCCGGCGCAGCGGTTGGGTTGTTTGGCGCCCTCGGAGCGGGCTTTGACGTAGGTGCCCTTGAGGCCGAACTTCGTCGTGTACTCCACGGGCTTGTCCCACTTCACGACGCTCTTGTCGGGCTGGGTGAAGGCGGCGTAGACCCAGGTCGGGGCGTTCTTCTCGGCGATCTCGGTGGTGTCCTTGGCGCCCTCGGCGCCCTTGGTGCCGACGCTGCCGAGCGGGAAGTCGGAGACCGTGCCGTCGCCGTTGGCGTCGATGCTGCACCACTCGGACTTGTAGAAGGCGGGCGCCGTGTGTCCGATGAGGATCTTGTCCGGGTCCTTGTCGTCCGCGTGGCCGCTGAAGACGTCGGGCGAGAGGACCTCCCAGTCCGGCGGGACGTCGAACGAGGTGCCGTACTTGGGGTTGGTCACCGTCTTCCAGCCCGCGACGAGCGGTTTCGAGGGGTCCGGAGGGCCGTTCTGGTCGTCCCTGGTCATGATGACGGCGGTCACCGCGGCGATGGCACCGACAGCCATCAGTGCCGTGAGCGCCGGCATGAGCCGACTGGTGCGCTTCCGCGGGGGCTGCGGCGGTTGCGGGGGTTGCGGAGGCTGGTGGAGGGGCGGCTGGTACAGGGCGCCCGACTGGTTCGGCTGCTGGTATGGGTTCTGCACGTGCCCCTCCTGGGGTTGCGGGACGCTACTTGCCGAACGAGAGGACCGCGCGGCTCTTCTTCTTCGGCTCCGGGCCGTAGACCCGGCCGTTGACCAGGAACAGCCGTCCGCCCGCCCAGGTCGTGCGGATGCTGTGGGAGAAGAAGACGCTCGCGGCTCCGGCCGACACGGCCGGGCTCTGCAGGACGGGCTGCGAGGAGCCGTCCGCCGGGGCCAGGGAGACGACCGAGCCCGCCGCGCCGCTGCCGGGGGAGACGTACACGAGGACCCGGCCCTCCTCGATCGCCAGCGGCCACACGGCGCGGCCCTTGGGCTGCTCCGCGGTGCGCCACCGCTCCTTGCCCGTGTTCAGGTCGACGGCGACGACCTGGTTGGTGTCCTCGGTGTCGAGGGTGGTGGCGGGCTTGCCCGCGCCGACGTAGAGGGTGTCGGCGTCGGCCACGGCGGCGTAGCACTCCTGGAACCCGCCCGCGTTGCCGAAGCCGTTGCACCGGCCGCTGACCCCGAACCCGGCCGCGGTCTGCGAGCGGACCTTGCCGTCGGCCGCGAACGCCGTGATGTTCCAGGTCTTGCGGTCCTCGTGGTGCGCGGTGACCACCAGCGGGTCCACGGAGAGCACCCGGCCGACGGTCCAGCCCTTGTCGTACTTGTAGCTCCACTTGGAGGCGCCCGTGGCCGGATCCAGTTCCTCGACCATCGCCTGCCCGCGTGCGGTGGCGTCCTTCGGGTCGAAGCAGTTGCGCAGGCCGATCAGCCGGGATCCCCCGGCGAACCCGGAAGGAGTGCAGCCCTCCGTCTTCGACGTGCCGAAGAGCTTCCTGCCGTCGGTGACCGAGAAGCCGCTCATGACCGCCGACCGGGCGAGGGCCACGGTGTCGCCGCTGATCGCGATCTCGAACTCCGACGAGGAGTCGTACGCGTTCTCCGCCGGCACCGCCACCTTCCATCCGGCCTTGCCCGTGGCGAGGTCGATCAGCTGGAGGTGCGTGCAGTGCGAGCTGTCCGAGGTGCTCTCCTTCAGCCCGACGACCAGTTTTCCGTCCGCGGTCGGGGTCCGCGGAACCGCGCACAGCCGGGTCGGGAGCGGGATCTTCCACTTGTCCTGGCCGTCGGCCGCCCCGTAGGCCGTGAGCTCGGTGGCGATCGCCTTGACCACCACGTCGCCCACCCGCCACGGGCCGTACTGGGAGGTCCCCGAGCCGGCGACCTCGATCTCGTTGTCGCGCAGCCAGACCTTGGCCTCACCGGGCTGGATGCCGGCGTTGGGGTCGTAGGTGTCGGGGCCGACGCCGGGGCCCTTGCCGTCGCCCTTGTCGATCGAGGGCGAGGCCGAGGGCTTGGCATCGGACGGCTCGCCGCGGCCGCCGCCGGCCGCGAGGTACACGCCGCCGCCGACGGTGAGCAGGACGGCCACGGCCAGCGCCGTCAGGACGGCCGGCCGCCCCTTGAACCCGCCCTTGAACCCGCCCGTGAACCCGCTCTTGAACCGGCCGTCGCGGCCGGCGACCGCGGTGCCGCCGCCCCCCGCGGTGCCGCCCGGCGCCGGGACCGGCTGTGGCTGTGGCTGTGGCGGCGTCGCCGGGGGCTGTGGCTGCGCCGGTGGCTGTGCCTCCGCGGACGGCTGCGGCCCCGGCTGCGGTTCGAACGGTTCGGGCGGGGGTCCGAAGCCGCCGCGCCACTGCTCATCGCTCATGGGGAGAGTGTGGCCGGTTCAGGACCCTTTCTAGAATAGATTTTTAGACTACTTCGCGGATTCCCTTCGGGTCGCCCGGCCGGGGGCGCAGGGCTACGTTGGATGGTGTGGGCTCCTGTCCCGGCGTGCGAGGAGGCCCGGTATGACTACGCATCGGCGCAGGTCAGCAGCCGTGGCGGCGGTAGCGGCCGGCCTCCTGGCACTGCCCGTCGCGGCCGGGGCCGGACCGGCGGCGGCGTACGCGCGGGACATGACGGCGTACGCGCGGGACGCGGCACCGCCCGCGCCCGCTCCGGCGGCGACCGTCCCGGTTCCGTCCCCCACCCCCGTCTCCGACGAGTTCCCGCGGCTGAGCCCCGCCGTGGCCCGGCAGTTGGACGACGCCATCCGCAAGGTCATGACCGAGGCGAAGGTGCCCGGGGTGATCGTGGCCCTGTCGGCGCCGGGCAAGGGCGAGTACGTACGGGCCTTCGGCGTCGCCGACAAGGCGACGGGCGCGCCGATGACCCCCGGCCTGAACATGCGGATCGGCAGCGAGACGAAGACCTTCACCGTGACCGCCCTGCTGCAGCTGGTGGACGACGGCAAGGTCGGGCTGGACGACCCGATCGGCAAGTACGTCGCGGGGGTCCCGAACGGTGACCGCATCACCCTGCGCCAGCTGGCCGAGATGCGCAGCGGGCTGTTCAACTACTCCGAGGACGAGGATTTCTTCAAGGCGCTGACCAGCGATCCCCGGCGGCCCTTCACTCCGCAGGAACTGCTCGCGTACTCCTTCAAGCACCCGGTGCTCTTCGAGCCGGGCGCGAAGTTCTACTACGACAACACCAACCTGATCCTCCTCGGGCTGGTGGTGGAGAAGGTCAGCGGGATCCCTCTCGCCGACTACATCAACCGGGAGGTCGTCAAACCGGCCGGGCTGAAGCACACGCTGTTCCCGACGGGCGCGGAGTTCCCCGAACCGCACGCCCAGGGCTACACGGACCAGACGGCCACCGGCAAGACCGCGAACTCCACCGACTGGAACCCCTCCTGGGGCTGGGCGGCCGGCGCGATGATCTCCGACCTCACCGACCTGCGGAGCTGGGCGAAGACCCTGGCGACCGGGACCCTGCTGACCCCCGCCACCCAGGCCGAGCGGCTGAAGGTGATCGACGCGCTCCCGGGCGCCGGCTACGGCCTGGGCATCTTCAACATCCACGGCTGGATCGGGCACAACGGCTCACTGCCCGGATACCAGTCGCTGACCGTGTACCTGCCGCAGGCGCAGGCCACGCTGGTCGTGCTGCTCAACACCGACATCGCGTACCAGGGCAGCGAGCCCAGCACCCTGTTCGGCCGGGCGATCACCGAGATCGTGACCCCCGAGCACGTCTTCACCCTGCCCGCCCAGCCCGTCACCGGGCACTGAACGGGCGCCCTGTCGACCCGACGGGCTGCCCCGCGACCGCTGGTGCGGATCCGCACCGCGCGTGCACCATGGTCACGGCGCGCGAGACACCCTCCAGGGAGATGTGAGACGTACATGAGCGGTCAGGCAGCAGCACGGCAGGACATCCAGCCCCCGCAGGGGGAGGGTTCGGCGGCGGGCGCCGGCGCGGTGGCCGTACGGGCCGCCGGCGAGGCGGACATCGACACGGCGGCCGCGCTGTTCCGCGGCTACCTCGACTTCTACGAGGTGGACGTCGAAGACCCGGACGGCCCGCGGGCCTTCCTCGCCGAGCGGATCGCGAAGGACGAGTCGCTCGTCCTGCTCGCCGAGGTCCCCGGGCTCGGCACGGTCGGCTTCGCACAGGTCTACCGCGCCTTCTCGTCCCTCTCCCTGAGCACCGCCTGGGTGCTCAACGACCTCTACGTCGCCCCCGCCGGCCGCCGCACCGGCGCCGGCCGGGCGTTGCTGCGCGAGGTGCTGCGCCGGGCCCGCGAGGCCGGGGTGTCCGGCGTACAGCTGGAGACCGCGTACGACAACACGGTCGCGCAGGGGCTGTACGAGGCGGAGGGCTTCGTCCGTGAGGAGTTCCACGTGTACTTCCACGACCTGGGATGACGACCTGGCATGACCGACTCCGGCCGCGGGATGAAACATTCCCGCACGGTCGCTGCGTCAATGGGGTGAGACGGACGCGAGGGGGAACGAATGCGGCACGGTCGCAGAGACGGGTTCCGTGAGTTCGCGGCGGGCCGGTCGGGCCATCTGTACCGGTCGGCCTGTCTGCTGGCGAGCGGGGACACCCATCTCGCGGAGGACCTGGTGCAGGAGACCCTGGGCCGGATGTACCTGCACTGGGGGCGGATCTCCCGTATCGACAATCCGGCGGCCTACGCGCAGACGGTGCTGGTACGGGCCTTCCTCACGCACCAGCGCCGCCGGTCGGCGGGGGAGCGCCCGGTCGGGGAGTTCCCCGACGCGGGTGCGCCGGCCGCCGCGGCCGGTGGCGCCGCCGATCCGGAGCTGCGGCTGACGCTGCTGGAGGCGCTGGGGCGGCTGGCTCCCAAGGACCGGGCGGTACTGGTGCTGCGGTATTGGGAGGACCGCAGCGTCGAGGAGACCGCGGACGCGATGAACGCCAGCTCGGCGGCGGTCCGCACCCGGACCTCGCGGGCGCTGGCCCGGCTGCGGGAGCAACTGGGCGGGAGCCTCACCGCGTTCGCGGACCTCTGAGGGCGCCGGTCCGGCCGGGCGGGGCCGGACCGGGCCCCCGCGTCCCCGCGTCTCGTTCCCTTCTCTTTCCTCACCCCACCCTTGAAACGGAAGGTCTACTTCCTCATGCCCTTCGAAGATGAACTCGGCGTAGCCCTCCGGCGTGCGGGGGACGGTTTCACGGCCGACCGGGACGCCCTCGCGGAAGCCGGCGAACAGCGTGGCCGACGGCTGGTGGTGCGCCGCCGGGCCGCCCTGGCCGGCGGATCGGTGGTGGCCCTGGCCCTGATCGCGGCGGCGGGCGCCTACTCCGGCGGCCTCCTCGACGACACCGGAGGCAACACCTCCGTCTACGTCGCGGCGCCGCCGACCCCGCACGGCGACGACAAGGGGCCGCGGGCCGGCTCCGGCAGCGTCACGGCCGAGCAGATGATCGCGAACCTGCGGGCGCTCCTGCCCGACGGGCGGCTGACCGGGCCGGTGGGGCGGGGCACGGAGGACCAGATGCCGGCGGCCTCCGGCGTGTACGACGACGGGAAGGGCAAGGCCGCCGTCAGCATCAGCCTCAGCCGGGTGGACCCGGCCGGCAGCCAGGCCCGCGGGGGGACCGAGTGCGGGGACAAGAACCTGGAGCAGTACGACTACTGCCGGACCGAGCAGTTGGCGGACGGCTCGACGGTAATGCTCCACAAGGGGTACGAGTACACGGACCGGCGGGAGGACACGAAGGTCTGGCGGGCCGTGCGCGTGACCCCGCAGGGGTTCATGATCGAGGCGAACGAGTGGAACGCCCCCGCCGAGAAGGGCGCGGCCGTCTCCCGGACCAACCCGCCCCTGCCCATCGACCAGTTGAAGTCCGTGGCCACCTCGGAGATCTGGTACCCGGCGCTGAACGACCTGCCGGCGGTCGAACCGGAGGCGCAGCCGGGAGCCGAGCCCGCGACGGGGGCGGAGATCCGGACCGGGTCGCCGACCGCGCTGCGGGACCGGCCGGCCGTGGAAGCACTGGAAGACCTGCTGGCCGGGGCGGGGATCAAGACCCCGGTCAGCTCCCAGGGCGGGGAGGGCCGCTACGGCTACGTCGTGTTCGACGACGGCAAGGGAAAGTCCCTGCTCCAGCTCAACGTGAGCGACAACAAGGGCGACTCCGCCGGCTCCGGCCACGCCGGCTTCGCGGGCCCCAACCTGCCCCCGCTGCCGGACGGCACCCTGGTACGGGTCACGCAGGGCCCCGGCGAGAAGGGCCGGGGCGTGACCGAGTGGAAGGTGGACACGATCCGCACGGACGGGCTGCGGGTGGTGGTCTCCGCCTTCAACACCGCAGACCAGAGCGGCACGTCCACCCGCAAGGAGCCCGCGCTGACGCTCGACCAGCTGAAGACGCTCGCGCTCGCCCCGGGGTGGAACCGGACCCGGAACTAGACCCGGAACCAGCCCCGGAACCAGACCCTGCGACGCGGGCCCGGGCCGGTCGCTATTTGGCGTCGGCGTAGCACTCCACGACCGCCGTGGTGAACGGGAACCGGACCGGGGTGTCGCCGAAGGCGATCCGGCCGGCCCGGTCGCCGGCGGCGCGGATCGCCTCCACGACGGCCTCGGCCTCCTCGGCCGGGCAGTGCACGATCACCTCGTCGTGCTGGAAGAACACCAGCTCGGCACGCATCCCGGCGGTCGCCTGCCGCAGGGCCGCGAGCAGCAGCAGGGCCCAGTCGGCGGCGCTTCCCTGGACCACGAAGTTACGGGTGAACCGGCCGCGGGCCCGGGAGTTGGTGGAGGCGTAGCTCGGGGTCCAGCTGTCCCCGTCCCCGTCCTGGGGGATCCCGGCCTCGCCCCCGCCCGGGTCGCCGTCCCCGTCGTCGTCGCGGGCGGAGACGGGCGGCGGACACGTCCGGCCGAGCCAGGTCCGTACGAGCCGGCCCTCCTCGCCCGCCTTCGCGGCGTCGTCCACGTACGCGACGGCCCGCGGGAAGCGGCGGCGGAGCGCGGCCAGGTTCTTCAGGCCGTCCCCGGAGGTCTGGCCGTAGACGGCGCCGAGGACGGCGATCTTGGCCTTGTCCCGGTCGCCGGAGAAGCCCTGCCGGGAGACGGCGGTGTAGAGGTCCTCCGGCCGCCCCGCCACCTCCATGAAGGCGGGGTCGCGGGAGATCGCGGCGAGCACGCGCGGTTCCATCTGGTCGGCGTCGGCCACGACGAGCCGCCAGCCGGGGTCGGCGACCACGGCCCGGCGGATCACCTTGGGGATCTGCAGGGCGCCGCCGCCGTTGGTGACCCAGCGGCCGGTCAGGGTGCCGCCGGGGATGAACTCCGGGCGGAAGCGGCCGTCGTGCACCCAGTCCGCGAGCCAGCTCCAGCCGTGGGCGGTGTAGATCCGGTACAGCTTCTTGTACGCGAGCAACGGCTCCACGGCGGGGTGGTCCAGCTCCTGGATCTCCCACCGGCGGGTGGACTTGAGCTTGATCCCGGCCTCGGCGAAGGCCTTGATGACGTCGGCCGGCAGCTCGGGGCGCACCCGCCTGCCGAAGGCGGCCGAGACGCGGTCGGCCAGCTCGGCGAGGCGCCGGGGCTCGCCGCCGCCCGCGTACCGCTCGCCGAGCAGTTCGGTCAGCAGGGCGCGGTGCACGTCGGCCCGCCAGGGCAGGCCCGCGCGGTTCATCTCGGCGGCGACGAGGAAGGCCGCGGACTCGGCGGCGGTGAGCAGCCGCATCCGGTCGGGGTGGGCGGTGGCGCCGAGCCGTTTCGCCTGGTCGGCGTGGACGGCGAGGAGCGCGTCCAGGGCGACGGGGGTCGGCTGCGGCTCGAAGAGGGAGTCCTGGGTGCGGGGCTCGGCGGCGCGCGGGCGCGGATCGGGCGGTACGGGGGCGTTGGTGAGGCGGGCCCAGGCGGCGGCCGCCGAGCGGGGCTCGCCGAAGCGGCCCTCGTGGCCGAGGAGCAGCAGCTCGGCGTCCTCGATGTCGTGGCAGCGCTCGACGCGGGCGCCGGCCGCGAGCAGGCGGGGGTACACGGCGGCGGTGGACCGCCAGACCCAGCGGGTGCCGGGCGGGGCGGCGCGGACCGCGTCGGCGGGGTCGCGGACGCGGAGCCGGGTCCCCTCCGCGGGGGGTACGGGGGCCGCGTGCCACCAGCCGTCGGCGGCCTCGGCGAGGGCCCAGCGGGGGGTGGGGTCGCGGTCGCTCATGGGTGCGAGTGTCCCACCGGGGTCTGACAGGGGTGGGGCGGCCGGGCCGGGGCCGGGGCTGCCGGGCCGGGCCGAGGATGCCGGGCCGGGCGCGGCGACGCTGCCCCCGGGCCCCCGCGCCTCAAACGCCGGCGGGGCTGGGCTGGGGACATGCCAAGCTGGGAGGTGTGAGAGACCTTGCCGCTGCCGTTGATCGGGCCTTTGCCGCCGCCCTCTATGCCCAGGACGATGCCGGGCTGGACACCGGGGCCTCGTTGCTCGTTGCCGATCAGGGGCAGTGGGGCGGGGTCGGGCGGGAGTTGCTGGCGCGCGGGGAGGCGTACGTACGGCAGGGGTGGGAGCGTGGGTGGCAGCCGGCGGACGTGCTGCGGCTGGTCCGGCGGGACCTCGACGAGCGGCACCTGCGGATCACCGGGGACCTGATCGCCGCCGAGGCGCGCCGCTACGCGCGGCTTCCCGAGCGGTGGACCGACGCCGAGGTGTGGTGGACGGGCGACGACGCGTACGCCGACCAGCTCGCGCAGCGGGAGCGGGCGGACCGGTTCACGCTGGCCACCGCCTTCCTGGAGGTCCTGCGGCTGCTGATCCGGCTGCCCTCCATCGAACCGGTGGGTCCGGTTCCCGGAGATCCGGCCGCCGACGCCCTGGAGCACGCGCACATCGAGCCGCGCATGCTGGGCCGGATCCGGGCGCTGCTCGCCAAGGCCGAGGCGACCACCTTCCCGGAGGAGGCGGAGGCGCTCAGTGCCAAGGCCCAGGAGCTGATGGCCCGGCACACCGTCGACGAGGCGCTGCTCGCGGCGAGCGGCAAGGGACCGGCCCAGGTGCCGGGGGCCTGCCGGATCGGCGTGGAGCCGCCGTACGAGGAGGCGAAGGCGGTGCTGCTCGACGCGGTGGCCACCGCCAACCGCTGCCGGGCGGTGTGGAACAGCGGCTTCGAGTTCTCCACGGTGGTCGGCTTCGAGAGCGACCTGGAGGCGGTCGAGCTGCTGTACACCTCGCTGCTCGTCCAGGGCACGGCGGCGATGACCCGCGCCGAGGCCGCGCAGCGTTCGGGCGGGCGCAAGCGGACGAAGACCTTCCGGCAGTCCTTCCTGCTCGCCTACGCCAGCCGGCTCGGCCACCGGCTCGCCGAGACGGCCGAACACGCGGCGAGCGAGGCCCCGGACAACCTCCCCGCGCTCGTGGCGCGGGACGTCGCCGTCACCTCGCGGGCGGACGAGATGTTCCCCCGCACCACGACCACCCGGCTGCGCGGCGCCACCGACCACGCGGGCTGGGAGGACGGCACGGCCGCCGCCGACCGCGCCCACATGGGCGGCAGGCGCAAGCCGCTGCCCCGCTAGGCCCTGTCCGGGCGGCAGGGCGGCAGGGCGTCAGGGCCTCGGGTCGTCCTCCGCCCGCAGCGCCCGGGCCTCCGACTTCAGGATGCGCACCGATCTGCCCAGCGAGCGGGCCATGTCGGGCAGCCTCTTGGAACCGAACACCAGCAGGCAGACCACGAGGACGATCAGCAGGTGCCAGGGCTGGACGGCGTTGTGGAACACAGGCGTTCCCCTTTCGGACGATCGGCCCATGGAACAGGCAGACAGGCGGTCCGGACAAATCTGAAGAAGTCCTGAAAGCCGTCACCTTTGGCGCCATGAGCCGCCCCGGAGCCGCAGGCGCTGCGCGGGGCCGCCGAGCAGCCGCCGGACTCGCCGGACGAGGTGTCGGGGGCCCTCCGGCCGTGAGAACGGACCTGTCTGTGATCAACGGACCACCCCGCGTGCACGTGCATCTGCCCGTGCAGGAGCCATTGAACACAGCTATGATCCGGAGGAGTTGACATCTGCACTATCGGGGGCTTCCTGTGGACCACGCGTACAACGGGATGGCAGCTGCAGAACTCGCTTCCTTGTTTGAGCTGACGTGGCAGAAGAGCAGACACAGCAACTCGCAGGGTTCCTGCGTGGAGTTCGCGAGGCTGCCGGGCGGCGACGTCGCCATGCGCAATTCGCGCTTTCCGGACGGACCGGCGCTCGTCTACACGCCGGCCGAGATAGAGGCCCTGCTCCTGGGCGTCAAGGACGGCGAGTTCGATCACTTGATCGGCTGACGGAACGGCGCATTCATCAAGCCATGCACGTGCACTGGCCGGGACCGATCGCAGTGATCGATCCCGGCCAGTTGTCTTGTGTCCGTGCCTTGTGCCGCGCCCGACGCCTCCCGGGCCGGCGGGTCAGTCCTGGAGCAGGAACAGCGCCCAGACCACCTTGCCGGTGAGCCGCCCCGCGAGCGGGTGCCAGCCCCAGCTGTCGCTGTACGAGTCCACGAGGAACAGCCCGCGCCCGGACTCCAGGTCGAAGTTCTCCTCCGTGCGCTCCGGTGAGAAGGCCCCGCCGGGCCGGTCCTCGCTGGGGTCGCGCACCGCGCACACCAGCCGGGTGCTCCACCGCATCAGGTGCAGCCGTACCGGAGGCTCCGGCTCGGCGTCCGCGCACCGCGCGTCCTCGGGCAGGGCATGGCGCAGCGCGTTGGTGACGAGCTCGGAGACGACGAGGGCCACATCGTCGAAGCGGTCGTCGAGGCCCCACTGGGAGAGCGTCGACCGGGTGAAAGTGCGCGCGCCCCGCACCGCGTCGAACCGTGCGGGCAGAGCGCAGGAGGCGGACCCGGAGACAGCCGTGGGGTCGACCGGGGGAAGCCCCTGCCGTAACGGCTCGAGCATGGTCGATCCATTCGTCCCCATGCGAGGCACTCCCGGGATTCGCGGACGAAGCGGCGGCTTTGTCCAAAGAGAACTGCGGGGTGGGTCCGGCGCCGGCGCGAAGAGCACGCAGGTGCGCGGGGACCATCGTTCCGAATGCGTGAGCCGGATGCAAGGGCAGATGCACGTGCACGCGCCGGACCTGTCCACTCCCGTGACGGTTCTTGCTCATTTCTTCCTACGCATACTTACGGACTTCTTTTCCCGGAGGCGGGATTCCGTTACAGAACGAGTACGGGCCGATGCGTTTTGGTGGCAGACTGCGGGCCCTGGGGTACGGGGGCCCCGCGACGCACGCGCACACCACGCGCACGCCAATGCGATGGGGAGGGCAGTACTAGTGACCGCAGAAGCAAGCGGTTCTGTGGTGCGCCGCATCCTCCTGGGCTCCCAGCTCAGGCGACTCCGAGAATCCCGCGGCATCACCCGTGAGGCGGCCGGCTACTCGATCCGCGCATCCGAATCGAAGATCAGCCGCTTGGAGTTGGGAAGGGTGAGCTTCAAGGCACGGGACGTAGAGGACCTCCTGACGCTCTACGGGGTCACGGACACCACGGAGCGCGAGTCCCTGCTGGGATTGGTGCGCGAGGCCAACGCGACGGGCTGGTGGCACAGTTACGGCGACGTGCTGCCGGGCTGGTTCCAGACGTACATCGGCCTGGAGGGTGCCGCCTCGCTCATCCGGATCTACGAGGTCCAGTTCGTCCACGGCCTGCTGCAGACGGAGGCCTACGCCCACGCCGTCGTCAGCCGCGGCATGCCGGGTGCCACCGCCGCCGAGATCGACCGCCGCGTGGCCCTGCGCCTGGAGCGGCAGAAGGTCCTCGTCTCCGAGAACGCCCCGGTCTTCCACGCCGTCCTCGACGAGGCCGCGCTGCGCCGCCCGTACGGCGACCGCGACGTCATGCGCGGCCAGCTGGAGCACCTCATCGAGGTCTCCCAGCGGCCCAACGTGCAGCTCCAGGTGATGCCCTTCTCCTTCGGCGGCCACGCGGGCGAGAGCGGAGCCTTCACCCTGCTGCGCTTTCCCGAGTCCGACCTCCAGGACATCGTCTATCTGGAACAGCTCACCAGTGCCCTCTACCTGGACAAAGACGAGGAAGTGGGCCAGTACGGGCGGGCGATGGAGCGGCTCCAGGCCGACTGCCCCGATCCCGACCGGACCAGGGATCTTCTCCGTGGCCTGCTTCAACTGTCTTGATTCGCACGTAGTATGACGTCTGATCAGTGCATGATGACCGATCGGTCTCCGGTGCAGCGCACGGGTGCGCGCTCGCAGTAAGGGATGGCATGTCCATATTCAGCGACCTGGCTCACCAGTACATCGACGGCGAATGGCTGGCCGGTACCGGTTCGTGGGACATCATCGACGTCAACCCGTACAACGGGGAGAAGCTCGCGGCCATCACCGTGGCCACCGTCGAGCAGGTGGACCAGGCCTACCGCGGCGCCGAGCGCGCCCAGGCGGAGTGGGCGGCCACGAGCCCGTACATCAGACGCGCGGTCCTGGAGCGCGCCCTTCGGATCACCGAGGAGCGCGAGAAGGAGATCGTCGAGGCGATGATCGACGAGCTCGGCGGGACCCGTCCCAAGGCCGAGTACGAGGTGTACCTCGCCAAGGAGTTCATCCGCGAGTCGATCCAGCTGGCCGTCCGGCCCGAGGGCAGGATCCTCGCCTCGCCCGTCGAGGGCAAGGAGAACCGCGTCCAGCGGCTCCCCGTCGGCGTCGTCACCGTGATCAGCCCCTTCAACTTCCCCTTCCTGGTGACCCTGAAGTCGATCGCCCCGGCCCTGGCGCTGGGCAACGCGGTCGTCATCAAACCGAACCAGAACGCCCCGGTCGTCGGCGGCGGGCTCATCGCCAAGATCTTCGAGGACGCGGGACTGCCGGCCGGTCTGCTGAACGTCCTGGTCACCGACATAGCCGAGATAGGCGACGCGCTCCTGACCCACCCCGTCCCCAAGGTCATCTCCTTCGCGGGGTCGGACCGGGTCGGCCGGCACGTCGGGGCGGTCGCCGCCCGCCACTTCAAGCGCACGGTCCTGGAGCTCAGCGGCAACAGCGCGCTCGTCGTCCTCGACGACGCCGACCTCGACTACGCGGTGGACGCGGCCGTCTTCAGCCGCTTCGTCTACCAGGGCCAGGTCTGCATGGCCGCCAACCGCATCCTCGTGGACTCCTCCGTCGCCGAGGAGTTCACGGAGAAGTTCGTCGCCCGCGTGCGCGGCCTGAAGACCGGCGACCCGCACGAGGCCGACACCCACATCGGCCCGCTGATCAACTCCTTCCAGGCCGACGCCCTGACCGCACTCGTGGACCAGGCCGTGGAATCCGGCGCCGAGGCACTCGTACGGGGGTCTACGCGCGGCAACCTCGTCGAACCGACGGTGCTCGCCGGGCTCCCCGAGGACTCCCCGCTGCTGGGCCAGGAGATCTTCGGCCCGGTGGCCCTCCTCGTGGTCTTCGACGGCGAGGACGAGGCCGTACGGCTGACCAACGCGACCCCGTACGGCCTGAGCGGCGCCGTCCACACCCGGGACGTGGAGCGGGGCGTCCGCTTCGCGCAGCGCATCGAGACGGGCATGATGCACGTCAACGACTCCACGATCGGGGACGAACCGCTGGCCGCATTCGGCGGTGAGAAAGCCTCCGGCCTGGGCAGACTCAACGGCGAGGCCACCGTCGAGGCCTTCACCACCCAAAAGTGGATCTCGGTGCAGCACGGGCGGAGCCGCTTCCCGTTCTAGACTCAGCCGGGCGTACGGCATGCGTCCGGGGGAGATCAGCGTTGAGCAACATACCGGAGACCGGCCGGACCCCTCGGGTCCAGAACCGGCTCGTCGTCATCCAGATCGTGGTCTTCTCGCTGCTGCTCACCCTGGGCGGGCGGCTCTGGTACCTCCAGATACGCAATGGCCAGGAGTACACGGACGAGGCGAAGAACAACCACGTCCAGCAGGTGGTCCAGCCCGCCGTGCGCGGCTCGATCCTCGACTCGCGCGGGGTCCCGCTCGCCGACAACGCCACCCACCTCGTGGTCTCCGCCAGCCGCACCGAGCTGCTGACCATGAAGGACAGGGGCAAGTCCGTGCTGACCCGGCTCGCCGGGGTCCTCGGCATGGACGCCCAGGAGGTCGTCGACAAGGTCCGGCTGTGCGACTCCAAGACGAAGCAGCCCTGCTGGAACGGATCCCCGTACCAGCCGATCCCGGTCAGTGACGAGGCGACCACCGAACAGGCCCTGCAGATCCGCGAGCACCCCGAGGACTTCCCGGGCATCACCGCCGAGGCGACCGCCCTGCGGCGCTACGCGGCCCCGGACGAGGCCAACACCTCCCAGGTGCTGGGCTACCTCTCGCCGGTCACCGACGAGGAGATCGCCAAGGCCAAGAAGTCGGACTCGCCGTACCTGCGCTCGGACCAGGTGGGCCGCTCCGGCCTGGAGCGCACGTACGACAAGGAGCTGCGCGGGAAGGCGGGCATCACCCGCTACGAGGTGGACAACCTCGGCCGGGTCATCGGGCAGGGCGAGACCGACCCGGCGCAGCCCGGCTCGAACATCGTGACCTCGATCGACTCGCGGGTGCAGGCGGTGGCCGAGCGCGAGCTGAACAACGCGATGATCGAGGCGCGCAAGACGTACGACAAGAACACCCGCAGGAACTACGAGGCCGACTCGGGGGCAGTCGTGGTGATGGAGACCAAGACGGGCCGCATCGTCGCGATGGCCTCGAACCCGACCTACGACCCGAACGCCTGGGTGGGCGGGATCTCCGCCAAGGACTACGCCGGCCTCACCGACAAGGAGTCCAACTATCCGCTGCTGAACCGGGCCATCCAGGGCCAGGCGGCGCCGGGCTCCATCTTCAAGGTGGTCACCTCGACCGCCGCGGTCAACGCCGGGTACCCGTTCAACAACCGCTACCCCTGCCCCAGCTCCTACTCGGTCGGCAGCCAGACCTTCACGAACTTCGAGTCGCAGGGCCACGGTGACATCACCATCGGCCGGGCCCTGGAGGTCTCCTGCGACACGGTCTACTACGCCCTCGCGGACCAGGAGTGGAAGAAGGACGGCGGCATCAAGCCGAAGAAGGACCCGAACGACTGGTTCCTCAAGACCGCGCACGAGTTCGGGCTGGGCAAGCGCACCGGCATCGACCTGCCGAACGAGGTGCCCGGCCGGGTCCCCGACCGCAAGTGGAAGCAGGACTTCTTCGAGGCGAACAAGGACGCCTGGTGCCGGGACGGCAAGAAGAACGGCAGCTTCGCCGAGAAGATCGCCTACGAGAACTGCCGGCAGGGCAACCAGATGCGCGAGGGCGACGCCATCAACTACTCGATCGGCCAGGGCGACACCCTCGTCACCCCGGTCCAGATGGCGTCCGTCTACGCGGCCATCGCCAACGGCGGCACCCTCCACCAGCCCAGCGTCGGCAAGGCGATCGTCAGCGCCGACGGGAAGTCGGTCCAGGAGATCGCGCCGAAGGAGCAGGGCAAGCTGCCGATGGACCGCAAGACCCGCGACAACATCGACGAGGCCCTCGCGGGCGTGGCCACCAACGGCAGCGCCGCCTGGCGCTTCGGCGGTTGGCCGCAGAAGCAGATCCCGATGCACGCCAAGACGGGTACGGCCGAGGTCCAGGGCAAGCAGACCACCTCGTGGTTCGCCTCCTACACCGAGGACTACGCGATCGTCATGACGATCTCCCAGGGCGGCACCGGATCGGGTGCCTCGGGACCGGCGGTCCGCAGCATCTACGAGGCGATGTACGGGCTGGACCCGACGGGCCGGCAGGACCTCTCCAAGGCCCTGCTCCCGGAGCCCGCCGGCGCGCTGCCCGCGATCCGGCCGGACGGGGAGATTTCCCCGAACTGAGGGGGATCTAGGACAGGAGCTGACCTGAAGGCTCCGTAGCGTGTGAGGTGTCGGGGGGAGGGCCCCCGGCACCCCACACGAAGAGGCGGTCCGGTCATGGCCCAGATTTCCACCGAGGTGCTCGGCGACGAGCGCGGCACGCTCCTCTCCTTCGTCGAGGCCCAGCGGGCCGCGCTGCGCGAGGCGGCGCAGGGACTGACCGAGGAGCAGGCGGCGAGCCGCCCCAGCGTCAGCGAGCTCTCCCTGTCGGGGCTGCTCAAGCACGCCGCGGACTGCGAGCTGAACTGGCTGCGGCTGGCCCGGCAGGCTCCGGACCAGGGGGAGCGCAGCGAGGAGAGCTGGGGCGAGGCCTTCCGGCTGGTCGAGGGCGAGACCATGCCGGGCGTCCTGGCCTTCTGGGACGGGGTGGTGAAGGAGACGGAGGCCTTCATCGCGGCCGTGCCCAGCCTCGACGACACCTTCCCGCTCCCGCCGGCGCCCTGGTTCCCCAAGGACGCCAAGGTCTCGATGCGCTGGATGCTCCTGCACCTGGTGGAGGAGTTCGCCCGGCACGCGGGCCACGCGGACATCATCCGGGAGTCCCTGGACGGCACCCGCGCCATGGGCTGAGGGCCCGGCCACTAGCCTGGCCGCATGTCAGCGATCAGGCTTCTCGTCCTCGGCGCGGTCCGCCAGCACGGGCGGGCGCACGGGTACCAGGTGCGCAACGACCTGGAGTACTGGGGCGCCCACGAGTGGTCCAACACCAAGCCCGGCTCGATCTACCACGCGCTCAAGCAGATGGCGAAGCAGGGCGTCCTGCTCGCCCACGAGGTGGCGCCGAGCGCGGCGGGCGGTCCGCCGCGCACGGAGTACGAGGTGACGGACGCGGGCCGTGAGGAGTACTTCAAGCTGCTCCGCGAGGCCCTGGCGGCGTTCGACCAGAAGACGGACCTCCTCTCGGCGGCGATCGGCTTCATGGTCGACCTGCCCCGGGCGGAGGTGCTGGCCCTGCTGGGGGAGCGGCTGGCGAAGCTGGCGGCCTGGCGGACGTCGGTGACGGACTACTACACGCCCGAGGAAGGCCCCCAGGCGCTGGGGCACATCGGCGAGATCATGCACCGCTGGGTCCATTCCGCGGACGCCGAGGCGGAGTGGACCCGTGGGCTGATCGCCCGGATCGAGGCGGGCGCGTACTCCTTCGCGGGCGAGGGCGGCGACCCCTTCGTGGGGGTCCTGGCGGACGGCCAGGAGAACCCCTACGCCTGAGCACGTCTAATCAAGTTTGACTAGCCCGGTTTCGGGCAGTACCTTGGCGCCCCCTGCTACTCAAATTTGACTAATAAGCGGAACCGAGGAGTTGGAAGCGCGTTGGCGATCTTCGTCGAAGGTGTCCACAAGCGGTACGCGGACCGGCCCGCCCTGGCCGGGCTGAACCTGGAGGTGACACGCGGCACGGTGCACGCCGTGCTCGGCCCCAACGGAGCCGGGAAGACCACGGCGGTCCGCATCATGAGCACCCTGCTCCGCCACGACGAGGGCGTGGTCCGGGTGGCCGGCCACGACGTACGGAAGGACCCGGCGGCCGTCCGCGCCCGGATCGGCCTGCTCGGCCAGCACGCGGCGCTCGACGAGGAACTGTCCGGGCGGCAGAACCTGGAGATGTTCGGCCGCCTCCACCACCTGGGCGCGCGCCGGGCCGGGCAGCGGGCCGACGCGCTGCTGGACCGCTTCGACCTCGCGGACACCGGCCGCAAGCCGGTGAAGCAGTACAGCGGCGGCATGCGGCGCCGGCTCGACCTCGCGGCGTCCCTGATCACCGAACCCGAGGTGCTCTTCCTCGACGAGCCGACCACCGGGCTCGACCCGCGCGGCCGCGCCGAGGTGTGGAGCGCGGTCCGCTCCCTGGTGGGCGGCGGCACGACGGTCCTGCTGACCACGCAGTACCTGGAGGAGGCCGACCAGCTGGCCGACCGCATCGCGCTGATCGACGCCGGGCGGGTGGCGGCCGAGGGCACGGCCGACGAGCTGAAGTCCCGCGTCGGGCCGGACCGGATCGTCGTCGTCCTGCGGGACGCGGCGCGCCTCGCGCAGGCGGCGGCGCTGCTGCCGGACCCGACCGTGGACCCGGACTCCCTCACCCTGGGCTTCCCGGTGGAGGACCGCATGGCGGGCCTGGCCCTGACCCTGCGCGCGCTGGAGGGGGCGGGGATCGAGGCGGCGGACCTCTCGGTGCGGCGGCCCACGCTCGACGAGGTCTTCCTCCACCTGACGGACCGTACGAACACCACGGAGGTGGCCGCATGACGCAGCACACGATGACCGCGGCGGGCTGGGTGGCCGTGGACTCCTGGACGATGACCCGGCGCGAGCTCGCGCACTGGGCGCGGCAGCCGGTGCAGATGGTCGTCGGACTCGTCTTCCCCGTGATGCTGCTGCTGATGTTCGGCTTCCTGGTCGGCGGCGGACGCGGGATCGACGGCGAGTACGTCGAGTTCCTCGTGCCCGGCCTGCTCGCGCTGACCATGGCCTTCGGGCTGGAGGCGACGATGACGGCGGTCACCCAGGACCTGGGCAAGGGGGTGATCGACCGGTTCCGTGCCATGCCGATGTCCTCCGCGGCGGTCCTGGTCGGCCGCAGCGCGGCGGACATGCTCCAGTCGGCCGTGGGGCTCGCGGTCCTGGCGGGCGTCGGCCTGCTGCTCGGCTGGCGCTGGCACGGCTCCCCGGCCGCCGCGCTGCTGGCCTTCGCCCTGCTCCTGCTGCTGCGCTTCGCGATGCTGTGGATCGGGATCTTCCTGGGCATGGTCGCGGGCCGGCCGGAGATGGTGCAGGCGGTGCAGATCCTCGTGTGGCCGGTGGGTTTCCTCTCCAACGCCTTCGCCACGCCGGAGGCCATGCCGGGCTGGCTGGGGACGGTGGTGGAATGGAACCCGATGTCGGCGACGGCCACGGCCGTCCGCGACCTGTTCGGCAACCCGGCGGCGGCCTCCCCGTCCTGGGCCGCCGACCATGCCGCCCTGCTCGCCGTCGGCTGGCCGGTGCTGCTGCTGGCGGTCTTCTTCCCGCTGGCGGTGGCGAGGTTCCGCGGCCTGAGCCGGTAGGCCCGGGGCGGGGACTTGCACCTCACGCCACGTGAGGAGCCACAGTGAAGGGCGTACCCAACCAGAGGAGAGGGGCGGGACGATGGGCTACTCCGTGGGCCAGGTCGCCGGATTCGCCGGAGTCACGGTGCGCACCCTGCACCACTACGACGAGATCGGTCTGCTCTCCCCGAGCGGCCGCAGCCACGCGGGTCACCGGCGGTACGACGACGCCGACCTGGACCGGCTGCAGCGGATCCTGTTCTACCGGGAGCTCGGCTTCCCCCTCGACGAGGTCGCGGTCCTGCTGGACGACCCGGAATCGGATCCGCGGGAGCATCTGCGCCGGCAGCACGCCCTGCTGACCGACCGGATCGCCCGGCTCCAGCAGATGGCCAAGGCCGTTGAGCACGCCATGGAGGCGAAGAAGATGGGCATCAACCTCACGCCCGAGGAGCGGTTCGAGGTCTTCGGGGACAAGGACCCCGAGCAGTACGCGCAGGAGGCGGAGCAGCGCTGGGGCGACACCGAGGCCTACGCGGAGTCGCAGCGGCGGGTCGCCACCTACACCAAGGACGACTGGCGGCGGATCCAGGACGAGACCGCCGGGTGGAGCGTCCGGTACGCGGCCCTGATGGACGCCGGCGAGCCCGCCGACGGCGAGGCGGCGATGGACCTGGCCGAGGAGCACCGCCGGCACATCGGCACCTGGTACTACGACTGCTCGTACGAGATCCACACGGGCCTCGGTGAGATGTACGTGGCGGACGAGCGGTTCAAGGAGTTCTACGATTCCATGAAGCCCGGTCTCGCCGAGCACCTGCGGGACGCGATCCTGGCGAACGCGGTGCGCAAGGTGTAAGCGGAACGTCACGCATCCGACCCCCTCCGGTACCTGGAACCGGGAGGGGGTCGTGTGCGTTGATAATTGAGACTGCCTTTACCTTCCTGTCCTTACCCTGCCCGCAACCGCCTGCTGCCCCCGGCACGCCCCCCGATCCAGGAGAGTCCGGAACCCGTGTACACGATTGCGCTCGGCCCTGAGTGGCTGTCCCCGGACTACCTGATCTCGCACTTCGGCCTGATCGGCATCCTGGTCATCGTCTTCGCCGAGTCGGGACTCTTCGCGTTCCTGCCCGGCGACTCCCTGCTGTTCACGGCGGGCCTGCTGGTCGCGGACGGGCAGTACATCAAGCAGCCGCTGTGGCTGGTCTGCACCCTGATCGTGGCCGCCGCGATCATCGGTGACCAGGTCGGCTACATGATCGGCAAGTTCTTCGGGCCGAAGATCTTCAACCGGCCGAAGTCCAAGCTCTTCAAGCGGGAGAACCTCGACAAGGCGCACGAGTTCATGGACCGGCACGGTCCGAAGGCCATCGTGCTCGCCCGCTTCGTGCCGATCATCCGTACCTTCGCGCCGATGGTCGCCGGCGCCGGTTCGATGAAGTACCGCACCTTCCTCACGTACAACATCATCGGCGGCATCGGCTGGGGCGCGGGCGTCACGATGGCGGGGTACTGGCTCGGCCAGATCGAGTTCATCAAGACGAACGTCGAGCCGATCCTGGTGGCCATCGTCCTCATCTCGGTCATCCCGGTGATCTTCGAGGTGCTCAAGGCCCGCAAGGAGAACAAGGCGAACGCCGCCGAGGCGCAGCCCGAGGCCGCCGCAGTCGACGGCTCGGGCCCCCAGGCCCCGGGCACCCGCGGCCGCCACGCGAAGCGCTAGCCCACTCCAGCCCCGCCGCCACATCCAGCCCCTCCGGCGTTTGAGGGGTGGGGGTCCCCCCGGACGGAGTCTGGGGGAGGGTCCGGGGCGGAGCCCCGAATCGGTGAGCCGTCACGTACGCCCCCACAGGCACGCAAGAGCCTGTGGGGGCGTACGTGTACCCAGCCGGGGCTAGAACCCCCTGGTCCGCTTCGCCGCACGGCGCTTCGCCGCACTCGCCGCCCCCGGGATCCGCATGAACAGCCGGGACGTCTCCGACCCCAGGTTGACCCCGATGGCGATGGCCAGCGCGATGGCCGCCGCGTTCACCAGCGAGCCCAGCCCCTCGTTCAGCCGGTTCTCGGCGATCAGCAGCAGCCCGTAGTACGTCGCCGAGCCGGGCAGCAGCGGGCCGATGGCGGCCGTGGTGTACGGCAGGGCGGAGGCGAAGCGGTAGCGGGAGAAGAGCTGCCCGAAGAGGCCGACCAGCCCGGCGGCGATGGCGGTGGACGGCACGGGCGGGATCTCGCCCGCGTAGTGCAGGGCGCCGAAGGTGACCCAGGCGACCCCGCCGTTGAGGGTCACGATCAGCACGGTGGAACGTTCCTGCTGGAGCAGGATCGCGAAGGTGAAGACCAGCACCATCGAGGCCGCGATCTGGATCAGCGGCCGCTCCTGGATCTCCAGTACCTCCTCCGGCCGGGGCGAGGCGTCGAACTGCAGGCCGACGTAGAGCACGACCAGCACGCCCATGATGATGCCGATGAAGAGGTACATGACCTCCAGCAGCCGGGCGGAGGCGGTGATGTAGAAGCCGGTCAGACCGTCCTGCACGGCCGCGACCAGGGCCCGCCCGGGCAGCAGCGCGAAGAGCCCGCCGGTGATCACCGCGGACGCCTTCACGTCGATCGCGGTCATGTTCAGCGCCACCCCGATCGCGGCCGGCGGCATGGCCGCGACCACGAACTGGTAGAACTCCGGCAGCCCGCGGCCGGCGCACAGCCAGGCCAGCCGGTCACCGAGGATCGCGCCGAGCGCCGCCGCGATGAACACCAGCACCCCGCCGCCGACCAGGGTGGAGGCGGCGCCGGCCAGCAGCCCGGCGGAGCACGTGAGCATCCAGCCGGGGTATGGGTGGCGGTTGCGGCGGATCTCGGCGAGGCGCCGGTAGGCCTCCTCCAGCGAGATGTCGATCTCGGGGGCGCTGATGTCGTCCACCAGCCGGTAGACGGCCGACAGCCGGTTGTAGTCGGTGCCGCGGCGGCGCACGGTCCGGTTCGCCGAGACCGGGTGGTCCACCAGCGAGGGCTGGTGGGTGATCGACAGCAGGGTGAAGGTGACGGTGGGCTCGCAGCGGTCCAGCCCGTAGGAGCGGGTCACCGCGAACATGGCGGCCTCCACGTCCTCGGCGCCCTCGCCGCCCGCGAGCAGCAGCTCGCCGATGCGCAGCGTCAGGTCGAGCACGCGGCCCACGGCGGGCCCGGCCTCGCTCGGCCGCTGCACGGGATCCGGTACGGGACGCACGTCGACCGGCATGCGCAGCATCGTGCGCATGCGGTCCTGCCAGGGGGATTCCTTCAGCTGGACGACGTGGAAGTCCTGGCCGGGGGTGTAGGCGGGCGGGGAGTGCGCGGCGCTGTAGGTGGCCGGGGTGGCGAAGGCCGATCCCTCGGGCTCGGGCGGCACCGGCCCGGCGCCGGCCGGACGGGCGAACTCCGAGGTGGGCTGGTCGTCTTCGAGGGCCTCCGGCTCCATCCCGGGCGGCGGCGTGAAGGCGCTGTGCGCCTCGTCGGACTGGGGCTTCCTGTCCTCTGCCCCGTCGGCCTCCGCCACGCGTCCTCCAGTCCGTGATCACCTGCCGTATCAGTATGCGGAACCCTTCGCTCCCTGGCGAAGCCAGGGAGCACCCGCCCGGACACGCGACAGCGGGCGGCACCCCGCCAGGGGTACCGCCCGCCATGTCACAAAGGGCGCGGGGGAGTCCCCCGGCCGGTTACCGCCGAGCGCGAGCTCAGTGGTGACCGCCCTGCGCCTCGAGGCGCTTGTACGAGGCCTCGATCTCGGCCTCGGCCTCGGTGCGGCCGACCCAGTTCGCGCCCTCGACCGACTTGCCCGGCTCCAGGTCCTTGTAGACCTCGAAGAAGTGCTGGATCTCCAGGCGGTCGAACTCGGACACGTGGTGGATGTCGCGCAGGTGCTCCACCCGCGGGTCCGAGGCCGGCACGCACAGCAGCTTGGCGTCGCCGCCCGCCTCGTCCGTCATGTTGAACATGCCGATCGCGCGGCACTTGATCAGGCAGCCCGGGAAGGTCGGCTCGTCGAGGATGACGAGCGCGTCCAGCGGGTCGCCGTCCTCGCCGAGGGTGTTCTCGACGAAGCCGTAGTCGGCCGGGTAGCTGGTCGAGGTGAAGAGGCGACGGTCCAGGCGGATCCGGCCGGTCTCGTGGTCCACCTCGTACTTGTTCCGCGAACCCTTGGGGATCTCGATGGTGACGTCGAACTCCACGTCCTGCTCCTCCATGATCAGCTTCATTGCTTCGGGGCTGCGCGATTCACCTGCGTGCGCGGCCGACCCAGCCCTGCCGGGTGGGGTGCCATGCTCGCGGCAAGACGCAATGGTTAAGTGTCCCTCACGCATATGTGTGATCGCGAAAGGGGCTGGTCCGAGGTGCCATTGGTCAAGTCGTGGCAGCTCATCGCGGGTGCGGCCGTCGCCGGCCTCGCCCTGTCGGTGGCAGCGGTGGCCGCCGCCGGTCCCTGGGACTCCGGCCAGCGTAAGGCCGAGCGGGACAGGGCCGCCTCCTGGAGCCTCACGGGTGGCGCAGATCACGGCCGCGAGCCCGGCTCCGGGCTCCTGCCGGAGGCCGCGCCCAGCGCCCCCGGGGTGCTCGGCGCGATCGGCCCCGGCGTCCCCCAGGGCCAGGCGGCCGCCCCCGCCGCCTCCGCGAAGCTCGCCGCCGCCCTCAAGCCGCTGCTCGCCGACCCCGCGCTCGGCACCGTCCGTACCGCCTCCGTCGTCGACACCGCCACCGAGCAGGTGCTCTACGAATCCGGGGCACGGGACGCCATGACCCCCGCCTCCACCGTCAAGATCGTCACCGCCGTCGCCGCGCTGGCCGCGCTCGGGCCCGAGCACCGGATCAGGACCACCGTCGTCCCCGGAGCCGCCCCCGGACAGATCGTCCTGGTCGGCGGCGGCGACCCCTCCCTCACCGCGAAGAAGAAGAAGCCCGCCGGATCCGGCGGCAGCCTCGTCGCGCTCGCCGCCGACACCGCGCAGGCCCTCAAGGCCGCCGGAACCGACACCGTGACCCTCGGATACGACGACAGCCTCTACACCGGCCCCGCCCGCCACCCGATCGGCGTCAACCCCAACATCGCTCTCGTGACCGCCCTGACGGCCGACGAGGGCCGCCCCGACGACTCCACCTCCGGACCCGTCGACCGGACCGAGGACCCGTCCAAGGACGCCGCCCGCGCCTTCCGGACCCTGCTCACCGAACGCGGCATCAAGGTCACCGGCGAACCCGCCAAGGCGAAGGCCCCCGCTCCCGGTACGGGCGCTTCCGCCCAGCCGCTCGCCACCACCCTCTCCACCCCGGTGGCCGGGCTCGTCGAGCGGATGCTGACCAACAGCGACAACGACATCGCCGAGGCCCTCGCCCGCCAGACCGCCCTCGCCTCCGGGCAGCCCGCCGGCTTCGAGGGCGCCGAGAAGGCCGTCGCCGCCAAGCTCGCCACCCTCGGAGTCGACACCGCGGGCTCCCGCTTCGCCGACGGCAGCGGCCTCAACCGCGCCGACAAGGTCAGCGCCGGCCTGCTCACCGGCCTCCTCGCCAAGGCCGCCGACCCGCAGCGCCCCGAGCTGCGGCCGGTCCTGACCGGACTGCCCGTCGCCGGCTTCACCGGGACCCTGCGCGGCCGCAACGCCGGCACCTCCCCGGCCGCGGGCCTGCTCCGGGCCAAGACCGGCACCCTGACCGGCGTGAACTCCCTCTCCGGGACCGTCGTCGACTCCTCCGGCCGACTCCTCGCCTTCGCCTTCCTGACCGCGAACAGCCCCGGCCCCGAGGGCGCGGAGAAGGCCCTCGACAAGCTCGCCGCGGCCGTCGCGGCCACCTCGTAGGTCCGCCCGGGCCGGGCCCGAGGGGGTCCGCAGGGCGCCCCGCCCACGTACGGTTGACGCATGACGAGCATCAGTGGTGCGGAGATGGTCGACTGGAACCTCGCGGTGGCGACCGCGACCCGCTTGGTGCGTCCCGGGCCGGAGGTCACCCGGGACGAGGCACGGGCGGTCGTCGCGGAGCTGCGCGGGCACGCCAGGATCTCGGAACGGCACGTGCGCGAGTTCACCAGGATGATCCCGGAAGGGTCCGCCGTCCCCGACACCCCCGTCCTGGTCGTCGACCGGGCCGGCTGGGTCAAGGCCAACGTCGCCGGGTTCCGCGAGCTGCTCCAGCCGCTGCTCGGCAAGATGCAGGACCGCCGCGCGGGCGCCCCCGGCGGAGCCGTGCTCGGCGCGGTCGGCGGCAAGGTCACCGGCGTCGAGCTGGGCATGCTGCTGAGCTTCCTGGCCTCCAGGGTCCTCGGCCAGTACGAGACCTTCGCCCCGGTCTCGCGCGACCTGCCGGCCTCCGCCGGCGGCGGCCGGCTGCTGCTCGTCGCCCCCAACATCGTGCACGTCGAGCGCGAGCTCGAGGTGAACCCGCACGACTTCCGGCTGTGGGTCTGCCTGCACGAGGAGACGCACCGTACACAGTTCACGGCCGTCCCGTGGCTGCGGGACCACCTCGAAGGCGAAATCCAGACGTTCCTGGGCGCCACCGAGGTGGACCCGGCGACCGTGCTGGAGCGCATCCGGGAGGCCGCCCAGTCCTTCGCGGGAGCCCGCCCCGACGCCGAGCACGGCGACGAGGGCCGCTCCCTCGTGGAGCTCGTGCAGACCCCCGAGCAGCGCGAGATCCTGGGCCGCCTCACCGCCGTCATGTCCCTCCTGGAGGGCCACGCCGACTTCGTCATGGACGGCGTCGGCCCGCAGGTGGTGCCCTCGGTCGCCGAGATCCGCGAGAAGTTCCAGCAGCGCAGGGCCAGCGGAGCCGGCCGCCTCGACTCCGCCCTGCGCAAGCTCCTCGGCCTCGACGCCAAACTGCGCCAGTACCGCGACGGCGAGCGCTTCGTGCGCGCCGTCGTCGGCCAGGTCGGCATGGACGGCTTCAACCGGGTCTGGACCTCCCCGAACACATTGCCGACGAAGGCCGAGATCGCCAAGCCAGCCGAGTGGGTGGCCCGAGTCCACCGCAAGGGGAGCGAACAGAGCGAATGAGGGTGACTCAAGGGGCGTAAACATGTCCCACTGGGGGAAGCAGCGTCACCCGTCCGAGGGACCGTGGGCCGTGGAAGGGCGTGCGATGCTCGGGGAACGGCTCGGTTCTGTCACCATCGACGCACTCTGAGTGACATCCCTGAACGACAGCCCCCGCACCGCGGGGGTACCGGGCACCACCCCCAGCGCACCACACCCCAACGCCTCCGAGGCATCCGAACTCCATCGAAGGGCACCGGACATGGGTCCCCATCCTGCGGTCGCGGCGATACGCCTGGCGGTCCGCCGCGTACTCCACGACGTCCTCACCGACCTCACCGACACCCCCGCCGACCCTCGCACCGCAGCGGGCACCCGGCCACTCGTCCTCGTCGCGTGCTCCGGCGGCGCCGACTCCATGGCACTCGCCTCGGCCCTCGCCTTCGAGGCCCCCAAACTCGGCATCCGGGCCGGCGGCATCACCGTCGACCACGGACTGCAGCCCGGCTCCGACCTGCGCGCCGCGGAGGTCGTCACCCGCATGACCGCACTCCGCCTCGACCCGGTGGAGTCCGTCGCCGTGCGCGTCGGCCGTGACGGCGGACCCGAGGCCGCCGCCCGCGACGCCCGCTACGGGGCCCTGGACGAGGCCGCAGACCGCCTCGGGGCCGCCGCCGTCCTCCTGGGCCACACCCGGGACGATCAAGCCGAAACCGTCCTGCTGGGCCTCGCCCGCGGCTCCGGGATCCGCTCGCTGTCCGGCATGGCCGAAGTGTCCGGAGGCCCGGGCCGCAGCCACCGCTACCGCCGCCCCTTCCTCCAGATCGACCGGCAGACCGCCCGCAAGGCCTGCATGGTCCAGTCCCTCCCCGTCTGGGACGACCCGCACAACATCGACCCCGCCTACACCCGCTCCCGGCTGCGCCACGAGGGACTGCCCGCCCTGGAGAAGGCGCTGGGCAAGGGGGTCGTCGAGGCACTCGCCCGCACCGCCCAGCTCTCCCGCGACGACGCCGACGCCCTCGACGCCTGGGCCGCCGAGGCCGAGACCGGCGTCCGGGACGCGGACGGCCGCCTGGAGTGCGCCAAGCTGTACGCCCTGCCCCCGGCCGTCCGCCGCCGGGTGCTGCGCAGGGCCGTGGTCGCCGCGGGCTCACCCGCGGGCTCCCTCTTCGCCCGCCACATCGAGGAAGTCGACCGGCTCATCACCGGATGGCGCGGCCAGGGCGCCATCAACCTGCCCGGCCGGGTCGAGGCCCAGCGGCAGGGTGGCAGACTTGTCATCCGGCAGGGCTGATTGGTGCTGAAACACGGCTGAGTCCTCCGGGGACACCCCCGGAGCCCCGGCCGACAACGAAAGTGATGCGGGTGGACGAGAAGGACATGGGCAACGACCTCCAGTCGGTGCTCATCACCAAGGAAGAGATCGACGCGAAGCTGGCCGAGCTGGCCGCGAAGATCGACGCGGAGTACGCGGGCAAGGACCTGCTCATCGTCGGTGTGCTCAAGGGCGCCGTGATGGTGATGGCGGACCTGGCGCGCGCCTTGTCCACCCCGCTCACCATGGACTGGATGGCGGTGTCCTCGTACGGCGCCGGGACCCAGTCCTCGGGTGTGGTCCGGATCCTCAAGGACCTGGACACCGACATCAAGGACAAGCACGTCCTGATCGTCGAGGACATCATCGACTCCGGTCTGACGCTGTCCTGGCTGCTGTCGAACCTGGGCTCCCGCCAGCCGGCCTCCCTGGAGGTCGTCACGCTGCTGCGCAAGCCCGAGGCCGCGAAGGTCGCGATCGACGTGAAGTGGGTCGGCTTCGACATCCCCAACGAGTTCGTGGTGGGCTACGGCCTCGACTACGCGGAGAAGTACCGCAACCTGCCGTTCGTCGGCACGCTCGCCCCGCACGTCTACGGCGGCTGATCCCGCTCCCGGTCGCCCCCGGTCTCCGGGACCCTGCGGGAAAGCACCGCGGGTTCCGGGGAACCTGTGGGCGATTCCCGCCGTTGGAGCAGGGGAAGGCGGGTCTGTCAGCCGTCCCACGGGGCCGCGGGTGACAATACAGGGGTACATTCCGAAGAACAGTCTTTACTCACAGCAGCATTTACCTACGGGCAGGAGGGACGGGGTGCCTGGCGCCCCGTATGGATGGACGTGAAGCGATACTTCCGTGGGCCGGTCATGTGGATCGTGCTGGCCGTCCTCGCCGTGGTCGTGTTGATGAATGTCGTCGGCTCCGGCGGCGGCTACAAGTCGGTGGACACCAGCGAGGTCATCAAGGCGATCAACACTGGCCAGGTGGAAACAGCGAAGCTGACCACCGGCGACAGCCAGATGATCAAGATCGAGCTGCGCGACGGCCAGAAGCTCGGCAAGCATGACGGCACCAAGTTCCAGGCCAACTACATCGGGGATCAGGGCGTCCAGCTCGCCCAGAGCCTCCAGACCAAGTACGACGCCGGTCAGATCCCGGACGGGTACTCCGTCACTCCGGACAAGACCAGCCCGTTCCTGAGCGTTCTCCTCTCGCTCCTGCCCTTCGTCCTCATCGTCGTTGTCTTCCTGTTCCTGATGAACCAGATGCAGGGCGGCGGCTCCCGGGTCATGAACTTCGGGAAGTCCAAGGCCAAGCTCATCACCAAGGACACCCCTAAGACGACGTTCGCCGATGTCGCGGGCGCGGACGAGGCCGTCGAGGAACTCCACGAGATCAAGGAGTTCCTCCAGGAGCCGGCGAAGTTCCAGGCCGTCGGCGCCAAGATCCCCAAGGGCGTGCTGCTGTACGGCCCGCCCGGCACCGGAAAGACCCTGCTCGCGCGCGCCGTCGCGGGCGAGGCCGGTGTCCCCTTCTACTCGATCTCCGGATCCGACTTCGTCGAGATGTTCGTCGGTGTCGGTGCCTCGCGTGTCCGCGACCTGTTCGAACAGGCCAAGGCCAACGCCCCGGCGATCGTCTTCGTCGACGAGATCGACGCCGTCGGCCGGCACCGCGGTGCGGGTCTCGGCGGCGGTCACGACGAGCGCGAGCAGACCCTCAACCAGCTGCTGGTCGAGATGGACGGCTTCGACGTGAAGGGCGGCGTCATCCTGATCGCCGCCACGAACCGTCCGGACATCCTCGACCCGGCGCTGCTGCGCCCGGGCCGCTTCGACCGGCAGATCGCGGTCGACCGTCCGGACATGCAGGGCCGTCTGGAGATCCTCAAGGTCCACCAGAAGGGCAAGCCGGTCGCCCCGGACGTCGACCTGGGCGCAGTCGCCCGCCGTACGCCCGGCTTCACCGGTGCCGATCTCTCCAACGTCCTGAACGAGGCCGCGCTGCTCACGGCCCGCTCGGACAAGAAGCTGGTCGACAACCACGCGCTGGACGAGGCGATCGACCGCGTCGTGGCGGGTCCGCAGAAGCGGACCCGGATCATGTCGGACCGGGAAAAGAAGATCACCGCGTACCACGAGGGCGGACACGCCCTGGTCGCGGCGGCCTCCCCGAACTCCGACCCGGTCCACAAGATCACGATCCTGTCCCGCGGCCGGGCCCTGGGTTACACCATGGTCCTGCCCGACGAGGACAAGTACTCGACCACGCGCAACGAGATGCTCGACCAGCTGGCGTACATGCTGGGCGGGCGCGCGGCCGAGGAGCTGGTCTTCCACGACCCGACCACGGGCGCGGCGAACGACATCGAGAAGGCCACCGCCACGGCGCGGGCCATGGTCACGCAGTACGGCATGACCGAGCGTCTCGGTGCGATCAAGTTCGGCGGCGACAACACCGAGCCGTTCCTGGGCCGCGAGATGTCGCACCCGCGGGACTACTCGGAAGAGGTCGCGGCGCTGGTCGACGAAGAGGTCAAGAAGCTCATCGAGACCGCGCACAACGAGGCCTGGGAGATCCTCGTCGAGAACCGTGACGTTCTCGACAACCTGGTCCTCGCGCTGCTGGAGAAGGAGACGCTGAACAAGGAGCAGATCGCCGAGATCTTCTCGACGATCGTGAAGCGTCCGGCCCGCCCCGCGTGGACCGGCTCCTCCCGCCGCACCCCCTCCACCCGTCCGCCGGTGCTCTCTCCCAAGGAGCTCCAGCTGACGAACTCGGCGAACGGCACTTCGGCGACGACCGCCGTTTCGCCGGTCTCGACGGAGAAGGGCATTGAGGTGGCCCCCGAGGACCGCCCCGAGGCCTGATCCACCCGGAATGGAAGCCGCGCCCCCCAGGTTCTAGCCTGGGGGGCGCGGCACTTTCATCTGGTCATACTTGGGTGGCCGCGAGCGCTGTGCACACAGGAACGAGGAAGAGATGACCGACCCAGTGACCCTGACCGGCGACGAGGGCACGATCGGCGAGTTCGACGAGAAGCGTGCCGAGGCGGCGATTCGCGAGCTCCTGATCGCGGTCGGCGAGGACCCGGAGCGGGAGGGTCTCCTGGAGACCCCGGCGCGCGTGGCGCGGTCGTACCGGGAGATATTCGCCGGCCTGTACCAGCGGCCCGAAGAGGTCCTGACCACGACGTTCGACATCGGCCACGACGAGATGGTCCTCGTGAAGGACATCGAGGTCATGTCAAGCTGTGAACATCATCTTGTCCCGTTCCACGGTGTCGCCCACGTCGGCTACATCCCGTCCATCGACGGCAAGATCACCGGCCTGTCGAAGCTCGCCCGCCTCGTGGACGTGTTCGCCCGCCGCCCCCAGGTGCAGGAGCGCCTGACCACGCAGATCGCGGACTCCCTGATGGAGATCCTGGACCCGCGCGGCGTCATCGTGGTCATCGAGTGCGAGCACATGTGCATGACCATGCGCGGCGTCCGCAAGCCCGGTGCGAAGACCATCACCTCGGCGGTCCGCGGCCAGCTCCGCGACCCCGCCACCCGCAACGAGGCGATGTCCCTGATCATGGCTCGCTAGCCGGATTGTCAGACCCGCCCGATAACGTCGTTGATCAGGTGATTCACGCTGATCGGGGGGCGATATGGGCGGGCTGCCGAGCAAGCAGTTGGTGAACGGGGTGAACGGGCAGGCCCAGGCGAGAACCGTCAGGGTGGGGGACCGGCTCTGGGCACTGGCCGGGGCGCGGACGGTGCAGACGGCCGTCACGGCGGTGAGGGCCGTGAAAGCCCGCACAGTGGTGGATGTGGTCACGGACCGGCAGACGTTCTGCGTGGCTCCCGAGCAGCTCCTGGCGACCTCTGCGGGGTGGGTGCCTGCGGTCGAGGCCGCAGGCAGCGCCTTGGCCTGGACTCCGCCGCGCAAGCTGCGCCGCCGGCGCCTCGAGATCCGGTCCGGCTATGAATTCGGCTACTGGGTGGGCGCGACGTGTGCCGACGGGACGGTCGGCAAGAACTACGTGTCGCTCATCGTCAACGACGAGGGCTTCGCCAGCCGGTATGCGCAGTGCCTGACAGCGGCCACAGGCCTCACCGCCCGCCTGGAGCCGGTCACCCGGCCCTCCGGTTACCTTCAGCGGGATCTTCCGGGCTTCCGGGTGCGCGTCGTCGCCTCGTACCTCGCCGATCTGATGCGGCAGTACGTGGGCGGGGACGCCCACCACATGCGGCAGCGGTTCCCCCGCATCGTGCTTCGGGACGAGGTGACCTTCGACGGTTTCCTCGACGGCTATGTGGACGGCGACGGGCACCGGATCAGAGGAGCCTGGGGGTGCCGGGTCGTGACGAGTGCCAACGTCCCCTTCCTCCGCGAGATGGCGGAGATCGTCGGGGCGAGGTTCACGCCGAGTGGTGTCCACGGGCGGGCGTCGCGCGTCTACATCTCGGATACCTGGCGACAACGCGGCACGTTCCGACCGGAAGAGCATCCCCTGCTGCTCGACGAGACGGCATCGGTTCCGGTGCTGGAGGTCCGGACCCACACCGCCACCGGCGCGAAACCCTTCACCCTGTACACCTACCGCCTCGACCCCTATCCCGGCTTCCTGGTGAACGGGCACCTCGTCCGTGCGCCCGGGTGACGGCTCAGGCGCGGGCCGTGGATTCGGGGGTCTGGTCGTCGTCCTCCGGGAGTTTGAGTACGTGCTCCAGGAAGAGGGCGGCGGCGATGACGGCCACCCCGGCCAGGACCGAGGCGCCGGCGTACCAGGCCTGGTCGCGGCGGGCGGGGATGTCCAGGGAGTCGGTGAGCAGGAAGACGCCGACCCCGCCGTACATGCCGGCCACCAGCGCCGCCACGAGCGCGCTGGCCTGGCCGAAGACCACCGCGCGGGCGGCCATCAGGGGCTCCACGCCCTTGGCCCCCGGCCGGCGCTCGCGCTGGGCCTTGAGCCGGGACCGCATGGACAGGGCCGTGGCCAGCAGTACGGCCGCGATGACGCCCAGGACGATCGGCGCGGCCAGCGGAACGCCCGGCAGGGTGCCGTAGGCGTTCCACAGCCGGGCACCCGCCCAGGACAGGATCCCGGCGACCACGAAGATGCCCGCCAGGACCGCCGGCCTCAGTTGCTTCACTTGCCCGTTCCCCGCTTTCCGCGCCGATCCGTCAGGCCGTCCACAGGGTAACGACTACTCCGGGAGGTGGAGTTCCAGGTCCGGGCGCGGCGTGACGCCGCTCAGGCCGGTTTCGGCCAGGAGCGCGGCGACCGGGCCGCGGCCGGGGATCTGGGCCTCCGGGTCGATGTCGTGCCAGGGGGCCAGCACGAAGGCGCGCTGGTGGGCGCGCGGGTGCGGGAGGGTGAGGACGGGGTCGTCGGAGACGCGGTCGGCGTACGCGACGATGTCCACGTCGATCGTGCGGGGGCCCCAGCGCTCCTCGCGGACGCGGTCGAAGGCCTCTTCGATGGCGTGGCCGCGCTCCAGGAGCGAGGACGGGGGCAGCGTGGTCTTCACGGCGACGACCGCGTTGAGGTACGAGGGCTGCGAGCCGGGATCGACGCCCCACGGCTCGGTCTCGTAGACGGGGGAGACGGCCTTGACCCGCAGGCCCGGGGTGTCGCCGAGGGCGTCGATGGCGCCCTGGAGGGTCTCCAGCCGGTTGCCGAGGTTCGCGCCGAGCGCGATGACGGCCCATTTCGGGTTGGACAGGGTGACGTCCGCCGCGTCGACCGTCTCCACGACGGAGGCGGGTACCGGCTGGACGGTGGGGTCGCTCGGTGCGTTCAGTCCGTTGTTCATGCGCGGCTCCGGGTGATCGTGATGGTCACGTCGTCGAACGGGACGGTGATGGGCGCGTCCGGCTTGTGGACGACGACCTCCACCTGCGCCACCGCTTCGTGCTTGAGGCACTGCTGGGCGATCCGCTCGGCGAGGGTCTCGATCAGGTCCACGGGCTCGCCCTGGACCACGTCGACGACTTCCTCCGCGACTACCCCGTAATGCACGGTCTTCGCCAAGTCGTCTCCGGCCGCTGCGGGGCGGGTGTCGAGATGGAGCACCAGGTCGACGATGAAGGTCTGGCCTTCCTCGCGCTCCCGGGGGAAGACGCCGTGGTGCCCGCGAGCCTTGAGGCCGCGCAGCGCGACACGATCCACGCGAATCACTCCTGCTTTCGTAGTGCTTCCGGTCCCGGGGCTCCCCGGGGCCATGGGCCTACGCCGAGTGCGGTCGGCGTCGTCCGTCTTCGAATTTACCTGCGAAATAGTCCGGGTCCCGCCGTAGGGGTCAGGAGGCGTCGTCCTCGTCCTCGTCCTCGGACTCCGTGAGCACGGGAGAACCGTGGTGGGACCAGAGGCGCCAGCCCTCGGATGTGCGTCGGAACACATTCGTGGCGACGACGAGCTGGCCGACGAGCGGGCCGAGCTCTCCGCCGTCCTCGGCGGGTCCGCCGCTGAGGATGTTCTCCGTGCACGTCACCAGGGCGGTGTCGCCTATCACGGCCACCTTGGTGTCGGTGAGGAAGAACTGGATGTAGTCCGTGTGGGACATGATCAGGGCGTACGAGCGGAGCACCTCGCCGCGGCCGGAGAGCACGGGCCAGCCGGGGTGCACGCAGGAGATCTCGTCCTCCAGCCAGAGCGCCGACAGAGCGTCGAAGTCCCCCCGCTCCATTGCCTCGTAGAAGGCCGTGTTGACCTCTTCGACCGCTTCGATGTCGGTTCTGCTCACAGTGCTCCTTGTCGGTCGTTGAGGATCAGAGTGCCCCTTCCACGGCGCGGGCCACCCGAACCGCGTCCGCGGTGGCCCTTACCTCGTGGACCCGTACGGCCCAGGCGCCCTGGTGGGCGGCGATGGCGGAGACGGCGGCCGTGGCCGCGTCGCGCTCGCGGGCGGGCGGCGGGGCCGCGTCCTGCGCGCCGGCCAGGACCCGGCCGAGGAAACGCTTCCTCGATGCGGCGACCAGCAGCGGGAAGCCCAGCGCACGCAGTTCGGGCAGGTGGGCGACCAGGGCCAGGTCGTGCTCGGCGTTCTTGGCGAAGCCGAGGCCCGGGTCGACGACGAGCCGCTCGGGGGCGATCCCGCCGGCCACGACGGCGTCGATCCGGTCCCGGAGTTCGGCGGTGACCTCGGCGAGCACGTCCTCGTAGACGGCGAGGCTGTTCATGCCGGCGCTGAAGCCGCGCCAGTGCATCACCACGAAGGGCACCTCGGCGGCGGCGACGGCCGGGATCATGCCGGGGTCGGCGAGCCCGCCGCTGACGTCGTTGACGAGTACGGCGCCCGCGGCGACGGCCCGGGCGGCGACGGCCGCGCGCATGGTGTCGACGGAGACGGTGACGCCCTCGGAGGCGAGGCCGCGCACCACGGGGACGACCCGGCGCAGCTCCTCCTCCTCGTCGACGCGGGAGGCGCCGGGCCGGGTGGACTCGCCGCCGACGTCGACGAGGTCGGCGCCCTGCTTGACGAGGTCGAGGCCGCGCTTGACGGCCGCGGTGGTGTCGAACCAGCGGCCGCCGTCGGAGAAGGAGTCGGGCGTGACGTTGACGACGCCCATGACCGCGCAGCGGTCCCACTCCGGCAGACCTGTGACCCGGCCCCTGCCGATGGCTCCGCGCTTCGTGTTCATAGGTCCAAGGGTAGGGCTGACCTGGATACGGCAGGGGCCCCGGCGGTCTCGCGGACGCCGGGGCCCCTGGGGGCGTACGGGGCGGCTACGCCGCCTGGACCTCGCGTTCCGTCTGCTTCGGGACGGTCGTCATGTGGTTGTGCGTGCAGGTGCGGACGGGCTTGGGGCGGCGGCGGCTCGCGAAGAGGCGGGGCAGGGCCAGCGTCACGAAGCCCTCGGCCTGCATCGCGGCGAAGCCGATGCGGGGCAGGTCACGGGTGGTGCGGAAGACCACGAAGCGGGGCTCCCAGCGGGGGCGGAACTTCGCGTTGAACTTGTACAGCGATTCGATCTGGAACCAGCGGGACAGGAAGACGAGCAGGCCCCGCCACATGCGCAGGACCGGGCCGGCGCCGATCTTCTCGCCGCGGGCGAGGGCCGAGCGGAACATCGCGAAGTTCAGCGAGACCTTCTCGATCTTCAGGCCGGGGGCGGCCTCCAGGGAGGCGACGATCAGCAGTTCGTTCATGCCGGGGTCGGCGGCGCGGTCGCGGCGCATCAGTTCCAGCGACATGCCGTCCTTGCCCCACGGGACGAAGTGCAGGACGGCCTTGAGGTCGCCGAAGGGGCTGGTGTCGCCCTCCTCGACGCGGTGCGCGGTGGCGATGAAGCAGTCGCCGTCGCCCGGGTCGCCGACCCGGCCCAGCGCCATCGAGAAGCCGCGTTCGGTGTCGGTGCCGCGCCAGGCCTCGGCGGCGCCGCGCACCTGCTCCAGTTCCGTTTCGGTGAGCTCGCTGACGCGGCGGACCTTGGTGGTGTAGCCGTTGCGCTCGATGCGCTTCACCATCTGGCGGACATTGCGCATGGCGCGGCCCGAGAGGGAGAAGTCTTTGACATCGACAATCGCCTCGTCACCCAGTTCCAGGGCGTCGAGGCCGGTCTCGCGGGTCCAGACCTCGCCGCCGGTCTCGCTGCAGCCCATGACGGCCGGGGTCCAGGAGTGGGCCTTGGCTTCCTCCATGAACCGCTCGATGGCGCCGGGCCAGGCCTCGACGTCACCGATGGGGTCGCCGGAGGCGAGCATCACGCCGGAGACGACGCGGTAGGTGACGGCGGCCTTGCCGCTGGGGGAGAAGACGACGGCCTTGTCGCGGCGGAGCGCGAAGTGGCCGAGGGAGTCTCGGCCGCCGTGCTTGGCGAGCAGCTCGCGCAGCTTGTCCTCGTCGTCGGCGGTGAGCCGGGCGGCCGGGTGCTCGGGGCGGAAGGCCAGGTACATGGTGGTGAGGGCGGTCAGCATGCCGAGCGCGCCGAGGGAGTAGCCGACGGTCCAGGAGACCTGGCCGGCGTAGTCGACGGGGCCCTCGAAGCCGAAGAGGCCGTAGACGACGTGGGTGATCTGCTCGTACAGGCCCGGGTTGCCGACGACCTTGTTCGGGTGGACGTTGACGATGAGCAGGCCGAGTCCGATGGAGCCGGCGCTCATCAGCACGAAGTTCGCGAGCGCCTTCCAGCGGCTGCGCGGGTCGGGCAGTGCCTTGAATTCACCCTGGTGGCGCAGCAGCAGTGCGAAGAGCACTGCCGCGATGACCACGCCGGGGATCGAGTGCCGGTACAGGAACTGCGCCACGGCGCCGGCCGGCAGCAGGACTACCGCCGCTCGCCAGGCCCGGCGCTTGCGGCGCTTGAGGCCGTGCGCGAGCAGCAGGAGCAGGACGCCCGCGCTGATGGCGAGGGCGGCCGCGAACGGGCCGAAGACCGGCAGCACCTCCGCCACGGCGTGGATTCTGCTGTGCCGGAAGCGCGGGAAGACTCCTGCCGCGATGTCCAGAAGGCCGACGATCATGACGGCCGTACCTACCAGGCCGGGCACCGACTCCGGCTGTGGGCCTCGGAGGATTCGGCGGACCCCGCTCGGAACCTGTCCCGACTTATCGCCATCTATCCTGCTAGACATCGCTTCCCGTTGCTCCGCGAGAGATCATGTGGCCGAAGGCCGCGACAGCCTCCGGTGTGTGGTGCGTCCCTTAGGACGACATCGACGAGGAGCGGGTTCACTCTTTCGTCGAAAAAATAAAGTCCTGCCATCAGAAAGTCGACTGACTGCTCATGGGTCTCACGAGTACTACGGTTCTGGCGTTGGCCATCCTGGCCGGTGTGCTGCTGTTCGCGGCCACGGTCTGGCTGTGGCCGAAGCTGTCGGGCCGCACCTGGCGCGCCTTCGCCGGCCGGATCGGGCTGCTGCTGGCGACGCAGCTGGCGCTGTTCTCGGCAGTGGGTCTCGCGGCCAACAAGTCGTTCCTCTTCTACGGTTCCTGGGCCGACCTGCTCGGCCAGGAGACGTCCATGGGCAAGGTCGTCGACCACTCGATGAGCAGCGACGACATCAAGGTCGTCGACAAGCAGAAGCTGGACGTCCCCGGTGGCGCCAAGCCCCAGGTCGGCGGTCAGATCCTGAAGGTTGCCATAACCGGGCAGAAGTCGAAGATAACGAGCCCCGGCTACGTCTGGCTCCCGCCGGAATACTTCCAGCCGCAGCACAAGGACCAGAACTTTCCCGCCTCGATCGTCCTGACGGGCTACCCGGGCACCGCCGAGAACCTGATCAAGGGGCTCGACTACCCGATGAAGGCCTTCAGCCTGTCCAAGTCGGGCAAGATGAAGCCGATGATCCTGGTCATGCTGCGCCCGACCATCGCGCCGCCGCGTGACACCGAGTGCGTCGACATACCGGGCGGCCCGCAGACCGAGACCTTCTTCGGCGAGGACCTCCCGCAGGCCATCACGAGCACCTTCCGGGTCGGCAAGAAGCCCCAGAACATGGGCTTCATCGGCAATTCCACGGGCGGTTACTGCGCCCTGAAGATCGCCGCGCACTACCCGGAGACCTTCGGCGCCGCCGCCGGTCTGTCCGCGTACTACGACGCCCCGGACGATCCGACGACCGGCGACCTGTTCCACGGGGACGAGAAGCTGAAGAAGCGCGCGGACGTGCTGCACAGCATCGACAAGAAGAAGCCGAGCGGTACGTCCTTCCTCGTGACGAGCAGCGAGAAGGGCGAGCCGAACCTCGGCGACACCAAGAAGTTCATCAAGAAGGTGCAGGGCCCGGACCGGGTCTCCTCGATCATCCTCGACAGCGGTGGCCACAACTTCAACACGTGGCGCCGCGAGATCCCGCCGATGCTGGTGTGGATGAGCGGGCGCATCCAGGCCTGAGGCCGTGGGCGCGTGCGGTACGGCGGAAGGGCCCGGCTCGGGAGAGCCGGGCCCTTCCGCCGTACCGCGCTACGCCTCCTGCAACTGGGCCCGGCGCAGGGCCCGGTGCACGCCCTCCGGGGTCAGTACGCCGACCAGGGCGCCGGAGTCCGGGTCGGTGACCCCGATCCGGCCCGAGTCCTCCTGCAGCAGGGCCGCGAGCGCCTCGCGCAGGGTCGCGCCCAGCTCCACGGCCGCCGCGGGGGCCTTGCCCTCGGCCGCTGCCAGGTCGGCGGCCTCGACCGTGGTGACGGCGAGCCGCTTCAGGCCGCGGTCGGAGCCGACGAAGGAGGCCACGTACGGGGTGGCGGGTGAGCCGAGGACCGTCGCGGGGCGGGCGAACTGCTCGATGGTGCCGGTCCCGTAGACGGCTATGCGGTCGCCGAGCCGGATGGCTTCCTCCAGGTCGTGCGTGACCAGCAGGATCGTCTTGCGGACCGTTTTCTGCAGGGTCAGGAACTCGTTCTGCAGCCGTTCGCGCACCACGGGGTCCACCGCGCCGAAGGGCTCGTCCATCAGCAGCACCGGCGGGTCGGCGGCGAGCGCGCGGGCCACGCCGACGCGCTGGCGCTGCCCGCCGGACAGCTGCTCCGGGTACCGGCCCCCGTACACGGCCGGATCCAGCCCCACCAGTTCGAGCAGTTCGGCCGCCCGGGCGCGGGCCTTGGCCTTCGGGGTGCCGATCAGCTGCGGCACGGTCGCCGTGTTCTCCAGCACCGTCTTGTGGGGGAACAGCCCGACCTGCTGGATGACGTACCCGATGCGGCGGCGCAGTTCGACCGGGTCGGCGGCCGCGATGTCCTCGCCGTTCAGCAGGATCCGGCCGGAGGTCGGGTCGATCAGCCGGTTGACCATCTTCATCGTGGTGGTCTTGCCGCAGCCGGACGGGCCCACGAGCGTGACCAGCTCACCCTCCGCCACCTCGAAGGACAGGTCCTCGACGGCTGTCGTCCCGTCGGGGTAGCGCTTGGTCACATGCTCGAATCGGATCACAAGCTCATCTTTCCGCACCCGCGCCCCTGTTTTGTGAAGGGCGTGTTGCCCCCGTGCGAAGGATTCCGGCCATTGTGGGTCGTGGGGGTTAGGGTCGCTGTGAAGGGTGACTGTGAAGACGTGCGTTCGAATGGCGGGGGGTGGGGTGCATGGCCGGGCGGAACTGCCTGGTGGCGAACGACTGGATCTGCTGGGACTACGTCACCTCCCGCTCCCAGGAGCTCACGGACGCCACCCTCGAACACATCTGGATCACGGGCGTGTCCGTCCTGATCGGCATAGCCGTGTCCGTGCCGCTCGCCCTGCTGGCCCGCCGCAGCCGCCGCTGGGCGGCGCCCGTGCTGGCCCTCACCACGCTGCTGTACACGATCCCCTCGCTGGCCATGTTCTCCCTGCTGCTGCCGGTCTTCGGACTCTCGGCGGCGCTGGTGGTCACCGGGCTGGTGCTGTATTCGCTGACGATCCTGGTGCGCAACGTGCTGGCCGGCCTGGAGGCCGTGCCCGAGGAGGTACGGGAGGCCGCGCGCGGCATGGGGTACGGCCCGGGCCGGCTGCTGTGGCAGGTGGAACTGCCGCTGGCGCTGCCCGCGCTGCTCGCCGGCGTACGGATCGCCACGGTCTCGACGGTCGCGCTGACCACGGTCGGCTCCATCGTCGGCAAGGGGGGCCTCGGCAACCTCATCGCCCCGGCGGTGAACAGCTCCTTCAAGGCCCAGGTGCTGACCGCCTCGGTGCTGTGCGTGCTGCTCGCGCTCGTGGCCGACCTGCTGCTGCTGGGCGTACAGCGGCTGCTCACGCCGTGGACCCGGGCCGGAGCCCGGCCGGCGGCTTCGGGGAAGGGGGCCTAGGCCGTGGGGGTACTGGGAGAGACCTGGGACTGGCTGGCGAACGGCGCCAACTGGTCGGGGGAGAGCGGGGTCTGGCACCGGCTCGGCGAGCACGTCTACGTGAGCGGGGTCGCGCTGGCGATCGCCTGCGCGCTGGCGCTGCCGGTCGGCCTGTACCTCGGCCACCTCGGCAAGGGCGGCGCCCTCGCGATCAACGTCTCCAACATCGGACGGGCCGTTCCGGTCTTCGCGGTGCTGGCGCTGTTCATGGTCTCCCCGCTGCGCAACGCCGGCTATGTGCCGACCATCGCCGCGCTGGTGCTGTTCGCCCTCCCGCCGCTGCTGACGAACGCCTACGTCGGCATGCGCGAGGTGGACCGTTCGGTGGTGGAGGCCGCCCGGGGCATGGGCATGTCCGGCGGCCAGCTCTTCCTGCGCGTCGAACTCCCGCTCGCGCGCGGGCTGGTGATGACCGGGCTGCGCTCGGGAGCGGTGCAGGTCATCGCCACGGCCACGATCGCCGCCATGGTCGGCCAGGGCGGCCTCGGCCGGATCATCACCGCCGGCTTCAACACGTACAACACCCCGCAGGTCGTCGCGGGCGCCCTGCTGGTGGCGGCGCTCGCCCTGCTGGTCGAGGGCGCGCTGGTGGCGGCGGACCGGCTGCTGCCGCGGGCCGCGGGCCACCGCTGATTCCTGTCCATCGCCTCGAAACGGAGTTACTCCATGACCAAGACCACGCGCGTCCTCGGCGCGTCCCTGGGCGCCCTGGCCCTGACGGTGTCGCTGGCCGCGTGCGGCGGCGACAGCCTGGAGAAGAGCAAGGACGGCGGTTCGTCCGCCCCGGCCGCGGACGGCAAGGGCAGCCTGGTGATCGGCGCCGCCGGGTTCACCGAGTCGAACGTGCTGGCCGAGCTGTACGCGCAGGTCCTCAAGGACGCGGGCTACGGCACGTCCGTCAAGACGGTCAACAACCGCGAGCTGTACGAGCCCTCGCTGGAGAAGGGCGAGATCGACGTCGTCCCGGAGTACGCGGCCACGCTCGCGGAGTTCCTCAACGCCAAGGTGAACGGTCCGAAGGCGCCCGAGGAGAAGCCGGTGGCGTCGAGCGACGTCGCGGCGACGGTGGCGGCCCTGGAGAAGCTCGCCGCCCCGCTCGGGCTGAAGGCGCTGCCCGCGGGCGGGGCCGTCGACCAGAACGCATTCGCGGTGACCAAGGAATTCGCCCAGAAGAACAACCTGAAGACGCTTTCCGATCTTGGCAAGTCCGGCCTGAAGGTGAAGATCGCGGCGGGCGACGAATGCTCCGTACGGCCCTTCTGCGCACCGGGGTTGACGAAGACATACGGAATTCAAGTTTCCGGTATTGACCCGAAGGGCGTCGGCACCCCGCAGGCCAAGCAGGCCGTCAAGGACGGCGCCGACCAGCTCGTGCTGACCACCACCACGGACGCCACCCTCGACAGCTTCGGCCTGGTCCTGCTGGAGGACGACAAGAAGCTCCAGAACGCCGACAACGTGCTCCCGGTGGTCAATGCCAAGGACGCCGGCGCCCCCGAGGTCGCGGCCGCCCTCGACAAGCTGACCAAGGTCCTCACGACGGCCGATCTGGTCGACCTGAACCGGAAGGTGGACGCGGAGCGCGCCAAGCCGGCGGACGTCGCGAAGGCCTACCTGGAGTCCAAGGGGCTTCTCAAGAAGTAGAAGTCACGGGGGTTGATGGAGGAATGTGGAGTACCTGCCCGGGAAGAGCGTCAAGAGATTGCCGGGCGGGTATCCCGCTGGACCCCCACGCCCTGTAAATTTCGGGCCATGCCCCGTGGACGCCACCGCAATCCCGAACCCCTGCACCGGCTGCTCACGCCGACGACCGTCGCAGGTGTGTCCGTCATCAGTGCCGGAGCGGCCTGGCTGCTCGCGGAACCCCTGCCGCTGAGGCTCCTCGTGGCCCTCACCGCGGCCGCCGGGGTCGGCGGCGCCGTCGTGATGCGCGCCTGGGACCGTTCGGCGGGCCGCCGCGTGGCGGAGCTCGCGCGCGAGCGGGTCAAGGACGAGTGGCGGACGGACGAGCGGATAGCCGAGCTCGAATCCGATCTCGAAGAGGCCCGCGTGCTGCGCGGCCGGCTCGACGCCAAGCTGCGTGCCAAGCGGGTCGAACTGGCCGGGCTGCGGGGCGAGCACGCGGCGCTGCTGCGGCGCTACGCGACCGCCGAGACCGAGCGCGCCAGCGCCCTGGAGGGCCGCCGGCTGCTGGCCATCGAGGCCTCCTCCGCGGCTCCGGCCGCCGCGCCGAAGGAACTTCCGGCCGTCTCCGAGGAGCGCACCTCGGCGGGCGCGCCCACCACGGTCGGCTACGCCCGGGCCCACGCGGCCCTGGGGGCGCTGGCCCGCAGGAAGCAGACGCAGGCGGCCCTGCCCGCGGCCCCCGCCGCGGCGGCCCTGGCGTCCGCGGCCCCCGAGCCCTCGCGCCCCGCACCCGCGGTGCCCGCTCCTTCGGTCCCCGCGTCGTCGGTCCCCGCGCGGCGCCCGGCCGCGGCGGTGGCCCCGTACGCGGCCCAGCGGCGTACGGCCTCGCGCGTCGAGGGCGGCTTCGACTTCTTCGGCACCAAGAACGCGGCGCAGGCCCGCGCGGTGATCGAGGCGGTCCAGAACGAGGACCTGGCCGACGTGGTCGGCGCCGAGGCCCTCGCGGTCCACAAGGCGGAGTCCGCCGAGGCCGCCCCCGGGCCGGAGTTCAAGCCGGCGACCGCCGAGACCCGTGCGGTGGGCCAGGTCATCGACCTGACGGCCCACGACGAGACCGAGCCGATCGACGTGGTCCGGCTGCGCACCGCGATCTCGTAGCTCAGAACAGCGGCAGCTGGCCGGGGTGTTCGGCCAGCACGAAACCGTCCAGCGTCGGCGCGGAGGCGCCGAGCACCACCCGGGCCCGGGATCCGGGGCAGGACACCAGGTCGCCGCGTCCGCGCCCGGCAGGCGGGTCGTGGCGGGCGATCCGGCCGGCGGTGACGGCGCAGTCGCGGCCGCAGGAGGGGCAGGCCCGGCGGGGGGAGTGGGACATGGCGCCCAGTCTGCCCTGCCCCGCCGACATCAGCCCTGCCGGGCGGCGAGCCAGGCCTCGTGGCCCTGCTGGACCCGCGCCCACAGTGCCGCCCGGTCCGCGGCGGTCAGGTCGTCCAGGTCGCGCCCGAAGACGCTCCCGATGACCTCGAAGAGCTCGTCCGCGTCGGCCAGTTCCCGCTCGCTGGTCCCCTTCGCGGAGTCCAACCGGGTCAGGATCCGGCCCCGCAGCACGTCCGCGCCCTCCGCGTCACGGCGGAACAGCGCGAAGGTCCGTACGAAGACCGAGTCCTCGCCGGTGGACAGCCAGGTGTGCATGGCATCGAAGTCGGCGGTCACCGCCGGGGCGTCCCGGAAGTTCATCCGGGGCATGTGCATGTCGGGGCTGAGGAGGCTCCAGCCCGCACCCTCGCCATGGAGCGGCTCCAGCCGCTCCAGCCGGTACCGCAGGCCGCCCTGTTCGTACGCGCCCTCGCGCAGCGGCAGCGGCTCGTACGGGCCGTCCCCGAGCCCGGCGTCCACCCAGTACTCGCTCCCGTCGACGCGGACGGTCAGGGTGAGGTGCCCGCCGCCGACCTCGCGGGAGGCGGCCTCGCCGCACACGCCGCCGATGTGCCGGGTCACCTCGTAGCCGAGGGTCTCCAGGAGGAGCGCGAGGCCGCCGTTGAGGTGGAAGCAGTAGCCGCCGCGCCCGGCGGCGAACCGGCGGGCCGACAGCTCGGGGTCGATGCCGGGCGGCCGGCCGAGCTGGATGTCGATGTTGTCGTAGGCGATGCGCTCCAGATGCGCCCGCTGGAGCGCGAACAGCCGTTCAGCGCTGGGGGCTCCGGGATCGATGACGCCGAGCCGGCGCAGGTAACCGTCGAATATGGCGGAGATCATCCGGTCAGCGTAGGCGCCGGGCGCGCGCGGCCCCCGGGAATTACCCGCGGGGCCGGGGCCCGGGCCGGGGCCGCGGGCGCTCACGGTCCGGTCCTGCCGAGGGCCGCGACGGCGTCGACCATCCGGTCCCAGAAGCGCGGGGTGTCGAGGTCCACGGCGACCTGCGCGTTGACCGGGCGGTCCAGGTACCGGTGGAGGTCCACGACGGTTGCCCCGCGCGTGAACCGGCCGTGCAGCTCCACGGTGACGTTCGCCGGCACGCACCCCACGAGGGCCGGGTCGATCACGCGCGCCACGGCGACGGGGTCGTGCAGCGGGGGATGGGGCATGTTCCACAGCCGGCGGTACGTCGACGCGAAGTAGGCCAGCAATTCGGCGCAGATGTCGCCGAGTTCGGTGCCGAGGGCCTCGAAGCGGGCCAGGACCTCGGGCGTGGCCAGGGCCTGGTGGGTGACGTTGAGCCCGCACATGGTCACGGGGACCCCGCTGCGGAAGACGATGTCCGCGGCCTCCGGGTCGGTGTGGATGTTGAACTCGGACGCCGGGGTGCGGTTGCCCCGCTCCGTGGAGCCTCCCATCAGCACGATCTCGCGGATGCGGGCGGCGCTGTCGGGGTAGCGGGTCAGCAGCAGGGCGATGTTGGTCAGCGGGGCGGTGGGGACCAGGGTGACCGGCTCCGGGTGGTCCACGAGGATCCGGTGGATGAGCTCGACCGCGTGCTCGGGGACCAGGTTGACCGTGGGTTCGGGGAACCGCGGTCCGTCCAGTCCGGATGCGCCGTGCACGTCGTCCGCCACGGCCAGCGGCTGGAGCAGCGGCCGGTCGCAGCCGGCGGCGATGGGCACGTCCGTGATCCCGGCGACGGTGCACACCCGACGGGCGTTGAGGGAGGTCTTCTCCAGCGTCTGGTTGCCGGCGACCGTGGTGATCGCGAGCAGGTCGACCGCCGGGTCCGCCGCCGCCAGCATGATCGCCAGCGCGTCGTCGTGCCCGGGATCGCAGTCGATGATGATCGGGACGGGCACGGGCGACCTCCTCGTCGGACTGCGGACCCGTCCAGTCTGCCGCCGGAGAGCCGCTCGGGAGGTCTCTACTTGTCGATGTCGCCGACCACGAAGAACAGCGAGCCCAGGATCGCCACCATGTCCGCGACGAGCTGCCCCGGCAGCAGTACGGCCAGGGCCTGGATGTTGTTGTACGAGGCGCTGCGCAGCTTCAGCCGGTACGGGGTCTTCTCGCCCTTCGAGACGAGGTAGTAGCCGTTGATGCCGAGCGGGTTCTCGGTCCAGGCGTACGTGTGGCCCTCGGGCGCCTTCAGTACCTTGGGCAGCCGCTGGTTGACCGGCCCCGGCGGCAGCTCCGCCATCCGGTCCAGGCAGGCCACGGCCAGGTCGAGCGCGTTGTGGGTCTGGTCCAGCAGGCACTCGAAGCGGGCCAGGCAGTCGCCCTCGGTGCGGGTGACGACCTTGAGGACGTCCTGCAGCTCGCCGTAGGCCAGGTACGGCTCGTCGCGGCGCAGGTCGAAGTCGACGCCGGAGGCGCGGGCGATCGGGCCGGAGACCCCGTACGCGTGCACCGCCTCGGCGGACAGGACGCCGACGCCGCGCGTGCGGGCGCGGAAGATCTCGTTGCCGCGCACCAGGTCGTCGTAGACGTGCATGCGGGTGTTGACGTCGGCGATCGCGGCGCGGGCCCGGCCGAGCCAGCCGGCCGGGAGGTCCTCCTTGAGGCCGCCGACTCGGTTGAACATGTAGTGCATGCGGCCGCCGGAGATCTCCTCCATGACGGCCTGGAGCTCCTCGCGCTCGCGGAACGCGTGGAAGATCGGGGTGATCCCACCCAGTTCGAGGGGGTACGAGCCGAGGAACATCAGGTGGTTCAGCACCCGGTTCAGTTCGGCGAGCAGGGTCCGCATCCACACGGCCCGCTCGGGGACCTCCATGCCGAGCATCCGCTCGACGGCCATGACCACACCGAGCTCGTTGGAGAACGCGGACAGCCAGTCGTGGCGGTTCGCGAGCATCACGATCTGCCGGTAGTCACGGGCCTCGAAGAGCTTCTCGGCGCCGCGGTGCATGTAGCCGACCACGGGCTCGGCGCTGACGATCCGCTCGCCGTCCAGGACGAGCCGCAGGCGCAGCACGCCGTGCGTGGAAGGGTGCTGGGGGCCGATGTTGAGCACCATGTCGGTGCTCTCCGCCGCTCCGCCGATGCCGACCGTGGTCTCCGTCATGCGGGCATTGTCTCAGCCCTACGCTTGGTGGATGGATACGGGGACAGAGGGTGAGACGGGTGGGCCCGTGTGGGTGGGGCTGCCGGGCGGGCTGCTCACTCTGCGGCGGCTGCTGCTGGTGATCTGGGCCACGGGGTTCGCCGTGGTGACCGCCGTCGTACTGGGGCTGACGGCCGGCCCGTGGTGGGCGTCCCTCGGGGTGGTGTGGCTCGCCGTCCTGGGCTGGGGCTGGGTGCTCCTCGGCCGGAACTGGCGGTCCTGGCGGTACGCCGAGCGGGCGGACGACCTGCTGATCAGCCGCGGGGTGCTGTGGCGGGAGGAGACCGTGGTCCCGTACGGGCGGATGCAGCTGGTCGAGGTGACCTCGGGCCCGCTGGAGCGGCGCTTCGGGCTGGCCTCCCTCCAGCTGCACACGGCGGCGGCGGCCACCGACGCCAAGATCCCGGGCCTGGCGCCGGCCGAGGCGGAGCGGCTGCGCGACCGCCTCACCGCCCTCGGCGAGGCAAGGTCGGCGGGCCTGTGACCGCCGGTCCGGCGGACGGCGACCCGCTGACCCCCGCCCCTGTCACTGCCCCCGCCCCAGCCCCCGGCGCCGAGCCCGGCGGAGCCGGACGGCGGCTGCACCCCTTCACGCCGCTGCGCCGCGCCTGGGTGCCGATCGCCGCGACCGTCGGCGTCGTCGCCCAGCAGGGCGACCAGGCCCAGAAGTGGGTGGCGGACCTGTCCGTCCTGCTCCGGCTGCTGGCTCTGGCCGGCGTCATCCTCGTGTTCGCCGTGTACGGCTTCCTGAGCTGGTGGTTCACCCACTACGCCGTGACCGACACCGAACTGCGCATCCGTACGGGACTGCTCTTCCGCCGCACCGCGCACATCCGCCTCGACCGCCTCCAGGCCGTGGACGTCACCCGCCCGCTGCTGGCCCGGCTGACCGGCGTCGCCAGCCTGCGCCTCGATGTCATCGGCACCGACGACAAGGACCAGCTGTCCTTCCTCGGCGAGCAGGAGGCCGTCGCCCTGCGCGCCGAACTCCTCGCCCGCGCGGCGGGCTTCGCCCCCGAGGAGGCGGTGCGCCTGGGCGAGGCCCCCGACACGGAGCTGCTGCGCGTGAGCCCGCGCGAGCTCGTGGTGTCGCTGCTGCTCAGCCTCGGCGTCCTGGGCGCGCTCGCGGCCGGGATCGTCGGGCCGGTGGCCGTGTGGTGGTTCAGCTCCAGCCCGTGGGCGGCCGTCGTCACCCTGCTCCCGATGCTCGGCGCGGTCTGGGCGGCCACCGCGGGCCGCTTCCTCGCGGAGTACGACTGGCGGGTCGCGGAGTCCCCGGACGGGCTGCGGCTGGACCACGGAATGCTGGACCGGGCCCACGAGACCGTGCCGCCGGGGCGCGTGCAGACCGTACGGATCGTGGAGCCGCTGCTGTGGCGGCGGCGCGACCGGGTCCGCGTGGAGCTGGCCGTGGCGGGCTCGAAGAACGAGGTCCTGGTCCCGGTGGCCTCGCGGGCCGCCGCGTACGCCGTGATCGCCCGGGTGCTGCCCGGGGTGGACCTGGCGGCCCTGGCCTTCTCCGGCTCCCCGCGGGCCGGCTCGCGCCGGGTGGTCCCGGTGTGGTGGAAGGGCTACGCGCTGGCCGTCTCCCCGGAGGTGTTCGCCGCCCGGCACGGCCGCCTGTGCCGCCGTACGGAGATCGTCCCGCACGCCAAGGTGCAGAGCGTCCGCCTCGGCCAGGGCCCGTGGGCCCGCGCCTGCGGCCTGGCCGACGTACACGTGGACACCGGCGCGAACGGGACGGTCACGGCCCGGCTGCGGGCGGCGGACGAGGCCGCCGCCCTGCTGGCCGCCCAGGCCGTCCGCGCCCGCACCTCCCGGGCCTCGGCCCGCCCGGACCGCTGGATGACGCAGCCGGGTGCGTGAGTCGGACGCGTGAGTCGGACGCGTGAGCCGGGTGCGTGAGCCGGACGGGGGGACGACTGCGGCACACGAGGTAACTGTGTGATAACAGGAAGAGCCTATCGGTCACTCCGGGTAGCGAAGGGGGCGACGGATCCTCGACCTGATCCGCAGTCGGCAACCCCAAGGGACAGCACTGATGAACCCGAACACCTCACGGCTCGTGCGCCTGGCGCGACTGGCCGCCCCCGCCGCGGCGGCGCTCGCGATGACGATGGCCTTCGCGGGCCCCGCGGCCGCCGATCCCTCGTTCGTGATGCGGTCGGGCGGCGAGGTCCGCTTCGCGGCCCTGCCCGGCGAGCAGAACACCGTGACCTTCGGCATCGGGAGCGGCGGCGTGGTCACCGTCACCGACACGACGAGCACGATCACGGCCGGCCCCGGCTGTGTCCAGCAGGGCCCCAACACCGTCCGCTGCGGGGTGCTCACCGGGCTGACCCGCATCCAGGCCGCCCTGGGCAACGGGAACGACATCGCCACCAACAACACCCCGGTCCCATCCGACATGGACGGCGGATCGGGCGAGGACCGGCTGATCGGCGGCACCGCCGCCGACCGTCTCACCGACTCCGACGGATGGAACGCCAACACCGGCACCACCACCACCTTCGAGGGGGGCGGCGGCAACGACACCCTCGTCAGCAAGAACGGCGGCTTCGACCGGATCACCTGCGGTACGGGCTTCGACATCCTCGTGGCCGACCAGGCGGCCCTCGACACCGTCCCCGCCGGCTCGGGCTGCGAGTTCGTCATCCGCTAGCCCCTGTCCGCCCGCACAGCGCGGATCCGTGTTCCCCCCGGGCCGGGCGGCCCGGGGGAACACCCGGAGAAACTGCTAGCCGGCGCCGCCGCCCGCGCGGACCAGGCCCGTCTCGTACGCCAGGACCACCACCTGGACGCGGTCGCGCAGCCCCAGCTTCGTCAGGATGCGGCCCACGTGGGTCTTCACGGTCGCCTCCGACAGGACCAGCCGGGCCGCGATCTCCCCGTTCGACAGCCCCTGGGCCACCAGCAGCATGACCTCGCGCTCGCGCTCCGTCAGCCGCTCGATCTCCTTGTTCCGCGGCTCCTGCGTGGTCGTCGGCAGCATCGGCGCGAAGCGGTCCAGCAGTCGCCGCGTCGTGGACGGGGCGACCACCGCGTCCCCGCTGTGCACCGAGCGGATGGCCGCCAGCAGTTCCGCCGGCGGGACGTCCTTCAGCATGAAGCCGCTCGCCCCGGCCTTCAGGCCCGAGAAGGCGTATTCGTCCAGGTCGAAGGTGGTCAGGATGATGACCTTCGGGTGCTCGTCCGGCTCGCAGATCCGCCGCGTCGCCTCGACACCGTCCAGCCTCGGCATGCGGACGTCCATCAGCACCACGTCCACCTTCGTGGCCCGCAGCACCTCCAACGCCTCCAGGCCGTCGCCCGCTTCGGCGACGACCTCCATGTCCGGCTGGGCGGCGAGCACCATCCGGAAGCCGGTGCGCAGCAGCACCTGGTCGTCGACCAGCATCACTCGGATGGACATCAGTTACCTCGTCCTCGTCATCTCTTCTTCAGGGGAAGCAGTGCGCTGATCCGGAAGCCGCCGCCCGGACGCGGGCCCGCGTCCAGGGTTCCGCCGACCATACCGATCCGCTCGCGCATGCCGATCAGTCCGTGCCCGGCGCCGTCCGCGCCGCCGTCCTCGTACAGTTCGTGGGCCGCGCCCCGGCCGTCGTCCTCGATCAGCAGGCCGAGCCCGTCGTCGAAGTAGACCAGCCGGACGCTGGCCTTCGCCTCCGGGCCGCCGTGCTTGCGGGTGTTGGTCAGTGCCTCCTGCACGATCCGGTACGCCGTCAGCTCCACCCCGCTGGGCAGCCGCCGCGGCGCGCCCTCGACCTCGAAGTCCACCGTGAGCCCGGCCGCCCGTACCTGCTCGACCAGGACCTCGATCTGCTCGACGTCGGGCTGCGGCACGTAGTCCTCGGACTCCTGGGGCTCGCCGGTGCGCAGGACGCCCAGCAGCCGGCGCATCTCGGCGAGGGCCTGGCGGCCGGTGCCGGAGATGGTCTGGAGGGCCTCCTTGGCCTGCTCGGGGGCCACGTCCATGACGTACGCCGCCCCGTCCGCCTGGACCACCATCACCGAGACGTTGTGCGCGACGACGTCGTGCAGCTCGCGGGCGATCCGGGCGCGCTCGCCGGCCACGGCCACCTTGGCCTGGGCCTCGCGCTCCTTCTCCAGTCGCTGGTTCCGCTCGATCAGCTGGGCGTAGTAGGCCCGGCGGGTGCGCAGGGAGTCGCCCAGCACCCAGGCCAGCACGAACGGAATGATCATGAAGATGGCGAAGAGGAGGTTGTCGACGTCGTTGGTGCCCTTGTCCACGCCGAAGCGCACGAAGTAGAGCGGCGCGGCCGCCAGCCCCCAGCCCAGTGCGGTGCGGGAGACCCAGCGCGGGACCTCGCTCGCGGCGACCGTGTAGAGGATCACGAACATGGCGAGGTCCCAGACCCCGGCGATGATCCCCACGGAGAGCTGGAAGGCGCCCGCTCCGAGGGTGAGCCAGAACATCGCCTGCGTCCACTTGCGGCGCAGGGCCACGGCCGTGCTCAGCGCGATCACCACCGGGACGGCGGCGAACTTCAGGGGTCGGCTGATGTCGGGCTCGCCCACGACGTTCAGCATCGAGACCCCGAAGAGGAGGACAGCCCAGAAGCTGTCGACGCCCGTCGGGTGTCTGCGGAGGAAGTCGTAGAGGCGCTGCACGTCACCCAGAGTAGGGAACAGTGATAGGTGCTGGAGTCAACCAGAGGTTCGAACCTGGCCTCGGGGGCGTACTCCCGAAGGTGGAGTTGAGCTTAGCCTTTGTGGGGTGAGCACCCAGGGTGGACATCCGACTCCGGTCCGGTGGCGGGACGCGATGGACGCCGCCCTGTACGGACCCGGCGGCTTCTACGTGCGCCCGGGCGGACCCGGACCCGCCGGGCACTTCCGCACCTCGGTGCACGCCTCCGCGCTGTACGCGGGAGCCGTGGCCCGGCTGCTGCGGTGGGTGGACGCGGAGCTCGGGCACCCGCAGGGGCTGGACCTGGTCGACGTGGGGGCCGGGCGCGGGGAGCTGCTGGCCGGGGTGCTGGCCGCGCTGGAGCCGGAGACGGCCGCGCGGGTGCGTCCGTATGCCGTGGAGCGGGCGGAGCGGCCCGCGGGGCTCGACCCGCGGATCCGCTGGGTCGAGGCACCGCCCGAAGGGACGACGGGGCTGCTGTTCGCCAACGAGTGGCTGGACAACGTGCCGCTGGAGATCGCGGAGGACGGGCGCTACGTCCTGGTCGCCCCGGACGGTACGGAAAGCCCCGGCGGCCCGCTGGACGACGCGGACCGGGCCTGGCTGGAGCGGTGGTGGCCGGGCGGTGGCGGTGCCGATCGCGGCCGGACCGATCGCGGCCGGACCGATCGCGGCCGGGCCGAGATCGGCCGGGCGCGGGACGAGGCCTGGGCGGCGGCCGTGGCGAGCCTGGAGCGGGGGCTGGCGGTGGCGGTGGACTACGGCCACACCCGGGACGCGAGGCCGCCGTACGGCACGCTGACGGGCTTCCGCGCGGGCCGGGAGGTCCCGCCCGTACCGGACGGCAGCTGCGACGTCACCGCGCACGTGGCGCTGGACTCCTGCGCGGGGCCGGACGCGGTCCTGCGGACCCAGCGCGAGGCGCTGACGGGGCTCGGGGTCTCGGGCGTCCGGCCCGCGCTGGCGTTGGCCTCGGCGGATCCGGTGGCGTACGTACGGGGGCTGGCCGCCGCGGGTGAGGCGGCCGAGCTGACCGCTCGCGGCGGGCTCGGCGACTTCTTGTGGCTCTGCCAGCCGGTCGGGATCCGGGCGGCTTGGCCCGAGCCCGCCGGCGGCTGACGCGGGCCCGGCGTGTGGAGCCCGGCTGGCGCCGGGACCCGGGGCTCCGCCCCGGACCCCGCGCCTCAAACGCCGGCGAGGCTGGATTTGCTACTGGTTGACCTCGTCGTGGCCGTCGTGGAGGCCGCCGCCGCTGCCCGAGCCGGTGGTCGGCGTCGAGACGACAGGCTTCGACAGCGGGGCCAGGTCGTGCGCGTAGTGGCCGACCGCGTCCGCGATGACGTCGACGTTGATGTCGAGCGCCTTCTGGTCGATGTTCGTGATGTCGTCACCCTTGCCGTGGTAGTTCACGTCGTAGGCGACGCCCGCCTGGCCGCCGAACTTCGCGGCCTGCTCCGGGGTCTTGATGCCCTCGGCGCCGGTGAAGGTACCGCCGGACGGGATGCCGACCTCGATGAACGGGCCGTAGTCCGAGCGGCCGGAGAAGTCCGTGCCCTCGTGCGGGATCTTCTTGGAGTCGAGGAAGTCGGTGATCCCCTTCTCAAGCTGGGCGGAGCCGGCCGGGCCGGGGCCCGCGCCGGTGGCGTCCGAGTCGTCGCCGTCGTAGACGAAGTACGCGGAGTTCGGCGAGGCGATCATGTCGAAGTTCAGGTAGAGCTTGATCTGCTTCTTCTGCTCGTCCGTCAGCCCGGCGACGTACGCCTCCGAGCCGAGCAGGCCGAACTCCTCCGCCGACCACCAGGCGAACTTGACCTTGTTCTTGACCTTCTTCTGCTCGCTCGCGAGCCGCTGGGCGACCTGGAGGATGCCCGCCGAGCCGGAGCCGTTGTCGTTGATGCCCGGGCCGGCCGCGACCGAGTCGAGGTGCGCGCCGAGGAAGACGGTGTTGTTCTCGTCTCCGCCCTTGGTCTCGGCGATCACGTTGAAGGTCTTGCGGTTCTCGCGCAGCTCGCGGATGTCGAGGGTGACCTCGACCGGACCGGCGGCGGCCTCGGCGGCGAGCTTCTCGCCGTCCGCCTGGGTGATGCCGCCCGTCGGGACCTTGCCCGCCGCAGGGTCGCCTATGGTGCCGTTCAGGGCGCCCGCGGTGTTGTTGTAGATGATCGCGCCGACCGCGCCGGCGGCCGCCGCGTTCTGCTGCTTCACCGCGAAGGTGCAGCCTCCGCGCTTGACCAGGGCGATCTTGCCCGTGAAGGTGCCCGAGGCGAAGTCGCCGGGCTCGCAGCCGTTCGTCCCGTCCGCGTCGACCGGGGCGACGGCGACCGGGGCCGTGACACCGCCCTCCGGGGAGTTCGCCGTGTAGGTCATCAGGTGGATCGGTACGTCGCGCTCGTTCGCGCCGCCCACCGTCAGCTTCTGCTCGATGGTCTCGACGTAGACGAAGTCGAACTCGTTGCGGGTGACGGTGTATCCGGCCGCCTTCAGGACGGCCTCGATGTACTTGGCCGACTGCTCGTGGCCCTTGGAACCCGCCACGCGGGTGCCGTTGTTGTAGTCCGCCAGGGACTGCAGGACCTTGAGGTGGTTGTAGGCGCCCTTGCCGGTCGCTTCCTTGACCAGCTTCTTGGCGAGCGCGTCACCGCGGGCGGCGTCGCTCTGCGGGCTCCCGGTGGCTCCGGCCGGTCCGGCGAGCAGCAGCGGTGAGACGAGGGCCGCTGCGGCCAGGGCGGCGGTTGCTGCGGCTATACGGCGTGAGGGCATGAAGGTCCTTCCACGACAAAGGCGAGCAGGGCGGGCGGAACTGGGCACAGCAAGGCACAGCGGGCATGGCAAGGCACGGCGTGGTGGAGCGTGGTGCCACTGAAACGCAGAATCGGTGTGCGTCAGGTGGGGAAACAGTGAGCGCACGTTAGACAGCAAGTGGCCGCCAAGGCCAGGGTTTTCGCTGTTTTCGGTTTATGAATTCCGTATATCGGTGACTCTGCGCCGATCAAATCCGGCCAACCGCCCGCCGGTTCCGCCTAGCGCAGGACGCCCTCGATGAAGTCGGATCCGATGCGGGCGACCGCACGCAGGTCCAACTGGTGCTGGGCGTAGCGGCCTTGCCGTCGCGTGTGCATCAGGCCGGCCTTCTTCAGGACGGCCAGATGCCGTGACACCTCCGGCGCGGTGATCCCGTACACGGTCGCCAGTTCGCTCGTCGTGTACGGGGCCCGGGCCAGACTCCGGCACAGCAGCATCCGCATGGGGTGGGCCAGCGCCTCCATCCGCCGCTGGAGCAGCTCCACCGAGCCCGGTGCGGAGACCGGTGCGGGGGTGCCGAGCGGATAGTGGACCACCGGCCGCCAGCCCGGTGCGTGCACCACGAGCAGGTGCGGCCAGCCGAAGTTGGTCGGCACGAAGACGAGGCCGCTGCCTATTCGGGGGTCCGTCGCGGTCGCCGCCCCGTTGACCATCTTGTCGACGGTGATGGTGGTGAGGCCCTCGTCGACGCTGAGGGCCGTGGAGACCTCCCGCAGCGCGGCCGGCAGCCCCTTGCGGCGCAGCAGTTCGGCCTTGTGCCGGGTGTCGGCGCTCTGCCCCGGCTCCACGCGCTTCCAGGTCTCCGCGAAGAAGGCCTCGTCGCAGTCCTCCAGGAGCCGGCGCATCCACACCCGTACGCCGGCGGTGTCGTCCAGCAGGCGCAGGGAGAACTCCAGCTGGTGGGGGCCGCGGGCGGCGGCCACCTCCAGCGCCTTGGCCCGGGCCGCCGGGTTCGTGAGCGGGGACGGGCCGCCGCCCTCGTTGTAGAGCGCCAGCCAGCAGTGCTCCAGGGCGGCCATGACGAACTGCTCGTCGTCCAGCCGGTCGAGTACGTCGAGCTCCTCGGCCAGGGTCCCGGCGGGCAGCCCGGTCCCGCCGGCGATCCCGGCGAAGGCCATGAAGATGTCGGAGAACGAGCTCCGCCACATGAACTCGCCCTCCAGCAGCCGGTCCGCGAGGCACGGATCGAGCGAGGCGGCGGTGGCCGTGGTCCAGGAGGTGAGCGCGGGGTGATGGGCGGGCTGGGAGAGCGCGTGCAGCGCCATGCAGAGCTCCGCGAGCGGGGAGGGCGCGAAGGTGATCCGCTCTGCGGGGAGTCCGGCGATGTCGATGGTGACGCTCATCAGGCCATTCTGTCGTCCCGCTCACCGAGGGTGGCGCCGGGGCGACCGTCCGGGGCCGCCGTACGAGTGGCCGCGGGCGGTCCGGCGCGGCGGCCGGACGAGTGATCGTTTGCGTGTGGGGCGGTGGTGGGGCGGCCGTGGGGGGCCGTCGATTGACGGGGAACGTCAACTGTCGTGCGCGGTGCCGCCGACGGGGTGAGGGTAGAGCTATGAGCGCGATCGAGCAGTACCTCATAGACACCTGGCGGGCCTCCCAGCACGGGGACCCGATGCCCCCGCCTCCCGGCCGCGACGACGTCGCCGTGCTGCGCGAGATCCGGTCGTACGAGCAGGTCAAGGCGGTGGTGGAGGGCCGCCCGGCCGGCCACCCGTGGCGCGCGGCCTTGCGGCGGATGCTGAGCAGACCGCGCGCATGCTGAACCGCCACCGGCTAATGGACCCGACCGCTGGGCCTGGCCCGGGCCGGACCGGGCTTCGGGTGGAGGCCGGTTGTGCCGGGGCCGGGCGCGGGTTGGCTGCGCCGCTCGGGCGGGGTGCGGGGTGGGGGCCGGTTGTGCCGGGGCCGGGCGCGCGCCGGGGTGTCTCCTCGGACGCCGAACGTGACGAGGGGTCGGAGAGATCGGCCCCGTTGCGTTCGGCGCCCTGCGGGGATCACCCCGACACACACCCGACCCCGCCCCAACCGGCCCGGCTGCTACCCAGCCCGGCGACCTTTCGCCTGCGCCGCCCCAATCTGGCCTGGCCGCACACATTCAGCCTCTGCCGCGCAATCCAGCCCCTCCGGCGTTTGAGGAGCGGGGTGCGGGGCGGAGCCCCGGTCTTTGAGCCGCACGATTCAGCTGCGCCGCACCACTCCAGCCTCCGCCGCACCATCTGGCCTCGCCGGCGTTTGAGGCGGAGCCCCGGTAGGGGGGCCACGCAGGGCTAGTCGAAGTTCGGTGCGTTGCGTTCGTAGACCAGTCGCAGGCCGATCAGGGTCAGCCACGGTTCGTGGTCGTCGATCACCGAGGACTCGCCCAAAACCATCGGCGCCAGCCCGCCCGTCGCGATGACGCGGATATCGTCCGGGTCGCCGTTCGGGCCGGCCAGTTCCTTCGCCATCCGGGCCACGACCCCGTCGACCTGGCCCGCGAAGCCGTAGACCACGCCCGACTGCATCGCCTCGACCGTGGACTTGCCGATCACGTTCCGCGGCCGGGCCAGCTCGATCTTGCGGAGCTGCGCGCCGCGTACGCCGAGCGCCTCCATCGAGATCTCGATGCCCGGGGAGATCACCCCGCCCACGTACTCGCCCTTCGCCGACACCGCGTCGAACGTCGTCGCCGTACCGAAGTCGACCACGATCGCCGGGCCCCCGTAGAGCTCGACCGCCGCGACCGCGTTGATGATGCGGTCCGCGCCGACCTCCTTCGGGTTGTCCATGAGGATCGGGACGCCCGTCTTGATGCCGGGTTCGACGAGGACCGCCGGCACGTCGCCGTAGTAGCGGCGGGTGACCTCGCGCAGCTCGTGCAGGACCGACGGCACCGTCGAGCAGATCGCGATGCCGTGGATGCCGTCGCCCAGCTCGTTGCCGAGCATCGGGTGCATGCCCATCAGGCCCTGCATCAGCACGGCCATCTCGTCGGCCGTGCGCCGCGGGTCGGTCGAGATGCGCCAGTGCTCGACGATCTCGTCACCGTCGAACAGGCCCAGGACCGTGTGGGTGTTGCCGACGTCGATGGTGAGGAGCACGGGTTACACCGCCTCGCGCAGATCGAGGCCGATGTCCAGGATCGGCGAGGAGTGGGTCAGCCCGCCGACGGCCAGGTAGTCCACGCCGGTCTCCGCGTACGCACGGGCCGTGTCCAGGGAGAGGCGGCCCGAGGACTCCAGCACCGCGCGCCCGCCCACCAGGGCCACGGCCTCGGCGGTCTGCGCGACCGTGAAGTTGTCCAGCAGGATCAGGTCGGCGCCGGCCTCCAGGACCTCGCCGATCTGCTCCAGGGTGTCGACCTCGACCTCGATCGGGAGCTCCGGGAAGGCCTCCCGTACGGCCTTGAAGGCCTGCGCGACCCCGCCCGCCGCCACCACGTGGTTGTCCTTGACCAGCGCGGCGTCCGACAGCGACATCCGGTGGTTGACGCCGCCGCCGCAGCGCACCGCGTACTTCTCCAGCGCGCGCAGGCCCGGCGTGGTCTTGCGGGTGTCGCGGACCTTCGCCCCGGTGCCCTCCAGCACGTCCGCCCAGCGGCGGGTGGCCGTCGCGATGCCGGACAGCCGGCACAGGATGTTCAGGGCGCTGCGCTCCGCCGTGAGCAGGTCGCGGGTGCGCGAGCGTACGGAGAGCAGGACCTCGCCGGCCTTGACCGTGTCGCCGTCCTCCGCGTGCCGCTCGACCTCGAAGGCTTCCGTGCAGACCACGGAGAACACGGCCTCGGCGATGCGCAGACCGGCCACGACGCCGTTCTCGCGCGCGACGAAGTCGGCGATCGCCTCGGCCTCCTCGGGCACCGTGGCGACGGTGGTGACGTCCACGCCGCCGTCCAGGTCCTCGGAGAGCGCCATGTGCGCGATGTCCTCGACCTCGATGGGGTCCAGGCCCGCGTCGGCCAGCAGCTGGGCCAGCGCCGGGTCCAGGCCGCTCTCCTCGCCGTCGCCGCAGGCGCAGTCGTCGCCGCAGCCGCCGTCGTTCTGGTCGATCAGGGGAAGTTCGGGGGTGCTCACGGTCACTGCTCCAGGCTCGGGGTGCTCAGGGGATGCACGGACGGGAAGTCCGCGGAGTCGGTGGGGACGACGACCAGGGCCCGCTTCTCGGTCGCCGAGAGCCGGACGACGAGATGACGCCGCCAGTCGGCATCGTCCCGGTCCGGGTGGTCCTCGCGCCAGTGGCAGCCGCGGGTCTCCTCGCGCCGCTGCGCGGCGGCGACCAGGACCCGGGCCACGCACAGCAGGTTCGTGGCCTCCCAGGTGTCCACACCCGGCTCGGCGGTCTTGCCGTGCGCTTCGAGGTCGTTCAGGGCGGTCGCGTACAGCGCTTCGAGGGCCTCGGCCGCCGTGGCCAGCGAGGCGGCGGAGCGGAGCACGCCCGCGCCCTCCGTCATGATCCGCTGGATCTCGTGGCGGGCCGCGGCGGGCTGGAGCGGGCCGGTCGCCGGGACCGGGACGACAGGGCCGTTGCCGCCGAAGCGCTGCGCGGCGATGTCGTCGGCGATCCGCTCGGCGAAGACCAGGCCCTCCAGCAGCGAGTTGGACGCCAGCCGGTTCGCGCCGTGCACACCGGTGCAGGCGACCTCACCGCAGGCGTACAGGCCGCGGACGGTGGTCCGGCCGTGCAGGTCGGTCCGTACGCCGCCGGACGCGTAGTGCGCGGCGGGCGCGACCGGGATCGGCTCCGTCACCGGGTCGATGCCGTGCGAGCGGCAGGCGGCGAGGATCGTCGGGAAGCGCTGCTCCCACATCTCGGCGCCGAAGTGCCGGGCGTCCAGGTACATGTGCTGCGCGCCCTGCTCCTGCATGCGGCGCATGATGCCCTTGGCGACGATGTCGCGCGGGGCCAGTTCGGCGAGCTCGTGCTGGCCGACCATGAAGCGGACGCCGTCCGCGTCGACGAGGTACGCGCCCTCCCCGCGGACCGCCTCCGACACCAGCGGCTGCTGTCCCTCGGCGTCCGGGCCGAGGAAGAGCACCGTCGGGTGGAACTGCACGAACTCCAGGTCGGAGACCTCGGCGCCGGCGCGCAGCGCGAGCGCCACGCCGTCACCGGTGGACACCGACGGGTTGGTGGTGGCCGAGAAGACCTGGCCCATGCCGCCGGTCGCGAGGATCACGGCGGGCGCGTGGACGGCGCCGACGCCGTCGTGCTGGCCCTCGCCCATCACGTGCAGGGTGACTCCGGCCGTACGGCCCTGCGCGTCGTGCAGCAGGTCCAGTACGAGGGCGTTCTCGACGGTCTCGATGCCCGCGGCCTGGACCGCCTCGACGAGGGCCCGGGAGATCTCGGCGCCGGTGGCGTCGCCGCCCGCGTGCGCGATGCGTCGCCGGTGGTGGCCGCCCTCGCGGGTCAGTTCTATCTCGCCGGTCTCCGCGGAGGTGTCGAAGACCGCGCCGGCGGCCATCAACCGCCGTACCGCGTCCGGGCCTTCGGTGACGAGCAGCCGTACGGCCTCCTCGTCGCACAGGCCCGCACCCGCGACCAGGGTGTCGTCGAGGTGCTGCTCGGGGGTGTCGCCGTCGCCGAGGGCCGCGGCGATGCCGCCCTGGGCCCAGCGGGTGGAGCCGTCGTCGAGCCGGGCCTTGGTGACCACGACGGTACGGCGGCCCGCGGCGGCGCAGCGCAGTGCGGCGGTCAGGCCCGCCACACCGGAACCGACGACCACGACATCGGCGTCGAGGGACCAGCCGGGGGCGGGCGCGTGCAGGCGTATGCCGGTGCCCGCGGCCGTGTCTCCGCCGTCGCTGCCTGCGGGGCCTCTGCCTGGGGTGCTCACGAGTGTGCTCCGAATTCCAATGGGATGTTGTCGATCAGACGGGTCGCGCCCACCTTCGCGGCGACGGCCAGCACGGCCTGCCCGGTGAAGTCGGGACCGGCCTCGGTGAAGTCCTGCGGGTCCACCAGCGCCAGGTAGTCCAGGTCGAGCGGCGGCTCGTGGCGGCCCGCCTCCTCCAGGACGTGCAGCGCGGCGGACCGTACGGCGTCCGGCAGCCCCCCGCCCGCGGCCGAGACGGCGTGCGCGTCGGCCGAGGCGCGGATCTCGCCCAGCCGGGCCAGGGCGGTGGCCCGCTCGTCGCTGGCCGGGGAGGCCTCGGCGCGGGCGCGCAGGGCCGCCTGCGCGGCGAGCCGGTCCTGGCCGGCGAACAGGGCGCGGGACAGGGCCAGGGCGGTGTGCCGCTCGGCGGGGGAGAGGTAGCGGTTGCGGGAGGACAGGGCGAGCCCGTCCTCCTCGCGGACGGTCGGAACGCCGGCCACCTCGACGGGGAAGTTCAGGTCGGTCACCATCCGCCGGATCAGCGCCAGTTGCTGGGCGTCCTTCTGGCCGAAGAGGGCCAGGTCGGGGCGGGTGAGGTGGAGCAGCTTGGCGACGACGGTCAGCATCCCGTCGAAGTGGCCGGGGCGGGTGGCCCCTTCGAGGCGCTCGCCCATCGGCCCGGCGGTGATCCGCACCTGCGGGTCGCCGCCCGGGTAGACCTCGTCGGCGGCCGGGGCGAACACCGCGTCGGCGCCCGCCCCTTCGGCGATCAGCAGATCGGCGTCGAGGGTGCGCGGATAGCGGTCGAGGTCCTCGTTCGCGCCGAACTGCAGCGGGTTGACGAAGACGGTGACGACGACCTGGCCGTCCGGCCCGGCCTGTTCGCGGGCGGTACGGATCAGGGTGGCGTGGCCCTCGTGGAGGGCGCCCATGGTCATCACCACGGCCCGGCGGCCGGTGCGCGCGAGGCCGTGCAGCTCCTCGGCGGTGTGCAGCAGGTGGGTCACTGGTGGCCCCCGTCGGCGTCCGTGTCGGCGAGCACGCCGAGCAGGTCCTCGGCGAGTTCGGGCTTGAGTAGACCGTGCGCGAGGGCCCGGTCGGCGGTGGTGCGGGCCATCGCCAGGTACCCGGCGACCGCGCCCGGCGCGTGCCTGCGCAGCTCCGCGACGTGCGCGGCGACCGTACCGGCGTCCCCGCGGGCCACTGGGCCGGTCAGCGCGGCGTCGCCGGAGCTCAGGGCGTTGTCGAGGGCCGCGCCGAGCAGCGGGCCGAGCATCCGGTCGGGGTGCTCGACCCCGGCCTTGGCCAGCAGCTCCATCGACTGGGCGACCAGTGTGACCAGGTGGTTCGCGCCGAGGGCGAGGGCCGCGTGGTAGAGCGGACGGTTCTCCTCCGCGATCCACTCGGGCTCCCCGCCCATCTCGATGACCAGGGCCTCGGCGGCGAGCCGCAGTTCCTCGGGGGCGGTGACGCCGAAGGAGCAGCCGGCCAGGCGCTGCACGTCGACCTCGGTGCCGGTGAAGGTCATCGCGGGGTGCAGGGCCAGCGGCAGGGCGCCCGCGCGGCGCGCCGGGTCGAGCACGGCGGTCCCGTACCGGCCGGAGGTGTGCACGACGAGCTGGCCGGGCCGGATCGCGCCGGTTTCGGCCAGGCCCTCCACCAGGGAGGGCAGGACGTCGTCGGGGACGGTGAGGAGCACCAGCTCGGCCCGCTCCAGCACCTGTGCGGGCGGCAGGAGCGGCACGTCGGGCAGCATCCGCCCGGCCCGGCGCACGGAGGCGTCGGACACCCCGGAGACGGCGACGGGCCGGTGCCCGGCCTGCTGGAGCGCGCGGGCCAGCGCCGGACCGACACGGCCGGCTCCGACGACGCCGACGGCGAGCCGGGCAGGGCGTGGCTGCTGTGATGGATTCACGCGGGGAGGGCCTTCCGTTCCAGTCCGCGGGGGGTACCGGACGATACGCCGCCATGCTAGCTCCTGGGGCAATTGGCCGGACGGCGACGACGTGGGTGAGGATCGGGCTCCATGAGCGACGACAGTGACGACACGGAACGTACGAAGCGGCAGGTGGCGGCCTGGCGCGGAGCGGAGCGCAGGCTGTCGCGCAGCCTGCTCGAACCCACGGTGGGGGAGCTGCTCGCCGCGCTCGCCGAAGCCCCGTACGCCCTGGACGGACCGGCCGACGTGTACGGCGACGGGGTCGTCGAGACGCTGGAACGCCGGGTCGCGGAGCTGCTCGGCACGCAGGACGCGGCGTTCTTCCCCAGCGGGACGATGGCCCAGCAGATCGCGCTGCGCTGCTGGGCGGGCCGTACCGGGAACCCGGTGGTGGCCCTGCACCCGATGAGCCATCCGGAGCGTTGGGAGGGCGACGCGCTGTCGAACGTCTCCGGGCTGCGGGTGGTGCACACGACGACGGAGGCCCGCCAGCCGACGCCCGCGGAGGTCGGGGCGGTCCGGGAGCCGTTCGGCACGCTGATGCTGGAGCTGCCGCTGCGGGACGCCGGTTTCCTCCTGCCCACCTGGGAGGAGCTGGAGGCGCTGGTCGAGGCGGCCCGTGAGCGGGAGGCGGTGGTCCACTTCGACGGGGCCCGCCTGTGGGAGTCCACGGTCCACTTCGGGCGTCCGCTGCCGGAGATCGCCGGGCTCGCGGACTCGGTGTACGTCTCCTTCTACAAGTCGCTGGGCGGCCTCAGCGGGGCCTGCCTGGCCGGGCCGCGGGAGTTCGTGGAGGAGACCCGCGTCTGGCGCCACCGGTACGGCGGCCAGATCTTCCGGCAGTTCCCGCAGGCCCTGTCCGCGCTGGCCGGACTGGAACGGGAGCTGCCCCGGCTGCCGTCGTACGTGGCGCAGGCGCGGATGGTCGCCGGGGCGCTGCGCTCGGCGTTCGAGGAGTCGGCGGTCCCGTGGGCCCGGATCCACCCGGAGGAGCCGCACACGCACCAGTTCCAGGTGTGGCTGCCGTACGAGGCGGACCGCCTGACGGAGGCGGGCCTGCGGCTCGCGGAGGAGACGGGCACGGTCCTGTTCCGCCGGTGGTCCCCCGACGGGCCGCCGGGTCTCGCGGTGACGGAACTGGAGATCGCCGAGCCGGGTCTGTCGTGGACGGAGTCCGACGTGAAGCGGGCCGCCGCCGACTTCGTGGCGCGGATCTAGATCCTCAGGCGGGTGCGGCGGCTTTACGCACGGCTTCGCCACGAATCACCGAATTCCGGGAAAGCCATCGGTCCGGGCCGGTGTCGGAGTTACCGTCCCCTCGACGGCAATTACCGGCCACCGTTGCCCGGAGGAGACACCATGACCGCTCAGCCCACGTGGCGGAAGTCCTCGTTCTGTAGTGAGGGCGACGCCTGCGTCTACGTCGCCACCGCTCCCGGAGCCCTCGTCAAGGTCGCCGACCGCGTCGACCCCGCGCACCTCGTGCTCGCCACGACCCAGGCCGCCTGGGCCGATTTCATCCGCGCCGTCAAGGAAACCGCCGCGCCGTAATTGCTCACCCTCAGGGGATTTTGTCCGATTAGCGCGTATCTTCGGCCCATGCCCACGCCCTACGGATCCCGCGGCGGCATGGCGTTCAGCGCTGCTGAGCTGCACGTGCTCAGGCGTCTCCTCGCCCACGCCCTTCAGTCCTCCCCGGCCCCCCTGGCGGCCGCGGAGGTCCAGGACTGCCTGCACCTCGCGCAGGCGGTGGACGACGCGGTCCAGGAGGCGGGCCGGCTCAGAGCGTTCCTCCTCGACGACCTCGCCCGCTACCGGGGCGCCCTGCCCGGCAGCCTCTCCGGCTACCTGGAGCTGCTTCAGGACGCCCTGGCCGCCGGCTACGAACCGGCTCCCGACGACCTCGCCGCCCTGCGCGCGCTCCGCGCCAATCCGGTCGCGGCGGCGCTGCTGGAACGGGCCCAGGTCGTCGCGGAGCGCTCCGTACGCCGGCGGCTGTCGACGACCCCCGCGCCCCGGACCCGGCTGCTGGCGCTGGCCGGCGGGCGGGAGGAGCAGCCGAAGCCGGCTCCGCGGCCCAAGGAGCCGCCGAGCCCCGAGTCGCCGCGTCCCGAGCGGCCGGTTCCCACCCCCGGCGAGGTGTTCCCGCCGCGCCGCAAGCCCACCCCGCCCCCGGCGGCCGGGTGGGCCGTCGGGTAGCTACGCTGTGGGGCATGGACTACGTCTCCGCGCTCGTGCCCCCCGTCGTGATGGCCGCGTTCTTCATCGCTCTCGTGGTGACGATCGTGAAGAGCCAGGGCGGCGCCAACAAGGCCAAGGAAGACGCCGCGGTCGACGCCGTGATCGCCCGGGCCGAGGCGGCGCGCCAGCAGCAGTAGCCCTCCGGGCGACGGGAGTGCGGCCGCACCGGCCGCACTCCCGATTTTGTCGCGCGTTGCCGAGCGAATAGTCGGGCAATTCCGCACAAGCAGCACTATCGTGCTGTTGTGCCTCGCCCCTTGGGAGAACTCGAAGACGCCGTCATGACGCGGGTGTGGCAGTGGAACCGCCCGGTCACCGTTCGTGAAGTTCTGGAAGACCTCCAGCAGGAACGGTCCATCGCGTACACCACGGTCATGACCGTTATGGACAATCTTCATCAGAAGGGCTGGGTCCGCCGGGAAGCCGAAGGCCGCGCCTATCGATATACGGCGGTCTCCACCCGCGCCGCCTACTCGGCCGCACTGATGAACGAAGCCTGGTCGACGAGCGACAACCCCGCGGCCGCCCTCGTCGCCTTCTTCGGCATGATGTCCGCGGAACAGCGGGAAGCACTCAGGGACGCCGTACGGGTCGTCCAGCACGACGGCGAGTCCGGCGCCGAGGCCGCGGCCGAACCCCCCGCCGAACCACCCGCTGAAGCTCCCGCCGAACCCTCCGCTGAAGCCGCCGCCGAACCCGCCGCTCCGCAGGAAGCCGAAGGGGACTCCGCCGAGCGCCCGCAGGAGCCGGGGCGATAGCGTCCGCAGGCATGGGAGAGTTTTCCTCTGCACATGCAGAATCAGTGACGATCCGCCGTGCCCGCACCGGTGATGTTCCCGCGCTGCGCCGCCTCCTCGACCAGTACGTGCAGCAGCGGATCCTGCTGGACAAAGCCCCGGTCGTCCTTTACGAGGACATCCAGGAGTTCTGGGTCGCGGAACGCGACTCCGACAGTCAGGTGGTCGGCTGCGGCGCTCTCCACGTGATGTGGGAAGACCTTGCCGAAGTGCGTACTCTCGCCGTGGACCGCGACTTGAAGGGCGGCGGCGTCGGCCACAACGTGCTGCAGCAGTTGTTGCGGACCGCCCGCACGCTCGGGGTGAGCCGGGTTTTCTGCCTGACCTTCGAAGTCGAGTTCTTCGCGAAGCACGGCTTCGTCGAGATCGGCGAGACCCCGGTCGACACCGATGTCTACATGGAGCTCCTGCGTTCCTATGACGAGGGAGTCGCCGAGTTCCTCGGTCTCGAACGAGTGAAGCCGAACACCTTGGGCAACAGTCGGATGCTTCTGCACCTCTGATCGATGGCCTACGCTTTTCCGTCGATCAGCAACCTGAGGCCTATGTCCGAATCGCGTACGTTTCCCGCCCTGTTGCGGTCCTGAACCTCTCCCCGGGGGTTTGTGTTTTCCAGGCAAAAGCGGTTTCCTTTCCACGTACTGCTTTTCGATGAAAGGAAATCCCGGTGGCACAGAAGGTTCAGGTCCTTCTTGTCGACGACCTCGACGGTGGCGAGGCGGACGAGACGGTGACGTTCGCTCTGGATGGCAAGACCTACGAGATCGACCTCACCACCGCCAACGCTGAAAAGCTCCGCGGTCTGCTCGACCCGTACACCAAGGGCGGCCGCCGCACCGGTGGCCGTGCCGCCGCGGCACGTGCGAAGGGTGGCCGCGCCTCCGCGACGACCGGCAACCCGGACACCGCGGAGATCCGCGCGTGGGCCAAGGAGAACGGTTACAACGTGAACGACCGCGGCCGCGTCCCGGCCGAGATCCGCGAGGCCTACGAAAAGGCCAAGGGCTGACGGATCCCCGCCGTACGCCGGCCCAGGCGGGCCCGGTGGCATTCCGTCGCCGCCGCCGCCACCAGGCGTACGAGATCGGGCCCGGCGGTGCCCCTTCCGGGGCCGGGTCCGACGGCCCGCCCGGGACCGGGCAGGGCCGGCAGCAGTGCCTCACACCCCTGCTCGGGGGGTCGCAGCCACACAGCGGCCCCCCGAGGGCTTTCTCCCAGGGGCTGCCCCGGGGGAGCCGGGGCGGTGATCCGGCCACCCGCACCCAGGGCGGTCAGGTCCAGGGCGACCCCGCCCCACTCCAGCCAGTCGAGCAGCCCCTCCAGCTCGTCTGCGCTCCCCGCGGCCACCAGGAACCGCATCCGGCGTCCCATGAGCGCCACCGGGCCCGTGGCGACCGGCCTGCGCAGCAGGGCCGCTCCCGCGTCGGACGGCAGCTCCAGCACGTCGAACCGGATCCCGGTCGAGAGCAGGCCGGGCGGCCCGCCCGTGACGGTCCAGCCGAGCACCCGCTCGTACCAGGAGGCGTACGCACGCTCCTCGGGCGCGACGCGGGGCGGCGGGACGGTCGGCACGACGGTGAGGGCCATGCCCGGAGCAACTCGCGAAACGCCCCGGGGTTACGGTCGTCGTGACACACCGCACTCACTCATATGCGGAACGTAAACATCCGCGGCGGCGGAGTCCCGCATTCGGGACGGAACTGTGTTCGCCCTTAGCTGAGGGGACCGGTGCCGGGGGCATGGAGTGTCAGTCCTTACGGGTAAGACATTCCTAGTGGATCGGGGCGACACGCTGATTTGACGGGCTTCCGTTCGCCATCGGCGTACACGCATGACGGGTATCTGCCTGGCCTGCGGGAACATCGTCTCGCACCATCGAGTTGGAGCAGGTGTCGGCTCTTCAAGCCGGTTTTCCCCGCCGATGCAGGGGTGAGCCGAGGACGGATGTCGGCAGTTGGAATGAGCTGTCCCGCCCCGCGGGACTAGCATGCGGAAGGACAGGGCGGGGACCGACCCCGAACTGCCCGACCGCTCTGAGGAGCGATAAACGATGTTCGAGAGGTTCACCGACCGCGCGCGGCGGGTTGTCGTCCTGGCTCAGGAAGAAGCCCGGATGCTCAACCACAACTACATCGGCACCGAGCACATCCTCCTGGGCTTGATCCACGAGGGTGAGGGTGTCGCCGCTAAGGCCCTGGAGAGCCTCGGGATTTCGCTCGAGGCTGTTCGCCAGCAGGTTGAGGAGATCATCGGACAGGGGCAGCAGGCCCCTTCCGGCCACATCCCCTTCACCCCGCGGGCGAAGAAGGTCCTGGAGCTTTCGCTCCGAGAGGCCCTCCAGCTCGGCCACAACTACATCGGCACCGAGCACATCCTGCTCGGCCTGATCCGCGAGGGCGAGGGCGTCGCCGCCCAGGTCCTCGTGAAGCTGGGCGCCGATCTCAACCGAGTCCGGCAGCAGGTCATCCAGCTGCTCTCCGGCTACACCGGCGGGGGCAAGGAGTCGGCCACGGCCGGCGGCCCGGCCGAGGGCACGCCCTCGACCTCGCTCGTCCTGGACCAGTTCGGCCGCAACCTCACCCAGGCGGCCCGCGAATCCAAGCTCGACCCGGTCATCGGGCGCGAGAAGGAGATCGAGCGGGTCATGCAGGTGCTGTCCCGCCGTACGAAGAACAACCCGGTCCTCATCGGCGAGCCCGGCGTCGGCAAGACCGCCGTCGTCGAGGGCCTGGCGCAGGCGATCGTCAAGGGCGAGGTCCCCGAGACCCTCAAGGACAAGCACCTCTACACGCTTGACCTCGGCGCCCTGGTCGCCGGTTCCCGCTACCGCGGTGACTTCGAGGAGCGCCTGAAGAAGGTGCTCAAGGAGATCCGCACCCGCGGCGACATCATCCTGTTCATCGACGAGCTCCACACCCTCGTGGGTGCGGGCGCCGCCGAGGGCGCGATCGACGCCGCCAGCATCCTCAAGCCCATGCTGGCCCGTGGTGAGCTCCAGACCATCGGTGCCACGACGCTGGACGAGTACCGCAAGCACCTCGAGAAGGACGCGGCCCTCGAGCGCCGCTTCCAGCCGATCCAGGTGGCGGAGCCTTCCCTCCCCCACACGATCGAGATCCTCAAGGGCCTGCGCGACCGCTACGAGGCCCACCACCGCGTCTCCATCACGGACGAGGCCCTCGTCCAGGCGGCGACGCTGGCGGACCGGTACATCTCGGACCGCTTCCTCCCGGACAAGGCGATCGACCTGATCGACGAGGCCGGCTCCCGGATGCGCATCCGCCGGATGACCGCACCGCCGGACCTCCGCGAGTTCGACGAGAAGATCGCGGCCGTGCGCCGCGACAAGGAGTCGGCCATCGACTCCCAGGACTTCGAGAAGGCGGCCTCTCTCCGCGACAAGGAGAAGCAGCTGCTCGCGGGGAAGACCAAGCGCGAGAAGGAATGGAAGGCCGGCGACATGGACGTCGTCGCCGAGGTCGACGGCGAGCTCATCGCCGAAGTCCTCGCGACCGCGACCGGCATTCCCGTCTTCAAGCTCACCGAGGAGGAGTCCTCGCGACTGCTCCGCATGGAGGACGAGCTCCACCGTCGGGTCATCGGCCAGAAGGACGCCATCAAGGCGCTCTCCCAGGCGATCCGCCGTACCCGTGCGGGTCTGAAGGACCCGAAGCGCCCGGGTGGCTCGTTCATCTTCGCCGGCCCGTCCGGTGTCGGTAAGACCGAGCTCTCGAAGACGCTCGCCGAATTCCTCTTCGGTGACGAGGACGCGCTGATCTCCCTCGACATGTCGGAGTTCAGCGAGAAGCACACGGTTTCCCGTCTCTTCGGTTCGCCCCCCGGCTACGTGGGCTACGAAGAGGGCGGCCAGCTCACCGAGAAGGTGCGCCGGAAGCCGTTCTCCGTCGTCCTCTTCGACGAGGTCGAGAAGGCCCACCCGGATATCTTCAATTCCCTTCTCCAGATCCTGGAGGACGGTCGTCTGACCGACTCCCAGGGCCGGGTCGTGGACTTCAAGAACACGGTCATCATCATGACGACCAACCTGGGTACCCGGGACATCTCGAAGGGCTTCAACCTGGGCTTCGCGGCACAGGGTGACACCAAGACCGGCTACGAGCGGATGAAGGCGAAGGTCAACGAAGAGCTCAAGCAGCACTTCCGGCCCGAGTTCCTCAACCGTGTCGACGACACGGTCGTCTTCCACCAGCTCACCGAGGAAGACATCATCCAGATCGTCGACCTGATGATCGCGAAGGTCGACGAGCGCCTGAAGGACCGCGACATGGGCATCGAGCTGAGCGGTGACGCGAAGCTCCTGCTCGCCAAGCGCGGCTACGACCCGATCATGGGTGCCCGGCCGCTGCGCCGGACCATCCAGCGCGAGATCGAGGACCTGCTGTCGGAGAAGATCCTCTTCGGCGAGCTGCGTCCCGGTCAGATCGTGGTCGTCGGCAAGGAGGGTGAGGGCGACGACGCCAAGTTCACCTTCCGCGGCGAGGAGAAGTCGGCGCTGCCGGACCTCCCGCCGATCGAGGCCACGGGCTCCGGCCCGGACCTGTCGAAGGGCGCGTAGGCGCGACCGAGCACCAAAGGGGCGGCCCCGGGACTGAGAAGTCCCGGGGCCGCCCCTTTTTCCGTGGGTGCTCGCTACGCGTGGGTCACGCCGATGTGCGGCGGGAGGGCGCGGACGGCCGACTCGTCGAAGTTCCCGGACAGGGTCCGCAGGCCGGGGAAGACCGCGGGAATCCGTCGGGCGCCCTCCGGGCCCGTGCCCGGGCTGCGGGGCACGTGGAGCCGTTCCACCGAGGGCATGCACAGGCCGTCGGGGACGAGAGCGAGGGCCGCGGCCGGTACGGCCAGCTCGGTCAGCCCGGGGAGCAGGGCGAGCTCCTCCCACTCGGCGGGATGACGCGGGGCCCAGCACTCCCCGAGGGAGACGGACCGGAGACGGCGGTGCCGGGACAGCCCGACGGGTCCGGCGGCGTCGGGCGTCACCGAGTAGAGGTTGACGCTCTCCAGCTCCACGCCGGGGGCGAAGCCGTCCAGAGACCAGTTGGCGTGGGCGCCGCGGAGCACGAGGTCGCGCAGGGAGGCCCAGCCGGCGAGGACGGGCCCGAGGGGCAGGAGGTCGCCGCGCAGGTCGAGCACGGCCGTCCGGACCGGCAGTCCCGTCAACCCCGCCAGGTCCCGGATCCCGGAACAGTGGGAGACCTCCAGGGAATGCAGCGCGTCCTGGCCCTCCAGGAAGCGGAGGTGGGTGAGCAGGGGGTTGCCGCGCACGGCGAGGTACTCGGCCCGGACCGCGCCCAGATAGGCCGTGAGGGCCTCGCCCGACACATCGCCGACCACGTTCAGGTCCCGGCGGGGTGAGAACTCGGCCAGGGCGGCCAGCTCCGCGTCCGACACGACCGTCACGTTCTGGTCCGGGGGAAGCAGCGAGATGACCTCCGCGGCGTACCGGCGCGTCTCGAAGCGCGGCCAGAGCCTGGCCAGCTCCGCGCGGACCTCGTAGGACGGGTGGCCGCTGTAGCCGGCGAGGAAGGGGATGGCGAGCTCGGACAGCACCCCGCCCGCGGCCTGGACCGTGTGCACGGCCGCCGGGCCGGCGGGGATCTCCTCGGGCGGCGGGAGCAGTCCCAGGACCAGTGGCCCGATGCGCCCCAGCTCGCGCGCCGCACCCACGCTGGTGGGCGGGATCAGCCTGCCGGCCCGCCGCTCGACCTCGGCGCGCAGCGCGGGTGCCAGCTCGGCCGCGTACCCGAGGCAGGCCAGGGCGAGCAGGATCGACCGGTGCGAGTCGCGGGCCAGCAGGGTCTCGATGATCTCGCTGCGTTCGCGGGGGCGGCCCTGGGCCACCGCCATGGCGATGACATCCTCCCACTGGTCGTCCTCCGCGTGCGCGGTCAGCTCGCCCAGGCTGCCCTCGTCCAGGGCCGCCCGCGCCCCCAGGAAGTCCTGGAAGGTCCGGTGGACGAACTCCACCGTGTCCGCCGTCGGGGCCCGCAGCAGGCCGGTGCGCTCCAGGAAGTGGCCGAAGACGGCCGGTGCGTCGCCGAGGGCGGCGGCGGCCGGTACGGCGGGCAGCGCGGCCGCGATCAGCGCCTCGGCCCGGGGCCGGTCCATCTCGGTGCGGCCGTTGCGGATCAGCCAGTACGCGAGCCGCTGGAGCAGCTGGAGCTGCGGCTCCTCGGCCAGCTCCGGCACGCGCAGGCCCCGCTCGCGGTCGCGGCGGTGGAGCAGCATCGACAGGGCGGCCGCATACAGCTCCTTGCGGCCCGAGGGGAGGAAGCCCCGGCGCTCCCGGTGCAGGGCGCAGATCATGCCGCAGAGCAGCGGATTGGTGGCCAGGCGGGCCAGGTCCGGCTTCCTGCGTACGGAGTCCAGCAGCTGCTCCCCGTACTGCCGCGGGGCGTCATCGGCCGCGAGGTGCCAGCGCTCGATGAAGGCCCGTACGTTCGCCGTGCTCATCGGGGCCAGGGTCACCTCGGTGAACTCCTCGCCCGCGAGCCAGTCCTGCCGGACCGCGGAGGGGCGGGAGGTCACCAGCCAGCGGTTGCCGGGATAGGCGGTGATCAGGTCGGTGAGCCAGTCCCGGGCGGGCTCCCGTTCGGCCTCGGGGATCTCGTCGATGCCGTCGACCAGCAGCAGGGCGCGCCCGTCGCGCAGGACCCGGCCCTCCCAGCCCTCGGGGGCCTCACCGGCCAGTGGGGAGCCGGCGAGGAAGTCGCGGGGGGCGGGGAGCCGCTCGCCGTGCCGGGTCAGGGTGCGCAGCGGGAGGACGTACGGGACGAGCCCGTCGCCGCGGTCCCGGGCGGCGGTGACGGCCAGCCACTGGATGAGGGTGGTCTTGCCGGATCCGGCCTCGCCGCGCAGCAGGACGCGGGGGTGCTCGGCCAGCAGTCGGGCGGTGGGCAGGGAGGAGGGGGCGGGGAGCCCGCCGGCCCCGCCGGAGGCCCCGGCCCCGGCTCCGGGGGTGGTGGAGACCTCCAGGCTCACGTACGCCGCGTCCAGCGGCCAGCGGGCGGATCCGGGGGCGAGGTCCAGGCCGAAGATGGTGAGGGCACTGTGCCGCCGGGCCAGGTAGGACAGGTAGCGGGCCTCGAAGGCGGCGTCGCGGCCGTCCTGGCGGGGGATCCGGGTGAGCAGCTCGTCGACCTTGGCGATGGTGTCGGCGTGCAGCCGGCTCTGTTCGACCAGGGTCGCGGCCACGAAGGTGGAGCGCTGCGTGAAGAAGTTCAGGATGTGCAGGCAGGCCAGGTCCACCAGGCGGGCGTGGAAGAGCTCGGCGTCCCGGGAGAGCCCCGGGTGCGGGGCGGCGGCCCGGAGCGCGCGGGCGAAGGCCTGCGGGCCGAGGCGTACGGCTTCCACGTCGGAGAGGGTGAGGTCGCCGAGCGCGTGCAGGGTCGCGGCGAGGGCCGCGGCCACGCCGGCCTCCTCGCCGGGCGGGAGCGGCCGTTCCCCGGGGGCCCGCAGGGCCTCCCGCACCAGGCGGTCGGCGAGCCTGCGCAGGTCGGCCGCGCCCAGGCCGCGCTGCTCGCGCCAGGCCACGTAGGAGGCGATCCGCACGGGCCGGTCCACCAGCCCCGCGCCCGCCCCCTCCCCCTGTAAGAGCTTCTTGACGAGGGGGCCCACGACCCCCGAGGCCAGCCGGATCCCGATCACCGATGCGTCCACGTCGCCGGAGCGTAGTGCGGGTTGCTCGCCGATGGTCCCGAACGGGCCGGTCGAAGGTCCCCCGCCGGTGACAAGCCGCACAGAACAAAACGGACGTACTAGGTGGATTCGTAGATCCAAAAGGCCTTCGTGAGGGACCTTCGCCCCAGCGGGGAGGCCGTCAACCGGCCACATCACACCCACCCGGCTACGAGCCCCGGTAGTAATCGGGACATTTGGGGAAGTCCCCGGCCCCGGGTTACCAAAGGTGAGCCAACCCGGCACACGTTCCAGCGTGCCGGGTCACTTCATGCCCGTGTCGGGTGTGAACCGCCCTTGTCCCCGGCCCCGGAGGTCTGCACATGTCCGCGAAGCGCGTCAGCACCCGTCGTACCCGTATCGCCGTCGGCACCACCGCTCTCGGTGCGGTGCTGGCCCTGGGGGCCGGGACGACCGCCGCGTTCGCCGACACCGCGCAGACGGCCCTCACCGGTACCGCCGAGCTGGTCGCCCAGCAGGCCACCGCCCAGGCCGGTGCCGCCGCCGCGGCCGCCAAGGCCCAGGCGAAGCCCGCCGCGAAGACCGCCTCGAAGACCGGTCTGTGGGACAAGCCGCTGGAGAAGTACACGCTGTCCGCGACCTTCGGCAAGGGCGGCAGCATGTGGTCGCACAAGCACTCCGGCCAGGACTTCGCCGTTCCGGTCGGCACCTCGGTCAAGTCCGCGGCCGCCGGCGTCGTCGTCAAGGCCGGCCCGAACGGCGGCGGCGACGGCCCCGCGTACGGCAACGCCATCGTGATCAAGCACGCGAACAACACGTACTCGCAGTACGCGCACCTCTCGAAGATCCAGGTCAAGATCGGCCAGAAGGTCGGCGCCTCCCAGCGCATCGCGCTGTCCGGCAACACCGGCAACTCCAGCGGCCCGCACCTGCACTTCGAGATCCGCACCACCCCGAACTACGGCTCGGCCGTCAACCCGGTGGCCTTCCTGCGCACCGTCGGCGTCAGCATCTGATCGCCACCTGATCAGCGCCTGATCACCGTCTGACCCGGCCGGTCCCCGTGACCGGCCCCACGACCCGGCCCGGCCGGCTGCTCAGGTGAGCAGCCAGGCGTGGGCCGGCTTCGTTTCCGGACCGAGCTTGCCCTCCTTGTACGCGGCGGCCTGCTCCGGAGTGAAGGCCGTCTCGTAGAACTTGATGTTGTGCAGGGCGCCCTGCCAGGCGCCGGTCCAGATGTTGTGGTGCTTGGAACGGCCCAGCTGGAGCGGACCGGGGGCCTGCCAGATGGGCGGGACCTGGGTGGTCTCCCCGGCCTTCTTGCCCTCGACGTAGAGGGCGATGGTCTTCTTCTCGGCGTCGTAGGTGGCCATCAGCATCGTCGGGGTCTTGAGCACGGTGGGCCCCTCGGCGGTCACGGTCCGCGTCGTCGCCGCGGCGCCCTTGTCGCCGGTCTGCACGCGGAAGATCCAGGCCTGCTTGCCGCCCACCTCGTTCACGCCCAGCTCGAAGGAGAACGACTCCCCGTCGCCCTGGCTGATGGCGATCCGCGAGCCCTTGGCGCCGGAGCTGTAGACGCGGGCCGTGACGGTGAAGCTCTTGCTCACGTCCACGACGGGCTCGGCGGACTGGGCGTACGAGTTCGCGTTGCCCTTCCCGACGATCTGGAACCGCTTGCCCAGCGGGCCGACCTGGAAGTCGGGGCCGAGCCGGATGCCGGTCTTGCCGTAGCTGTCGCGCAGCAGGGTCGCGTCGCCCTCGACGGTCGCGGTGTAGGCCGCGGGGGACTTCGAATCGACGGGCTCCGGCGAGGCGGACGTGGAGGGCTGGGCATCGGCCCCGCCCGGCCCGTCACCGCCGTCGCCCAGCAGGAAGAACGTTCCGCCGCCGGCCAGCAGCGCCAGTACGGTCACCCCGCCGCCCAGCATCCACCGCCGCTTCTTGCGCCGCTCGGCGGCGGACCGGTCGGCCATGGCCTCCCAGTCGGGCTGCGAGGACGAGGATATGAGCGGCTGGGCGGGCTGGGTCGGGGCCCATCCCGCCGAGGCGTCCTGCTGCTGGTACGGGTTCGGCTGCTGCCCCTGCTGTGGGTAGCCGTAGCCGTACCCTTCGCCACCGGCCGGGTATCCGTAGCCGCCCTGGTCGCCGCCGGCGCCCTGCCCGGGCTGGCCGGGCGGGAAGCCGTAGCCGCCGCCCTGCGCGGGCGGCCCCGGCGGGAACCCGTATCCGCCGCTCCCGGGGGCGGGCTCGGGCTGCGGGTTGCTCGGGGGATTCACGGCGTCGGTCATGCCAGGGATGCTAAAACACGACCCCCGTGCTCGTACCGCCCGGTACCGGTCCGACAGCCGCTGCGGCGTGCGCGGTGGTGGCGGGGGAGGCGCCTACGGCGGCCGGCGCGGTGACGATCATGAGGGGGACGAGGCGTCGGGTCCTGAGGGCGGTCATGGGCGGGGCTCCTTGGGCGCGTCGAGGCGTGCGGGCTGCGGATGCGGCGGGCGGGCCGTCCGGCCTCCTGCAGCGTCATCCCGGACTTCCATTGCGCCCCGAACCGGCGTGCACGTCACGGCACGGGAACTCGGGGCTTGACAGTCCGGCGGCCCGGCAGGATCCGAAAGAGACGGCCTAGCCCTGCGGCAGCTTGATCACCGGGAAGCTGCCCGTCGCCGTCGGCGCGTGTTCCGGCAGCCACAGGACCGCCACCGCGCCCGCTGCCGTGCCCTCGCGGTCGAAGCCGCCCGGGGCCGCCACGTTGCGGAAGGTCAGCCGGGCGCCCAGGACCCGGGCCTGGCCCTCCGCGATGGTCAGGCCCAGGCCGTGCCCCACGCCCGCGCGATCCGTCGACCCGGTGCGGAAGCGGCTCGGCCCCTCGCGCAGCAGTGCGTCCGGGAAGCCCGGCCCGTGGTCCCGCACCCGTACGACCCGGCCCTCGACGTCGACCTGGATCGGCGGCTGCCCGTACCGCGCCGCATTGGCCAGCAGGTTCCCCAGGATCCGCTCCAGCCGTCGCGGGTCGGTGCTGACGATCTCGTCCGCGACGACCCGTACGGTCGCCTCCGGCATCAGCGCCGTCACCCGCCGGCTGACGAACTCGCCCAGCGCCACGTCCTGCAGCTCCGCCCGCTCCGAGGCGCTGTCCAGCCGGGCCACCTCCAGCACGTCCTCGACCAGCGCGCGCAGCGCCTGCGCCCGGTCCCGGACCAGCTCGGTCGGCCGCCCCGGCGGCAGTAGCTCCGCCGCCGTGAGCAGGCCCGTCACCGGGGTACGCAGCTCGTGCGCGATGTCCGCCGTCACCCGCCGCTCGGCCTCCAGCCGCTGCTGCAGGGCGTCGGCCATGGCGTCCACGGCCCGCGCCAGGTCGTCGGTCTCGTCCCGTACGACGCCGCCGACCGCGTCCCGCACCCGTACGTCGGGATCACCGTGCGCCACCCGCTGCGCGGCGGCCGCGGCCTTGCGGAGCCTGCGCGAGATCTGTCCGCCGATGAGCACGCCGAGCGCGGATCCGCCGATCACGGCGGCGAGCCCGCCGACGACCAGCGCCCGGTCCAGGTCGGGGATCAGGTTGGCGCTCTCCCGGAACTGCGTGTGCAGCGACAGCACCTGCCCGTTCCCGAGCGGCACGGCCGCCCACACCTCGGGCAGCCCGTGCGGCCGCTCCTGGATGTAGGTCCCGCGCCGCCCCGACTGCGCCTTGTGCCGCAGCTCGGCGGGGAGCTCGGGGTCGTTGAGCTTGGCCCCCATCGGCGGCTTGCGCCCGGCCTCGGCGTTGCGGGAGATGAACTGCACGCGGTCCAGCTGGACCTCGCGCGCGCTCTCCAGCATGGACACGCGGGCAGCGCTGTGCACGACCAGGCTCAGGGCGATCGTGACGAGGGCGCCCACGGCGGCGATGGCGAGCGTGATCTTCCAGCGGATCCCCGTACGGAGGGTGAACCGTCTCATGCCTTGAGCTTGTATCCGAAGCCTCGGACCGTTTCGATCCGGTCCTGGCCGATCTTGGTGCGCAGCCGCTGTACGTGGACGTCGACGACGCGGGTGTCGCCGCCCCAGTCGTAGTCCCAGACCCGCTCCAGCAGGCGGTCGCGCGACAGTACGGTGCCGGGCGCCGAGGAGAACTCCAGCAGCAGCCGCATCTCGGTCGGCGTCAGCGCCACGGCGGCGCCCGCCCTGCGGACCTCCATGCCCTCGGTGTCCACCTCCAGGTCGCCGAAGGAGAGCACGCCGCGCTCCGGGTCCGCCGCGTCGTGGGCGGAGCCCGGTCCGCCGTTCTGCGGTCCGCCGGAGTGGTCGAAGCGGCGCAGTACGGCGCGGATCCGGGCCACGAGCACGGAGCCGTCGAAGGGCTTGGTGACGTAGTCGTCGGCGCCCGCCTCCAGGCCCAGCACCACGTCGATGGAGTCGGCGCGCGCCGACAGCATGATCACGGGGACGGTGGACTCGTCGCGGATGCGGCGGCACAGGCTCACGCCGTCCATGCCGGGGACCATCACGTCGAGCAGCGCGATGTCCGGCCGGTCGGCGCGGAAGGACTCCAGACCGGACAGGCCGTCGGGCATGGCCGTGACCACGAACCCGTCGCGTTCGAGCGCCAGGGTCGTGGCCTCACGGATGACGTCGTCGTCCTCCACGAACAGGACATGGGTCTCGGCCATGCGGAAGCCTCGCCTCGGTTCTTCTGTGCTCAGTTCTTCTGACTCGTGGCCGGGGCGGGCTGGAGACCGCCGTCGACCACGTTGCTGTACTCCGAGTGCACTCGGTCCTGCTCGGTGAACGCCTCTCCGTTCCAGCGGTACGTGATCACGTCCTCGCCCGACGGATAGGCGAGCGCGTCGCTCTTTCCGTAGACCTGCTTCGTGACCACCAGGTCGCCCCGGTCGATCTCCGCGTAGACGGGTGGCTGTTCGTCCGAGAACACATTCTCGTACGAGCCGCCGTCCGCCCGGTACACGTACGAGCCGCGGCCCAGGGCGTCGGCGCAGGACAGGACGTTGACGACGATGTCGACGGCGGGGCTGCCGGTGACCTTCCCGTAGCTCACGTCCACCGGGTACTCCTTGCCCGCGCAGGGCTTGAGGTCCCGTTTGATCTCGGCGCTGACCTTCGGGTCCGCCTTGAGCAGTGCGACGGGGTCGACCTTCTTGAACGGCCGGCCGGAAGCGGAGGCGGCGCCCGGGGAGGGATCGGAGGGGGTGGACGGGGCGACCGGGCTGGCTTTCGCGACCGCGTCGGAGCGGGCGGGGCCGCCGTCGCGCAGGCCGGTGCCGCCGGTCGCGCAACCGACCGCGAACACGGCAGTGCCGACGAGGACGACCGTCCCCGCCGACACGAGTACCAGCGATCTTCCGCCGGTCAGAACTTGGCCGTTCAGGCCGCGCACCGCTCACGCCCCTCGTACCGCATGGTGTGGTCACCGCGCTCCAGCGCCCGCATGTCCAGGTCCCGGCTCTCCAGTTCCTGCCGCAGGCGGGCCAGCGCGCGGTGCAGAGTGCTCTTCACCGTACCCGCAGACATTCCGAGCGCCGCGGCGGTCTCCTCGGTGCTCATCTGCTCCCAGTGTCGCAGCACGACCACGCTGCGCTGCTTGGGCGCGAGCACCTTGAGGATGTCCATCAGCAGGGCGCGGTCGGCGCGCTGGTCGGAGCCGTCCTCGACGGAGGCGTCGGGGAGCTGCTCGGTGGGGACCTCTTCGAGCTTGCGGGCGCGCCACCACTCGGTACGGGTGTTGATCATGACGCGCCGGAGGTAGGCGTCGGCCAGGGACTTGTCGGCGATGCCGTCCCAGCGGCCGTAGGTGCGCACGAGCGCGGTCTGCAGGAGGTCCTGGGCGTCGGTGGGGTCCGGGACCAGGCGCCGGGCGCTGCGCAGCAGCGCGTCCTGCCGGGTGCGTACGTACTCTTCGAATTCGAGTACCTCACCGTGCGCCATCTGAGACCGCCTCCGCTGCCGTCCACCGCTCATCCGCTGCCTTACGGATTCGAAGGTACGGAGGGCTTGTCACGGGCCTGTGCGAGCCAGCCTTCGGTGGGCGCACGGACACCCATAGGTTGTGTAACAGTGCCGTGAGCTGCGGTTTCCCGGCGAGAAGCGGAATGGTCGACTCAGTTTCAAGGTCGACTACGGGTGGTCGCGGAGCCGTCGCCGAGCGCTCTCCGGATGGCCATCCGAAGGTCACCCGGACCCCGCCCGGCGGCGGTTCCGGTCAGGTCTGCGGAAGCCGGTAGAAGCCGCCGTCGAGGGGTTCCACCAGCCCGTCGGAGACGAGCCCGTCCAGGGCCCGGGCCCGCTGCACCGGCTCGTCCCACACCGTGTCGAGCACGGCCTGCGGAACGGCGCCCACCGCCTCCCGGAGCACCGCGAGGAGCTTGCCGCGCACCTGCCGGTCGGTCCCGGCGTACGTCTGCCCGCGCCGCGGCGGCCCCTCGTGCGCCGGCTTCCCCGCGAGGCGCCACGCGCACAGCCCGGCCACCGGGCAGCGCGCGCAGTCGGGGCTCTTCGCGGTGCACACCAGCGCGCCGAGCTCCATCGAGGCCGCCGCCCAGCGCGCCGCCGTCGCCTCGTCCTCGGGCAGCAGGGCCCGGGCCAGGCGCCGCTCGGCGGCGGTGGTGGCGTTCGGCGGGTACTCGACCCCGGTGGCGGTGCGCGCGAAGACCCGCCGGACGTTCGTGTCGAGGACGGCGTGGCGCTGCCCGTACGCGAAGGAGGCCACGGCGGCCGCCGTGTACTCGCCGATCCCGGGCAGCGAGAGGAGCTGCGCGTGATCCCGCGGTACGTCGCCCCCGTGCCGCTCCGTTATGGCGACGGCCGCGCCGTGCAGCCGCAGGGCGCGGCGCGGGTAGCCGAGCCGCCCCCAGGCCCGTACGGCCTCGCCGGGGGCCTCGGTGGCCAGGTCCGCGGGGCGGGGCCACCGGGCGAGCCACTGCTCGTAGACCGGGAGGACCCGGCTGACCGGGGTCTGCTGGAGCATGAACTCGCTGACCATGACCCCCCAGGGGCCGGCCTCGGGGCGGCGCCAGGGCAGGTCGCGGGCGTGCTCGTCGAACCACGCGATGACGGGGGAGTGCAGCGCGTGGGAGGAGTCGGGGGATACGGCCTTGGCGGAAGCGGGGGATGCAGTCATGACAGACGGCATCCTGGCACGTTTCGGGCCCGCGCCGCCGGGCCCGGGCCGGTGAACCAGACGGCCGCGCGGACCCCGCTCGCCCGCAGGGCGGCGATGATCGTACTCATCGGACCGGCGAGCGCGAGGACGACGAGGGCGGCGACCGAACCGCCCAGCAGCAGGCCGATCGCCACGTCGTGCGGGTAGTGCACGCCGACGAAGACGCGGGAGAAGGCCATCAGCAGCGCGAGCGGCACGGTCAGCAGCGCGAGCCGGCGTACGGCCAGGGCCAGGGTCACGGCGGCGGCGCCCGCGAGGGCCGCGTGATTGCTGGGGAACGACCAGTCGCCCGGCGCCGGGCACGCGACCAGCGAGGCGGCGGCCCCGGCGACCGCGCGGCACGGCCGCTCCTCGTCCACGGCCGACTTCACCAGCTCCGAGGCCGCGTACGCGACGGCCGTGGCCGGCGGGGCGAGCACGGCGAGCGCGACCGGCCGGGGGCCGCCGCGGCCGCGCGAGCGCCACCAGACGGCCGCGAAGAGCACACCGAAGAGCAGGAGCCCGTAGGCCGTCCAGGCCTCGAACGCGGACTGCACCCATCCGGGGGCGGAACGGGCGGAATCGGTGATGTCGAGGTAGAGGCCGGAGCTGTGCATGGCTACCGAAGGTAGTCAAAGCGGCCTAATCGTCACATCAGACCTCTGGCTGGTTCCCGGCGGTTCCGCGTACTCCCGCAGGATGATCATCGGCAAATCGAGCCTGCTGCGCGGCATGTGGGGCACTGATCGGGCCCCGAACTCTCGTAAAGTTCCCTCCGTGGGATCTCTGCGCAATCCGGTCGGGCCGCTCCCCTCCTCCATCTACTGGCGACGGAGGGCTGTGCTGGCGTCCGTCGTCGCGCTCCTCGCGCTCCTCGCCGTATGGACCGTCAGTTCCGGTGGGGGGAAGACGAGTACGAACGGAAAGGGCCAGGGCGGCCCCGACCCCGTCGCCTCGATCACCCCCGGCCCGGCCGGTACGGGCCCCGCGATCAGCGCGGCCCCCGGCGGACGCACGGAGTCGGGCGGCGGAACCACCGGCGCCGAAGGCGGCGCGAGCGGCGGCGCGGGCAAGAACGGCGAGCCGGGCAGCGGCACGGCCGCGAGCGGCGGGTCCGGCTCGGGCGGTGGCGGCGCGGCGGCCGGGCCGGCGCAGGTCCCGGCGGACTCCCCGCTCCCCACGTGCGCGCCGGGTGCGCTGCAGTGGGAGGTCAAGAGCGTGAAGAACGAGTACGAGGCGAGCGAGAAGCCCAAGCTCGAACTGGTCGCCCGCAACACCTCCGGCACCACCTGCAAGGTCGACCTCGGCCCGAAGCAGGCGGTCCTGACCATCCTTCAGGCGAGCAGCAGCAAGGCGGTGTGGTCCTCGGCGGACTGCCCGGCGGGCGCGGGCAACGCCTTCTTCCGCCTGCCGGCGCAGGGGGAGACGAAGCAGTCGCTGGAATGGGACCGCAGGTTCAGCGCGGCCGACCAGTGCCAGGCGCCTCCGGCGGGGTCTGCGGCTCCCGACACCTACGTGGTCGAGGTCAAGTCCCCCGGCATGCCGGTCGCCCGAACCTCGTTCGTCCTGAAGCAGGACTAGCGCCTGCGGCGCCGCCGCGGGTCTTAGACGTAGCGCTCCAGGATCGAGGATTCCGCCAGGCGGGACAGGCCTTCGCGGACGCTGCGCGCACGCGCCTCGCCGACGCCGTCCACCGTCTGCAGGTCGTCGACGCTCGCGGCGAGCAGCTTCTGCAGCCCGCCGAAGTGCTCCACGAGGCGCTCGATGATCGCGCCCGGCAGCCTCGGCACCTTCGCCAGCAGCCGGTAGCCGCGGGGCGACACCGCCGAGTCCAGGGTCTCGGGCGAGCCCGTGTACCCCAGCGCCTTCGCCACGATCGCCAGTTCCAGCAGCTCCGGGTGGGTCAGCGCGTCCAGTTCAGCGAGTGCCTCGTCCACCGTGCGGGAACGCTTCGCCGTCGGCTCCGGCACGTAGTCCCGGATGACCAGCTCCCGCTCCTGCTCGATGCCCACCGTCAGCTCGTCCAGCTGCAGCGACAGCAGTCGTCCGTCCGTGCCCAGTTCGACCACGTACTCGGCGATCTCGGTCGCGATCCGGCGGACCATTTCCAGCCGCTGTGCGACCGCCGTCACGTCGCGGACCGTGACCAGGTCCTCGATCTCCAGCGCCGACAGCGTGCCCGCGACCTCGTCGAGGCGCAGCTTGTACCGCTCCAGCGTGGCCAGCGCCTGGTTCGCGCGCGACAGGATCGCCCCGGACTCCTCCAGGACCCGTCGCTCGCCGTCCACGTACAGCGCGATCAGCCGCATCGACTGCGAGACGGAGACCACCGGGAAGCCGCACTGCTTGGAGACGCGGTCCGCGGTGCGGTGCCGGGTGCCCGTCTCCTCCGTGTGGATCGACGCGTCCGGCACCAGCTGCACACCGGCCCGCAGGATCTTGGTGATGTCCTTGTCGAGGATGAGCGCGCCGTCGAGCTTGCACAGCTCCCGCAGCCGGGTCGCGGTGAACTCCACGTCGAGGACGAAACCGCCGGTGCACATGGCCTCGACGGACTTGTCCATGCCGAGGACGATGAGCCCGCCGGTGTTGCCGCGGACGATCCGTTCCAAGCCGTCACGCAGGGGCTGACCAGGTGCGACCGCGCTCAGCGAGGCGCGCATCATGGCCTCCTGCTTGGAGCTCGCGCCCGACTTGCCGGATGCTGCTGCCCCGTCCTTGGCTGCCACTGCACTCCTCCGGTCGCGGGTTGCGCCGCCCCGCGCCGCGGGCACGAGGACGTGCGTACGGCCGGGCGGACCAGCCCAAAGTCTACCGGCGCGCGCTGCGGCCCCGCCGTGGCTTGGCCAGGTACGGCTTGCGGGGGCCCCGTACGGACCCCCTGACCAGGGCCGCTGCCCCGTCAGTCGGTGGCCCGCTCCTTGGCCGGCGTACGGGAGCGCCCGCGCGGCAGCACCCGGAGCGCATCGCCCATGTCGGCCACCTCGATCACCTTCATCCCGGCCGGGACCTTCCCCGGATCCGCCGGGACCAGCGCGTGCGTGAAGCCGAGCCGGTGCGCCTCGGCGAGGCGCCGCTGGACGCCGGTCACCCGCCGCACCTCGCCGGCCAGACCGACCTCGCCGATCGCCACGAGGTTCTTCGGGAGCGGTACGTCGCTGGCGGCGGAGGCCAGGGCGAGCGCGATGGCGAGGTCGGCGGCCGGCTCGGTCAGCTTCACCCCGCCGACGGTCGCGCTGTAGATGTCGCGCTTGCCGAGCGCCGTGATCCGGCCGCGCTGCTCCAGCACCGCCAGCATCATCGACACGCGCGAGGTCTCCAGGCCCGAGGTGGTGCGCCGGGGGGAGGGGATCTGCGAGTCGACGGTGAGCGCCTGCACCTCGGCGACCAGCGGACGCTTGCCCTCCAGCGTCACGGTCAGGCAGGTGCCCGGGACGGCCTCGGCGCGCCGGGTCAGGAACAGCCCGCTCGGGTCGGCGAGCCCGGTGATCCCCTCGTCGTGCAGTTCGAAGCAGCCGACCTCGTCGGTGGCGCCGTACCGGTTCTTGATGCCGCGCACCAGCCGCAGCCGCGCGTGCCGGTCGCCCTCGAAGCTCAGGACGACGTCGACGAGGTGCTCCAGCAGCCGGGGGCCGGCGATGGCCCCGTCCTTGGTCACGTGGCCGACGAGGAGGGTGGACATCCCGCGTTCCTTGGAGGCCCGGATCAGTGCCCCGGCCACCTCGCGGACCTGGGCCATGCCGCCGGGCGCGCCGTCGATCTCGGGGGAGGCGACGGTCTGCACGGAGTCCAGGATCAGCAGGGAGGGCTTCACGGCGTCGAGGTGCCCGAGCACGGCGGACAGGTCGGTCTCGGCGGCCAGGTAGAGGTGATCGCTGAGGGCGTTGATCCGGTCGGCGCGCAGCCGCACCTGGCCGGCCGACTCCTCGCCCGTCACGTACAGCGTGCGGTGCTCGTCGCTGGCCGCCTTCGCCGCGACGTCCAGCAGCAGCGTCGACTTCCCGACGCCGGGCTCGCCGGCGAGCAGCACCACGGCGCCGGGGACGAGGCCGCCGCCGAGGACGCGGTCCAGCTCGTCCACGCCGGTGCTGCGGGCGGTCGCCGTCCGGCCGTCGACCTGCGCGATCGGCAGCGCGGGCGCGGAGACCCGCCCGGCGGCGGTGGTCCGCACGGCGGGTGCGCCGCCCATCTCCTCGACGGTCCCCCAGGCCTGGCACTCGGGGCAGCGCCCGAGCCACTTCGCGGTGGTGTACCCGCACTCGGAGCAGCGGTAGGACGGCCGGTCCTTGGCGGATGAACGAGCGGTGCGGGCAGCCATGCCGCTCACGGTAGCCGCCCGCACCGACAACGCGGTGGGAGGGCTCCGGAGGCGGCCGGAGCCCTCCCACGTCAGGGGCCACGTCAGCGGACCACCGATCTGTTCACCCGTAAGGGCTAAAAGTGGGGAAGGCTTCCAGGGCGCCACCGGCGTGCCGCCTACGGTCGCCAGGTGAACAGCAGCAACCAGGCACTCCCCTCAGCGCACACCGGCGCACACCGGGCGCACGGGCGCACGCACAGCGAGGGGGAGCAGCCGCCCCCCTTCCGGCACGAGCCTTACCTGGACGGTCTGTTCACGTACTGCCTGTCGGTCCTGTGCGACCACGACACCGCCACCGACGTGCTGGGTGACGTCCTCGCCGTGGCCGAGCGGCACCCCGGCCGCTGCCCCGACGAGGGGGACCGGCGGGCCTGGCTCTACGCGCTCGCCCGCTGGGGCTGTCTGCGCCGGCTGGCAGAGCAACGGCGCACCCGGCAGGGAGCGCATTCCGCCCGGCGTGCGCCGGAGCACACCGAGCGCAACCGTGCGCTGGGCGGTGCCACGGACCCGGGGACCGTCCCCGACGCCGGACGCGCCCCGGACGCCCACCGGCTCGTTGACGTGCACGCCTACCGCCGCACCGAACTGGCCCGGCTCGCCTGGCCCGAGGCCGCCGGCACCACGCCCGCCCAGCGCGAGGCCCTCGAACTCGCCGTCCGCCACCGCCTCGGCGTCCCCGAGCTCGCCGCCGTCCTCGGCACGCCCCCGGCCACCGCCCGCGAGCTCCTGTCCGGCGCCGCCTGCGAGGTGGAGCGCACCCGCGCCGCGCTCGCCGTCGTGGAGACCGGGAACTGCTCCGCCGTCTCCCTGCTCACGGGCGACGACGGAGACGGTGAAGGCGACGGCAACGTGCTGCTGTCCAGCACCCTGCGCGCCGAACTCGTCCGGCACGTCGACGACTGCCCCCGGTGCCGCCGCGTCGCCGAACGCGTGGGCGTCGGCGCCCCCTGGCCCGGCTCCGGCGGCATCAACACCGCCGCCCTCCCGCTCGTACCCGCCCCCCGCACCGCCGTCCACGCGGCGATGCTCCGCTCAGGCCGGGGCCGCGGCCGCAGGCCCGGCCCGCGCTTCACCAGCACCGGCTTCCCGATGGACCCCAGGGACCGCGCCGCCCGCCGCGACCGGCTGCGCGCCCGCGCGGTGACCACGACCGTCGTCGCCACCGTCGTCGCCGCCCCGGTGCTGGCGCTGTGGGCGGCGTACCGCGGCGCCCCCAGCACGGGCGAGCCCGTCGGCGGCGACTCCACCCGCATCTCCGCCAGCGAGTCCGAACTCCCGACGGCACGCACCGACGGCCGCCCGCTGACGGCGTACGAGAACACCGGCAACGCCGCCAGCACCACCGGCGGCCCCGGCTTCGCCCAGAGCAGTGACGATTCCGACGTCTCCGTCGAGGTGATCAGCACCGGCCCGCCGGCCGGAGCCGACCGCGCCGGAGCCCACGCCGGCCACCTCTCCGTCGCCGCGTCCTCCCGCGGCTCCCTCACGCTGCTCACCCTCACCGCCTCCGGCGGCGCCCCGGTGGACTGGCGGCTCTGGTCCGACGCGCCGTGGCTGCGCGCGAGCCGGACCGCGGGCACGCTGGCCCCCGGAGAATCGGTCACCCTACGGATCGCCGTGGACCCCGAGGCCCAGCCCGTGGGCGCCTGGACGGCCCGGGTCGGGGTCGATCCGAGCGGTGCGGTGGTCTCCATCCAGGGCCGCGGCCGCCCGGCGGCGACCCCGACGCCCACGCCGGACCCGGCGCAGCCCTCGCCCCCGTCGCCGACCCCGGACCCGACGCAGCCGCCCACGCCGGCCCCCACGCCCACGGAGCCGACGATCCCGCCGCCGGACCCGACGCCCACGCCGACCGCGACGCCGCCGGACGGCTCAGGCGGAACGGTTTCCCCCGGGCCGGACCCGGGCCCGTCGGGCTCTTCGGGTTAAGCCCCCGGCCCTTCGACCGGGTCCGCCGGGTGCGGGGCCATCGGCAGCAGGGACGCCAGCCGCGCCTCGCACAGCTTCACGAGCGCCTCGTACCCCTCCTTGCCCATCAGCTCCGTCAGCTCGGCGCGGTACGACACGTACACCGGGTCCCCGGCGCCGTGCGCGGAGGTGGCCGACGTGCACCACCAGTGCAGGTCGTGGCCGCCGGGACCCCAGCCGCGGCGGTCGTACTCACCGATCGACACCTGGAGCACGCGGGTGTCGTCGGGCCGTTCGATCCAGTCGTACGTCCGGCGGATCGGCAGCTGCCAGCAGACGTCGGGCTTGGTCTCCAGCGGTTCCTGGCCGCTCTTCAGCGCCAGGATGTGCAGCGAGCACCCGGCCCCGGCGGGGAACCCCGGCCGGTTCAGGAAGATGCACGCGCCGTCCCAGCGACGGGTCTGCTTCTCCCCGTCGTCGTCGTGCTGGGTCCAGCCGCTTTCGCTGCCGACGTCGTGGAACTGCCACAGCTCGGGCGTCAGCCGGGCCACGTGCTGCGCGACGCGCTTCTCGTCGTCCTCGTCGGAGAAGTGCGCGCCGAGCGTGCAGCAGCCGTCGTCCGCCCGGCCCGCCTGGATGCCCTGGCAGCCGCTGCCGAAGATGCAGGTCCAGCGGGAGGTCAGCCAGGTCAGGTCGCAGCGGAAGACCTGCTCGTCGTCGGCGGGATCGGGGAACTCCACCCAGGCCCGGGGGAAGTCGAGGCCCTTCTCGTCGGAGACGACGGGGGGCTTGCCCTTGCCGTTCCGGGCGCCGCCGCCCTTGCTTGCGGCGTTCTTGCCCTTGGCGGTGTTCTTGGCGGTGTCCTTGGCAGGGTCCTTGCCCGTGTCCTTCTGCGACCGGGTCTTGTTGGCCTTCTTCGTATTTGGCACAAACCCAAGCCTAAGCGCCCCTTACACAACCCCCGAGCGTTCCTCGCAGTAGCGTTTCCCCCTATGAGACTCGGTGTCCTTGATGTGGGTTCGAACACGGTCCATCTGCTGGTGGTGGACGCGCACCCCGGCGCGCGCCCGCAGCCGGCGCACTCGCACAAGGTGGAAATGCGGCTGGCGGAGCTCCTCGACGAGGGCGGCGCCGTCACTCCCGACGGCGTGGAGCGCCTCGTCTCGGTGATCTCCGACGCGGTCCAGGCCGCCGAGGACAAGGGGTGCGAGGACGTCCTCCCCTTCGCGACCAGTGCCGTACGGGAGGCCACGAACGCGGACGAGGTCCTCGCGCGGATCAAGGCCGAGGCGGGCGTCGACCTGCCGGTGCTGAGCGGCGAGGACGAGGCCCGGCTGACGTTCCTCGCGGCCCGCCGCTGGTTCGGCTGGTCCGCCGGGAAGCTGCTGGTCCTGGACATCGGCGGCGGCTCGCTGGAGATCGCGTACGGCATCGACGAGGACCCGGACGCGGCCGTCTCGCTGCCGCTGGGCGCCGGCCGCCTCACCTCGGGCTGGCTCCCGGGCGACCCGCCGGACGCGCTGGACATCCGGGCGCTACGGCGGCACGTGCGGGCGGAGATCGCCCGCACGGTCGGCGAGTTCCGCCGCTTCGGCACGCCGGACCACGTGGTGGCGACGTCGAAGACCTTCAAGCAGCTGGCGCGCATCGCGGGCGCGGCCCGCTCGGCGGAGGGTCTGTACGTCCAGCGGGACCTGAGCCGCAAGTCCCTGGAGGAATGGGTCCCGCGCCTGGCGGCGATGACCACGGCCCAGCGCGCGGCCCTCCCGGGTGTCTCGGAGGGCCGCTCGAACCAGCTCCTGGCGGGCGCGCTCGTCGCGGAGGCCACGATGGACCTCTTCGGCGTCGACGAGCTGGAGATCTGCCCCTGGGCCCTGCGCGAGGGCGTGATCCTCCGCAGGCTGGACCACATGCCGACGGGATCGTAGGACCGGCCCCGGCCCCGGCCCGAGCCCGAGCCCGGGGCCGGACAGGTCAGCGCAGCCGGAGCGCGCTCGTCACGCCGGCGTGGTCGGACGGCCACAGCCCCGAGGGGGTGCGGTCGGCCGGGGTCGCGCCCACCAGGTCGGCCGTCAGCGCGTTGATCCTGCCGCGGAAGAGCACGTAGTCGATGCGCTGGGTGAGGCCGGAGGCGGCGTTGCGCAGCTCGGGGGCCCGGCAGCAGGTGAAGCCGGGGCTGCGGGGGCGGTGCCGGTTGGCGGTCCAGACGTCCTGGAAGCCGGCGGCCAGGAGGCGGTCGTAGCTGCGGGTGGCGGTCGCCGGCGTCGCGCCGACCCCGCCGGCCGCCGAGTTGAGGTCCCCGAGCAGCACGGTGGGGAGCTTGGTGTCCAGCGGGCCCGCGAGCAGTTCGGCGGCCTGGGCTTCCTGCACGGCGGGGGCGGCGGGTTCGAGACGGGTGCTCACCACCCGGGCGGCGCGGCCGCGGAGCGTGACGTCGGCCGAGACCCAGCCGCGCTCGATCTTCAGGGCCGGACCGGCCGGGCAGCCCAGCGCGGGCCGGCAGACGGGCACGTGGTCGCGGAACCGGGCGGCCTGCGCGTGGGCCACGGAGAAGGCGCGCGCGGGCAGGTCGGTGCGGGCCAGGAGCACGTCGCGGTCGGTGAGGCGGATGTCCTGGAGGCCGCCGGGCGTGGAGCGGGGGGCCTCGAAGTCGCTGCCGACGGTCACGCTCGCGACGGCGGCGTAGTGCTTGCCGCGGGCGGCGAGCTCGTCGAGGAGGATCCGCAGGAAGTCGTACTCGACGTGGGTGGCGCCGCCCGGCCCGGCCGGGGTCTGGCTGCGCCACAGCACCGCTTCCTGGAGGCCCACGAGGTGGGGCTCGCTCTCGGCGATCTCGTCGGCCAGTGCCTCGGCGCGCTCCGTGAAGTCCGTCGCCCGGACGTTCGCCCACACCGTGGTCACCGCGGCGACGAGCTCCTGCGGGGTGGTGGCGGCGAGGACGGGTGCGAGGTCGGCGCCCAGGTGGAGGTTGCGGGTCGCGACCCGCAAGGGGGTCCGGCCCCCCTCGGCGGCCGAGGCCGTGCCGAGCGATCCGGGGGCGAGCAGCGCGAGCGCGCACAGGGCGGATGTGAGCCAACGGCGAGTCATGCGGGCAGCCCTCTCGGTGAAAAGCGGGCGAACACCCGCATCTTGGCCGAAACCTAAGACGGTTGACGGTGCGTCGCGATCCAGCTGTGGGCCGGGCGGCCTACGGGGTGTCCTGTCGATCGGCCCGGACCGGCCCCGGGTGGCGGCCGTCACGTACCGGGCGGGCGTCGGCCCCGTACCCTGTCTCCGTGGCAGAACCAGTCCGCGTCCCGACCGCGAAAGTCGCCCTCTCCACCGCCTCCGTGTATCCGGAGTCGACGGCGACCGCCTTCGAGATCGCCGCGCGCCTCGGGTACGACGGCGTGGAGGTCATGGTCTGGACGGACCCGGTCAGTCAGGACGTCGACGCCCTGCGCCGGCTGTCGGACCACCACCAGGTGCCGATCCTCGCCGTGCACGCGCCGTGTCTGCTGATCACCCAGCGCGTGTGGTCCACCGACCCGTGGACCAAGCTGCAGCGGGCGCAGGCGGCGGCCGAGCGGCTCGGCGCGTCCACCGTCGTCGTGCACCCGCCGTTCCGGTGGCAGCGCCAGTACGCGCGGGACTTCGTCACCGGCATCTGGCGGATGGCCGACGAGACGGACGTCCGGTTCGCCGTGGAGAACATGTACCCCTGGCGCTACCGCGACCGCGAGATGCTCGCGTACGCACCCGAGTGGGACGTGACGAAGGACGACTACCGGCACTTCACCGTCGACCTCTCGCACACCGCCACCGCCCGTACGGACGCCACCGCGATGATCGACCGGATGGGCGAGCGGCTCGCGCACGTCCACCTCGCCGACGGAAACGGTTCGGCGAAGGACGAGCACCTGGTCCCCGGGCGCGGTACGCAGCCCTGCGCCGAGCTGCTGGAGCGGCTCGCCCGGACCTCGTTCGACGGCCATGTGGTGATCGAGGTGAACACGCGGCGGGCGATGTCCTCCGCCGAGCGCGAGGCCGACCTCGCCGAGGCGCTGGCCTTCACGCGGCTGCACCTCGCCACCGCCACCCGGGACAGGGCGCGACGGGCATGACCACGGGAGCGGAGAAGCCGCGCCGCCGCGGGCCCGGCCGGCCGCGGCAGGACGAGGCCGACGACGGGCCCGGCACCCAGGAGCGGATCCGGCTGGCCGCCCGCGAGGTGTTCGCCGAGCGCGGGTACGACAAGACGTCCGTGCGCGGCGTCGCGAAGGTGGCGGGGGTCGACCCGGCGCTGGTCCACCACTACTTCGGCAGCAAGGACGACCTCTTCGCCGCCGCCATCGAGGTCAGCATCGAGCCCGCCATGGTGGTCCCCGCGATCATCGGAGAGGGCCCGGAGGGCATCGGCGAGCGCCTCGCCCGCTACTTCCTCGGCGTCTGGGAGAACCCCGTCACCCGGGCCCCGCTGCTCGCCGTGATCCGCTCCGCCCTCACCCACGAGGCCGCCGCGAAGGTGCTGCGCGAGCTGGTGCTGCGGCGGGTCCTGGAGCGGGTCGCCGCCGACCTCGACGTGCCCGACCCGACCTTCCGCGCCGAGCTCGCCGCCTCCCACATGGTCGGCATCGCGATCCTGCGCTACGTCGTCCGGGTCGAGCCCCTCGCCTCCGCGGACGCGGAGGACATCGTGGCGCTCGTGGCCCCCACACTGCAGCGGTACCTGACCGAGGAGTGAGCCTGTCGTCCCGTCATGCGGACGCGGCGTCCGGATCGCGGGCGGTGGGCGTAGCCTCGTATCTGAGCCATATCCGCAGTCGCGGCTGACCGTACAGCCGCACTCATGGGGAGTGAAACCGCATGCCCGAGCTGAGGTCCCGCACCGTCACCCACGGCCGCAACATGGCAGGCGCTCGTGCGCTGATGCGCGCGTCGGGCGTAGCGAGCGAGGACATCGGCAAGCCGATCATCGCGGTCGCCAACTCCTTCACCGAGTTCGTGCCGGGCCACACCCACCTCGCCCCCGTCGGCCGGATCGTCTCCGACGCCATCCGCGCCGCCGGTGCCATCCCGCGCGAGTTCAACACGATCGCGGTCGACGACGGCATCGCCATGGGCCACGGCGGCATGCTGTACTCCCTGCCCTCCCGCGACCTGATCGCGGACTCGGTCGAGTACATGGTCGAGGCGCACTGCGCCGACGCCCTGATCTGCATCTCCAACTGCGACAAGATCACCCCGGGCATGCTGATGGCCGCCATGCGCCTCAACATCCCCGTCGTCTTCGTCTCCGGCGGCCCGATGGAGGCCGGCCAGGCCATCCTCGTCGACGGCACCGTCCGCAAGCTCGACCTGATCGACGCCATGGTCGACGCCGCCAACGAGAACGTCTCCGACGAGGACGTGCTGCGCATCGAGGAGAACGCCTGCCCCACCTGCGGCTCCTGTAGCGGCATGTTCACCGCCAACTCGATGAACTGCCTCGCCGAGGCCATCGGCCTCGCCCTCCCCGGCAACGGCTCGGTCCTCGCCACGCACACCGCCCGCCGCGCCCTGTACGAGGACGCCGGCCGCACGGTCGTCGAGATCACCAAGCGGTACTACGAGGACGGCGACGAGTCGGTCCTGCCGCGCAACATCGCCACCCGCGAGGCCTTCGAGAACGCCATGGCCCTCGACATCGCGATGGGCGGCTCCACGAACACGATCCTCCACCTCCTCGCCGCCGCCCAGGAGGCGGGCCTGGAGTACGACCTCACCGACATCGACGCCGTCTCCCGCCGCGTCCCGTGCCTGGCCAAGGTCGCCCCGAACGTGGCGCCCGGCGGCACGTACTACATGGAGGACATCCACCGGGCCGGCGGCATCCCCGCCATCCTCGGCGAGCTGCACCGCGGCGGCCTCCTCAACAAGGACGTCACCACGGTCCACTCGGAGGGCCTGGAGGACTGGCTCGCCCAGTGGGACGCCCGCTCCGGCACGGCCTCCGGCACCGCCATGGAGCTGTGGCACGCGGCTCCCGGCTGCAAGCGCTCCGCCACCGCCTTCTCCCAGTCCGAGCGCTGGGACACCCTCGACCTCGACGCCGAGGGCGGCTGCATCCGCTCCGTGCAGCACGCGTACTCCAAGGACGGCGGCCTCGCCGTCCTGCGCGGCAACATCGCCGTCGACGGCTGCGTCGTCAAGACGGCCGGCGTCGACGAGTCGATCTGGACCTTCGAGGGCCCGGCGGTCGTCTGCGAGTCCCAGGACGAGGCCGTCGACAAGATCCTGCGCAAGGAGATCAAGGCCGGCGACGTCGTCGTCATCCGCTACGAGGGCCCGCGCGGCGGCCCCGGCATGCAGGAGATGCTCTACCCGACCTCCTTCCTCAAGGGCCGCGGCCTCGGCAAGGTCTGCGCCCTCGTGACCGACGGCCGCTTCTCCGGCGGCACCTCGGGCCTGTCCATCGGCCACGCCTCCCCGGAGGCGGCCTCGGGCGGCGACATCGCCGTCGTCGAGGACGGCGACCGCATCCGCATCGACATCCCGAACCGCTCCATCGAGCTCCTCGTCCCCGAAGCGGAGCTGGCGGCCCGCCACCAGGCCCTCGGCGGCATCTACGCCCCGAAGAACCGCGAGCGCAAGGTCTCCGCGGCCCTGCGCGCCTACGCCGCCATGGCCACCAGCGCTGACAAGGGCGCGGTCCGCGACGTCACCCTCCTGGGCTGACACCGACGTACATCACGTACATCGACGTACATCGACTGACCCCGTCGGGGGCCCCCCCCCCCCCCCCGCGGGGGGGGCGCCGCGCCCCCCCCCCCCCCCCCCCCCCCCCCCCCCCCCCCCCCCCCCCCCCCCCGGCCCGCGCCCCCCCCCCCCCCCCCCCCCCCCCGGGGAAAAAAAAAAAACCCCCCCCCAAA
>NZ_JBIAVU010000015.1:0-199737 GCF_042894695.1 Streptomyces sp. NPDC001513
CGAACGCACTGCCGCCGCAGGCTCCGACCCCTCGCCACGTTCGGCGTCCGAGGAGACACCCCGGCGCGCGCCCGGCCCCGGCACAACCGGCCACCACCTCGGCCCGACTCCGGCACAGCCAGCGCCCCACACCCGGCCCGAGCGGCGCAGCCAACCGGCGCACGGCCCCGGCACAACCGGCCCACCCGAAGCCCGGCCCGAGCGGCGCAGCCAACCCGCCCGACCCGTCCTATCCCCCGAACAGGGAGTCCTGTGCCGCCTCGCGGGCGGCCAGGCGGGCGCCCGTGAGGACCGCCCGGTCGCCGAGCACGGTGGCACGGACCGCTGTCGGGACCGGCGTCAGGGTGGCGAGGCGGGCGGCGACGCGGGCGGCCAGCGCGTCGCCCCCGGCCCGGCCGAGTTCACCGCCGAGGACCACGCAGCCCGGGTCGAGCACGGCCGCCACCGCCGCGGCGCCGAGGGCGAGCCGTTCGGCCAGGGCCTCCAGGAACGCGTCTCCGGCCGCGCCGGCCACCGCCTCCTCCGCCGGGCCCCGGAAGCCGTGTTCCGCGGCGAGCGCCGCCACCGCCTCCCGGCCCGCCAGGGCGTGGAAGCCGCCCCCGCACTCGGCGGCCGAGGGCAGGGTGCCGGTGCCCGGGACCGGGAGGAAGCCGATCTCGCCCGCCCCGCCGGAGGCGCCCCGGCGCAGCCGGCCGTCCAGGACCACCGCCGCGCCCACGCCCGCGCCGAGCCACAGGAGTACGAAGGAGTCCAGGTCGCGGGCGACGCCCAGGCGCTGTTCGGCGAGGGCGGCCAGGTTGGTCTCGTTCTCGACCACGACCACGGCGGGCAGGGTGCGTTGCAGGGCGCTCACCAGGTCGCGGTGCCAGGCCGGCAGGCCGATGGTGTCGCGGAGTTCGCCGGTGGCCGGGGCGACCAGGCCGGGGGCTCCGATGACGACGGTGTGGAGGGCGGACGCGCCGGCCTCGTGCGCGGTGCGCAGCAGGGCCGCCACCGCGTCCTCGGGGGCGCCGACGGGCAGGGCGGCCTCGGCGAGGGGGTGGCCGAGGAGGTCGGTGACGACGGCGGTGACCCGGTCGGTGCGGACGTCCAGGGCGGCCAGGTGGGCGCGGTGGGCGACGATCCCGTAGAGCTTGGCGTTGGGGCCGCGCCGCTGTTCGCCGGACTCCCCGACGACCTCGATGAGCCCGGCTCCGGCGAGCCGGTCGACGAGGTCGGCGACCGAGGGGCGGGAGAGCCCGGTCTTGGACTTGAGCTGGGTGGCCGTCAGCGGTCCGGACTCCTGGAGGAGCCGCAGGGCGAGGCGGTCGTTGAGGGCCCGGGCCGTGCTGGGCGAGGCGGGGGCCGGTACCGGGGCGGGGGCGGAAGTCACGGCGCCCATCCTAGGGAGTCGAGGCCATTATCTATCAGGCAGGGTCCCTGATAGTTTAATGTTCATGACCGGGGACAACGACCTCAGCCCGGCGCGCCTGCGCCACGCCCGTTTCGCCATCGCGGCCGTCTTCTGCACCCACGGCGCCGTCACCGGCTCCTTCGCCACCCGCATCCCCTGGATCCAGGACCACGCCCAGCTCAGCGCGGGCACCCTGGGACTCGCCCTCGCCTTCCCCGCCCTCGGTGCGGCGTTCGCGATGCCGCTGGCCGGGCGGATCAACCACCGGTTCGGCGCGCGCACCGCGCTGCGGGGACTGCTGGCGATGTGGACCCTCGCCCTCATCCTGCCGAGCCTCGCCCCGAACCTGCCCGCCCTCTGCCTGACGCTGCTCCTCTACGGAGCCACCGCGGGCATGTCGGACGTGGCGATGAACGCGCTGGGCGTGGAGACCGAGAACCGGCTGGGCCACTCGATCATGTCCTCGCTGCACGGCATGTGGAGCGTGGGCGCCCTGCTCGGCTCGGCCGCCGGCACGGTCGCCGCGCACACCGGTACCGACGCCCGGCTGCACCATCTCGTCGCCGCGCTCGTCCTCACCGCGGGCGGGCTGATCGCCGTACGGGGCGTACTGGACCTGCGGAGCGACGCGGAGGCGCAGGCGCCGCCGCACTTCGCGCTGCCCCCGAAGTCCGCGCTGTTCATCGGGGCCATCGGGTTCTGCGCGGTCTTCGCCGAGGGCGCGAGCCTGGACTGGTCGGCGGTGTACCTGCGGGACGTGCTGCACACGGACGCCGGGCTGGCGGCCGCCTCCACCACCGCCTTCGCGCTCACCATGGCGGTGGCCCGGCTGGCCGGGGACCGGGTGGTGGACCGGTTCGGGCCGGTGCGCACCGTCCGGGCGGGCGGCGTACTGGCCACCGCGGGCGGGCTGCTCGTGGTCCTGGCACGGCACCCGGGGGCGGCCCTGGCCGGCTTCGGGATGATCGGGCTGGGCATCGCGGTGGTGGTCCCGCTGGCCTTCGCGGCGGCGGGGCGCAGCGGGCCGGCCCCGGCGCAGGCCATCGCGGGCGTCGCGACGATCACGTACACCTCGGGGCTGATCGCGCCGTCGGCGATCGGCGCGGTGGCCGACGCGACGTCGCTGGTGGTGTCGTTCGGACTGGTCACGCTGCTGGCTTTCGCGCTGGTCGTGGGCGCCGCAGTACTGCGTCAGCGGCCGCCGGTGGGGCAGTCTGGGGGCGGGACCGGCGAGAAGGCCGGCCCGGCCGATCGCGACGATCGGGGCGAACCCCTCGATATACGTCCGTAACATGTCGACTGGCCGCAGCGGCACTTCCCGTGCGCTGCGGCCTCGACGTGTCGGCCGCCGGCGCTGGGGAGTGTCCGGAGGATCTCCGGAGAAGAGGAGTGGAACATGGGCCTCGGCGTGGGCTGGACCCTGCACGGAGACGGGCGGACCCCCGCCCCCGGCGCGGTGGTACGGCCGGAGGAGCGGCTGTCGTGGCCGCGGACCGCCGGGCTGGGCGCCCAGCACGTCGTGGCGATGTTCGGCGCGAGTTTCGTCGCGCCGGTCCTGATGGGCCTGGACCCGAACCTGGCCATCATGATGTCCGGCGTCGCGACGGTGATCTTCCTCCTCGCGACGCGCGGCCGGGTCCCCTCCTACCTGGGCTGCTCGCTGTCCTTCGTCGGCGTCGCGGCGGCGATCCGGGCCTCGGGCGGGGACAGCGCGGTCGTCACCGGCTCGGTGTTCGTCGTCGGCGTGGCGCTCTTCCTGGCCGGGCTGGCCGTCCAGCGCTTCGGGGCCCGCGTCATCCACACGGCGATGCCGCCCATCGTGACGGGTGCGGTGGTGATGCTGATCGGCTTCAACCTGGCGCCGGTGACGGCGTCGACGTACTGGCCGCAGGACCAGTGGACGGCGTTGCTGACCATGCTGTTCACCGGGTTCGCCGTGGTCTGCCTGCGCGGTTTCTGGTCGCGCATCGCGATCTTCCTGGGGCTGGTCTTCGGGTACACGATCTCCTGGCTCTCCGACCTGATCTTCGGGAAGATCCACTCGACGGTGGGCGGGGAGGCGGCCGTGGACCACTGGCGCCTGGACCTGTCCGCGGTCGCGAAGGCCGACTGGATCGGCCTTCCGTCCTTCCACGGGCCGTCCTTCGAGTGGTCGGCGATCCTGATCGCCCTGCCCGTGGTGATCGCGCTGATCGCCGAGAACGCGGGGCACATCAAGGCCGTCGGCGAGATGACCGGCGACCCCCTCGACGACAAGCTCGGCACGGCCATCGCGGCGGACGGCGCCGCGTCCATGCTGTCCACGGCGGTCGGCGGCCCGCCCAACACCACGTACTCCGAGAACATCGGCGTCATGGCGGCGACCAGGGTGTACTCCACGGCGGCCTACTGGGCGGCGGCCGGATTCGCGCTGCTCTTCGGCCTGTGCCCCAAGTTCGGGGCGATCGTCGCCGCGATCCCGGGCGGGGTCCTCGGCGGCATCACCGTGATCCTGTACGGGATGATCGGCCTGCTGGGCGCCCAGATCTGGATCAGCGGCGGGGTGGACCTGCGCAATCCGCTGAACCTGGTGCCGGCCGCGGCGGGCATCATCATCGGCATCGGCGGGGTGAAGCTCCAGATCACCGACACCTTCGAGCTGGGCGGGATCGCGCTGGGCTCGATCGTGGTGATCGGGGGCTATCACGCGCTGCGCAGTCTGGCCCCCGCGCACCTGAAGCCGCAGAAGCCCCTGCTCGACGCGGGCACTTCCGCCTACGACACCGGCGGGGAGGCGCAGGACAAGCCCCGTTGACGGGGTTTCGCCCGAATCGGGGAAGCGTACGGCCAAGTTCCCCGGTTCCGCGGCGGCGCCTGCGACTCTGCCTCCCATGGAAGCGGTGCTGGCGCGGATGCGCGCCCTGGACGAGCGGCTGCCGCCGCAGGACGGTGTCGCCGTCTTCAACCGGGTCTACCTGACCGTGACGGAGACCCTGCACCATCGGATCGAGCACGGGGGGTTCCCTGCCCCGCGCCGGGCGCAGACCCTCAGCGTGCGGTTCGCGGAGCGGTACCTGACGGCGGTGGAGGCGGACCGGGCCCCGGCCTGCTGGCGCCCCCTCCTCCAGTACCGGCGCCACCCCGGGATCCGCCCGCTCCAGCACGCGCTGGCCGGGATCAACGCGCACATCGGCCACGACCTGGCGGTGGCGGTGGTGTCCGCCTGCCGCTCCCTGGACTGCGAACCGGCCGCCCTCGAAGCCGACTTCGACCGGGTCGGCGACACCCTGGTCACCCTGGAGGAACGCATCCGGGAGGACCTGATGCCGGGCCCGGACCTCCTGGAGATCGCCGACCCGCTGACCCACCTGGTCGGCTCGTGGAGCCTGGAGCGCGCCCGCGCGGGCGCCTGGGCGGCGGCCCGCCTCCTGTGGACGCTGCGCCGCTCCCCCGAACTGGCCGAGGAGTTCACGAAGTCCCTGGACGCGGGCGTAGGCCTGGTCGGCCGCTGCCTGCTGACCCCCGTCAGAACGCCCTCGCAACCGGGCCGGTCCCCAAGCCGGCCCTGACCGCCCGCCCCGGGCGGGCCGCGGGTGCCGTCGCCTAGGCTCACGCGATGGCCAGCTTCACCACGCACCGCCTCCGGGCGCACGATCCCGCGCGCTCACCGGCGCTCCGCTTCGCCGCGCTGTGCACGTGCCTCGCCGAGTTCGCCCCGTACGGGTTCCGCGCGACCTACCACCACCTGTGCCACAGCGCCGGGATCCCGCCCGAACCGGATCAGGACCCGGAGGCGGTGGCACGGGCCGTCGAGGAGCTGCACGCGGCGCGGGAGGTCTGGTTCGCCGCGTTCCGGGCCTGGAAGGGCGTGCGGCGGGTACAGAAGCTGGCCGGCGTACGGGTCCCGGAGCCGCCGGAGCCGCGCCGCGTGCTGTGGTGCCCCGACCCGGGTTTCCACCCGGCCGAACCGCTCGCGGCAGTGATGCCGCGCATCCTGTGCGCCCCGCCGGGAGCCCTGCCGCACTGCCCGGTCTGCCCGGAGGGCCGGGGCATGGTGCCCTGGCACGACGGGAACCGGGTCCACCGGCTCTGCGCGGGCTGCGGGGTGAGTCTTGCCGACCGGCCGGTTCCGCACGATGCCCGCATCGCCGCCGACCGGGCGGAGCGGTGGCGGCTGGTCTGGAGACGGCGGGCATGAGAACGGGCCGCCGGTCCGCGTGCTGACGTTCGCGGGGCGGCGGCCCGTGATCGGGGGCCGGGAGGGTCAGTCCTCCGGGAGTTCGACCGGGGCGATCTCGTCGTAGACGTCGCCCGGGCCCGGGTTGGTGGAGTCCGTGGACCCGCCGAGGTGGTGCATGACGCCCCAGACGGCGTTGAGGGCGGTCTGGACCGCGCCCTCGGCCCAGCCGGCCGTCCAGGAGATGTCGTCGCCCGCGAGGAAGATGCCGCGCTTGTCCTCGGGGAGGCGGTCCTGCATGAAGTGGGTGAACAGGCGGCGCTGGTAGCGGTAGTGACCCGGCAGGTTGGCCTTGAACGCGCCCATGAAGTAGGGCTCGTTCTCCCAGGACACGGTGACCGGGTTGCCGATGACGTGGCGGCGGATGTCGACCTTCGGGTAGATCTCGCCGAGGGACTTCAGCATGACCTCCATCCGCTCGTTCGCGGACAGCGGCAGCCACTTCAGGCTGTCGTCGCACCAGGTGTACGAGAGGCAGATGACGGCGGGCTTGTCCGGACCGTTGTCCAGCAGGTACGTGCCGCGGGTCATGCGGTCCGTGAGGGTCATCGACATGACGTCGCGACCCGTCTCCTCGTCCTTGTCGAGCCAGAAGGGGCGGTCGACGGGGACGAAGAGCTTGGACGACTCCATGTAGTGGGTGCGCTCGATCGCCGTCCAGTGGTCGATCGGGAAGAGCGTGTCGTCGCACTCGATCTTCGACAGCAGCATCCAGGACTGGGCCGTGAAGATCGCGGCGCGGTACGTGCGGATGTCGCCGGAGGAGTCGGTGACCGTGATGCGGTTGCCGGCCGTGCGGTGCAGGCGGGTCACCGCCGGGCGCGGGGTGCCGTCGTGCAGGGTGGACAGCGAGGTGCCCCGGGCCCAGTGCACGATCTTCTCGGGCTCGCGCTCCCACAGGCGCAGCGGCAGCTGCTGCGAGCCGCCCACGATGCCGCGGTGGTGGTCGTCGGCCTCGGTGTAGACGACGCGCAGGATCTCCAGGATGGAGTTCGGGAAGTCGGTGTCCCAGCCGCCCGTGCCGAAGCCGACCTGGCCGAAGATCTCGCGCTTGCGGAAGGACTGGAAGGCCTCGGACTTGCAGAGGAAGCCGTAGAAGGTCTCGTCGTCGAGCTTCTCGACGAGCTTCGCCCAGATCTCGCGGATGCGCGGGACGTCCCGCTCGCGCATCGCGGTGTTCATGTCTGAGAAGTCGGCGCCCTCGTCGAGGCAGGCGTTCCACGCGGCGGCGACGTCACGGTAGACCTGCGGGAGGTCGGCGATGGTCTCGGCGTAGTGGGTCTCGCCCTTGAGGTCCACGACCGTCGAGGGGGTGGCCTCGGCGAGCGGGTTCGGGAAGGGCTCGGTGACCAGGCCGACGAGGTCGATGTAGTGCTGCAGGGCCGTGGAGGACGGCGGGAAGCGCATGGCGCCCATCTCCGCGGTCAGTTCCTCGGTGCCGGCGCCCTCGAAGCCGACGGTGCGCAGCCGGCCGCCGATCTGGTCGGCCTCGTAGACGACGGGCTTGAGGCCCATCTTCATCAGCTCGTACGCGGAGATGATGCCGGACACCCCGCCGCCGATGACGGCGACCTCGGTGCCGAGCTCGGTCGCCGGTATCTGGCCGAGGCCGGCCGGGTGGGCGAGGAAGTCGTCGTACGCGTACGGGAAGTCCGGGCCGAACATGGTGATCGGCGGCTGTCCGTCGCTGTGCGGGACGGCGGTGGTGGGCACCGTGGACGTCATGGGGGTACGTCTCCTTGCGGCAGGGCTGGGGGAAGAGGTCTTAGACGAGGGAGGCGTAGAGCCCGGGGCGGCGGTCCCGCAGGTAGGGGTTGTTCTCGCGGGATGCCGCCAGCAGCTCGGGGTCGGCCTCGCCGAACACCAGCTCCTCGCCGCGGCCGGCCCGGGTCCGGGTGACCCCGTCGGGGCTCGCCAGGCAGCTGAGTCCGACGAACTCGAACTCGCCTTCCGGGCCGGTGCGGTTGACGTACGCGATGTACATCTGGTTCTCGAAGGCCCGTACGGGGACGAGCTGTTCGGCGACGAACTGGAACGGGTGCATCTGCGCGGTCGGCACCAGGAGGAGGTCGGTGCCGGCGAGCGCGTGCGCCCGGACGTTCTCGGGGAACTCCACGTCGTAGCAGATCATGATGCCGATGCGGAGGCCGCCGAGGTCCGCCTGGACGACGGGGGTGTCGCCGGGGGTGAAGGCGTCCTGTTCGAAGCAGCCGAAGAGGTGGGTCTTGCGATAGTTCGCGAGCCGCACCCCGTCGGGGCCGATGAGCTGCGCCGCGTTGAAGACGGCGCCGTCCCCCCGCTCCGGGTAGCCGTACAGGACGGCGATGCCGTGGCGGCGGGCGATCTCGCCGATGGCTACGGCGGACGGGCCGTCGGCCGGTTCGGCGAGCCCGGGGATGTCCTGGAGGTCCAGCGCGTAGCCGGTCAGGAACATCTCCGAGGTGACGAGGAGCCCGGCCCCGCCCTGCGCGGCGTGCGCCGCGGCCTCGTCGAGCGCCTTGAGGTTCTGGGCGGTGTCGCCGAGAACTCCGGAGCTCTGGAGGAGGGCGGTGCGCAGCGCAGGCATGGGCTACCTCTGTGACAGGAGGGGTGGGGTCATACGAAGGTACGTTCGCGTGCTGCACCCGGACAAGCCGTGACCGTTGCGCTGCGCGCATCGATTCGTTGCGTGTTCCACGACCGGTGCGGCGATTCGTTGCGCGGGACCCCCAGAGGCTCCCGGGGAACCCCTGAGGACCGTCGCGGACCCCCTCCGCGGGCCCCTGTTACGCGGCCTTGCGGAAGGCCGGGTGGCCGGCCAGGAAGTGCAGGTCGTCGAGGATGTCGGGGGTGTGGTCGGAGACGATGCGGCCGCTCCAGGTGTCGACGAGGGCCGGGACGGTCACGGTGCCGTCGAAGTGGTGGCCGGCGGCCTCGTAGGCGAGCCGCAGTGCGGTGTACCCGGCCGATTCGATGCCGGAGCCGATGCCGGAGCCGGAGCCGATGTCGGTGCCCGCGCCGGTGCCGGTGCTGAGGACCGTGGTGGCCACGGAGTCCTCCAGGCCCAGCACGGCGAGGGCGGCGGCCACCTGCCGGGAGCGCGGACAGTCGGCGCGGAGGTAGAGGCGGTAGCGGTGCGGGACGGGGGAGAACCCGGCCCCGATGCGGCCGCGCGGGGCGGGGGCCGGGCCGGTGCGGGGCAGGACGGTGTGGGACATGGCTCTCCTGGGGCGGCGCGGGCGATGACCCGGGCGCAGGGCGGCCGGGTCACAGGGGTGGCCCGGGCAGAGCCGCACCTCAAGCGAGGCGGCGCTGCGCAGGCCGGCGCTCCGGGCGGCGTGGCGCACGCCCGGTCCGGGTCACTCGTCTGCGAGAGGGGTCAGCCGCGCGGGCCGAATGCGCTGCACACGCGCAGCAGGTCGATGTGCAGGCGCCGGGTCAGCCACCAGCGCCGCAGGGTCGGGGCTGTCGGGGCTCCCGGTTCCGCCGTCCAGGCCGTGTCCACCGGTGCTCCACCCCCGTCCTGTCCTCGTCCGTCCCGGCCTCGGCCGTCCGCGCCGCGATGGCTAGGCTTCCCACGGCGGGCACGGTCCCTCGTGGCCGTCCCCCGCAGTCTCGTGGCGGCGCCCGAGGCCGTCAAGAAGGCGGCCGCGGGACGATCGCCGCCGCCCCACGGAAGGAGTCCCGCACCCATGTCCCCCGAGACCGGCACCCTGTCCGACAGCGCTGTACTCGACAACCCGGTCTGGGCCGCACTGACCGGAACGCACCGCGCCTTCGCCGAGCCGGGGCCCGCGGGTCTGGCCGCCCGGTACGCCCTGGACACGTCCCCCTTCGCGGCGCTCTCCGACCCGGAGGATCCCGAGGCGTGGGCGGACCTCGCCGCGCTGATGGGGCCGGGTCAGGTGGTCTGGGTGACCGGGCTGCCGACCCCGCCGCCGGACTGGGAGACGCTGGTGACGGTGCCGGGCGTGCAGCTGGACGGGCGGGCGGTACGGGCCGAGGCCGCGCCGGAGGCGGTTCCGCTGGGGCGCGGCGACGTACCGGAGATGCTGGAGCTGGTCGGGCTGACGCAGCCCGGGCCGTTCCTGGACCGGACGGTCGAGCTGGGCACGTACCTGGGGATCCGCCACGAGGGCCGGCTCGTCGCGATGGCCGGGGAGCGGATGCGGCCGGCGGGCTGGTCGGAGATCAGCGCGGTGTGCACCCACCCGGACCACCGGGGCCGGGGCCTGGCCGGCCGGCTGACCCGTGCGGTCGCGGCGGCGATACGGGAGCGCGGGGACAGCCCGTTCCTGCACGCGGCGGCGGCGAACACCGGCGCGGTCCGGCTCTACGAGTCGATGGGCTTCACGCCGCGCCGCCGCCCGCTCTTCCTGGGGCTGCGCACGCCGGCCGGAGGGGCCTGATCCGGCGGCCGTCGGCGACGGCGGGGTTTCAGCGGGCGGCCTGCGGTCACACGCGGGACAACCCACGGAAAGGAACTGCCATGACCGACGTCTCACGCCTGCCCGGCTCCGGGCACCACTTCTGGCAGTGGCAGACCCGGGCGGCCTGTCGGGACCTGGGGTCCGGCCGGTTCTTCCACCCCGCCGGTGAGCGGGGCGAGGACCGCGAGGAGCGGGACGCCGCCGCGAAGCGGGTCTGCGCGGCCTGCCCGGTCCGGACGGCCTGCCTCGACCACGCCCTGCGCACCCGCGAGCCGTTCGGTGTCTGGGGCGGCCTGACGGAGGAGGAGCGCCACGCGCTCCTGGGCCCGGCGGCGGTGACCCTGGCGGCGCGGGCCTAGGCATGTGCCGCCCGACGCTTACGCCGGTGCGCCGGAGGTGAAGCGGCGGAGCAGCGGGGAGAGGACGAGGACCGACTTGGTGCGTTCCACGAAGGGCTCGCCCGCGATGCGTTCCAGGACCCGCTCGAAGTGCCGCATGTCGGAGGCGAAGACCTGGACGAGGGCGTCCGCGTCGCCGGTGACGGTCGACGCGGACACCACCTCGGGGTACCTCTCCAGTCCTCGCCGGATGTCGTCCGGCGAGGTGTTGTGGCGGCAGTAGATCTCGATGAAGCCCTCGGTCTCCCAGCCCATGGCGGCGGGGTCCACGCGCACGGTGAAGCCGGTGATGGCGCCTTCGGCGCGCAGCCGGTCCACGCGCCGCTTCACGGCGGGGGCGGAGAGCCCGACCTCGGAGCCGATGTCCGCGTAGGAGCGGCGGGCGTCCTCGGCGAGGGCGTGCACGATGCGTTCGTCGAGATCGTTCAGTCGCACGGAGGGTGAATCACTTCTGTTCAGCGGCCTCCGCGGCCGGGACGGCCGGGGCGGCCACAGTGGCCAGGCTGGAGCGGCGCATGCCGTAGAAGAAGTAGATCACGAGCCCGACGGCCATCCAGCCACCGAAGAACATCCACGTGATGCCGGGCAGCTCCGTCATCAGGTAGGCGCAGAGCAGGAAGCCCACGATCGGGGTGACCGGGAAGAGCGCGACCTTGAAAGTGCGGTTCATCTCCGGGCGCGTCTTGCGCAGGATGATGACGGCCAGGTTGACCAGGGCGAACGCGAAGAGCGTGCCGATGCTGGTGGCGTTGGCCAGTTCACCCAGCGGGATGAAGGCGGCGAGCAGCCCGCAGAAGAGGCAGACGATGATCGTGTTGACGCGGGGGGTGCCGGACTTCGGGTCGACCTTGGCGAAGGCCTTGGGCATCAGGCCGTCGCGGGACATGGCGAAGAGGATGCGGGTCTGGCCGTAGAGGACGGCGAAGACGACGCTGGCGATGGCGACGACGGCGCCCGCGGCCAGGATGACGCTCCAGAAGGAGTGTCCGGTGACGTTCTCCATGATCTGGGCCAGGGCGGCCTCGCTGCCCTCGAACTCCTGCCACGGCATGGCGCCGACGGCGACCAGGGCGACGAGGCAGTAGATCGCGGTGACGATGGCGAGCGAGAGCATGATCGCGCGCGGCAGGTCCTTCTTCGGGTTCTTGGCTTCCTCACCGGCGGTGGAGGCGGCGTCGAAGCCGATGTACGAGAAGAAGAGCATGGAGGCGGCGGTGCTGATGGCGGTCACGCCGAGCGGGGCCAGCGGGGTGTAGTTGCCGGCCTTGATGCCCATGAAGCCGATGACGCAGAAGAGCACCAGCGTGACGATCTTGACGGCGACCATGATCGTGTTGATCCGGGCGCTCTCCTTGGCCCCGCGCAGCAGGAAGAGCATGCAGAGCAGGACGACGACCAGGGCCGGCATGTTGATGTAGCCGCCCTCGCCCAGCGGGGCGGAGAAGCCCTCGGGGATGGTGAAGCCGAGCGTGCCGTCGAGCAGCTCGTTGAGGTACTGGCCCCAGCCGACGGCGACGGCGGCGACCGAGACGCCGTACTCCAGGACCAGGCACCAGCCGCAGACCCAGGCTATGAGCTCGCCCATGGTGGCGTAGGCGTAGGAGTACGAGGAGCCCGAGACGGGGATCGAGCCCGCGAGCTCGGCGTAGGAGAGCGCCGAGAAGAGCGCGGTCAGGCCCGCGAGGATGAACGCGATGAAGACGGCCGGGCCGGCGATCGGGGTGGCCTCGCCGAGGACGACGAAGATGCCGGTGCCCAGGGTGGCGCCGATGCTGATCATGGTCAGCTGCCACATGGTGAGCGAGCGCTTGAGCGCTCCGCCCTCACCCTGGCCGCCCTCGGAGACCAGCTGCTCCACCGGCTTGCGGCGGAGCAGCGGGTTGACGGGCTTCGAGGCGAGCGGTGGCGCCTGGCCGAGGTCGAGCACGAGGGGACTCCTTGTCACTGCGGATCGGGGAGGTCGGGGATGAGGCGTCGACCGCGACGATCCGGAGCAGGACAGGGCCCGACGGGGGAAGGGCCTGAGCATGGGAGGACCGCCGAGCTGGCGATCCGCCACTCCACGTACAGCGAGTGAGCCTACGAGCTGAGTGATACCGCCCGTAATGCACCATCCTTGCACATTGGCGCACGATCGTTGCGCGGATCTGTCCGGGATGGTCCTTTGTTGCGTACGGATGATCGATCGCTGCGCAGCCCTCCGCGGACCCCCTTTCTTGACACCTCGTCAGATGTGCCGCAGCGTGCCGCCTGACGGCATTGGTGCAACCGGAGGCGGTGGATCCGTGCCTGCGCGGGGTACGGGTCGCCGAGACCGCGGACACACGATCGGAGGCGGAGCGTGAGCAGACCGGGCGCTGACGAGCGGTGGCCGTGGCAGGATCCACAGCCCTTCCTGCGCGGGGTGGCCTGGCTGGACAAGGGGCGCCCGGTGCGGGCCGACCCGGCGGACACCATGCGGCTGCCCTGGGACACCGGCGAGCGGTCCACGCTGCCCATAGGGGTCCGGCTGGAGTTCACCACCGAGGCCGCGCAGGCGGTGGAGGTCCGCTACCGGGCGACCGTGCCCGGCCCCACCGACGCCCTGCGCGACCTCGCGCACGGCTTCGCGCTCTGGGACCGGCACGGGGTGGTCGCCGAGGTGTTCACCGAGCCGGCCGCGGAGGCCGTCGTACGGATCGACCTGGGGGGCGGCACCGGCCCCTTCACCATCCACCCGCCCGAGACCCAGTCCCCGCTGATCCTCGGCCTGCGCGGGATCGGCGGCCCGCTCGCCCCGGCGCCGCCCGCCCCGCGCTGGGTGGTGCACGGCGACTCCATCACCGAGGGCTGGTGGTCCACCCGTCCCGCGCACGGCTGGCCCGCCGTCACCGGCCGGGCGCTCGGCTGGGACACCGTCAACCTCGGCTACGCGGGAGCCGCGCGCGGCGAACTCAGCACCGCCGAACAGCTCGCGGGCCTGCCCGCCGACGTCCTCACGCTCGCCTTCGGCACCAACTGCTGGTCCCGGGTGCCCTTCTCGGCGCCGCTGCTGTACGAGACCACGCGCGCCTTCCTCGACCTGGTCCGGCAGGGTCACCCGCGGACCCCGCTGCTGCTGGTCTCGCCGGTGCTGCGGCCCGACGCGGAGCGCACCCCGAACAAGCTCGGCGCCACCCTGGGCGCGCTGCGCGACGCGATGGAGCGCGCCACCCGGGACCGGATCTCCGCCGGGGACGACCGGCTCGCCGTCCTCCCGGGCCGGGACCTGCTCGGTCCCGAGCACCTGGCGGACGGGCTGCACCCCAACGACAGCGGACATCAGGTCCTCGGCCTCGCTGTGGCCACGGCTCTGAGGCGCACCGGGTTCGGCGCGGGGTGAGTGAAACAGCCCACACGAACTGCCTTGAACAGATCGCTGCCATCAGGGCGTGTCCTGAGCACAGTTGCCGCCGCCGGGGGCGACGGCACGACAGACACCACATGTGGGAGAGATCAAGATGGGCATCAAGCGCGGAACCACCCTTGCAGCCGTCGCGATGACGGTCGTCCTCGCGGCGACCGCCTGCGGTCCGTCGGACGACAAGGCGGCCGACACCACCCAGCCGGCCGGTGCCGCCGCCCAGGCCCCCGCCGCGGACGGGGGGTACGGAGCCCCCGCCGCGGACGGGGGGTACGGAGCCCCCGCCGCCGACGCGGGATCCGGCGCCAAGACCGCCGGGCAGCTGGCGATCGCCAACAGCGACCAGCTGGGCGGGGTGCTCACCGACAGCGCCGGGCTCACCCTCTACCGCTTCGACAAGGACACGGCCAAGCCGCCGAAGTCGAATTGCGAAGGGGACTGCGCGAAGACCTGGCCGGTGGTCGCCGCGGGCGATGCCACCGCCGCGGCGGGCATGGACCCCGCGCTCCTCGGCGAGGTCGTGCGCAGCGACGGCAGCAAGCAGCTGACGGTGGCCGGCTGGCCCGCGTACCGCTTCAACAAGGACGCCAAGGCGGGCGACTTCAACGGCCAGGGCGTCGGCGGGGTGTGGTTCGCGTTCGCGCCGGACGGCAAGAAGGCCGCCAAGGGGGCGGCGACCGAGGGTGCACCGCCGGCCGCGGGCGGCGCCGCCGAGGCCGACGGGAAGCTGTCGGTGGCCAAGGACCCCAAGCTGGGCGACCACATCGTCGACGGCAAGGGCATGACCGTCTACCGGTTCAAGCCGGACACCCAGTGGCCGATGACCTCCAAGTGCGTGGGCGACTGCGTGGCCAAGTGGCCGGTCGTCGCGCCGGTGGAGAAGGCCAAGGACAAGGGGATCGCCGAGAAGAACTACTCGGTGCTCAACCGCCCGGACGGCATGAAGCAGCAGAGCGTCGACTGCTGGCCCGTCTACACCTTCACCGGCGACAAGAAGCCCGGCGACATCAACGGCCAGGGCGTGGGCGGCACCTGGTACGCCGTCGCCCCCGACGGCAAGCTCATCACCGTCCAGTAGTCCCGGGACAGCAGTCCCGGGACGAGTGGTCCGACGAGTGGTCCCGGGACCGTGGTCCCCGGACACCTCCGAGCCCCTCCAGGCCCCCCACCACGGTCGCGCGGCCCCTGCCCCCATCCCCCGGGGCGGGGGCCGCGCCCCGTTCCGCCGCGGCGCGCCCGTACCTAGACTCGGCGGCATGCTGCGCGTACTGGCCGTCGACGACGAGAAGCCGCTCCTGGAGGAACTCCTCTACCTGCTGCGCTCGGACCCCCGCGTGCTCAGCGCGGAGGGCGCCTCGGACGCCACCGAGGCCCTGCGCCGGGTCACCCGGGCGCTGGAGTCCGGTCCGGACGGGGCCGACGCCATCGACGTGGTCTTCCTCGACATCCACATGGCCGGGCTGACCGGTCTGGACATCGCCCGGCTGCTGGCCGGGTTCGCGCACCCGCCGCTGATCGTGTTCGTCACCGCCCACGAGGGTTTCGCCGTACAGGCCTTCGACCTGAAGGCCGTGGACTACGTGCTCAAGCCGGTGCGCCCCCAGCGGCTGGCCGAGGCCGTCCGGCGGGCCTGCGCGCAGCTGGGCCGCGCCGAGGAGGTCCCGCCGGCCGCCACCGGGCCGGCGGCGGGCCCGTCGGCCCCGGTGCCGGCGCGCCGCCCGGCCCCCGAGGTCACGGTCGCCGACCGCGCGCCGGAACAGATCGCGGTCGAACTGGGCGGCGTCACCCGCTTCGTGGCGATCGCCGACATCGCCTACGTCGAGGCGCAGGGCGACTACGCCCGCCTGCACACCGACGAGGGCAGCCACCTGGTCCGGATCCCCGTGTCCACGCTGGAGGAGCGCTGGGCGGCGCGCGGGTTCGTACGGATCCACCGCCGCCATCTGGTGGCGCTGTCCCGGATCGACGAGATCCGGCTGGACGCGGGCGCGACCAGCGTCCGGGTCGGTTCGGCGGAGCTCCAGGTCAGCCGCCGGCACGCACGGGAGCTGCGGGACCTCCTGATGCGGCACGCCACTGGCTGAAAGCGGCCGCGGCCGGGGGCCGTCCGGCGCGCCGGTCCACCGGCCGGCGACCGTCCGGCGCGCGCGGGTGCCGTTCGTCGCGCGGGGAGGGACGTACGGCGATCCGCCGGAGCCGTCGGCCGCACCGCCGGCGTGAACGGCCCGCCACGGCCGGCGCCCCTGCGTATCGTGGATCTTCCGGCGCGGGAGGAGCGAGATGTCCGAGATCCAGGCGCTGGTCGACACCCTGAGCGGACTGCCCCGCACCCGGCCCGCCGGGCCCGCCGAGGCGGAGGCGCTGCTGGCCCGGCTGCGCAGTGCGGCCGCCCGCTGGGCCGACATCCTGTACGAGGCCCGTGAGGGCGTCCGCGAGCAGGTCCCGCCGCGTGCGGAGGCCGCGCTGACGCTGGCCTTCCGGCGCGCGGAGGAGTCGTACGTGGAGCTGGAGATCGCCCTGCGGGACTGCGCCGAGCACCGCGACCCGGCGGTCTGATCCACCAGCGGCGCGGGGTGCCCGGCGAAGCCCCCGGCGGTGGCCCCGCAGGGCCGGATCGGGCCTGTTGCCCGGTCCGGGCCCGTGCATAGACTCCGGTCTCCACCCCCTCCGCCGAAGGACCGACCGGTGAACCAGACGTACGCGCTGACCGCGGTCGCCGTCGTCGTGGTGGTCACCGTCCTGGTCGGCGCGCTGGGCCTGCGCATATCCCGGACCACCTCCGACTTCTACGTGGCCTCGCGCACGGTGGGGCCCCGGCTCAACGCGGCGGCCATCAGCGGGGAGTACCTCTCGGCCGCGTCCTTCCTCGGGGTCGCCGGGCTGGTGCTGCTCCAGGGGCCCGCGATGCTCTGGTACCCGGTGGGCTACACGGCCGGCTACGTGGTGCTGCTCGCGCTGGTCGCGGCCCCGCTGCGGCGCTCCGGCGCGTACACGCTGCCCGACTTCGCCGAGGCCCGGATGGAGTCGCAGGCGGTGCGCCGGATCGCGGTGCTGTTCGTGGTCGGGGTGGGCTGGCTGTACCTGCTGCCGCAGCTGCAGGGCGCCGGGCTGACGCTGGAGATCCTGACCGGGGCCCCGCACTGGGTCGGCGGGCTGGTCGTGGCCTTCGTGGTGAGCGCGGCGGTGGCCGCCGGCGGGATGCGCAGCATCACCTTCGTCCAGGCCTTCCAGTACTGGCTCAAACTGACCGCGCTGCTGGTCCCGGCCTTCTTCCTGCTGGCCGCCTGGGCCGGGGACGGGGCGCCGCGGGCCACCTTCGACGCGCCGGCGGTCTTCCGGGAGCACACCTCGGTGACCCTCGCGGAGGACGTGCGGCTGTCGCTGGGCGAGCCGCTGACGGTCACGGTGACCGGGCAGGTGGACGGGCGCGGCTACGTGGCGGTCCCGCTGACCCTGGCCCCGGGCGGGCATTCCGTACGGGCGCACGCACGGCTGGAGTTCGCCCCGGGCACGCCCGTCCCGGACACCCGCGCGGAAGCCGGTCTCGGAGTGTCCAGCTGGTCGGAGCCGCTGTCCGGGGACCGCCCGGAGCACCGGCTGTACGCCACGTACGGGCTGATCCTGGCCACCTTCCTCGGCACGATGGGCCTGCCGCACGTGGCGGTGCGCTTCTACACCAGCCCCAACGGGCGGGCCGCCCGGCGCACCACGCTGGTCGTGCTCGGGCTGGTCGGCGTCTTCTACCTGCTGCCGCCGGTGTACGGGGCGCTGGGCCGGATCTACGCCCCCGAACTCGCCCTGACCGGCGACGCGGACGCGGCGGTGCTGGTGCTGCCCGAGCGGATGCTGGGCGGGCTGCTCGGCGAGCTGCTGGGGGCGCTGCTGGCGGGGGGCGCCTTCGCGGCGTTCCTGTCGACGGCCTCGGGGCTGACGATGGCGGTGGCGGGGGTGCTGCACCAGGACGTGCTGCCGGCGCGCGGGGTGCGCAGCTTCCGTTCGGCGGTGCTCGTGGCGATCCTGGTGCCGCTGGTCGGGAGCGTCGCGGCCACCGACGTGCCGGTGGCGGACGCGGTGGGCCTGGCCTTCGCCGTGTCGGCGTCCTCGTTCTGTCCGCTGCTGGTGCTGGGCATCTGGTGGCGCGGGCTGACCCCGCCCGGGGCGGTGGCCGGGCTGGTCATCGGCGGCGGGGCGGCCCTGAGCGCGGTGCTGGCGACCCGGACGGGGCTGGCGCCGGCGGGCTGGGTGCACACGCTGCTGGCCTGGCCGGCGGTGTGGTCGGTGCCGCTCGGGTTCCTGACGATGGTCGCGGTGTCGCTGGCCGGCCCCTCGCGGATCCCGGCCGGGACGGCGGCCACGCTGGCCCGGCTGCACCTGCCGGAGGCCGTGGCCGTGGACCGGGCGTGGGGGTCCCCCGGGTGGAGCGAGGGGGGTCCGCGGTGACCGGGGTGTGTCCGGCCCTGCTGGCCGTGCTGGCGGTGGCGGGTGCGGCCCTGCTGCTGGGCGCGGGCTGGGCGGCGGGCCGCTGGCAGGCCCGGCGCGGCGAACGGGCGGCCGGGCTGGACCTGGGGACGCCGGTGGAGCGGGCCACTTTCCACACCCTGCACACGGCTTCGCTGGCCGCTCCCCCGCTGCGCGCCGGGCTGACCGAGGACGCCGCCCGCAAGGCCGCCCGGCGGCTGCGGTCGCTGCTCGGCACGGAGGCGCTGTGCCTCACGGACCGGGAGTCGGTGCTGGCCTGGGACGGGCCGGGCGCCGACCACCACGAGCGGCGGGCGATGGCGCGGGTGGCGGTGATGCTGGAGTCGGGGCGCAGCCAGAGCGTGCGGACCGAGTGCCAGCGGCCCGACTGTCCGCTGAAGTGGGCGGTGGTGGCCCCGCTCACCGGCGAGGACGGGATGCTGGGCGCGCTGGTGGCGTACGGGTCCCGGGAGTCGGCGGTGCTGGTGCGGGCCGCCACGGAGGTCGCGCGGTGGGTGTCCGTCCAGCTGGAGCTGTCCGAGCTGGACCGCTCGCGGACCCGGCTGATGGAGGCGGAGATCAAGGCGCTGCGGGCGCAGATCTCCCCGCACTTCATCTTCAACTCGCTCGCCGCGATCGCCTCGTTCGTCCGCACCGACCCGGAGCACGCCCGGGAGCTGCTGCTGGAGTTCGCGGACTTCACCCGGTACTCCTTCCGGCGGCACGGCGACTTCACCACGCTGGCCGAGGAGTTGCGCTCCATCCAGCAGTACCTGGCTTTGGCGGGTGCCCGGTTCGGTGACCGGCTGAAGGTGACCCTGCAGGTGGCGCCGGAGGTGCTGCCGGTGGCGCTGCCGTTCCTGTGCCTGCAGCCCCTGGTGGAGAACGCCGTCAAGCACGGGCTGGAGGACTCCACCGAGGAGTGCCGGATCACCATCACCGCGCAGGACGCGGGCGCGGAGGCGGTGATCACCGTCGAGGACAACGGGGTGGGGATGGATCCGGCCCTGCTGCGCCGGATCCTGGCCGGGGAGCTCGGCGGTTCCTCCTCCGGCATCGGGCTGCCCAATGTCGACGAGCGGATCCGGCAGGTGTACGGGGACGCGTACGGGCCGGTGATCGAGACGGGCGTCGGCGCGGGCATGAAGGTCACCATCCGCATTCCCAAATACCGTGCGGGCGTGCACAGTTCACCGTCGGGACACCATCCCCCGCGCCCCTGAGCGGCCGATCGCGTGTCATCCTGGGCGGGGCGCGACGTGACCGGCGGGGGCACCCCCCGCGGTGACTGCGGAAGGGATCGCCGACGTGCGGGTCGGGCGAGAGCAGCTTCGTGACGAGTTGTGGCAATGGGTGCGCGGGGGCGCCGAGGGCGGTGGGGCCTTCCTGGTGGTGGAGGGCGAGCCCGGCGCGGGCCGGACCGATTTCGTACGGGACGCCGTGGCGCGGGCGGCGGCCCTGGGCTGCCGCGTGCGGTACGCGGCGGCCGACGCCCCGGGGACGCAACTGCCGCTGCACGCCGCGCTGGACTGCCTGCACCCCCGCGGCCCGGACCGGGCGGCGGTGGTCGCCCTGCTGCGGGAGGCCGAGGAGGCGGCGCGGCCGGGCGGCGCCCTGCTGGCCGCCATGGACCTGCTGACGGCCGCGGTCGAGGAGTGGTGCGCGCAGCGGCCGCTGCTGCTGGTGCTGGACGATGCGCAGTGGGCGGACGCGGCGAGCCTGCTGCTGTGGCGGCGCCTGGCCGACCGCGCGGTGACGGGCCGGCTGCCGCTGCTGCTGGCGGCGACCCGGCGCCCGCTGCCCAGGCGGCCCGAGCTGGAGGAGCTGTGCGCGACCCCGGGCGGGCGCACGCTCCGGCTGGAGCCGCTGTCCGGGGCGGAGACCGCCGGGCTGGTCCGGGACCTGCTGGGCGCGGAGCCCGGGCCCCGGCTGCGGGAGGCGGCCGAGCAGGCGGGCGGCAATCCGCGGTTGCTGCGGGAGCTGCTCGCGCACTGGTCCGGGCTGGTCCGCGTCGACGCGGACCGCGCGGAACTCCTCGTCCCCGAGGAGGAGTTGCCGCCCCCGCCCGGCTCGCTGACCCGCGAGCCCGACCGGCTCTCCGTACCGGCGCGCACCACCATGCGGCACGCGGCCCTGCTGGGTCCGGACTTCACGGCGCGCGAGCTGGCCCTCGTACGGGGCGGGCCGGCCCGCGAGCTGCTCGCGGACCTGGAGGAGCCGGTGGCGGCCGGGCTGCTGACGGACACCGGCGGCTCCCTGCGCTTTCGCCACCCGGCGCTGCGGCTGGCGCTGTACGCCGAGACCCCCGAGGCGCTGCGCGCCGCCCTGCACCAGGACGCCGCGCGGGCCTTCGCCGACGCGGGGCTGGATCCGGCCCGGACCGCCGGACAGCTGGTGCGCGGTGGCCGGCTGGCCCCGTGGGCGGTGCGCTGGCTGGCGGACGCGGCGCCGGCGCTGATCGCCGGGGCCCCGGGCGCGGCGGCCGAGCTGCTGGAGCGGGCCATCGCGCAGGGCGACCCGCGGGAGCGGGAGACCCGCGACGCGCTGGAGGAACGGCTGGCGGACGCGGCGCTGATGCTGCGCCGCCCCGAGTCGGTGGACCTCCTCGGCACGCTGCGCGCCCGGACCGGAGACCCCGACCGGCGGGCCGCGGTGGACTTCAAGCTGATCTCCGCGCTGATGATCCAGGGCGACATGGCCCGCTCCCTGGCGGTCACCGAGCGGGCGCTGGCGGAGGAATTCCCCTCCGTCGCCCTGCGGTTGCGCCTGGAGGCCTGCCGGGTGCTGGCCCTGGCCGATCTGCACCGGGCCGCCGAGGCGTACGCGCCGGCCGAGGCGTTGGTGGCGCGGGCGCGCCGGCTGCGCGATCCGCTGTGCGGGGCGGAGGCCCACCACGCCGCCTCCTACGCGCTGTTCCACCTGGGCCGCGGCCGGGACTCGCTGCGCCACGTCGCGGAGGGGATCGCCTGCGCCCGGCGCAGCACCGACGCCAACGACATGCGGTTGCTGCTGCTGGCCAACCAGGCGGAGGGCCACATGCGGTTCGACGAGCCGGGGACCGTGGCGGCCGCGCTGCGGGAGGCGCGGGAGCTGGCGGCGGCGACCCGTTCGACGGGGCGGCTGGTGGTGACCGAGGCGCGGCTCGCCGAGTTCCACTACCGGCTCGGCGACTGGGACGAGGCCCTCGCCGGGGTGGCCCGGGCGGGCGCGCTGCCGGTGTCGGACGGCTGGCTGCCGGTGGTGGTGCACGGGCTGCGGGCGCTGGTCCTGGGCCACCGCGACGAGCGGGAGGCGGCGGGGGCCGAGCTCGCGGACCTGCCGGCCGATGCGTTCGCCACGCCCACGGCCCGCCGCTACGCCTCCCACGTGCTGCTGGCCCGGGCGCTGCTGGCGGAGCGGGACGGCCGCCCGGCCGACGCGCTGGCGGCGCTGGCGCCCGCGCTGGAGGAGGGGGTCGAGGAGGCCGTGGCGTACGACCGCCCGTGGGTGCTGTCGGAGATCGTCCGGCTGGCCCTGGAGTGCGGGGAGACGGCCACGGCCCGGGCGGCGGTGGAGTGCTGCGGGCGGGCGGCGGCGACGCTGGCCGAGTACCCGGGGCCGGCGCTGGCCCTGCTGCGCTGCCAGGGGCTGTTCGCGCAGGATCCGGAGCTGCTGGAGCGGGCGGTGGCACGGGGCGAGCGCGGCGGGTGGCCGCTGGTGCTGGGCCACACCCTGGAGGACCTGGCGGTGGCGCGGGCCTGGCACGGCGATCTCGCCGGGGCGCGGTCGGCGCTGACGCGCGCGGCGGCGGCGTACGAGGACCTGGGCGCCCGGTGGGACATCGCCCGGGCCGATGCCCGGCTGCGCAGCCTGGGGGTGCGCCGGGGCAGCCGATCGGCGCGGCGCAGGCCGGCGAACGGCTGGGAGGCGCTGACCCCGGCCGAGCTGAAGGTGGCGCTGCTGGTGGCGCAGGGCCGCTCGAACCCGGAGATCGCGAGCGCGCTGTTCCTGTCGCCGAGGACCGTGCAGACGCACGTGTCGCACATCCTGGCCAAGCTGCAGGTCCGCTCGCGGGCGGCGGTGGCGGCTCAGGCGGCCGGGGCGAGGGGGGCGTCGGGGGCGGCCGGGGCGTCGGGTCCGTAGCCGGGCATGGCGGCGCGCAGGGCCCGCAGGGCGTAGTGGGTACGGGACTTCACGGTCCCCGCGGGTACCCCGAGCGCCTCGGCGGCCTCGCAGACGGATGCCCCGCGGTAGTAGATCTGCACGAGCACGGCGCGGTGCTCGGGGCTGAGCATGCGCAGGGCCCGGCGGACGTCGAGGACGGCGACGGCCTGCTCGGTGCGGTCGTCGGCGGCGCCTTGGACGTGCGCGAGGGCCTCCGGGCCGACCTCGGCGGGCCGCACCAGGCGGGCCCGGCGGGCGTCGATGGCGAGGCGCCGGGCGACGGTGTAGAGCCAGGGCCGCATGGAGGCGTGGTCGCTCTCCAGGGCCTCGGGGTGCGTCCAGGCCCGGAAGAGGGTCTCCTGCAGGAGGTCCTCGGCGCGCTGCCGGTCGCCGAGGGTCAGGCCGAGGAGGAAACCGTGGAGGGCCTTGCCGTGCTCGCTGTGCAGCCGGGCGAGGGCGTGGGGTTCGGTTCTGGCCACGGGGGTGCCCCTTCCTGGTCGGGTCACCTCAGCGTGACCGACCGGCGCCCCGGAGTTATCCGCCGCATGACGTATCCGCCGGCCGCCTGCGCCGAACGGTCACCCGCCACGCCGAACGGTCGCCCGCGCCCGGGAACGGCCGTGGCCCCGGCCCGTCCGCGAGGGGACGGGCCGGGGCCACGGAAGGGTAGGTCTAGCTCCAGCTGGCGTGCAGCGGCTTGCCTTCGGCGTAGCCGGCGGCGGACTGGATGCCGACGACGGCCTTCTCCTCGAACTCGGCCAGCGAACCCGCACCGGCGTAGGTGCACGAGGAGCGGACACCGGCGATGATCGAGTCGATCAGGTCCTCGACGCCCGGACGCGCCGGGTCGAGGAACATCCGCGAGGTGGAGATGCCCTCCTCGAACAGGCCCTTGCGGGCACGGTCGTAGGCCGATTCCTCGCTCGTGCGGTTCTGCACCGCACGCGCCGAGGCCATGCCGAACGACTCCTTGTAGAGGCGGCCGTCGGCGGACTGCTGGAGGTCGCCCGGGGACTCGTACGTACCGGCGAACCAGGAGCCGATCATGACGTTGGACGCACCGGCGGCGAGCGCCATCGCCACGTCGCGCGGGTGGCGGACGCCGCCGTCGGCCCACACGTGCTTGCCGTACTTCTTCGCCTCGGCCGCGCACTCCAGCACCGCGGAGAACTGCGGGCGGCCCACGCCGGTCATCATGCGGGTGGTGCACATGGCGCCGGGGCCCACACCGACCTTGATGATGTCGGCGCCGGCGTCGATGAGGTCCTTGACGCCCTCGGCGGCGACGATGTTGCCGGCCACGATCGGGACCTGCGGGTCCAGCGCGCGGACGGCCTTGATCGCGTTGATCATCGATTCCTGGTGGCCGTGCGCCGTGTCGATGACGAGCGTGTCCACGCCCGCGTCGAGCAGCTGCTTGGCCTTGGCCACGAAGTCGCCGTTGATGCCGACGGCGGCCGCGATGCGCAGCTTGCCGTTGGCGTCGGTCGCCGGGGTGTACAGGGTCGCGCGCAGGGCGCCCTTGCGGGTGAGGAGGCCGACGAGCCTGCCGTCCTTGTCGACGGCCGGGGCCAGCTTGCGGTGGCCGGCGTCGAGCTTGTTGAAGGCCTCGCGGGGGTCGATGTCGGCGTCGATGAGCAGCAGCTCCTTCGACATGACCTCGGAGAGCTGGGTGAAGCGGTCGACACCGGTCAGGTCGTGCTCGGTGACGACGCCCACCGGGCGGCCCTCGCCGTCGACGACGACTCCGGCGCCGTGGGCGCGCTTGGGCAGCAGGGACAGCGCGTCGGCGACGGTCTGGGTGGGGGCCAGCGTGATCGGGGTGTCGAGCACGTGGTGGCGGGTCTTCACCCAGGAGATGACGTCGGTGACGATCTCGATCGGGATGTCCTGCGGGATGACGACGATGCCGCCGCGGCGGGCGACGGTCTCGGCCATCCGGCGGCCCGCGATGGCGGTCATGTTCGCCACGACCAGCGGAATGGTGGTGCCGGTGCCGTCGGGCGAGGAGAGGTCGACGCCCTGGCGGGAACCGACCGCGGAGCGGCTCGGAACCATGAACACATCGTCGTACGTGAGGTCGTACGGCGGCTTCGAGTCATTGAGGAAACGCACGTGCTGAACATCCCAGTCGATCGGAGGTACCCCGACGGGTCAGCCGAGGAAACGCACGTACTTCATTCTCCCACGACCTGACGTTCACACGGTCCGGGCCGATCGTCCAGGACATACCGGGCCGCATGGTTCTTTCCTACGGGACCGTGGCCCCGGCGGGCCGGGCCGCCCCCTCCCGGCGGTGCACCGGGCCCCGGCGCCGGGCCAGCGGGAGCACCGATCCTCCGTGCCGCACCGCCGTGAACTCGGCGGCGATGGCCAGGGCCGTCTCCTCGGGGGTGGCGCCGCCGAGGTCCAGTCCTATGGGTGAGCGCAACCGGGCGAGCGCGGAGTCGCCCACCCCTTCCTCCCGCAGCCGTCTCTCGCGTTCGGCGTGGGTGCGCCGCGAGCCCATGGCTCCCACGTAGCCCACGGGCAGCCGCAGGGCGAGCTCCAGCAGCGGTACGTCGAACTTGGCGTCGTGGGTGAGGACGCACACGGCGGTACGGGAGTCCAGGCGGCCGGCCTCCCATTCCGCGGCGAGGTGCCGGTGCGGCCAGTCGACGAGGACCTCGTCCGCGGCGGGGAAGCGCTCCGGGGTCGCGAAGACGGGCCGGGCGTCGCACACGGTGACCCGGTGGCCGAGGAAGGCGCCGATCCGTGCGAGGGCCGCGGCGAAGTCGATGGCCCCGTAGACGATGAGCCGGGGCGGTTCGGCGGCCGATTCGACGAGCAGGGTCAGCGGTTCCCCGCAGAGTCCGCCGGCCGTGCCGAGTTCGGCGGTGCCGGTGCGCCCGGCGAGCAGCAGGGCCCGTACCTGACGGGCGGCGGCCCGGTCCAGGGCGGGGCCGCCGGCGAGTCCGCCCTCGTAGGAGCCGTCGGCGTGGACGGCGAGCGCGCGGCCGAGCTGGCGGGGCGGGCCGGAGACGACCCGGGCGAGCGCGGCGCGGCTCCCTGCCGCGGCGGCGTCGAGCACCGAGCCGAGCACGGGCCGCACGGGGTCGGGTCCGCGTACCGGGGTGACCAGTACGTCCAGGACTCCCCCGCAGGTCAGGCCCACCGCGAAGGCGTCGTCGTCGCTGTAGCCGAAGCGGTGGAGGCCGCCTTCGCCGGAGGCGATCGCGTCGAGGCACAGCTCGTGCACGGCGGATTCCACGCAGCCCCCGGAGATGGAGCCGAGGGCGGTGCCGCGGTCGTCGACGGCGAGGGAGGCGCCGGGGCCGCGCGGGGCGCTCCCGCTGACCGCCACCACGGTGGCCAGCGCGAACTCCCGCTGGGCGGCGCACCACGCGCGTAGCTCGTCGGCTATGTCGAGCATCAGCGGATGTACTCGTGGCGCGGGGCCTGGCCGGGGAGGTACGGGCGCGGCGGCAGGACGGCCGGGGTCGCCGGCCGGGCCGGGGCGGGCCGGGCCGCGGGGCCGGCCGGCCGGGTGACGGCGGGGCGGGCGGGTCCGGGGTATCCGTCGGGCAGCTGGGGCCGGGTGCCGAGCAGTCTGGCGGCGTGGGCCACGCTCGCGAGGGTGGCGTGGTGGTGCCAGCCGCGGAAGGAGCGGCCCTCGAAGTCGCGGATGCCCACCGGTTCGCAGGTCTCGGCGAAGTCCAGGGAGACCCGGTCGGTGAGTTTGGCGAGCAGGAAGAGCTGGGCGAGCGGGCGGTCGCCGATGTTGGTGATCCAGAACTCGGAGGGCAGCAGGGCGGCTTCGGTCCAGGCGCCGACCAGCAGCAGCGGGGTGGGCGGCGCGGGCAGGGGCCGGTCCTCGCAGGGGGTGGCGAGGATCGAGGCGGAGGTCAGCAGGGTCACCGCGCCTTCGGCCCGGCCGTGCCGGGTCCATTCGACGACGCGGCGCTGGGAGCGCAGGGAGTCGATGAGTTCACGGGCGGGGGCGGTGTGCGGTCCGGGTTTGTGCCGGCCGGCGCCGCCGAAGGAGACGGGCAGGGATCCGTCGACCTTGAAGACGAAGGGGATGTCCTGCTGGGCGAAGGACTCGATGCACTGCGGCAGATCGCCGTTGGCGACTTCCATCACCACGGGCCGGCGCTGGAGTTGCCAGGTCGCGGCCATCCGCTGGACGGCGTGTACGGCGTCCTGGGCGGGGGTGAGGGAGCGGGCGGTGTCGGGGATGCCGGCCCGTCGGCGGCGCAGGAGTTCGCTGGTCCAGGGCCCGGGGAGGGTGAGGGTCCATTCGACGGGGAAGCTGGCCTCGCTGGAGGCGAGCCAGATCCCGCTGGCCTGCTGGCAGTTGGCGGTGCGGCCGAGCTGGGGGACGAACTGCCGGCCGACGCCGACCGAGCGGTCGCCGGCCTTCTCTATGACCATGGGCTGGAGCACCCAGGCCAGGGGGCGCTGCGCGGTGCGTTCGAGGTGCTGGGCGAGGGAGCGGCGGACCGGGGTCCAGTCCCAGGGGGACTTGCTGATGAACTGCTGGAGGCTCTGCTCGACGGAACTGGCCCCTGTTCCGGCGATGTTACGGATTGTTTTCTTCCCGGCGGTCCGCACCAATCCGTTCAGATAAACGCGGGCCCAGTTTCGCTGGTCCCGCCGGGGTAACGACTCGAAGAGCAGAGAGATCAGGACGTCGATCAATTCGGAGATTTCCTTCGTGGAATCCTCCGGCAGGACTACGCGAGCCATCTGGGCCTCCCCCGCGACCAGCTAGATCCAATACCCTACTTGACCGCGAAGAACGGCCGTAGGCCCCGGCGGCTACTTCCTGAGGTCGCTGGCAGTTTCGAGCCGCTCTTCCTCTACCACGAGGGGGATGGGGATCTGGTTCGCCGCATAGTAGATCGCGATCAGGAAGTGTGCGACAAGCGTGAGCGTCGCCGAGTAGAAGGCAAGGACGACAGTGAGCGGGTAGGCGATGGCGCCGAGGCCGAATCGCACCCGTGTGGCGCGTGCGCCCGCCCGGTCCACCTTCTCGTGGAAGAGGTGGCCGACCCGGGTGACGTACCACCAGAAGCCCAGGAATGCCACGGCGTAGGCCACGGTGACGCCGCTGTAGAGGACCGCGGCGGCGGTGGCGCCGCCGCCTTCCTCCATGAGGTGCTCGGCGAGGACGTTGGTGGTGTAAGGGACCACCGATACCACCATCAGCACCAGGAGATTCAGGAACAACAAGGGGCGGTCGACCCTCTTCAGGTGACTGAAGATGGTGTGGTGATTCACCCACATCACGCCGATGATGAGGAAACTCACGACGTAGGCGGCGTAATGGGGCCATTGTTCCCGGACCCCGTGCCAGAAGTGGGATCCCGTTTCTTCCGGAACCTTCAATTCCAGAACGAGGATGGTGATGATGACGGCGAATACTCCGTCACTGAATGCCTCGATCCGCCCGGTTTCGTTTTCCATTGCCTCCCCTTTGCCACCGCCCGCATATATGCGCGGTCTGCAATCGCACGGTATGCCACACATACGGGGAGGGCGTTACCCCGCCCTCCCCGCACACGCTACCCAGATTTCAGCCGTCAGCCGCCGAACCCGGCGGTCTGCCGCCAGATTCGGCCATCGCGGACGACGAGTGTCCCGAACGCGTGCTCCGGTTCGCCGTTCAGGTTCATGATCGCCCGGTAGAAGATGGTGTCCTCGGTCTCGATGTACTCCTGGAGTTCGACGAGGGTGGGCTTCACCGTGAGATAGCCGGTGAACGTCTCCCGAACGGCTTCGATGCCGACCGAGACCCCCTCGAAGCGCAGCAGCACGGCGTCGTCGGTGTAGTTCTTCATCACCGCCTCGATGTCCAGGGCCGCCAGCGCTTCCATCTGACGGACGAACACCGGGTGCAGCTTGGAGATGTCGTACTTGGACATGTCGACTCCGTTTCAACCGGGCGGGGTGCCCTCGATGGGTGCCGTTTCGGGTGTTGCAGCAGGTGGGGCGCAGGACTGGGCGCTGCCGGCGAAGGGCAGCCGGACCACCATCCGGGTCTCGCCGGGGCGCGAGCGCGCCGTGAGCGAGCCGTGGTGGCGCTGGGTCACGATGCGGTAGCTCAGGTGCAGCCCGAGGCCCGTGCCCTTGCCCACGTCCTTGGTGGTGTAGAAGGGTTCGAAGATCCGCGGCAGGGATTCCGCGGGGATGCCGCGCCCGCTGTCGGAGATCTCCACGACCATGCAGTCGCCCTCGGCCCGGGCGCGCAGGGTCAGTACGCCCGCGCCCTCCATGGCCTCGGCGGCGTTGTCGACCAGGTTGGTCCACACCTGGTTCAACTCGCTCGGGTAGCCCGTCAGTTCGGGCAGGCCGGGTTCGTACTCACGCACGATGGTGATGCCCCCGAGCTTGGCACGCAGCACGACCAGCGTGTTCTCCAGCCCCTCGGTCACCGGGAAGCGCTGTTCGGGCGCCCGGTCGAGATTGGCGTAATCCCGGGTGGCGGAGACGAGTTGGGAGATCCTGGGACCCGCCGCCCGGAGCTCCGCGGCGAGCGAACGGATCTCCAGCAGCGCCGCCAGGTGGTCCAGGGCGCAGGGGAGGGCCGGCTCGCCGACCCCCTCCAGCCGCTCCAGCAGCCAGCCCAGCTCCAGCCCGAGGTCCGAGACCCCGGAGCCGAGCAGGCCGGGCCGTTCGGTGCCCGCCTCCTCGGCCCAGTCGGCGATCTCCTCCTCGGCGTCGGCCTGGGCGAAGGGGTCGGTGGTCACGGGCGGCGGCAGCTTGTCCAGTTCCTCGGCGAGCCGGTCGAAGACGGCCCGCTCCGCGCCGGTGGCGGCCGCGCCCCAGGCCTGGGCGGTCCGGGTGAGCCGGTCCAGGGCCGGGGCCAGTTCCTGCGCGGCCCGGGCCACGGCGGCCGCCGGGTTGTTCAGCTCGTGCGCGAGCCCCGCGGCGAGCGTGCCGAGCGCCTCCACGGTGGCCCGTTTGCGGGCCTGCACCTCGGAGGACTTGATCCGCCAGGCCAGGACCGGGATCAGGACGGCGGCCACCCCGTGGCAGCGGGTGAGCATCTCGAAGAAGACCGCCTTGGGGTACGCCACGACGGTGGTCGACGGCCCGCTCGCGGCCGCGGTGGCGACGTACGAGCCGTCGGTCAGCAGGGGCAGTTCGCCCGTGAACCGGTGGGCGGCCGACGGTTTGCCGTCGTGTTCCTCGGCGAAAGCGCTCTCTTCTTCCGTGGAGTGCCGGGTGAGCACCTCCTCCCGGCCGTCGACGACCTTGGTGACGACCAGCCCGCCCGAGAGCAGGACGTGGAAACCGGCGGCCTCCTCGCCGTCCCGGAAGAGCACCTCCCCGTCACCGAGGATCCTGGGGTCGGACACCGAGACCAGCCAGTCCAGCTGGTCCTCGGTCAGCCCTTCGAAGATCTCCAGCGAGCGCAGGACGGACCGCAGTTCTGCCGGTTTCATACCGTGCCCTCCTCTGCCCTGGTGCGGGCGGCCAGTCGCAGGGTGGCCAGCAGGGCCAGCGCGCACACCCCGGCGACGGCGGCCATGAAGCCGACGGAGGTGCGGTGCAGCCCGTGAATGTTGGTGAGCATCCCGGCGAGGACCGCCGGCACGCTCATCGCGAGGTACGCGAAGACGTATACGGCCGCGGTCAGTTCACCGCGGTGCGCCGGTTCGGCGAGTGCGCTCAGCGCCCGGAAGGAGCCGAGGAAGGCCGCGCCCCAGCCGCTGCCGAGGACCGCGGTGGCCACCAGGAACACCGCGGCCGAGCCGAGGCCCAGCGCGAGGAGCACCAGGCCGAGCCCGGTGAGCAGGCCGAACAGTCCGAGCACGGCGGTGCGCAGCGCCGGGGTGCCGCCGAGCATCAGCTGGGCGACGGTGGCGGCGCCGGCGAGCAGCGCCACCGTGGCGCCGCCGACGAGGTAGTTGGTGGACTCCAGCAGCGACAGCGCGAGGTGCGGGCCGAGCGAGAGGTAGAAGCCGCCCACCGACCAGACGGCGACGATGGTCAGCACGAGGACGGCGAAGCGGCCGCGGGCGCCCTCCGGTACGCGGATCCGGTGCGGGACCACCCGGAAGCGGCCCCCGGCGCCGGGCGCGCTCTCGCGCATCCGGAACACCCCCACCAGGGTCACGGCGAAGGCCCCGACCAGCAGCAGGTAGCTCAGGACGGTCGGCGCGGGCGCGTACTGGACGAGCAGTCCGGCCCCGATCCCGCCGAGCCCGATGCCCACGGTCGGGCCCGCGCTGTTGACCTGGGCGCCGAGCGCCGGCCGGGAGGCGGGGCTGAGTTCCAGCAGGGCCGCGCCCATCGCCCCGGTGGCCAGGCCCACGGCCAGGCCCTGGACGGCGCGGGCGGCGAGGAGCAGTCCGAGCCCCTGGGCCGCGGCGAACAGGACCATGGAGACGATGGCCAGGACCAGCCCGGCGGCCAGGACCGGGCGCCTGCCCAGGGTGTCGGAGAGGGACCCGAACAGCAGGAGCCCGGCGAGCACGGTGACGGCGTACAGGGCGAAGACCACCGTGATCATGCCGGAGGACAGGTCCCACTCCTGCTGGTAGAGCACGTAGAGGGCGGAGGGCACGGAGGAGGAGAGCATCAGCAGGACGAGGACCGCTCCCACCACCCAGAAGCCGGAGCCTCTGGGCGTACCGGCCGCGGGTGCGGCCGGGTGCACGGTGATCCCCGTGGTCGTCTTCGATGATTCGGCCACTGCTTCACTCAACTCCCCCGTGATGGGGCCCTGCCCGGGCCCCGTGATGGGCGATCAGGCGCGTGCCTGCTCGGCCCTCTGCAAGGCTCGGGCCGTCAGGACCCCCGCGAGGTGGCCGAGGTACTCGGCCGAGGTGCCGCGCCCCGGGACGAAGAGCTCCCGGGGTTCGGCGCGGAAGGCCGCGAGAACGGCGTCGGTGGTGTACGGGCCCCCGCGCAGGCGGTCTTCGACCCCGCGCAGCCGCAGTGCGCGGGGGGTGGCTCCGGTGACGGCGATGCGCGGGCCGCCGGGTGTGATCCGTACGGCCGTGGCGCACACCGGGTAGCGGGTGGCCCGGTCGGCGGTCTTCTCGAAGGCGGCGGCCCGGCCGGCGGCGGGCACCAGCAGGGCGGTGAGCACCGCGGCTGCGGGTGCGCCGTCGGCCGCGAACTCCTCGGCCGCCACGGCCGACCGCCCGTCGGGACCGGCCAGTTCGACCACGGCGTCCGCGGCGATCGCGGCGACCGGCAGGTCGGTGGCGCGGCCGGCGGCGGCGAGGTTGCCGCCGACGGTGCCGAGGTTGCGGACCTGGGGGTCGCCGTTGGCGCGGGCCGCGGCGGCCAGTTCGGGTGCCTCGGCGAGCACCAGCGGGTCCGTGGCGAGTTCGGCGAGCGTGGTGAGGGCTCCGATCCGCAGCTGTCCGCCGTCGGGGTCGCGCCGGATGCCCCGCAGTTCCGCGAGCCGCCGGATGTCGACCAGCAGGCGGGCGTGGTCGGCGCCCGTCCGCAGGTCGGGCAGGAGGCTCTGCCCGCCGGCCAGGAGCCGGGCGCCGCGCGTCCCGGTCAGCAGGGCCAGGGCCTCGTCGAGGCCGGCGGGGCGGACGTAGTCGAACTCGGTGAGGATCACTGGGATTCCCCTCTCAGGCGGCGCCAGACCTTCTCGGGGGTGAGCGGCATGTCGATGTGCCGGACGCCCAGGTCGGAGAGGGCGTCGACGACGGCGTTGACGACGGCCGCGGCGGGCGGGACGGTGGCGATCTCACCGGCGCCCTTGGCGCCGAGCGGGTTGTGCGGGCTGGGCGTGACGGTCTTGTCGAGGGCGAAGAACGGCACGTCGGCGGCGCGCGGCAGGGCGTAGTGGTTGAGGTCGTAGCTGACGAGCAGTCCGTTCTCGTCGTATTCGGCGGCCTCCATGAGGGCCTGGCCGAGGCCGTGCACGATGCTGCCCTCGATCTGTCCGTGGACGATCTTCGGGTTGCCGATGTTCCCGGCGTCGTCGACGGCCGTGTAGGCCACCACTTCGGTCTCGCCGGTCAGTTCGTCGATCTCGACGACCGCGACGTGCGTTCCGAAGGGGTAGTTGAAGTCCGGCGGGTCGAAGTGGGTGGTCTCGTCGAGGGCCGGCTCGATCTCCGGGGGCAGACCCCAGCCGTACCACATGGCCATGGCCAGCTCGGCGAAGGTCTTGGCGTTCTCCGGGTTGCCCTCTTCGTGGACCTTGCCGCCCTCGTAGACGACCTTCTCCTCGGGGACGCCCAGGAACACGGCGCCGGCCTTCACCAGCTTGGTCTTGATCTTCCGGGCGGTGAGGGCGACGGCGGGCGCGGCCATGCTGTACGACCGCGAGCCGTAGGTGCCCTGCCCGTACGGGGCCTTCTGCGTGTCGCCTTCGAGGACCTGGATCGTGTCCGGGTCGATGCCGAGCTCGTCGGCGGCGACCATCGCGAAGACGGTGCCGTGGCTCTGGCCGGTGGACGCGGAGCCCACGGTGACGGTGACCTCGCCGGTCGGGTGGACGCGGATGTTCGCGCTCTCCCAGGTGCCGCCGAGCATGCCCTCCTGGGACATCCGGGTGGAGGGGCCCACGCCGCAGATCGCGACGTAGGTGGCGAGGCCGACGCCCAGGCGCTTGCCGCGGGTGCGGGCCTCGGCCTTGCGGGCGGGCATGTCGGCGTAGCCCGACAGCTCGATCGCCCGGTCGAAGTTCAGCTCGTAGTTCCCGGAGTCGTAGGTCCAGCCCAGACCGTTGTCGTACGGAAACTTCTCCTTCGGCACCAGGTTCTTGCGCCGTACGGCCGCCGGGTCCATGCCGATCTCGGAGGCGTACCGGTCGACCAGGCGCTCCATCAGGAACGCGGCCTCGGCGCGCCCGCTGCCGCGCTGGGCGCCGAGCGAGACGGTGTTGGTGAAGGCGGCGTAGACCTCGCAGAAGGCCGCGTCGATGTCGTACATGCCGCTGATGGAGCGGCCCATCAGGGCGGTGGCGACACCGGGGCCGATGGTGGAGGGGTACGCGCCGAGGTTGGCGTAGCTGGTGGCGCGCACGGCGGTGATGCGGCCGTCGCGGGTGCCGGCGAGGGTGACGTGCTGGCGGTGGTCGCGGCCCTGGACGGTGGAGTTCATCAGGCCGGTGCGGGTGTCCACCCACTTCACGGGCCGGCCGAGCGCCTTGGAGAGCAGCAGGACCAGCGCCATGTCAGGGTAGAGGTAGCCCTTGGTGCCGAAGCTGCCGCCGACCGTCGGGGCGATCACCCGGAGCTTGTTGAAGGGGATGCCGAGGACCAGCGCGGAGAGCAGGAAGCGGTGGTTGTGCGGGCCCTGGGTGGAGGCGTAGAGCGTGTACTCGCCGGTGGCGGCGTTGAAGTCGCCGACCGCGCCGCGGGGCTCGATGGGGCTGTTGATGGTGCGCTGGTTGACCAGGTCGAGCTCGACGGTGACCTCGGCCTCGGCGATGGCCGCGTCGGTGCGGTCCTTGTCGCCACAGGTCCAGTACGCGTTCAGGTTGCCCGGGACCGCCTCGTGCAGCTGGGGCGCGCCCTCGGCGAGCGCCTCGTCGGCCCGGGTGACCACGGGCAGCGGCTCGTACTCGACGGCGATGGCGGCGAGCGCCGCGGCGGCCTGGCGCGGGGTCTCGGCGACGACCACGGCGATCGGGTCGCCGACGTGCCGCACGGCGTCGCCGGTGAGGACGGGGCGGGCGCCGGGAAGTCCGTAGGGGTGGGGCGGGAAGTGGCTCTCGACCCCGCCGGGTATCCAGATGCAGGGCAGCGGCATCACGTCGGTGAAGTCGGCGGCGGTGGCCACCTTCAGCACACCGGGCAGCTGCTCCGCGGCCTTGGTCTCGATGGAGAGGATCCTCGCGTGGGCGACCGGGCTGCCCAGGATGGCCATGTGGGCGGTGCCCGGCAGGTCGATGTCCGCCACGTACGTCGCCTCGCCGCGCAGCAGCTGCGGGTCCTCGCGGATGTCCAGCGGCTGCCCGAGCACCCCGCCACCCACGGCAGGGGCGTCCCCCGTCACTGCGGTCATGTCCCTCACACCTCCTGTCCGGCAGCGGCGGACGCGGCGCCGGCACCGGCCGCGGAGAGGGCCCCGGGCTCCTCGGCGCGGGCGGCCGCGCAGGCGCGCTGCACTCCCCGTACGACGCTGTGGTAGCCGGTGCAGCGGCACAGGTTCCCGGTGAGCCATTCGCGGATCTCGGGCTCGGTGGGGGCCTCGCCGCCGGCGGTGGTGTCGACGAGCTCGCCGAGCGCCATGACCATGCCGGGCGTGCAGAAGCCGCACTGGGTGCCGTGCTCCTGGCGCAGTGCCTCCTGGAGGCCGGTCAGCTCACCGCCTGGGGTGGTGACTCCCTCGATGGTGGCCACCTCGCTGCCGGCGGCCGAGGCCGTGAGGACCAGGCAGCTCTTGACGGACCTGCCGTCGAGCCGGACGACGCAGGAGCCGCACTGGCCGGTGTCGCAGCCGACCTTGGTGCCGGTCAGTCCGAGGCCGTCGCGGAGCCGTTCCACGAGCAGTTCGTTCGGCTCCGCCGAGAACTCCTCCGGTCTTCCGTTCACATTCAGTGTGATATCCATGCCAGCGCCTGCGCTTCCGTGAGCGGCCGGTTGAAGAGGGGCCCGCCGGGCTGCTGGAGAATTCCTCCGGAGTGCAACGGGCCGGTGTCCACGGGTGCGAATCCCAGATCCGCGATGATTCCCGCGACGATTTCCTTCGCTTTCACGTCGTCCCCCGCCGTGTAATGCGCCAGGCGCTCTCCGGATGCGACCCCGGCGACGGCGAGGGTTTCGAAATGCATGGTGTTCAGGGATTTCACGACCTGGGCGCCGGGGTACCACTCGGCGACCAGGTCGCTGGAGCCGCGCCCGCCGAGGTCGGCGGGCGCGCCGGGGCCGCCGAACGCGTTGGTGGCGTCCACCAGCACCTTGTCCTGCACGACGCGCGGCGGGAGCAGCCCCCGGACGCTGTCGAAGGGCACCATCAGCACCAGGAGTTCGGCCTGGCCGGCGGCCTCGGCGGGGTGCGCCGCCGAGGCCGCCCGTCCCAGCTCGGCCACGAGCGGGCCGAGGGTCTGCGGGCCCCGGGCGTTGGCGAGGACGACCTGGTGGCCTGCCGCCACCAGGATCCTGGCCAGGGTCGAGCCGATCCGTCCGGTGCCGATGATGCCTGTGCGCATTGCCGCTCCTTCGGGAAGGGAGTCTCAGTCCATGCCGATCCAGACCGACTTGGTCTGGGTGTAGCTCTCCAGCGACTCGGGGCCGCACTCGCGGCCGTATCCGGAGGCCTTGTAGCCGCCGTAGGGCACGGAGGGGTCGTACTGGTTGTAGCAATTGACCCAGACCGTGCCGGCCTTGATCTGCGAGGCGACCCGGTGGGCGCGCCGGAGGTCCTTGGTGTGGACACCGGCGGCGAGGCCGTACGCGCTGTCGTTGGCGATGCGTACGGCGTCCTCCTCGGTGTCGAAGGGGATGATCGACAGGACCGGGCCGAAGATCTCCTCCTGGGCGATCCGCATGCCGTTGTCGACGCCGGTGAAGACGGTGGGCAGGAAGTACAGGCCCTGGCTGGAGGCGCCCTCGGGGGTCCAGCCGGTGCCGCCGGTGCGCAGGACGGCGCCTTCCTTCTCCCCGACCTCGATGTAGGAGCTGACCTTGTCGAACTGGCCGCGGTGGGCGAGGGGCCCGAAGAGGGTGGCCGGGTCGCGCGGGTCGCCGGGCTTGAGGGCGGCGGCCCTGCGGACCAGGCGTTCGACCATCTCGTCGTGGATGGGGCGGTGCAGGAGCAGCCGGGAGCCGGCGGTGCAGATCTCGCCCTTGTTGTAGTAGATGCCGAAGAAGGCGAGTTCCTCGGCGGCGTCGAGGTCGGCGTCGGCGAAGACGATGTTGGCGGACTTGCCGCCGAGCTCCATCGTCACCTTCTTCAGGGTGCCGGCCGCCTTGCGGATGATCGACTGGCCGACCACGGTGGAGCCGGTGAAGGCGATCTTGTCGATGTCCGGGTGGTCGGTGAGGGTCTCCCCCAGTTCCACGCCGGGACCGGTGATCACGTTCAGCACGCCGTCGGGGATCTCCGCCTCCTGGAAGAGCTCGGCGATCTTCAGCGCGGTGAGCGGGGTGGCCGGGGAGGGCTTGTGGACCACCGTGTTGCCCGCCGCGAGGGCCGGCGCGATCTTCGTCATGGACAGCAGCAGCGGGAAGTTGAACGGGGTGATGGCGCAGACCACGCCCAGCGGTTCGCGCAGGGTGTAGGCGAGCTGTCCGCCGGCCGGGGCCCGGGAGGAGCCGTCGACCCGGGTCACGGCACCGGCGTAGTAGTGCATGAGCTGGGCGGCCATGGGGGCGTCGACCGTGCTGGAGAAGGCGAACGGCTTGCCCATGTCCACGGTCTCCAGCAGGGCGATCTCCTCCAGGTCGCGCTCGATGAGCTCACCGACCCGGTTCAGCCGCAGCGCGCGTTCCTGGGCGGACAGTCTGCTCCACGGGCCTTCCTCGTACGCCTTGCGGGCGGCGGCGACGGCCGCGTCCGCGTCGGCGGCGGCGGCCTGGGCCACCGGCACGATCTCCTGCCCGTCCACGGGGCTGATGTCCGGTTCGGTACGGCCGTCCCGGGCCGGGACCCATCTGCCGCCGATGAACAGTTTCCCGGGGTTCGCGAGGGGCTGGCCGCTCAGCTCACGCTTGGTCATGGCTGCCTTCCGGTGTCGGGTGCGGGGCGGTTCTAGCCCTTCGCGAGCTGCCGTAAGAAGGTCTCGGCGAGGGCCTTGGAGGAGTAGGGGTTCTGGCCGGTCGTCAGCTTGCGGTCCACCACCACGTGCGAGTCCCAGATGGCTTCGGCCTTCTCGTAGCGCGCGCCGAGCCGGGTGAGTTCGACCTCCAGGATCAGCGGGAGCCGGCCGGCCATGTTGGTGACCAGTTCCTCGCTGTGCGAGAAGGCCGTCATCCGGTAGCCCTCGAACGGCCAGCGGCCCTCGCCGTCGCGCAGCGCGAGCAGCGAGGTGTGGCCGTGGCAGACGGTGGCGAGCGGCTTGTCCTGGGCGATGACCCAGCGCAGGATCTGCGCGAGCTCGTCGGACTTGGGCAGGTCGCCGATGGCTCCGTGGCCGCCGCTGACGTACACGCCGTCGTAGTCGGCGATGTCCTTCTCGGTGAGGTCCTCCAGCGCGAGGGGCGCTCTCAGCCCGGGGGTCTCCCCGATGACCCGGACGTACTCGGCGGCGTTGGCCGCGTCCTCGTCGGGCGAACCCTGGGGGCGGACCCACTGGAGGAACTGGGGGTCGATGCTCGTCTGGTCGACCGTGGGCGCGCGGCCCGCGATCGTCGCCACGTCCACGTCGTGGCCCGCCGCCTTGAAGAGCGTGAAGGGCACGACGAATTCCTCGGCCCAGAATCCCGAGGGATGCTGTTCGCCGTCCAGCAGATGCAGTGTGGCCTTGGCCGTCATGACGACGAGAATCTTCATGATTCTCTCCTTGTTCTGGATTCGCTGCCGATTCAACACGCCCCCCGCAGGGGGCGTAAGGGGGTGACGTCAGGCCCGCGATACTTCGTCACGTGCGTCCAACGCCGAGATGATGGTGCGGAATTCACCGACCAGGGGGTGGTCGGGGTGGGCATCTGCGAATATGCGTTCCCCGTACAGGGCCGCCATTTCCGGCGAGTACGGAAGGATTCCGGCCAGCGGCGCCCCGTAGACCTCCTCGGCGCGCCGCCGGGCCCTGTCCCGGTCCATGCCCTCGGGGGCCATGCTCAGCACCACGGTCCGCCGGCAGGTCAGTCGGCCGGCGAGGGCGATGGTCTCCTCGACCCCGGACAGGTCGATCCGGTCCGCCCGGGCCATGATCATCAGTACGTCGGCGCTCGCCATGGCGGTCACCGACTCGTTGTTGAGCCCGGCGTGGGTGTCGAGCAGCAGCACGTCGAGCGCGTGGTGCTCGGCCAGCCTGTCGAAGCCCTCCGGCAGCAGCCCCACGTCGTAGCCGCTGGTCATGATCTCGCGCAGGGCGGCCGTCCCGGTCCGGGCTGGTACGACGTACAGTCCGGGCACGCCGGCCTGCTGGGCGGTGGTCTCGATCTCGCAGCGGCCGAGGAGGTAGTCGGCGAGGGAGGCACCGGGTCCGAGCCGGAACAGCAGGTCCAGGGTGGGTGACTGGATGTCGGTGTCGACCAGCCCCACCCGGCGCCCCCCGGCCGCGATCAGCAGCGCGAGGTTCGCCAGTACCGAGGACTTCCCGGTGCCACCGCGGTGCGAGTGCACCACGATGGTGCGGGCCATCTAGGCCACCACCCTGTGGCCGGCACCGTCCGCGTGCGGCCCCCGCGCCGCGCGTGGCCGGTGCAGGGCCAGCATGGTGACGTCGTCGTGCTGTTCGGCGGTGCCGGTGTGCTCGCGCACCGCCAGGTCCATCCGGTCGACCACGTCCTTTCCGCTCACCAGCGGGCCGGCGAGCAGTTCCAGCATGCGTTCGTCGCCGAGGAAACTGCCGTTCGGGCAGCGGGCCTCGGGCACTCCGTCGGTGAAGGCGAAGAGGGTGTCGCCCGGGTCCAGCTGGGCGTAGCCGAGGGTGTAGACGACGTCGGGCAGGACCCCGACGGCCGGGCCCGTGACGTCCAGGGCCAGGGGCGGGCTGCCGTCGGCGGGCAGCAGCAGGGGCGGGTTGTGGCCGCCGTTGATGTAGACGAGGCTACCGGTGAGCGGGTCCAGCACCCCGAAGAACAGGGTGGCGAAGTAGCCCTGCCGCAGGTGGTTGCGGGTGAGGTAGCCGTTGGTGGCGGTGACCGCGTTGAGCAACGGCGTGGCGCCGACGACCGGGATGCGCCGGCTGCCTCCGGTGCGTCCGGCGGCGACCAGGTGCTGGAGGCCGCTGTTCTGCGCGGTGTGCCGGAGCAGGGAGCGGATGAGCGCCATGAACAGCGCGGCGCCGACCCCCTTGTCGCAGACGTCGGCGACGACGAACGCCAGCCGGCGGCCGCGGGAGATCTCGAAGACGTCGTAGAAGTCCCCGGCGACCTGGCGGGCGGGCCGGAAGCGCACGTCGATCTCCCAGCCCGCCGGGACGGGCAGCGATTCGGGCAGGAAGCCCGCCTGGATCTCCCGGCCGATCTCCAGTTCCTTCTCGTAGCCCATGAGTTCGGCGCGGGCGTCGGCCTCCCGCAGGGTGCGGCCGAGTCCGGCGCGCTCCGAGCAGCTGTGCAGCCGGGCCCCGACGAGGGCGGGCAGGAAGGGCGGTACGAGGTAGTCGTGCCCGATCCGGACGTGTGCCTCCAGGGCGGCGAACTCCGTCACGGTCCAGACGACCACGATGGGGGCGCCGGCCCAGCGGCGCAGCCGGCGCACGGCCGCCCGGACGGACTCCCCGTCGGACTCGGCCGGGGCCAGCAGCACGTCCGCGACGGGCAGCAGTTCCAGCGGGCCCGCGAGCAGCTCCGTCAGCGTACGGGGGACGAGTTCCGCGTCCATGAGCCGTAGCGCCCGCAGGAGCTCGGGCGGTGGTGACGGGTACGCATCGAGGATGATCACGGTCGTGGAGGGCATCGGTCCGTCTCCTCAGCCTTCACGGTCAGCGTGCTGATGTTGCGGCCGTCCCGGTGCGCGTAGCCGAACTCGTCCACACTGGTCAGAGCCAGGTGGATGCCGAGGCCGCCGATCCTCCGGTCCTCCGGGGGGACCCCGGGGGCGGGCGGGAGACGGCCTTCGGCGGGGTCGAAGGCGGGTGCGGCGTCTTCGATGGTGATCTGCACCCCGCCCGGGCCGGCGCGGCCGCGGACGGTGATCCGTCCGCCACCGCCCCGGTACCCGTGCATCACGATGTTCGTGGCCAGTTCGTCCACGGCCAGCCGGATCCGGTACGTGGCGCTCTTGCCCAGGCCCGCCCGGCCGGCCAGCCGCAGGACGAACGCGGCGATGTCGCCCAGTGCCCCCACCGTCGCGGGCACCTCCAGCAGGGAGGACGTCCTCGCCAGTTCGGCCATGTCAGTCACGGTGGTCACTCATCGGAGAGGACGATGCTCCGGTCGAGTCCGGCCGTCCGGATGGTCCGGGACACGGGCTCGATGGCACCGACCACCTTGATGGTGACGTCGTTCGCGACCTTCTGCTGGGCGAAGACCAGGGAGCGCAGTCCGGCGCTGGCCATGTAGCCCACGCCGGCCATCCTGATCTCGACGGTGCTGGTGCCGTGTCCGGCGGCCTTCTCGATGGTCTGGTGGAAGTCCGGTGCGGTCTTGGCGTCCAGCTCGCCCGTCAGCTCGATGACGGTGGTGTCGCCCTCGATGCTCAGGGACACGGAAAGCGGCATGTCAGGTCTCCTTCGGTCACAGCATCTCGGGATCATTGGTACGGCCCACCAGGATCACGACCGAGCGCGGGCCGATCAGGTACTTCCCGGCGTTGTCCAGTTCCTGCTCGCCGCCGGGGGTGCGGATGTCGTGCGGTGCCTCGGCTCCGGTGTCGGCGAACAGGTGCCAGCTCCGGCCTCCCGGCAGGGCGGGCAGTTCCAGGTCGTGCGACTCCCAGTGCGCGTTCATGGCCACGTACACCACGTCGTCGTCCCCGGTGCCGCAGCGGGCCACGGCGATCAGCCGGCTCTCGGACGACCAGTCGGGCTGCCAGGCCCGCTCCCCGTGCCAGCTGATGTCCGGCAGGCCCAGGTTCTCGCGGACCTGGCCGGTGGGGTGGGCGGTGGCGCGCAGCTCGCGGTGGCGCTTGCGGAAGGCGATCATCTCCCGTGTGAAGCGCAGCAGTTCGGCGTTCTCGTCGACCTGGTCCCAGTCGAACCAGGAGAGTTCGTTGTCCTGGCAGTACGTGTTGTTGTTGCCCTGCTGGGTGCGCGCGACCTCGTCGCCGGACAGCAGCATCGGGATGCCCTGACTGGTGAAGAGGATGGCCAGGGCGTTCTTCATCTGGCGCAGCCGCAGCGCGTTGATCCCGGGGTCGTCGGTCGGCCCCTCGGCGCCGCAGTTCCAGCTGGCGTTGTCGTTGCCGCCGTCGTTGTTGCCCTCGCCGTTGGCCTCGTTGTGCTTGTCGTTGTACGAGACCAGGTCGGCCAGGCTGAAGCCGTCGTGCGCGGTCAGGAAGTTGACCGACGCCGAGGTCCCGCGGCTGGAGTACAGGTCGGGCGAGCCGGCGATGCGGGTGGCCAGTTCGCCGGTGACCCCGGGGTCGCCCTTGAGGAAGCTGCGCACGGTGTCGCGGTACTTGCCGTTCCACTCCGCCCAGCGGCCGTACGCCGGGAAGTTGCCGACCTCGTAGAGGCCGCCGGCGTCCCAGGCCTCGGCGATGAGCTTGGTGTGCCGCAGGACCGGGTCGTAGGCGAGCAGTTCCAGCAGCGGCGGATTGGGCAACGGGGTCCCGTCCGCGGAGCGGCCGAGGATGGCCGCCAGGTCGAAGCGGAACCCGTCGATGTGGTAGTCGGCGACCCAGTGGCGCAGGCAGTCGAGCACGTAGTTGCGCACGACGGGGTGGTTGCAGTTGACCGTGTTGCCGGTGCCGCTGAAGTTGAAGTAGTACCCCTCGGGCGTGAGCATGTAGTACGTGGCGTTGTCGAGCCCCTTGAAGGAGATCGTCGGGCCCTGCTCGTTGCCCTCGGCGGTGTGGTTGAAGACGACGTCGAGGATGACCTCGATGCCGGCCGCGTGCAGGTCCTTGATCAGCGTGCGGAACTCGTCGCCCTGCATCCCGTACCGGCCGGTGGCCGCGTAGCCGGCCTTGGGGGCGAAGAAGGAGATGGTGTTGTAGCCCCAGTAGTCGAAGAGGTGCTCGCCGGTCTCCGGGTTGGAGCGCGGGTTGTCGCTCTCGTCGAACTCGAACACCGGCAGCAGCTCGATGCAGTTGATGCCGAGTTCCTTGAGGTACGGGATCTTCTCGCGCAGCCCGGCGAAGGTGCCGGGCGCCGTGACCTGCGAGTTGGGGTGCCGGGTGAAGCCGCGCACGTGGGTCTCGTAGACGACGAGGTCCTCGGCGCGGATGCCCAGCGGGGTGTCGTCGCCCCAGTCGAAGTCCTGGAGGCAGACGCGGGAGCGGTACTGGTAGCCGCGGCTGCGGTCCGGCTCCACGCCCCACACGTCACGGCCGGCGATCAGCCGGGCGTAGGGGTCGGAGAGGACCTGCCGGGCGTCGAAGCGGTGGCCGGTGACCGGGTCGTAGGGGCCGTCGGCCCGGTACCCGTACTCGATGTTCTCGTGGTCGAGGCCGAAGACGGTCATGGCGAACACGCTGCCGGTGCGGAATTCCTGGGGGAACTCCAGTTCGGCCATCGGTTCGGGCTCTCCGCGCTTGTAGATGACCAGCGTCATGGAGGTGGCCTGGTCGGAGAAGACGGAGAAGCTGACCCCGCCGGGGACCACGTTGGCCCCGAAGGGGAACGGTTTGCCCGCGCGGACGCGGTACCCGCCCACCTCGTGGGTCGGGTACGCGTCGACGCGCAGGACCTGCTCGGACCGGGTCTCGGTCATCGCGCGGCCTTGGCCTTGGCGGCGGCCGCGACGGCCTCGCCGGTCTCGAAGAAGTCGAGGAAGCCGGTGGCCGACATGACGAACCGGACTTCCTCGCTCACCCCGTAGAGGGTGACGGCGACGCCGGCGTGCTGCGCCTCGCGGTAGACGACGAGGAGGGTGCGCAGGCCCGCGCTGGAGACGTAGGTGACGGCCGTGAGGTCGATCTTCAGCGGCTTGCCCTCGCGGACGAGCGGCAGCAGGGCCTGGAGCAGCGAACCGGATGTCTCACTGTTGATCTCACCGGTGGCGACGAGCACGGTGCCCGTCTTGTTCCGGCGTTCCTTGACGTTGAGAGTCATTGCCTTCCCCTCTGTTTGGGGCGCCCCCCGTTGAGCGCTACTTCTTTGCCGTCGGCCGCAGCCGGACCTTGACCTTCACCCGGCCCTGGACGTCGGGCAGCCGCACCGTCAGGGCGTCCGCGTCGAAGTCCGTGTACGGCTTCTCGTCGATCTCCACGGACGCGATCCGCACCGAGCCGGCCGGGAGCAGGTCGGGCGAGACGCGCAGGACGCGGTCGGGCAGGTTGGTCGGGTCGGGCTGGAAGTGGAAGTCCATCTCCCGGCCGTTGATGAGCAGGTTGTTGTAGACGGCGGAGAGGTAGCAGAGCTCCGCCGAGTGGTACATGGACATCGAGTGGCTGCCCTTGAGGCGCTCGGTGCCGAGCAGGTACGGCGTACCGCTGGCGAGCACGTTGAAGTAGACGGCGCCCTCGTCGTGGTCGAGGAAGAAGGTGTTGTAGAAGGCCTGCGCCTGCCGGGCCTCGCGCAGGTTCGCCTCGCCGCCGACCGTGCCGTTCAGGATCAGGTAGGCGAGGATCGCCTGCTCCTGCTGCCACCAGGCCTTGCGGTCGTGCCAGGCGAAACGATACGTCTCCTCGTCCCCGGACTTGATCCGCTCGACGACGTCGTACCAGCCGCCGCGCTGCACGTCGCTGCCGACGGCCGGCATGATCTCGCCGATCTTCCTGGCGAGGTCCTCGTACGCCGGCTTGGCCTTCAGCGAGTTCATCCGCATCAGGTTCCAGGCGATCTTCAGGTTGTGGCCGACCACCGCGCGGTTCTGCTGCCAGCTGTGCGCGGTGTCGTGCGACCAGTCGCGGAAGAAGCGCTCCTGGACGAAGGGGCTGTTCTTGTAGTCCGGGAACTTGTCCGCGATGGTGTCGAAGGTGTACTCGAGGAAGTCGGCGTACTTCTGGTCGCCGGTCGCCAGGTACAGGTTGATCAGGTACGCGGGCGCGTGGTCGCCGACCGAGTTCCAGTTCTTGCGCTCGGCGTTCTCGCCGAGGGACTCGTGGTCGGCGCTGAACAGGATCGGGTCGATGTGCGAGTAGTAGCCGCCCTGCTCCGGGTCGAAGAAGAACTTGTCGAACAGCCGGATGGTGGCGTCCGCGTCGTTCTTGATCCGGACGTCACCGGTGACCCGGTACGTCTGGATGGGGCCGGCCAGCGCGTAGATCTGCTCGTACATCGGGATCGCGTCGTAGTCGTCGGAGAACTCCGAGGTGAACAGCTTGCGCTCGCTGTCCCCGTCGACGCTGATGCCGTGGTACCAGAAGACCACGTCCTCCTCGCTGTCCACGACCCGCATGTGCTTGCGCAGGTACTCGGTGCCGCGCTCGGCGACCTCCAGGTACTCGTCCTTGCCGGTCAGCAGGTAGGCCGAGGCCATGCCGTAGACCAGGCGGGAGATCGTGTCGGTCTCCTGGACGTGGCTGGCGGTCTTGTCCCCGCCGAGCCGGATCTCGGTGCGGTACTCGGCGAAGTCCACCGGCCCGTCGCCGAACTGGGCCCGCTTGTAGAAGTCGGCCAGCGACTCGATCTGCTTGATCCACCAGCTGGGCTCCTCGAACCGGAAGTCCTCGGCGCCGCGGCCCAGGAAGACCAGCCGCTTGGCGTCGAACCGCCCGCCGTGCTCCGGGTAGTGGACTCCGTAGACGAAGAGGAAGCGGCCCGGCGAGAGCATCTCGTCGATGTGCCCGGAAGCGTCGATGTAGGGCTCGTCCAGGTTGCGGACCAGCTCGGCGCTGGGGTCCCCGGCGAGCGAGACGTCGAACCCGCGCCCGTCGGAGGTCTTCAGGCGCAGCACGCGCGCCCCGGAGTCGAAGCGTTCGACGTAGCCGGCGATGGTGTCGGAGAAGGAGAAGCTCACGGCATCCGCCATGTCAAGCACCGTCCTTGTCGTGAGAGCCCTCGTGAGAGCGGTCGTCCTCATATCCCTGGCTGACCTCGACGATCACCCCGTCGGGATCGCGGACCCACACGGTCCGCCAGCCGCAGATGAAGTCGTCGAAGTCCAGCGGCCCCAGGGTCACTTCGGCCGCGTCGCCCAGCTCGGCCAGGAACGCGTCCACGCTGTCGGTCTGGAAGGCCAGGTGGCGCATCCGGCCGGGCGCCTGCGGCCCGTCCTCGTGGGCCGGCCGGGCCGGATCGGTACCCGCCGCGAAGAGCTCCAGGTACGCGTCCCCCTTGCGCAGGAACACGATCTGCGACTCCCCGAGGTCGACCACCCGGGCCCGGGAGAAGCCGAAGTAGCGGGTGTAGAAGTCCTCCGTGGTCTTCTGGTCCACGCAGTTGAGGCCCACGTGCGACCAGACCAGGCCGGCCATCAGGCAGCCCCCCGGCCCCGCCCCGCCGCGATCAGCTCGATCAGCCGGCGGGCGAAGAGGTGGTGGTGGGCGCCGGTGCGGCCGGTGACCAGGTCCCCGTCGACCACCACGTCCTCGTTGACGTACTCGGCGCCCATGTTGCGGACGTCGCCGATGAGGTTGTTGTGGCAGACCACCTTGCGGCCCTGGATCTTGTCGGGGATCGAGGCGGCCAGCCACATGCCGTGGCAGATGATCCCCTTGAGGACCGTCGGCTCCTCGAAGGCCCGGCGCAGCAGCTCGGTCGCCGGAGCGAGGACGTCCACGTCCTCGGTGTAGCGCAGCCGGTCGGCCACCATGCCCGAGGGCACGATGATCGCCGCGTACCGGCGCAGCTCCTCGTCGCTCAGCCCCTCCAGGGACTTGTCGGCGGTGAACGGCGCCCGGTACTCGTGCCCGGAGAAGGTGATGGAGTCGTTGCCCCACAGCCGGGTCAGGAAGTCGACCTCGGCGCCCTCCTCGGCGAACCGGTGTCCGTAGTAGAAGATCTCAGGCTCGTAGTAGTCGCTCTCGACCAGGACCGCGATCCGGGTCCCGGACAGCGCGCCCTCGCGCAGGACGGCATCAGGCACGGGAGGTCCCCCTCAGGAAGTCCGCCGCGCGCTCGGCGATCATCGCGATGGCGGTGTGGCAGTTGCCCGACGGGACCGCGGGCATCACGCTGGCGTCGACGACGCGCAGGTTCCGTACGCCGTGCACCCGCAGCTCGGGGTCGACCACGGAGAAGTCGTCGATGCCCATGCGGCAGGAGCCGGCCTGGTGGTGGTAGCTCTCCGACTTCTGCTTCACGAAGGTCCGCAGGTCGTCGTCGCTCACGTAGCCGGGTCCGGGCTGCAGCTCCTGCTTGTACCAGGGGGAGAAGGCGGAGGTCGCGAAGATCTCCCGGGCGGTCTTGACGCCCTGCACCATCCGCTCCAGGTCCCAGCGGTCGCCCAGGTAGTTGGGGTTGATCAGCGGGTGGGCCAGCGGGTCGGCGCTCGCCAGCCTGATCCAGCCGCGCGAGACCGGCCGTACGACACCGGGCAGGATGGACACCGTGTTGGGGTGGTCCTGGCCGACGATCACGTCGAAGGGCACGTGGACGAAGGCGATCTGCAGGTCGGGCGCGGGCAGGCCGGGCCGCGAGGACAGGAAAAGAGCGCTCTCCGACAGGTTCTGCGCCGGCGGCGGCAGCTCCTGGGTGACCTCGGCCATCAGCCCGGTCAGGACGTGGTTGTGGAAGTTCTCGCCGACCCCGGGCAGGGCCGCGGTCACCTCGATGCCGTGCTCGCGCAGCTGCTCCGGATGGCCGATGCCGGAGAGCAGCAGCAGCTTCGGGGACTCGATCGCCCCGGCCGCCACGATCACCTCCCGGCGGGCCCGTACGGTGTGCAGCCCGGGCGCCGCGGCACTGCTGTGCCCGTCGCCCACGGTCCGGCCGGGGACCTCGGCGGGGGCCCGGAGCTGGACGTACTCGACACCCGTGCAGGTGTCCCCGTCGACGAGCAGCCGGGTGCTCTGCGCATTGGTGCGCAGGGTCAGGTTCGGCCGGCCGAGCGCGGGCTCCAGATAGGCGGCCAGTGCGCCCTGGCGGCGGCCGTCGGCCACGTCGATGTGGTGCCAGCCGGTGCCGAAGAGGCCGCGCCGGGGCCCGTCGGTGTTGAAGTCGGCGATCTCCTCGTGGCCCAGCTCGACGGCGGCGTCGATGAAGGCGCGGGAGACCGGGTTGGGGCCGTGCCGCCCGGCGTTGGTGATCCGCTGCGGACCCCGGGTGCCGGTGGTGGCGGCGGTGGCGTCCTCCTGGCCCTCCAGCAGGGCGAAGTACGGGAGCACGTCCTCGTGTGCCCAGCCGGCCGCGCCCTGGTAGGCCCAGTTGTCGAAGTCCGAGGCGTGGCCCCGGATGTGCATCATGATGTAGAGGTTGCTGCTGCCGCCCGGGGCCTTGCCGCGCGGTTCGTACGTGCGGCGGCCGTCCAGGCCGGGCTGCGGGGTGCTGGTGTAGCCCCAGTCCACGGGGCCGCCGAGGAGCTTGTACCAGGAGGACGGGTCGTCCACCTCGGGCGGGATCCGGGAGCCGCCCGCCTCCAGGACGAGGACGGAGACGTCCGGGTCCTCGGAGAGCCGGCCCGCGAGGACACTGCCCGCGGTGCCGGATCCGACGAAGATGTAGTCGTACTCTTCCGCGCTCACGGGTCCCCCCTCAGCCCTGGCTCAGCACCTGGAAGGGAACCGTGTCGTGGTAGTTCGCCATGTAGGCGATCTTTCCGTCCACGATCCGGAAGAAGTTCATGACCTCGGCCTCGATGGGCTCGCCCGAGGCGCTGACCGCGGTCAGGTGCGAGACGGCCGCGGCCTTCTCACCGTCGACGAGGAAGTGCACGGGCTCGTTCCGGAAGACCCGGTACATCGTGCCCATGCCCTTCATCATCGAGCGCAGGACCTCCAGGCCCTCGATGTGCCCGGCCAGCTGCTCGTCCATGACCTGGTCGTCGGCGAACAGGTCGCACCAGCGGTCCCAGTCCCCGGCGTTGGCGTACTCGTAGTACTTCTGAAGGATCTGTCGTGCGTCCATCGCGCTCATCCCCCTATCGGTCCCTGCGGGTTCCGTCCGGCGCGAACGGCGCCCAGAACTGGCTGAAGGCGGCTGCCGAGTCCCCGAAGAGCCCGTCGCGGCCCTCGACGATCCGGCCGTCCTGCCAGCGCATGTAGTGGAAGACCGGGTAGTCCATCCGCTCGTACGGGGAGCCGCTCGTCTCGGCCGCGCCGGCCCGCAGGGCGACGTTGCGGCACACGTCCGCGGAACAGTCCTCGCCGACGAGGACCGCCTCCAGGTCCATCCGGAAGGTGCCGCCCGTGAGCTTGTGGGTCTGCCCCATCAGCTCCAGGAAGGCGTCCAGGCTCTCGTACCAGCCGGCCAGCGGGTGGTTGCCCGGCACCAGCCAGCGCAGGTCCTCGGAGTAGTACTCCAGGATGCGCGCCCGGTCGCCGGAGCCGAGGGCGGCGTAGGCCGCCCGCACCCGCTCCTGCGTCACTTCGGTCATGGTCGCTTCTCCTTCGCCGGCGGTCAGAGGGAGCCGGAACCGGGCATCGGTGCCAGGTCGTTGACGGTGTACTGCTTGATCAGCGGCCCGTCCGGACCGGCGACCACGGTCCACGTCTGATCGGCGTCGAAGCCGAGCCACTCGCTGCGGGCGGCCGGCGGGTTCCAGATCTTGGCCTGCCAGTTGACGAGGACCCGGACGACCGCCCGGTCGCCCTCGATGACGGGCTCCACCTTCGTGACCGTGTGCACCTCGTCGAAGAAGCGGTTGGTGACGGCCTCGTACCAGCGGCCGAAGCCCTCGTGGCCGAGGAAGGTGTCCTCGGGGACCTTGAACTCCAGGTCCTCGGTGATCAGGGCGAGCACCTCGGCCGCCCCCACGTGCCGGTCCAGCGCCACGTACCACTTCTCGGCGAAACTGCGGATCTCGTCCTCGGTCAGCTGCCGCTCGGCGGGCATGCGGTCTCCTCCTGTCCGTGCTGGGACTTGCGTCGGATGGCTGTCGGCTGTCAGATCTGGATGTCGACGAGGAAGGGTCCGGGGTGGGACAGCATCCGGCCCACGGCGGAGACGGCCTCGTCCGGCTTCTCCACCCGCATCCCGCCGGCGCCGAGGGACCGGGCCAGCCCGGCGAAGTCGATCTCGGGGTGCGAGAGGTCGAAGGAGCCCGGGTACTCGTGCGCCGGGATGTCCCGCTCCCGCCAGTACTCGGCGATGTTGTCGTCCAGCAGCCGGTACTTGCGGTTGTTGCAGACCACGAACTTGGCGTCGATGCCGTGCCGGGCGGCCGTCCACAGCGCCTGGTACGTGTACATCGACCCGCCGTCACCCGCGAAGCCGACGACGAGCCGGTCCGGGCGGGCCAGCTTGGCGCCGACCGCACCGGGGAAGCCCACCCCGAGCGAACCGCCCCGCGTGAGGTGGTAGTCGCCCGGGCGCTCCGCCGGCAGGAACCGCGTGACCAGCGGTGAGGTGGTCAGCGCCTCGTCGAAGACGATCAGGTCCCCGCCGGTGCGCTCGGCCAGGGTCTTCAGGAAGACGGCCATCGGCGATCCGTCGTCCGTGGCCACCTGCGCCTCGCGGGCCCGCTCCCGGGTCCGTACGTCGAGCCGGGAGGTCGCCGCCGCCCGCTGCTGCGGGGTCAGCAGCCGGTCCAGTACGCCGGCCAGCGCGCGCAGCGCCTGCTGGGGGTCGGCGGCCAGGCCCAGGTCCACCGGGTGGTTCTTGGCGATCTCGTAGGCGTTGAGATCGATGTGGACGACCTTCGCGCCCGCCCGGAAGGGGCTCTCCAGCTCGGGGAACACCTCCGGGAAGACATAGGTGCCGACGATCAGCACCCCGTCGGCGTCCCCGACCAGCTCCTTGCTGTGCGGGCCGAACATGTGGCCCGTCTGGCCGCGCCGCAGCGGGTGCGAGGCCGCGATGTTCACCTCGGACGAGTCGACCTCGTACACGTCGGCGCCCAGCAGCTCGGCGACGGCGGCGAGCTCGTTCTGCGCCCCGGAGAGCGAGACCCCGTCACCGACGAGGACCACCGGCCGCTGCGCGGAGGCGAGCAGCGCGGCCGCCCGTCCCACCGAGGCCGGCGAGGGCGCCACGTCCGTGAGCGGCACCGTGGACGGCAGGACCGGCTCGGAGTTGAGCTCGTCCAGCACGTCCATCGGCAGCGCCACGAACACGGGCCCCCGGGGCGGGGTGAGCGCGATCTTCACGGCGCGCCGGACGGTACGGAGCACGGAGTGCCGGTCGGTGACCCGCGTCGCGTACTTGGTCACCGGTTTGGCCATCGCCACCAGGTCGGACGCCATCTGCGCGTCCATGGCGTCGTAGCGCACCCCGGCGTCACCGGCGACCACGACGAGCGGGGTGTGGCCGCGCAGCGACTGGTAGAGCATCCCGATGCCGTTGCCCAGCCCCACTCCGGAGTGCAGTTGGAGCAGGGCCGCGCCGCCGGTCGCCCGGGCGTACCCGTCGGCGATGCCGGCGGCCACGGTCTCCTGGAGGGCGAGGATGTAGGTGAAGTCCTGCGCCGCGTCCACCGCGTCGAGGAATCCCTGTTCCACCGTCCCCGGATTTCCGAACATCACATTCAGGCCGTCGGCCTTGAACTGCTCGATCAGCCTTTCCCGTCCGGGAGTGGCTTCCATGAATTCCCCCTCTGCTCTCCGACTTCCCTGCGGATTCTCCGCGGCCGCCGGGATCACCAGCCGTATCGGGTGAGACCGTCCTCCAGGACTTCCACGATCTTCTGCCCCGTGAGATACGAGTCGGGGGTGGAACGTCCGGTGACGAAGGGGAAGTCGACGATCACCGAGACCGGCTTGCCGAAGTTCCCGTGATACGCGCCGCGCGGACCCGTCGCATCGCGCAGGATGTACTCCAGCGGGTACGGCGGGGGCCCCATGTTGAAGTCGGTACCGAGGAATCCGGTGCCGTCCTTGTAGTCGTACTCCTTGCAGTGGCCGGTCACGTGCTTGCCCCAGATGATGCTCCTGCGGTCGCTCCAGTCCCGGGCGAAGGCCAGGCAGGCGACCCCGTAGCACTCCGCGGCCACGACCTTGCCGGCCTTCTTGAAGGCCAGGATCAGGGCGTGCACGCGCTCGTTGTTGGCGAGGTCCGCGATCGGGCCGCTGCCGCCGACGATGAGGATCGCGTCGTGGTCCGCGATGTCGGCGTCGAGCTTGTCCAGATCCCGGTGGTACTGCTCCAGCTTGCGCAGGTAGCCCTCGTCGCTCGTGTACGGACGCTCGGGGACCCACGCCTCGATGTCGAGCGGCGAGTCCAGCCGGCTCGACTGCTCGAACTCCCGCCCCAGCCGGGCGTTCTCCTCGGTGGTGACCGAGCGTCCCAGCGGGGGGTCGATGTAGTTCGCGTCGAGGCTCGGCGGAAGAGCGTGTGCACGCTTCCCGGTCGGCGTGGCGAATACGACCTCGTAGCCCCGCTCGTCGAACTTCGATACGGGGCCTATCAGTTCCTCGGCCCAGTAACCGTGTTCGGAGACAATGACCAGAATCTTTCTGCTCACGAATTCCTCCAGGCGCCGCCTGTTGTCGTTGGCGTCCCCCACACTGGCCGCGCCCGGGGCGTGCGTCAAAGCGCTGGTATGCGACTTCGTGAGGTAGCGGCCCAGGTCGTGTCGGCACCTCAGGAAGTCACCCGCGGACATCATGAAGTAGCTTCAGGACTACCTGACTTCGGCCGATTCGATGAACCATTACCGGGTCCCCGCCCTATGGTCTGGACGCGCCGTGAAACACGGGCGCGCGGGCCGTGTTGGTGAACGAGCACGAGAGAGGGACGGGGACGATGACGATGGACCTGTTGTGCACACACATCGATCAGATACGTCCGGTGAAACCCACCGCCGCCGGCTGCGAGGAGTGCCTCGCCGCCGGTGACACCTGGGTGCACCTGCGGATGTGCCTCAGCTGCGGGCACGTCGGATGCTGCGACTCGTCGAGGAACCGTCACGCCACCCGGCACTACCGGACCACCGAGCACGCCATAGCCGCCTCCCACGAGCCCGGCGAGGACTGGGCCTGGTGCTACGCCGACCAGCTGATGCTGGACCCGGCATGAGCGCGGCCCCGGAGAGCTCCGCCGCCCCCGCGGTGAGCGCGGCCGCCGCGGCGGCCGCCGCCGAGCGCGCGGAGCACAAGAAGCCGGTCATCCTGGCCGTGGACGACGACCCGCAGGTGCTGCGCGCCGTCCGCCGCGACCTGCGCAGCGCCTACGGCGACCGTTACCGAGTGCTCGGCGCCTCCTCGGCGGCCGACGCCCTGAAGATCCTGGACTCCCTCGACGAGCGCGGCCACGACCCGGCGCTGTTCCTCGTGGACCAGCGGATGCCCGACGTCACCGGCGTCGAGTTCCTGCTGGAGGCGGTCAGCCGCTTCCCGGACGCCCGCCGCGTGCTCCTGACGGCGTACGCGGAGACCGACGCGGCGATCACCGCCATCAACCGGGTCCGGCTGGACTACTACCTGCTCAAGCCGTGGGACCCGCCGCACGAGCGGCTCTTCCCGGTCCTGGACGACCTGCTGTCCGACTGGCTGGCCACCTACCGCCCCGCGTACGACGGCATCATCGTCGCCGGCCATCTGGTCTCCCCCGGCACCCACGCCGTCCGGGACTTCTTCACCCGCAACGGCCAGCCGTTCCGCTTCCTCAACGTCGAACGGGACCCCGAGGCGCTGACGCTGATCGCGGCCCAGCCCGACGGCGCGCTGCCGCTGGTCCGCTTCCCGGACGGAACGGTGCTCTCCGCCCCCACCGACACCCAGCTCGCCCAGCGCCTGGGCCTGGCCACGACGGCCTCGCGCCCGCACTACGAGTGCGTCATCGTCGGCGCGGGCCCGGCGGGCCTGGCGGCCGGGGTCTACTCGGCTTCGGAGGGCCTCTCCACGCTGATGCTGGACTCCCGGGCCCCGGGCGGGCAGGCCGGCACCTCCAGCCTGATCGAGAACTACCTCGGCTTCCCGTCGGGCCTCTCGGGAGGCGACCTGACCCGCCGGGCCACGATCCAGGCCTCCCGGTTCGGCGCCGAGATCCTGCACCCGGTGGAGGTGGTCTCGCTGACCCGGGACGACCCGGCGAAGATCCTGACCCTGGCGGACGGCACCGAGATCAGCGCGGAGACGGTGCTGCTGGCCACCGGCGTCTCGTACAACCGCCTGGAGGCCCCGGGCGCGGACCGCTTCGAGGGCGCGGGCCTCTACTACGGCGCGGCCACCACCGAGAGCTCCGCCTGCATCTCCCAGCACGTGTACATCGTGGGCGGGGCCAACTCGGCGGGCCAGGCGGCGGTGCACTTCGCCAAGTACGCCGCCCGGGTGACGATCCTGGTCCGCGCGGCCTCCCTGGACGCGAGCATGTCCCGCTACCTGATCGACGAGATCGACCGCACCCCGAACATCGAGGTGAAGGTCCGTACGACGGTGGTCCGCCTCGACGGCGACGAGCACCTGGAACGGCTGACCCTCCACGACGCGGACACCGGCGAGAACACCGAGGTCCCGGCCCGGTTCATGTTCACCTTCATCGGCGCCCGCCCGCACACCGACTGGCTCGCCGGCGTCGTCGAACGGGACGAGTACGGCTTCGTCCTCACCGGCTCGGACCTGATCGCGAACGGCGGGGAACTCCCGGCCGAGTGGAGCCTGGAGCGGGCCCCCTACCCGCTGGAGACGAGCGTCCCCGGCGTCTTCGCGGCCGGCGACGTCCGCGCCCACTCGGTCAAGCGGGTCGCCTCGGGCGTGGGCGAGGGCGCGATGGCCGTCTCCCTGATCCACCGCTACCGCTCGATGGGCTGAGAGCGAACGTCCGAGTCCTTGCGATCAAGGCGGTATCGGATGCAACGTTGATTACATGATTACAGTCGAACAGAGCGAACAGCTCCGCGCGTGGTTCGCCGAACGCCTGCCGGTGGACGTCTACGAGTCCCTCCTCTCGGTCACGGCCGACCGCGAGGAGATCACGGTCGTCGGCGTCATACCGGGGACCGAGTCGGTCAAGGAGTTCCGCGAACGCACCCGCGAACAGCGCATCGAGGTGGCCCGCGAGGCCGAGTCCCTCTACCGCCGCAAGGTCGCCTGGGGCGTGCGGGTGGGTGAGGAGACGACGCTCTTCACCCACCTCGCCGTCCCGGTGATGACCCGCCTGCGCCAGTCCGAACGCCAGGTCCTCGACACCCTGGTCGCGGGCGGGGTCGCCCGCAGCCGGGCCGACGCCCTGGCCTGGTGCGTCCGCCTCGTCGGACGCAACACCGACACCTGGCTGACGGAACTGCGCGACTCCCTGGACAAGGTCCGCCAGGTCCGTGAGCAGGGCCCGGACGTCTCCGGCGAGACCGACTCCAGGAAGTCCGGGTCCGAATGACCGATCGGGCCCAATCCGGCGCATGATCGCGTAAGGCTGGCCGAGACCACCAACCAGCGAGAGGCACGCACCCATGACCACCACCGTCGAATACATCCGCTACCGGATCGCATTGGACGACCAGCCTGCCTTCGAGGACGCGTACGCCCGGGCCGCCGAGGCCCTGGCCGCGTCACCCGAGTGCATCGACTACGAACTGGCCCGGTGCGAGGAGGAGAAGGAGCGCTACATCCTGCGCATCCGCTGGACCTCGATCGAGGCCCACCTGGGCGGATTCCGCAAGGGCGAGCACTTCCCGGCGTTCTTCAGCGCGATCCGTCCGTACGTGACGGCCATCGAGGAGATGCAGCACTACCTCGTGACGGGCGTCGTGGGCACGGGAAAGGCCGCCGGATAGCCATGAGCACCACACCCACCATCTACGAGTGGATGGGCGGCGCGGAGGCGATGAACCGTCTCACCGACGCCTTCTACGCCCACGCCCTGCAGGACGAGATCCTGGCCCCGGTGTTCGCCGGCATGGACTCGGAGCACCCGCAGCACGTCGCGATCTGGCTGTCGGAGGTCTTCGGCGGCCCCTCGGACTACACCGCCCACCACGGCGGCCACCAGCACATGGCCACCAAGCACCTGGGCCGCGGAATCACGGAGAAGCAGCGCCGCCGCTGGGTGGACCTGCTGATGGACACGGCCGACGAGGTCGGCCTCCCGACGGACCCCGAGTTCCGCGGAGTCTTCGCCTACTACATCGAGTGGGGCACCCGCATGGCCCTGATCTACTCGGGCCCCACCCCGCCCCCGGTCGACGCGGCCAAGATCCCGGTCTGGTCCTGGGGCCAGACCCCACCGTGGATCCCGAAGTCGGACTGAGTCCCACCTGAAAGAACCGGGGCTCCGCCCAATCCAGCCCCTCCGGCGTTTGAGGAGCGGGGTCCGGGGCGGAGCCCCGATCTTTCAGCCTCGCCGGCGCTTCAGACGCGGGGTCCGCAGCGGAGCCCCGGCGGCCGGCCCGGGCCCGGCCTCGGCCAGCAGCACGGTGAGCCCCGGCTCACCCTCCTGCTCCCGCCAGAAATCCACGGCCTCCTCCAGCACGTCCACGAAGGTCTCCCACTCCCCGGCCCGCGCCTCCGCGTACCCGCGCCACGACGTCACCGCCACCAGCCGCCCCGCGGCCCCCGGCAGCCACGACAGGTCCCGCATCGCGTCGGCCAGCGCGTCCCAGTTCCCGCCGACCCACTCCGGCAGCCGCAAGGCGACCCCGCACCGCCGCATCAGCTCCGCCTTGCCCCGTACGCCGTCCAGGTCCAGCCGTACGGTCGTCCAGCCGGCGGCATCCGCCGCCGCGAGCGCGGGGGCGAGCGGCTGCGGGTCCAGGCTCATCGGAGAACCGCCTTGAAGGTGTCGTAGTGGTCGTCCGTGTAGAAGAACTCCCCACCCTCACCCGTCACGATCCGCCGGGCCCCGCGGTCCCGCTCCCCCGGGGTCCGCACCGTGAACTCGTGGTAGTAGCCGCGCTTCTGCTTCGGCAGGACCTTCTCGAAGTTCCCGAAGACGGTGCCGTCCTGCCGGTACTGATACGGCCCGCCCTTGTCGATGAGCGCGAGCACGTCCCGGGCCTGCTGCGGCAGCGCGTCGGCCCGTACGGCGGCCATCCCCTTCGCCCACGCGGGAGCGGTACTACTGCCGGGACTGGCCCCGCGCGCACTGGCACTGGCGCTGGCGGCGGCGGGCGCGGGCTGCTGCCCGCCACAGCCCACCGCGCCGACCAGCGCGGCACAGAGGAACACGGCCCCCAGCAAACGCAGCAACGATCGGGGCACGTTCCGAAAGATCATGCACCGATCGTGCCAAATATCCGATTCGCTCGCGAATCGCCCGGTGGCCTCAGAGTGCGGCCATCTTGGTGTAGGGACTCAGGATTCGCTTCTGGACCGAACCGAAGTCGACGAGAACAGCGATCCCCTCCTCGATTCCGACGACACGGCCGAGGCCGTGCTCATCGTGAGTGACCCGGTCACCCACGTTGAACTGCCGGATGGGCTGTTCCACGGGGGCCTTGAACGGGCTGGACGGCAAATGGCGGCGAGGTACTGCTGACTTTGTCATTGGAACCAGTATGCGCCCAGCGGGCCGCCGCGCGGTCCGCCGTTCGGATCTCAATTCCGGCACCATCCGCACCGGCCACCGCGCGAGGGGCGCCGATCCGCCGCTACAGGTCGTCGGGGTCGGCCCGCTCCAGCGCGGGCCGCAGCCCGGGGGCCGACTCGGTCAGCAGGTAGTCGGCGACGGCCGTGTCCGTGACCAGACTGGTCACCAGACCGGAGCGGAGCACCGCCCCGATCGCGGAGGCCTTGCGCAGCCCGCCCGCGATCGCCACGACCTCCGGGATCCGCCGCAGCCGGTCCGCCTCGACGGTGATGCACCGCTCGCCGAGGTCCCGGCCGACCCGCCGGCCCTCGGAGTCGAACAGGTGGGCGGACATCTCGGCCGCGACGCCGAGCGAGGCGTAGTGGGCCCGCTCCTCGTCGGTGAGCATGTCGTGGACGGTGGAGATGCCCGTCTCCCACGACCCGATGGAGACGGCCGCGACGGTCACCTTGTCGAAGTACTCGAAGGCACGCGCGATCCCGGTCTGGTTGCGCAGCGCGGCCGCGGTCGCCGGGTCGGGCAGCAGCATCGGGGCGTAGATCGGGTGCGCGTCGCCCCCCGAGACCTGGGCGGCCCTGCGCACGGCCTCGACCGAACCGCGCTCGGCGGTGCCCGCGTCGTACACGCCGGTCAGCTGGACCACGGTGCACTGGGGCAGCCGGTGCAGGGAAGCGGCCATGTGGATGGTCGACCGCCCCCACGCCAGGCCCAGGACGTCGCCCTCGTTGACCAGTTCGCCCAGCAGATCGGCGGCGACGGCGCCCAGGTTCTCCGGGTCGGGCGCGTCCTCGGTGGCGTCGGCGGGCGACTCCACCACGACGGCGTGCCGGAGCCCGTACCGGGCCCTGAGCGCGTCCGAGCGCTCCGCGTCGAGTTCGGCCGGTACCCGGATCTCGATCCGTACGAGGTCACGCTCCAGGGCGGTCTCCAGGACCCGGGCCACCTTGAAGCGGCTCACGCCGAACTCCTCGGCGATCTGGATCTTGGACTTGCCCTCCAGGTAGAAACGGCGCGCCATGGCCGCCGCCTGCACCAGCTCCGCGGGTCCCATCCGCAGGGCTGACCGTCCCGCCGACATTGCAGACACCGCGTTCTCCTCACTGCTGTTCACACTCTCGTGTTCACACTCTCGACTCGCCGTTCATCCTGTCAGATCCGACGGCCGTTGATCAGCCTGGACAGCTCCCGTTCACCGAGCTGTTCATCAACCCTTGGCTCAGTGGTCGCAAGCCCACGGCGCCGCGGCGATCGCCGCACCCGCCTGGTCACGCAGCGTGCGCACGGCGGCGGCCGGATCGACCGCGCCGTAGACCGCGCTGCCCGCCACGAAGACGTCGGCGCCGGCCTCGGCACAGCGTTCGATGGTCGAGGCCGAGACCCCGCCGTCGACCTGCAGCCACAGCTCCAGGCCGTGCTTGGAGATCAGCTCCCGGGTCCGGCGGATCTTGGGGAGCATGATGTCGAGAAAGGGCTGGCCTCCGAAGCCGGGCTCGACCGTCATGATCAGCAGCATGTCGAGCTCGGGGAGGAGGTCCTCGTACTGTTCGATGGGCGTCGCGGGCTTGAGCGCCATCGACGCCCGCGCCCCCTTGGCCCGGATCTCCCGCGCGAGGCGCACGGGCGCCGCCGCGGCCTCGGCGTGGAAGGTGACCGAACCCGCACCGGCCTCCACGTACTGCGGGGCCCAGCGGTCCGGGTTCTCGATCATCAGGTGAAGGTCCAGCGGGATGTCCGTGGCCCGGCTCAGGGACTCCACGACGGGCATGCCGAGGGTGAGGTTCGGGACGAAATGGTTGTCCATGACGTCGACATGCAGCCAGTCGGCCCCCTCGACGGCCCTCGCCTCCTCGGCGAGTCGGGAGAAGTCGGCGGACAGGATGCTGGGATAAATCTGCGCGGCCATGCCCCAAGCCTGCCATGCCAGCGGCCGGTTCCGGCCACGACCCCGCAAGTCGAAACAACCGTAGCGACGCTTAACCGATCCCGGACGACGCTTCACCCTCCCTTAAGGCCCGGCGGCAGGAAGCAGGGCGACGTCACCTTGAGAGTGGCGAGGCCCTCGCCCTTGCTCCGGTCCAGGACTCCCGTGATGCCCTCCATCCAGAAGTCATCGGGCTCCGTGCGCATGCTGACCCAGGGGAAGGGCCCGGACATGTCCGCCTCGTCCGAGGAGTGGTACTCGTAGCCCTGCTTCAGCCAGGCGTCCCGCGCCTGCAGCACGAGGTTCCCGGCCTCGGTCCCGGGGACCCCGGTGAGCTTGTAGAAAAGGGTTACCTGCAGCCGGTCGTCACCGCTGCTGTCGTCCTTGGCGATGCAGGCGCCGACGGTCGCGGGGCCCGTACGCTCCGGTGTCGGCAGGGGGGACATGGCGTCCACCGCCTGCCGGATGATCCCTTCCGCCCGGTCGACGGCCTGCTGCTCGGTCATCGTGACCTGCTTCGCCGGCCCTCCCCCGCACGCGGTCACGGTGAGCGTCAGCGCGAGCACCGCAGCGGCCGAGAACGCGCTCAGCGGTTTCATGCGGGGGCCGCCGGCTGTCATGCGTCCGCGGATGCCGGGCCGGTGGCGGGTGTCGTCACCGCTACGCGCACCGCTCCGGTGGTCGAAGCCGCGACCTGGGCAACCGTGCGATCTCCGGGGTGGCCGGCGACGACGGCCGGGGTGCCCTCGACCGCCGGTACGCGGCGCACGGTCCATCCCGCGCTCTGGAAGAACGTCTGCGCGCGCGCCACGGCAGCCGCCCTCTCGCCCTCCGGCAGCAGCTCGGTCGACCAGGCGTGATGGACCGAGGCACCCGACTCGTCCCGGACCGTGCCGAGGCCCTCTCCGGGCTGCGTGGGCGCCGATCCGACCTGCAGCGCGTCGTAGATCCGGCTGGAGTGGGCGAGGGCCCGGCGCGTGGCGGGATCGTCGGCCGACGGGGCCTCGAACGCGGCAGGACTGGCCGGGGTCACCCCCGAGGCCTTGCTCTTGCCCGGCGGGAGGAAGCAGGGCGATGACACCTTCAGAGAAGCGACACCCTCACCCTTGGCGCGGTCCATGACACCGGTCACCGCGTCCATCCAGAAGTCGTCGGGACCGGTACGCATGTAGACCGACGGAAAGGAGCTGGACCAGTCGACCTCGCCCGACGCGTTGTCCTTGTAGCCCTGCTTCAACCAGGCGTCGCGTGCCTGCCGCACGAGGTTCTGGGCCTCGACCCCCGGAACACCCGTCAGTTTGTAGATGACAGTGACCGCCACGCGGTCGTCGGGGCCGTGGTCGTCTCTGGCGATGCAGGCGCCGACGGGCGCGTGGCCCATGCGCTCCAGCGTCGGCTGGGGGGACATGCCTTCCACCGCCTGGTGGATGATCTCCTCTGCCCGGTCGATGGCCTGCTGCTCGTTCATCGTGCCCTGCTTCTGTGCCGTTCCGCCGGTTTTCTGTCCGCCCCCCTGCGCGCCGCACGCGGTCGCCATGATCGCCATGGCCAGCAGTGCAGCAGCCGGGATTGCCTTCCGTAGATTCACGGCCGTCCTCCGGTAACGATCTTCGCCAGGCTGCCTAGGGGCTGCCTGTCCCAGTACTGGGAGTGCGCGGGCATCATTTCCAAGCCCTCGCCCGGCCACTTCCCGTCGGGGACCTCAAAGACCTGGCCCCCGAAGTCGTCGGTGGTCGGGTCGGTTCCGTGGACGATCGAGTGGTCGTCGAAGAGCTCCATGTACGCCTTCGGGTTGAGGGGGGCCAAGGGCCCTGCCGGCGGCGGGGCGATGTTGATGAGGTCGTGGTCGGCCGTCGCCGCGAAAACCCGGTCCGGTGAGATGTTCAGCTCCTTCGCATGGTCCACTCCCACGCCCGGACTGCCCACCATGATCGCGTTGTCGACCGGCAGGTCCACGTGCATGCTCATCGTCTCGCCCACCACCAGGGACCCGTAGCTGTGTCCGAGGAGCGTCTGGTTCACGCCGCTCTCGCGGTGGTTGGATTCCTCGATCCCCTGGATGAAATTGCCGAGCGGCTCCCTGGCGTTGTCCGCCCACTTGGTCTCCGTCGCCTCGGTCGTGATGCCCTGCGGAGCGTCGTAACCGAGCCATACGATCGATGCCGTCGCGTGGGCGGGATCCTGGCGCTCCGCCTCGGCCTGGAGCGCCACGGCCCGGTCCATGTCTCCGCCGATGGACTTCAGTTCGGCGAACGTCCCGGGCACGTACGTCACCACGTTGTCGGCGGTGTCCGGGTTGCCGATCGAGACGATGGCGCGCCCCATGTCCTTGCCGTCGAAGCCGAGGAGATAGAGGCGGTTGCTCTCGCTCGTATTGCTGTCGAAACGTTTCTGTATGTCGTCCATGCCCTTGGAGCCGTTCTCGATCTCCTTCCTCTTCTCCTCCCACTCCTTCCACGCCTCCGTCGGGACCATCGCGCCCTTCACCTCACGGCCCGTGATGGGGCTGATGTAGGGCCTGTAGTGCTCCGGCTCCTTCTTGAGCCAGGCGTCGTACTCCACCTGCTTGGCGCCGCGCTGTTCCGCCAGGACGATGCGGTTCGCGTCGTCGCGTACGGCGGAGGGAAGGCCGTCGAGCGCTCCGATGCTCGCGGGGTGCATCGAGACGTAGGTCTCGCGCTGTTCCTCGGTGAGGCCGTTCCACCAGTTGGCGTTGTCCTGGGGCCAGTCGTTCTTTGGCGGTGGCTTGATCGTGTGGAGGTAGGCATCGGCCGCCCCGCGCACGCCGTCCGTGTCCGCCGTGACGTCCGTCCAGTCACTGCCGGACACGGTCAGGTCGTCGTCGGCCTTGAGGGCCCGTATCTTCGGCTCCCACTTGGCGTCGGCTTCGGTGGCTTCCTTGAGCGCGTCGGCGATGCGGTTCGCGTACGCCATCGCCTTGCCGTAGTTCGGGTTCGGGTGGATGTTCGCCGCCTGGCGCTCCAGGGCGTCGGAGGTCTCGGTCCCGCCCGCGCTCCCGGTCACGGTGCCGCCCTCGGTGGCCTTCTCGGCGCCCGGCTTCTGTCCGGCGGGGAACGCGACCGAGCCGTCGTCGTTCACCCTGCAGCCGTCCGCCTGCGCGTCCGCGATCGCCGCCTCCAGCTTCCGCTTGGCGGCCGCCATGTCGTAGGCGAACCCGTTGAGCGCGGTGCTGATCACACCGCATTCGGTCTGCGTGTAGTGGAAGTTCTTCGCCAGGGCCTGGAGCTGCTTCTGCGCGGCCTCCACCGCCTCGCCCGTCAGCGACTTGCGCATGCCCGTGGCGACCGCGTTCTCGAGGTGCTCCCTGGCCGCCTGGGCCGAGTTGCCCATGGTGCGGTAGCCGTCGGCCGCCTCCTCGAACTCGGACGGCTTGAAGGCCTTCAGGGTCGCGTAGTCCATCGCGCCGTCACCGGCCCTTGGCCTGGCCGCCGACGGCGTTCGTGTCCGCGTACGTGGGGTTCAGCCGGTCCATCTCCGCCCGGACGCCCTCGTCGGTCGTCAACACGTCGCGGCCCACCTGGTTCAGGACTCCCTGGAGCGCGCCGCACCGCTCGCTGACGCTCTCGGCGTACTTCTTCCAGGAGTCGTACACGTCCTTCTGCGCGGCCGCGCTCAGACACCCGGCGGTCGAGCCGATTCCGCTCTGCCCGGCCGCGAGCTTGGTGAGCGCGGTGCCGATCGTCGGGCGGAGGGATCCCACGCCCTCACCGGCCGTGCTCCACGCCTTCTTGCTGGACTGGAGGCCGCCCGTCACGGCGCTCGGGCCGCCGGTACCGGGATCGGCCGGCACGTGATTGAGCCTCATGGCGACGTGCTGCCCGTCGCCCGGACCGGATTTGATCTGTTCCCACTCGTCCCACGCCATGCGCGCGCAGCCCCCGACCGTTCGTGTTGATCACCAGCCGGGAACGCTACCTCGCACCGCAGCACAGCTCATGAGTACCCGTACCTAGACGGGCACGGGCACGGGCACGGGACCGGGGCCCGGCCCTACGCCGTGCGCCGCAGCAGGGCCAGGTACATCGCGTCCGTTCCGTGCAGGTGGGGCCACAGCTGGACGTCGGGGCCGTCGCCCAGGCCCGGTACGCCCGACATGAACGGCCGCGCGTCGATCAGTTCGGCGGACACCGGCGAGGCGCCCGCGCCGCGCCCCTTCAGGACGTCGTCCACGACGACCCGGGTCTCGGCCAGGTGCGGCGAGCAGGTCGCGTAGCCCACGACGCCGCCCACCCGCACCGCCGACAGCGCTTCGCGCAGCAGTCCGCGCTGGAGCGGCGCGAAGCTCTCCAGGTCCTGCGGGCGGCGGCGCCAGCGGGCCTCCGGGCGGCGGCGGAGCGCGCCCAGGCCCGTGCAGGGGACGTCCATCAGGACGCGGTCGAAGGAGCCCGGCCGCCACGGCGGCCGGGTGCCGTCCGCCGTGATGACCTGGTAGGGGCCCGGGTTGCCCGCGAGGGCGCGCTCCACGAGCCGCGCCCGGTGGGGCTGCTTCTCCGAGGCGAGCAGGAAGGCGCCGCGCTGCGCGGCGAGCGCGGCCAGCAGCGCCGCCTTGCCGCCGGGGCCCGCGCAGCCGTCGAGCCAGCGCTCGTCGCTGCCCTCGACAGGCACGGCCGCCAGGGCCATCGCCACCAGCTGGCTGCCCTCGTCCTGCACGCCGGCGCGGCCCTCGCGCACCGCCTCCAGCGCGCCGGGCTCGCCGCCCTCGGCCATCCGGACGGCGTACGGGGACCAGCGCCCGGGCAGGGCCGAGTCCTCGCCGACCGCGTCCAGCAGTTCCTGCGGGGTGGACCGGCCGGGACGGGCGACCAGGGTCACCTCGGGCCGCTCGTTGTCGGCCTCCAGCAGGTCCTCGATGCCGGCGCGGCCGCCGCCCAGCGCGTCCCACAGGGCGCTGACGATCCACCTGGGGTGCGAGTGGTACACCGCGAGGTGTTCCTCGGCGTCGTCCTCGTACGGCGGTGCGACCCGCTCCAGCCAGCCGTCGAGATCGTGCGCGGCGATCTTCCGCAGCACGGCGTTCACGAACTTGGCGCGCCCGTCCCCGAGCACCACGCGGGCCAGCTCGACGCTCGCGGAGACCGCCGCGTGCGTGGGGATCCGGGTGCCGAGCAGCTGGTGCGCGCCGAGCGAGAGCACGTCGAGCACCGGCGGGTCCACCTCGCGCAGCGGCCGGTCGATGCACGCCTTGATGACGGCGTCGTAGGTGCCCTGCCGACGCAGGGTCCCGTAGACCAGTTCGGTGGCCAGGGCCGCGTCGCGGGCCTGGAAGCTCTCGTCCTGGCGGGCCTTCTTCAGCAGCGGCGGCAGGACGAGGTTCGCGTAGGCGTCGCGCTCGCCCACCGCCCGCAGCACCTCGAAGGCCAGCATCCGGACGGGGTCCTTCTGGGGCCGCCGGTACGGCTTGGCCTGCCGCTGGCCTGCGGGGTTGCGACGGGGACGGGGCTGTTCGCTCACGTGAAAGGTGCTCCGGGTTTACGAGGTGCTGCGGTCATGAGGTGCTGCGGTGTCGAGGTGCTGCGGTGATGAAGTGCAGGGGCGGCGGGCGCTGCCCCGGCGGGTCGGCGGTCCGTACGGTCCCGGGTCCCGGGTCCCGGGTCCCGCGCCGTCGGGGCGACGGCGCGGCCGGATTCCGCTCGGCTGGATTCAGCCTACGTCGGCCCCGCCGAGCCGCTCGCCGGGCGCGATCCGCACCCCGCGGGCCCAGTCGGCGGCGCGCATCGGCTTCTTGCCCTGGGGCTGCACCCACAGCAGCTCCACGGCGTGCGAGCCGGTGCCCACGTGGACGTTGTTCTTGGCCGGGGCCAGCTCGCCGGGCGCCAGGTCGGTGCGGTCGGCCACCAGGCCCAGCGAGATCAGCTTGAGCCGCTCGCCGCGGAAGACGGTCCAGGCGCCCGGGGCGGGCGTGCAGCCGCGCACCACGCGGTCGGCGCGCATCGCGGGGGCCGTCCAGTCGATCCGGGCGTCCTCCACGGTGATCTTGGGTGCGAGGGAGAGCCCGTCGTGGGGCTGCGCGACGGCGCGCAGGGTGCCGTCCTCGATGCCGTCCATGGTGGCGGCCAGCAGTCCGGAGCCGGCGAAGGCCAGCCGGGTGAGCAGGTCGCCGCTGGTGTCGGTCGGGCGGATCTCCTCGGTGAGGATGCCGTAGACCGGGCCGGAGTCCAGGCCCTCCTCGATGAGGAAGGTGGACGCGCCGGTGACCTGGTCGCCCGCCATGATCGAGTGCTGGACGGGCGCGGCGCCGCGCCAGGCGGGCAGCAGCGAGAAGTGCAGGTTGACCCATCCGTGCTTCGGGATGTCGAGGGCGCTCTTGGGGAGCAGGGCCCCATAGGCGACGACTGGGCAGCAGTCCGGGGCGATCTCCCGCAGCCGGGCCTGGAAGTCGGGGTCGCGGGGGCGTGCGGGCTTGAGGACCTCGATGCCGGCTTCCTCGGCGCGCTCGGCGACCGGGCTGGCGACGAGCCGGCGGCCGCGGCCGGCCGGTGCGTCGGGCCGGGTGACGACGGCGGCGACCTCGTGCCGCCCGGAGGCGATCAGGGCGTCCAGGGCGGGTACGGCGACCTCGGGGGTGCCTGCGAAGACGAGCTTCACTGGGTCCTACCTCGCTATCTCGGCTGTCAGCAGCGCACCAGTCTATGGGGCGGGCGCCCGGGGGCAGTCCGAAGGTCGCCAGGCTCCGCTCCGCCCGGCGCTCGGCAGGACACTCCCCAGACCCACCTGCGCCGTCGAGGGGGCGTACGCACACGCGCGCGCCTCTCGCATATGCCGACACGCCCCCACAGCGTGACCTGGGCGACGGGTGGCGCGTTGGTCAAGAGAGATTGACCAAAACGGGCCGCGTGTGAACGGTGTCTGCGGCCCGATCCGCCCTTCAGCACCGGTTCGAGAGGCTTCTTCATGGCCGACCACGCCACCCACGACGCCCAAGCCCGGGCCAGCCTGCACCTCCTGGTACGGGACATCGAGCGGGTTCGCCGGCAAGTGGATGCCCTGCGTACGCTCACCGCCCAGCTCGGCAACGTGTACCGCCCGCGCCGCTCCGGTCCCTCCACGGGCTTCGTCGTCTACGGCCGGGCCCCCGCGCCCACCGTCCGCCTCGCGCAGGAGCTGCGGGACAGCGTCGAGACGCTGGTCACCGCCGCGGTGGACTTCGACCGCTCGCTCGGTTTCTCGTGGGACGCGGTCGGTTCGGCGCTCGGCGTCACCAAGCAGGCCGTGCACCGCCGCTACGGCGCCCGGCGGGCGCAGTCCGCCGAGTCCGCGGAGCCGCTGGCCGAGGGCACGACCACCCGGACGCTGGGGCCGTTGCCCACCGTGCCGGCCGCCCGTTCGGTGCCGCCGCAGCCGGTGCGCGAGGAGGCCCAGGCCGCGGCCGGGGGGAGCCCCGGCCGGAGCCTCGGGGAGGCCCCGCGCTCCCCCGCGTTCCCCGGTCCGCGCAACGGCTGACCTCGTGTCCTGCCGCCGGGACGCCGACCCCCGACGGCCGGCCGCCGCCGCTCGCCGCGCCTGAATCCGCCCCCGGCGGGACGACCCACGCGTCTCCCGCCGGGGGCTTCGGCGTCCGCTGCCCGCCCGGTCAGCCGATGTCCGGCGGGTCGATCCGGACCCGCACCGCTTCGGCCGCCGTGACGCCCCGCGCCATCCGGGCCGCCTGGGCGGATTTCAGGGCGGCCGCCAGGGCCGCGCCACTGCCCGGCGGGACCCGGACCAGCGCCCGCTCGCCCGGGGACCGCTCCCCGCGCCGCCCTGGTATCGGGACCGGGCCCAGGATCTCCGCGTCCGGCGGCAGCCCGGCACCCGCCAGGAAGGCCTCCACCGCCTCGCCCCGCCCGGCCACGGCCGCCATCCGCGAGACCGGCGGGAAGCCGAGCTGGGCCCGCTCCGCGAGCTCCCGTACGGCGTGGCCCACCGGGTCCCACCGGACGAGCGCCTGGACCGGCCGCAGCGTCGGCTCGGCGACCACCACGACCTGCCCGTCGCCCCGGACCAGCGAGGCGGCCGTGATCCACCGCCGCAGCGCGTCCTCACCGGCCCGCAGGTCGGGCCGGCTCAGCATGGCCCAGCCGTCGAGCAGCAGTGCGGCCGCGTACCCGGCGCCGGCCGCCACCGGCTCGGCGCCCGGCGTGCACACCACCAGCGCCGGCCGGTCCGGCACCTCGTCGAGCACGTGGTCGCGCCCCGAGGTCCGTACGGGCACGGCCGGGAAGACCCGGCCCAGCTCCTCGGCCGTCCGCCGGGCGCCGACCACCTGGGCGCGCAGCCGGAACGAGCCGCACTCCTCGCAGTGCCAGGACGGCTCGGCGCGCCCGCACCACCCGCACTGCAGGTCCCGCTCGTCGGGGGCCTCCAGGGGGCCCGCGCAGACCGTGCAGCGGGCGGGGGTCCGGCACCGCTCGCACGCCAGCCGCGGGACGTAGCCCCGGCGCGGCACCTGGACGAGCACGGGCCCGGTCTTCAGCCCCTCCCGTACGGTCTCCCACGCCAGGCTCGGCAGTCGCGCGGCGCGGGCCGCCTCGTCGCGGGCGAGCAGTTCGTCGCCCACGGTCCGGATCCGGGGAGCGCAGGCCCGTACCGTCTCGCGGCCGGCGACCAGCGGCCGCGCCCATCCCGACTCGACCAGCTGTGCGGCCTCCACGGTGCAGCTCGTGCTCCCGGCGAGGAAGGCGCAGCCTTCGCTGACCGCGCGCAGTTCCAGCACCTCCCGGACGTGCGGGAAGGGGGCGTTGTCGTCGCTGTGGCTGGAGTCGCCGTCGTCCCAGACGGCGACCAGTCCGAGGTCCCGTACGGGGGCGAACATCGCCGCCCGGGTCCCGACGACGGCGCGCACCGAGCCCCGGTTCACGGCGAGCCACTGGCGGTAGCGCTTCTCGGGCCCGGACTCGGCGGTCAGCAGCGCGTGCCGTCCCTCGCCGAGCAGGGCGGTCAGCGCCCGGTCCACCCGGGCGGCGGTGCGCCCGTCGGGGACCACGGCGAGGGCGCCGCGCCCGGAGGCGAGGGTGGCGGCCATGGCGCGGGCGAGTTCGTCGGCCCAGCCGGGGCCGGGCAGGGCGGTCCACACGGCGCGCGGGGCGGCGCCGGTGGCCAGGGCCCCCAGGAAGGCGGGCCCGGCGCCGTACCGCTCCCAGCCGCCGGGCTCGGGCGCGGCGGGCGGGGGCAGCGGCTCCGGAGAGGGCTTGGCCTCGGCGCGGGCGCTCCGCGCGGGCAGGGCGAGCTGGAGGACGTCGGCGAGGCTGCCAGCGTAGCGGTCGGCGACGGCCCGGGCGAGGGCCAGCATGCCGGGGCTGAGCACCACCTCGGGCGAGACCACGTGGGCGAGGGCGGCGAGGGCTCCGTTGTAGTCGGACTCGGCGCGGCGCTCCACGATGAAGCCGTCGATGAGGCCGCCGCCCTCGCGGCGGCCGCCGTGCACCTGGTGGGAGCCGGCACCGAAGCGGACCCGGACCCGGACGCCGGGCTGGGCGGCCTCGGAGAGCTCGGCGGGCACGGCGTAGTCGAAGGTCCGGTCGAGGTGGAGCACGCCCTTGTTCACGAGGACCCGGGCGACGGGCAGCTCCTCGGCCAGGGCGGCCCCCCGCCAGGTGCGCGGCTTCGCCTTGGGCGCCTTGGCCTTCGCCTCGGCGACCATCTCCCGGATCAGCGCGAGCTGCTCCGGCTGGGAATCGTTCGCGCTGCTCACATCAGCATTCTTACCAAACCCCACTGACAGCCACGGCATGCGTTCGGCCCCGGACCAGAAGGTCCGGGGCCGAACGCCTACGAGCAGTGGTGCTTACAGACCGGCGGCCGCGCGCAGCGCGTCGACGCGGTCGGTGCGCTCCCAGGTGAAGTCCGGCAGCTCACGGCCGAAGTGGCCGTAGGCGGCGGTCTGGGCGTAGATCGGGCGCAGCAGGTCCAGGTCACGGATGATCGCGGCCGGGCGCAGGTCGAAGACCTCGCCGATCGCGTCCTCGATCTTCTGGACCTCGACCTTGGCGGTGCCGAAGGTCTCGACGAAGAGACCGACGGGCTCGGCCTTGCCGATGGCGTACGCGACCTGGACCTCGCAGCGCGAGGCGAGGCCGGCGGCGACCACGTTCTTGGCGACCCAGCGCATGGCGTAGGCGGCCGAGCGGTCGACCTTGGACGGGTCCTTGCCGGAGAACGCGCCGCCACCGTGGCGGGCCATGCCGCCGTAGGTGTCGATGATGATCTTGCGGCCGGTCAGGCCGGCGTCGCCCATCGGGCCGCCGATCTCGAAACGGCCGGTCGGGTTCACCAGCAGGCGGTAGCCCTCGGTGTCGAGCTTGATGCCGTCCTCGACGAGCTGGGCCAGCACGTGCTCGACGACGAACTCGCGGATGTCCGGTGCGAGCAGCGAGTCCAGGTCGATGTCCGAGGCGTGCTGCGAGGAGACCACAACGGTGTCCAGGCGCACGGCCTTGTCACCGTCGTACTCGATGGTGACCTGGGTCTTGCCGTCGGGGCGCAGGTACGGGATGGTCCCGTTCTTGCGGACCTCGGACAGCCGGCGCGAGAGCTTGTGCGCGATGTGGATCGGGAGCGGCATGAGCTCGGGGGTCTCGTCGCAGGCGTAGCCGAACATCAGGCCCTGGTCGCCGGCGCCCTGCTTGTCGAGCTCGTCCTCGTCGCCCTCGACCCGCTTCTCGTAGGCGGTGTCGACGCCCTGCGCGATGTCAGGGGACTGGGCACCGATGGACACCGACACGCCACAGGAGGCGCCGTCGAAGCCCTTCTTCGAGGAGTCGTAGCCGATCTCGAGGATCTTCTCCCGGACGAGCTGCGCGATCGGCGCGTAGGCCTTCGTCGTCACCTCGCCCGCGATGTGCACGAGACCGGTGGTGATGAGGGTCTCCACGGCCACGCGCGAGGTCGGGTCCTCGGAGAGGAGCGCGTCGAGGATCGTGTCGCTGATCTGGTCAGCGATCTTGTCGGGGTGGCCCTCGGTCACGGACTCCGAGGTAAACAGACGACGGGACACAACGCTCCCTGGGGTTGCAGCGGCTGCTGGCTGATCATTTGGCGGAACCACACCGGGGGCTGCGCCCGATCACGTTCCTCATGCAGTTTATCGGTCGCCACCGTTTCCGGGACCACCCGTCTCGCCTTATGGGAGCCGTGTGACCTGCGGCACCTCATTCTGACCCACGGAGGTGACCAGGAGAAGGGCAATCGGCTCAGGCGCGTCGCGGCGTCAGCCGGACGGACACTTGATCCCAAATGGCTTCGGCCAGCGCTTCCTTCGGTCCATAGGGCACCTGGATCTCAGACCCCTCAGAGGACAGGATGACCGCCTCGTTCTCCTCGGAACCGAAGGTACGGGCTTCGCCGACCTCGTTCACGACGAGAAGATCACATCCCTTGCGGAGGAGCTTGGCCCGGCCGTTGGCGAGGACGTCGTCGGTCTCGGCGGCGAATCCCACCACGACCTGCCCGGCCCGGGCCCGGTCGGCCGAAATCTCCGCGAGGACGTCCGGATTGCGTACGAGGGCGACCGGCGCGGGGTCTTCCCCGTCCTTCTTCTTGATCTTCCCGCCCGCGTACTCGGCGGGCCGGAAGTCGGCCACGGCGGCGGCCATCACCACGGCGTCGGCGTCCGCGGCCGCCTTGAGCACGGCCTCCCGCAGCTGTACGGCCGTCCCCACCCGTACGACGTCCGCCCCGGCCGGGTCGGCCAGCGCGGTGTTGGCCGCCACCAGGGTGACGCGGGCCCCGCGGGCGACGGCCGTACGGGCGAGGGCGTAGCCCTGCTTGCCGGAGGAGCGGTTGCCGAGGAAGCGGACCGGGTCCAGCGGTTCCCGCGTGCCGCCCGCGCTGATCACCACGTGCCGCCCCGCGAGGTCCGGCTCGCCCACCCCGCGCGCCAGGACCCTGCGGCACACCTCGTAGATCTCGGCCGGGTCGGGCAGCCGCCCCTTGCCGGTGTCCTTGCCGGTGAGCCGGCCGACCGCGGGCTCGATGACGAGGGCGCCGCGGCGGCGCAGCGTGGCCACGTTCTCCCGGGTGGCGGGGTGCTCCCACATCTCGGTGTGCATGGCGGGGGCGAAGACCACCGGACATCGGGCGGTGAGGAGCGTGTTCGTGAGCAGGTCGTCGGCGAGCCCGTGGGCGGCCTTGGCCAGCATGTCGGCGGTGGCCGGGGCGACGACGACGAGGTCGGCGGACTGCCCGATGCGCACGTGCGGCACCTCGTGGACGGATTCCCACACCTCGGTGGAGGCCGGGTTCCCGGACAGGGCGGCCCAGGTCGCCTCGCCGACGAAGTTCAGGGAGGCCGCCGTGGGCACCACCCGCACGTCGTGGCCGGACTCGGTCAGCAGGCGGAGCAGCTCGCACGACTTGTAGGCGGCGATCCCGCCACTGACCCCCAGCACGACCTTCGGCTTACCCACCACGCACTCCCCTTCGAGCCTTGTCCACGTCCGTCGTTCCTCCCCATGACACACCACAGGCCCGGCAGATGTTCTGCCGGGCCTGTGGTGAAAGGATTTCTCGCGCCTTACTGGGCCGGGGCCTCGATGGCCTCGGAGGTCAGCAGACCCGCGTTGATCTCGCGCAGCGCGATCGAAAGCGGCTTCTCGTGGACGTGGGTGTCCACCAGCGGGCCGACGTACTCCAGCAGGCCCTCACCGAGCTGCGAGTAGTACGCGTTGATCTGACGCGCGCGCTTGGCCGCGTAGATCACGAGGCTGTACTTCGAGTCAGTAGCCTCGAGCAGCTCGTCGATCGGCGGGTTGATGATGCCCTCGGGCGCAGTAATGGAAGAGGACACGCTCTACCTTCCGAAGAATGTGGGAAAGATCGAATCGATCAGGATCCGCTCGATCATGAAAAATCGACCAACGAATCAGACGACTTCCATCAAGGCTAGCAGCTCACGCGCCACGTCCTCGACGGAGGTGTTGACCAGGGTGGTGTCGAACTCCGACTCGGCAGCGAGCTCGATCTTGGCGGAGGCGAGCCGGCGCTCGATCACCTCGGCCGATTCGGTGCCGCGGCCGGTGAGCCGGCGGACCAGTTCGTCCCAGCTCGGCGGGGCCAGGAAAACGAGCTGGGCGTCGGACATGGACTCGCGGACGAGCCGTGCCCCCTGGAGATCGATCTCCAGCAGTACCGGCTCGCCGTTGTCCAGGCGTTCCAGCACCGCGCCGCGCGGTGTGCCGTAGCGGTTGCCCGCGAACTCGGCCCACTCCAGCAGCTCGCCGTTGGCGATCAGCTTGTCGAACTCGTCGTCATTGACGAAGAAGTAGTGGACTCCGTGTCGCTCACCGGGCCGCGGCTTGCGGGTGGTGGCCGACACCGAGAGCCATACCTCGGGGTGAACCTTGCGCATATGCGCGACGACCGTGCTCTTGCCGACCCCTGAGGGGCCGGAGAGCACGGTCAGCCGCGGACGAACCTCTGCTGCCATAGAGCGATTATCCAGGTTCTCGGGACTGCCTGAGAACGCCGGGAGAACTTCAGTCGACGCCTCAGGCGCCGGTGCTGCCGAACTCGCGCTCCAGAGAGGCGATCTGGTTGGAACCGAGACCTCGGACACGCCGGGACTCGGAGATGCCGAGACGCTCCATGATCTGCTTGGCGCGCACCTTGCCCACGCCAGGCAGCGACTCCAGCAGGGCCGAGACCTTCATCTTGCCGATGACGTCGTTCTCCTGGCCCGTCTTGATGACCTCTTGGAGCGAGGCGCCGGAGTGCTTGAGTCGATTCTTGACCTCGGCCCGCTCCCGGCGAGCCGCGGCGGCCTTTTCGAGCGCGGCTGCGCGCTGTTCAGGGGTAAGGGGCGGAAGAGCCACGCCTACGTCACCTCGGATGTCGAACTGTCGGATACGGACCGGTGGGCAGCCCGAAGGCACCACACCTGGCGAGCTCCCGAACAGCGATCGAAACGCGTTCGCTGCACGTTCACTCTGCTCGGAGACTAGCGGCCAACACCGCTCTAGTCAGCGAGAACGGACGAAAAGTCCTGGTCAGCCTCCACTGAACCGTACATCACGGACAAAATACCTCTGTTTTGTCCGATGAAGAGCGTTCAGGTTTCGCCAAGAAGTGCGAGAGGCCGCGCCGCGAGGGACGCGGGCGGCCTCTTCGGGCGAACGATTACGCGGAGACGGCCTCGCCGATCTCGTCGGCGAACCGGCGCGCCGAGTCGCGCAGCGCCGTGACGTCCGGGCCGTGCTTCAGGACGCCCCGCGACACGTTCGGGACGACGTTGCGCACGGCCTTGCCGAACACCGCCGGCAGATCCGCCGCCGTCGCGCCCTGCGCGCCGATGCCGGGGGCCAGCAGCGGCCCGTTGATGTCCAGGTCGAAGGAGGACAGGTCGCCCAGGGTGGCACCGACCACCGCGCCGAAGGACCCCATCGGGGCGGCGTCCGCGTTCTCCGCCGCCAGGTGCGCCAGCATCGTCGCGCCGATGGTCCGGCCGTCCTCCCGGACCGCCCGCTGGACCTCCGCGCCCTCCGGGTTCGAGGTCAGGGCGAGCACGAACAGGCCGGCGCCCGAGGCGCGGGCCAGGTCCACCGCCGGCTTCAGGGAGCCGTAGCCCAGGTACGGGGAGACGGTCAGCGCGTCCGAGAACAGCGGCGAGGCCGGGTCCAGGAAGGCCGAGGCGTACGCGGCCATGGTCGAGCCGATGTCGCCCCGCTTGGCGTCCATCACGACCAGGGTCCCGGCCGCGCGGGCGTCCGCGACGGTCTGCTCCAGGACGGCCACGCCCTTGGAGCCGAACCGCTCGAAGAAGGCCGCCTGCGGCTTGAAGACCGCCACCGACTCCGCGAGCGCCTCCACGACGGTGCGGGAGAACCGCTCCAGGCCCGCGATGTCGTCGGACAGGCCCCACTGGGCCAGCAGCTCGGCGTGCGGGTCGATGCCCACGCACAGCGGGCCGCGGGTGTCCATCGCCTGGCGCAGGCGGGTGCCGAACGGGGTCACAGGGCTCACTTCGCGGCCTTTCGGGTCTCGGCGCCCACCGCTTCGGCGAGCGTCGCGTACGGGCTGACGGCCAGGCGCGCGGCCAGGCCCTTGTGGATGGCGCGGGCGTAGCAGGGGCCCTCGTAGATGAAGGCGCTGTAGCCCTGGATCAGCGTGGCCCCGGCCAGGATCCGCTGCCAGGCGTCCTCGGCGTTCTCGATGCCGCCGACGCCGACGAGGACCAGCCGGTCCCCCACACGGGCGTACAGGCGGCGCAGGACCTCCAGCGAGCGCTCCTTGACCGGGGCGCCGGACAGTCCGCCGGTCTCCTTCACGAGCTCCGGGGAGGACTTCAGGCCCAGCCCGTCGCGCGCGATGGTGGTGTTGGTCGCGATGATGCCGTCGAGGCCCAGCTCCAGGGCCAGGTCGGCGACCGCGTCCACGTCCTCGTCCGCGAGGTCGGGGGCGATCTTGACCAGCAGCGGGACCCGGCGGTCGGTCACGGTGCGGTCCGCGGCCTCCCGTACGGCCGTCAGCAGCGGGCGCAGCGACTCGGTGGCCTGGAGGTTGCGCAGGCCCGGGGTGTTCGGCGAGGAGACGTTCACGACGAGGTAGTCGGCGTGGCGGGCGAGCCGCTCGGTGGAGGCGACGTAGTCCGCCACCGCCTCCTCCTCCGGTACGACCTTCGTCTTGCCGATGTTGACGCCGACGACGGTCCTGAAGACGGGCCGACGGGCCGCCAGGCGGTCCGCGACGGCCGCGGAGCCCTCGTTGTTGAAGCCCATGCGGTTGATCAGCGCGCGGTCCGGCACGAGGCGGAACAGCCGCTTCTTGGGATTGCCGGGCTGCGGCTCGGCCGTGACCGTGCCGATCTCGACGTGGTCGAAGCCGAGCATCGACATGCCGTCGATGGCCACGGCGTTCTTGTCGAAGCCGGCCGCGAGGCCGAAGGGGCCGTGCATGCGCAGGCCGAGGGCCTCGGTGCGGAGCTCCTTGTGGCGGGGGGCGAGCCAGGCCGCCACGAAGGTGCGCAGCACGGGGGTGCGGGCGGCGAGGCGGATCCAGCGGAAGGCCGTGTAGTGGGCCTTCTCCGGGTCCATCCGCTTGAAGACCAGGTTGAAGAAGAGTTCGTACATCGTCGAGAGGATCCCTCTGCGCTCATGGAAAGGGGGACACCCGTCGTGAAACCGGTGTCCCCCCTCCCGTTTCCGGGCTGTACGGGCTGCTTAGTCGCGGGCCGCGGTCAGGTGCTCCGCGTGCTCCTGGAGGGAGCGCACGCCCACGTCGCCGCGGTTGAGCGCGTCGATGCCCTGGACGGCCGCGGCGAGTGCCTGGACCGTGGTGAGGCAGGGGACGCTGCGGGCCACGGCCGCCGTGCGGATCTCGTAGCCGTCGAGGCGGCCGCCGGTGCCGTACGGGGTGTTGACGATCAGGTCGACCTGGCCGTCGTGGATCAGCTGGACGATGGTCTTCTCGCCGTTCGGGCCCTCGCCCTCGCTGAGCTTGCGCACGATGGTGGCGTTGATGCCGTTGCGGCGCAGCACCTCGGCGGTGCCGGAGGTGGCCATCAGCTCGAAGCCGTGGGCGACGAGCTCGCGCGCCGGGAAGATCATCGAGCGCTTGTCGCGGTTGGCGACGGAGATGAACGCCCGGCCCTTCGTGGGCAGCGGGCCGTAGGCGCCGGCCTGCGACTTGGCGTAGGCGGTGCCGAAGACGGCGTCGATGCCCATGACCTCGCCGGTGGAGCGCATCTCCGGGCCGAGGACGGTGTCCACGCCGCGGCCGTGGATGTCGCGGAAGCGCGACCACGGCATGACGGCCTCCTTGACGGAGATCGGCGCGTCGATCGGCAGGGTGCCGCCGTCGCCGGTCTTCGGCAGCAGGCCCTCCTCGCGCAGCTCGGCGATGGTGGTGCCGAGCGAGATGCGGGCGGCGGCCTTCGCGAGCGGGACGGCGGTGGCCTTCGAGGTGAAGGGGACGGTCCGGGAGGCGCGCGGGTTGGCCTCCAGGACGTAGAGGATGTCGCCCGCCATCGCGAACTGGATGTTGATCAGGCCGCGGACGCCGACGCCCTTGGCGATGGCCTCGGTGGAGGCGCGCAGGCGCTTGATGTCGTAGCCGCCGAGGGTGATCGGGGGCAGGGCGCAGGCCGAGTCGCCGGAGTGGATGCCGGCTTCCTCGATGTGCTCCATGACGCCGCCGAGGTAGAGCTCGTGGCCGTCGTAGAGGGCGTCGACGTCGATCTCGATCGCGTCGTCGAGGAAGCGGTCGACCAGCACGGGGCGGGTCGGGGAGATCTCGGTGGACTCGGCGATGTACGACTCGAGGCGGGCCTCGTCGTAGACGATCTCCATGCCGCGGCCGCCGAGCACGTAGGACGGGCGGACGAGGACCGGGTAGCCGATCTCGTCGGCGATGGCCTTCGCACCCGTGAACGTGGTGGCGGTGCCGTGCTTGGGGGCCGGCAGGCCGGCCTCGGCGAGGACCTGGCCGAAGGCGCCGCGGTCCTCGGCGGCGTGGATGGCCTCCGGGGAGGTGCCGACGACGGGCACGCCGTTGTCCTTGAGCGCCTGGGCGAGACCCAGGGGGGTCTGGCCGCCGAGCTGGACGATGACGCCGGCGATGGGGCCGGCCAGCGACTCGGCGTGGACGATCTCCAGCACGTCTTCGAGCGTCAGCGGCTCGAAGTACAGGCGGTCGGAGGTGTCGTAGTCCGTGGAGACGGTCTCCGGGTTGCAGTTGACCATCACGGTCTCGAAGCCGGCGTCGCTGAGCGCGAAGGAGGCGTGGACGCAGGAGTAGTCGAACTCGATGCCCTGGCCGATGCGGTTCGGGCCGGAGCCCAGGATGATCACCGCGGGCTTCTCGCGCGGGGCGACCTCGGACTCCTCGTCGTACGAGGAGTAGAAGTACGGGGTCTTCGCGGCGAACTCGGCGGCGCAGGTGTCGACCGTCTTGTAGACCGGGCGGACGCCCAGCGCGTGGCGGACCTCGCGGACGACGTCCTCGCGCAGGCCGCGGATCTCGGCGATCTGGGCGTCGGAGAAGCCGTGGCGCTTGGCCTCGGCGAGCAGCTCGGGGTAGAGCTTGTCGGCGGCGGTCAGCTCGTCCGCGATCTCCTTGATGAGGAAGAGCTGGTCGACGAACCAGGGGTCGATCTTCGTGAACTCGAAGACCTCCTCCTGGGTGGCGCCGGCGCGGATGGCCTGCATGACGGTGTTGATGCGGCCGTCGGTCGGGCGGACCGCGGTGCGCAGCAGCTCGTCCTTGTCGCCCGGGTCGCCGACGAAGGTGAACTGCGAGCCCTTCTTCTCCAGGGAGCGCAGGGCCTTCTGAAGCGCCTCGGTGAAGTTGCGGCCGATGGCCATGGCCTCGCCGACCGACTTCATGGTGGTGGTGAGGGTGGCGTCGGCGAGCGGGAACTTCTCGAAGGCGAAGCGCGGGGCCTTGACGACGACGTAGTCGAGGGACGGCTCGAAGGAGGCCGGGGTCTTCTCGGTGATGTCGTTGGGGACCTCGTCGAGCGTGTAGCCGATGGCCAGCTTGGCGGCGATCTTGGCGATCGGGAAGCCGGTGGCCTTCGAGGCGAGCGCCGAGGAGCGCGAGACGCGCGGGTTCATCTCGATGACGATGACGCGGCCGTCGGCCGGGTCGATCGCGAACTGGATGTTGCAGCCGCCGGTGTCGACGCCGACCTCGCGGATGATCGCGATGCCGATGTCGCGCAGCCGCTGGTACTCGCGGTCGGTCAGCGTCATCGCCGGGGCGACGGTGATGGAGTCGCCGGTGTGGACGCCCATCGGGTCGAAGTTCTCGATGGAGCAGACGACGACCACGTTGTCCTTGGTGTCGCGCATCAGCTCCAGCTCGTACTCCTTCCAGCCGAGGATGGACTCCTCCAGGAGCACCTCGGTGGTCGGGGAGAGCGTGAGGCCCTGGCCGGCGATGCGGCGCAGCTCGTCCTCGTCGTGGGCGAAGCCGGAGCCGGCGCCGCCCATGGTGAAGGAGGGGCGCACGACGACGGGGTAGCCGCCGAGGATGTCGACGCCCTTGATGACGTCGTCCATCGTGTGGCAGATGACCGAGCGGGCGGACTCGCCGTAGCCGATCTTGGCCTTGACGGCCTCGACGACGCCCTTGAAGAGGTCGCGGTCCTCGCCCTTGTTGATGGCCTCGACGTTGGCGCCGATGAGCTCGACGCCGTACTTCTCCAGCACACCCTGCTCGTGCATGGAGATCGCGGTGTTGAGCGCGGTCTGGCCGCCGAGGGTGGGGAGCAGCGCGTCGGGGCGCTCCTTCGCGATGATCTTCTCGACGAACTCGGGGGTGATCGGCTCGACGTACGTGGCGTCGGCGATCTCCGGGTCGGTCATGATCGTCGCGGGGTTGGAGTTGACCAGGATGACCCGCAGGCCCTCGGCCTTGAGGATGCGGCAGGCCTGGGTGCCGGAGTAGTCGAACTCGGCGGCCTGTCCGATGACGATCGGGCCGGAGCCGATGACCAGGACGGACTGGATATCGGTGCGCTTAGGCACGCTCGGCCTCCATCAGGGTGACGAAACGGTCGAAGAGGTACGCGGCATCGTGCGGGCCGGCAGCCGCCTCGGGGTGGTACTGGACGGAGAAGGCCGGCTGGTCGAGCAGCTGGAGGCCTTCGACGACCTGGTCGTTCAGGCAGACGTGGGAGACCTCGGCGCGGCCGTAGGGGGTCTCGGAGACCTTGTCGAGGGGCGCGTCGACGGCGAAGCCGTGGTTGTGCGCGGTGACCTCGACCTTGCCGGTGGTGCGGTCCTGCACCGGCTGGTTGATGCCGCGGTGGCCGTACTTCAGCTTGTAGGTGCCGAAGCCGAGCGCGCGGCCCAGGATCTGGTTGCCGAAGCAGATGCCGAAGAGCGGCGTCTTGCGCTCCAGGACGCCCTGCATGACGGCGACGGGGCCGTCGGCGGTGGCCGGGTCGCCCGGGCCGTTGGAGAAGAACACGCCGTCCGGGTTGACCGCGTACACGTCCTCGACGGTGGCGGTGGCCGGCAGCACGTGCACCTCGATGCCGCGCTCGGCCATGCGGTGCGGGGTCATGCCCTTGATGCCGAGGTCGACGGCGGCGACGGTGAAGCGCTTCTCGCCGATCGCGGGGACGACGTACGCCTCCTTGGTGGCGACCTCGGCGGAGAGGTTCGCGCCCTTCATCTGCGGCTGGGACTGGACCTTGGCCAGCAGGGCCTCGTCGCGGATGCCCGTCCAGGCGTCGCCGGAGAAGATGCCGACGCGCATGGCGCCGCGCTCGCGCAGGTGGCGGGTCAGGGCGCGGGTGTCGATGCCGGAGATCCCGACGACGCCCTGCTTGACCAGCTCCTCGTCCAGCGAGCGCTGCGAGCGCCAGTTCGAGGGGACGCGGGCGGGGTCGCGGACGACGTAGCCGGCCACCCAGATGCGGGAGGACTCGGGGTCCTCGTCGTTGACGCCGGTGTTGCCCACGTGCGGGGCGGTCATCACGACGACCTGCCGGTGGTACGACGGGTCGGTGAGGGTCTCCTGGTATCCGGTCATGCCGGTGGAGAACACGGCCTCGCCGAAGGTCTCCCCCACAGCGCCGTAGGCACGGCCGCGGAAGATCCGACCGTCCTCCAGGACGAGTACGGCGGGAGCTTTGGCTGCTCCCCTGGTGGAGGTCGTCATCGTTCGGCGCCTTCCGTCGTGATGGATTGGTTCATGAGGTTGATCGCTTCGACCCAGGCGGCGTGTTCGGCCGCGCGGTCGGAGCGGAATCCGGAGTCGATCAGCTTGTCGCCGTGCGCCCAGGTGACGATGAGCAGACCGCCCTCGGTGAGTACCTTGCCCGCGATTCCCTTGTCGAGGCGGGCGCCGCGCAGCTGCGCGGCCGGTACGAAGAAGTCGTTGGCCCCCGGTCGGACCACGTCGAGGCCCGTGTCGGTGAGCGTGAGCTCGACCCGGCTGCGCAGGCCCAGACCGTGGGCGACGATCCGGTCGAGCCACTGCCCGGCGGTGGTGGACCCGTGGTACCGGCCGGTCAGGGCCAGCCGGTGCTCGGGAAGACCGTCGGGGGCGGCGGGCAGCTCCGGCAGATCGTTCTGCAGAGCGCCGCGCCATTTCCAGCCCTGCCGCATCAGCCAGTACACGAACACGACGAACACGACCAGGCCGATCACCCACGCCATGCGGGCACCGAAGCTGGTCACCTCCGCCGACTGTCGTTCGGCGGCCTCGGCGGCCAGTTGGATTACTGCAGGTGTCACGCCAGTTTCCCGTCCACGACCGTTGCCCGGCCCCGCAGGAAGGTGTGAGTGACGCGCCCCGGCAGCTCACGGCCCTCGTAAGGCGTGTTGCGGCTGCGGGAGGCGAAGTGTGCGGGGTCCACGACACCACGGTACGAGGTATCGACCAAGGTCAGGTTCGCGGGTTCACCTGCCGAGACGGGACGGCCGTGGTTCTCCAGGCTGCCGATGCGCGCCGGGGCGAAGGACATCCGCTCGGCGACGCCCGCCCAGTCGAGCAGCCCGGTCTCCACCATCGTCTGCTGGACGACGGAGAGCGCGGTCTCCAGGCCGACCATGCCCATGGCGGCGGCGGCCCACTCGCAGTCCTTGTCCTCGTGCGGGTGCGGGGCGTGGTCGGTGGCGACGATGTCGATCGTGCCGTCGGCGAGCGCCTCGCGCAGGGCCAGCACGTCGCGCTCGGTGCGCAGCGGCGGGTTGACCTTGTAGACCGCGTTGTACGAGCGCACGAGCTCCTCGGTGAGGAGGAGGTGGTGCGGGGTGACCTCGGCGGTGACGTCGATGCCGCGGGACTTGGCCCAGCGGACGATCTCGACGGAGCCGGCGGTGGAGAGGTGGCAGATGTGGACGCGGGAGCCGACGTGCTCGGCGAGGAGGACGTCGCGGGCGATGATCGACTCCTCGGCGACGGCCGGCCAGCCGCCCAGACCGAGCTCGGCCGAGACGATGCCCTCGTTCATCTGGGCGCCCTCGGTGAGGCGGGGCTCCTGGGCGTGCTGGGCGACGACGCCGCCGAAGGCCTTCACGTACTCCAGGGCGCGGCGCATGATCACGGCGTCGTCGACGCACTTGCCGTCGTCGGAGAAGACGGTGACGCGGGCGGCGGAGTCGTGCATGGCGCCCAGCTCGGAGAGCTGCTTGCCCTCCAGGCCGACGGTGACGGCGCCGATGGGCTGCACGTCGCAGTAGCCGGACTCCTTGCCCAGGCGCCAGACCTGCTCGACGACGCCGGCGGTGTCGGCGACCGGGAAGGTGTTCGCCATGGCGAACACGGCGGTGTAGCCGCCGGAGGCGGCGGCGCGGGTGCCGGTGAGGACGGTCTCGGAGTCCTCGCGGCCGGGCTCGCGCAGGTGGGTGTGCAGGTCGACGAGGCCGGGGAGGAGGACCTGGCCCTCCGCCTCGATGACGGTCGCGCCCTCGGCGGACAGGTTCTGGCCGACCTCGGCGATGGTCTCGCCGTCGATCAGGACGTCCTGCGCCTCGCCGCCGAGTACCTTCGCGCCACGGATAAGGATCTTGCTCATGGTTACTTGCTCTCCTCGGTACGGGCGGTGGTGACGGCGGGCTCGGAGCCTCCGAGCAGCAGGTACAGGACGGCCATCCGGGTGGAGACGCCGTTGGCGACCTGCTCGACGGCCGTGCAGCGGTCGGAGTCGGCGACCTGGGCGGTGATCTCCATGCCACGGTTCATCGGGCCGGGGTGCATCACGATGGCGTGCTCGGGCATCTTCGCCATGCGGTCGCCGTCGAGCCCGTACCGGCGGGAGTACTCGCGCTCGGTCGGGAAGAAGGCGGCGTTCATGCGTTCGCGCTGCACACGCAGCATCATGACCGCGTCGGACTTCGGCAGCACGTCGTCGAGGCTGTACGAGACCTCGCACGGCCAGGTCTCGACGCCGATCGGGACGAGCGTGGGCGGGGCCACCAGGGTGACCTCGGCGCCGAGGGTGTGCAGCAGGTGGACGTTGGAGCGGGCCACGCGGCTGTGCAGGACGTCGCCGACGATGGTGATCCGGCGGCCGTTCAGGTCCTTGCCGAGGCCGGCGTCGCGGCCGACCAGGCGGCGGCGCATGGTGAAGGCGTCCAGCAGGGCCTGGGTGGGGTGCTCGTGGGTGCCGTCGCCGGCGTTGACCACGGCGGAGTCGATCCAGCCGGAGGTCGCGAGCCGGTAGGGCGCGCCGGAGGCGTGGTGGCGGATGACGACCGCGTCGGCGCCCATGGCCTCCAGGGTCAGCGCGGTGTCCTTCAGGGATTCGCCCTTGGAAACGGAGGAACCCTTGGCGGAGAAGTTGATGACGTCGGCGGAGAGCCGCTTGGCGGCGGCCTCGAAGGAGATCCGGGTGCGGGTCGAGTCCTCGAAGAAGAGGTTGACGACCGTGAGGCCGCGCAGGGTGGGCAGCTTCTTGATCGGCCGGTCCGCGACGCGGGCCATCTCCTCGGCGGTGTCGAGGATCAGGACGGCGTCGTCGCGCGTGAGATCGGCGGCCGAGATGAGGTGGCGCTTCATCTGGATGGCTCCGTAGGTCGGGAGGGCAGGCAGGCGGACTGACGGGCAGTGGTGCGGGCGGGCAGGGCAGGCTTCGGCGCGGACCCCCCGCGGGGGCCCGTCACTGCGTAAGGGCTACAGCCCTGCTGCCTGGGCGGTCCGCTGGCCGAGCAGCACGGCGTCACGGCCGTCCTCCTCCTGGAGCTGGACCTTGACGGTCTCCCGCAGCGACGTGGGGAGGTTCTTGCCGACGTAGTCGGCGCGGATCGGCAGTTCGCGGTGACCCCGGTCGACGAGGACGGCGAGCTGCACGGCGCGCGGGCGGCCGAGGTCGCCGAGGGCGTCGAGCGCGGCACGGATCGTGCGGCCGGAGAAGAGCACGTCGTCGACGAGGACGACGAGGCGGCCGTCGAGGTCGTCGCCGGGGATCTCGGTGCGGCCGATCGCGCGGGCGGGCTTCATCCGCAGGTCGTCGCGGTACATGGTGATGTCGAGGGAACCGACCGGGATCTTCGTGCCGGTGATCTCTTCGAGCTTGGCGGCCAGCCGGCGGGCGAGGTACACACCGCGGGTGGGAATGCCGAGGAGCACCACGTCGTCGGCGCCCTTGGCGCGTTCGACGATCTCGTGGGCGATGCGGGTCAGGACCCGCGCGATGTCCTGCGCTTCGAGTACCGGGCGCATGGAATCGGGCTGCTGCTGAGTGTCCATGAAAAGGACCTCCTTCTCCGCCTCACGGGACGGACCTTAAAGGACGTCTGATGTACGCGTCCCACGGTACCAGGGTGCGGCCGGTCGTTCGCGCACCGGCCTGGGACGGAGGGGCTCCCACGGGGCTGCTGGGGCCCCTCGTGAGGGGGCGACGAAGACCATTCGGCTTGACGCATCCAAGTAACGCTGCGTAACCTCACAGTGAGTTACCAGCCGCGCGGCGGAGCCGCACGTGGTCAATGTCGTCACAGCGTCCATGTCGTCACAGCGTCACAGCGTCCGGGAGCGTTATGTCCAGCGAATACGCCAAACAGCTCGGGGCCAAGCTCCGCGCCATCCGCACCCAGCAGGGCCTTTCCCTCCATGGTGTCGAGGAGAAGTCCCAGGGCCGTTGGAAGGCCGTGGTGGTCGGGTCCTACGAGCGCGGGGACCGCGCCGTGACCGTCCAGCGCCTTGCCGAGCTGGCCGACTTCTACGGGGTTCCGGTGCAGGAACTGCTGCCGGGCACGACCCCCGGCGGAGCGGCCGAGCCGCCGCCGAAGCTGCGCCTCGACCTGGAGCGCCTGGCGGGCGTTCCCGCCGAGAAGGCCGGCCCGCTGCAGCGTTACGCGGCGACGATCCAGAGCCAGCGCGGCGACTACAACGGCAAGGTGCTGTCGATCCGCCAGGACGACCTGCGCACCCTGGCCGTCATCTACGACCAGTCCCCCTCGGTCCTGACCGAACAGCTGATCAGCTGGGGCGTGCTGGACGCGGACGCGCGGCGCGCGGTGGCGCACGAGGACATCTAGTCCCCGGTTCCAGGACCAGCAGAAACGTTACCGGCGGGGGCCGGGAGCCCGAGAGGGTTCCCGGCCCCCGCCGGTTTTCGTCGGCCCCGGTTTTCGTCGGCCCACACAAAGCGGAGGGGCCGCAGCGCGCGTGCGCTGCGGCCCCTCCGCTTGTGTGCCGAACCGCCGGAGGCTACTCGCGGCGCAGGCTCGGCTTCAGGTCCTTGAACCGGGCCAGCATCCCGTTCACGAACGAGGGGGACTCGTCCGTCGAAAACTCCTTGGCCAGCTGGACGGCCTCGTCGATGGCCACGGCGTCCGGGGTGTCGTCCACCCAGATCAGCTCGTAGGCACCCAGCCGCAGGATGTTCCGGTCCGCGACCGGCATGCGGTCGAGCTCCCAGTCCACGGCGTAGGTGACGATCAGGTCGTCGATGCGGTCCACCTTGTCGGCGTACCCCTCGACGAGATCCATCGTGAAGGCGCTGACCGGCGGCTGACGGTCGTCCGACCGCGAGTGGCGGATCCAGTCCGCGAGGACCTCGCGCACGGGCACCCCGCGCTGGTCGGCCTCGAAAAGGATCTGGAAGGCGCGCTTGCGCGCATTGCTCCGAGCAGCCACGGGTTAGTTGCTCTTCCGGCCGAGGTAGTCGCTGGTGCGGGTGTCGACCTTGACCGTCTCGCCGGTGGTGATGAAGAGCGGGACCTGGATCTCGTAGCCGGTCTCCAGCGTGGCGGGCTTGGTGCCGCCGGTGGAGCGGTCGCCCTGGACGCCCGGGTCGGTGTGCTCGATCTTGAGCTCGACCGCGGCCGGGAGCTCGACGTAGAGCACCTCGCCCTCGTGCTGGGCGACGGAGGCGGTGAAGCCCTCGATCAGGAAGTTGGCGGCGGCGCCGACGGCCTTCTTGTCGACCATCAGCTGGTCGTAGGTGTCCATGTCCATGAAGACGAAGTACTCGCCGTCCATGTACGAGAACTGCATGTCGCGACGGTCGATGGTGGCCGTCTCGACCTTCGTGCCCGCGTTGAAGGTCTTGTCGACGACCTTGCCGGACATCACGCTCTTCAGCTTGGTGCGCACGAAGGCCGGGCCCTTGCCGGGCTTGACGTGCTGGAACTCGACGACGGACCAGAGCTGGCCCCCGTCGAGCTTCAGCACCATGCCGTTCTTGAGGTCGTTCGTGGAAGCCACGGTTGCGGAATCTCCTGCACTGGAAGACCACGGGTGCGCGCACAGCCCGGAAGGGGCTAGAGCGCGAGCAGCTCCTTGGTCGTAATGGTGAGTAGCTCTGGACCGCCGTCCGCCTCGGGGCGCACGACGAGCGTGTCATCGATCCGGACACCTCCCCGGCCCGGGAGGTGAACCCCCGGTTCGACGGTGACCGGCACGCAAGCGTCCAGTTTACCCATTGCCGTAGGTGCAAGCTGCGGGTCCTCGTCGATTTCGAGGCCCACGCCGTGTCCGGTCGACGGAGCGAGGGCTTCCGCGTGGCCCGCGGAGTCCAGGACGGAGCGTGCGGCATGGTCCACGTCCCGGTACGCCGCACCGGGCAGCAGGGCCTCGCGGCCGGCCCGCTGGGCGGTGAACACGAGGTCGTACAGCGCGATCTGCCAGTCCGCGGGGCTGGTGCCGATCACGAAGGTCCGGCCGATCTCGCACCGGTAGCCGCGGTAGTTGGCGCCGAGGCAGACCGAGAGGAAGTCGCCCTCCTCCACCCGGCGGTCGGAGGGCCGGTGGCGGGAGCGGCCCGAGTGCGGGCCGGTGCCGACGGAGGTCGGGAAGGCCGGGCCGTCCGCCCCGTGGTCGACGAGCCGCCGCTCCAGCTCCAGGGCCAGGTGCCGTTCGGTCCGCCCGACGAGGATGGACTCCAGCAGCTCGCCGAGCGCCTGGTCGGCGATCTCGGCGGCGATCCGCAGGCAGGCGATCTCCTCCTCGTCCTTGACGAGGCGCTGCTGCTCCACCGCGGCCCCGAGGTCGGCGAGGCGCAGCTTGGGCGCCACCGAGCGCAGGGCGCGGTGCCGGCCGACCGTGAGGTGGTGTTCCTCCACCGCGAGCGAGTCGGCCCGTACTCCGGCGGCCATGTCGGCGGCCGCGACGGCCGGGTCCGCGCCGGGGTTCCCCAGCACGGAGACCCTGAGGTGCTCGTCGAGCCGTCCCTCGTCGGCCTCCCCGGTGGGTGCGCCGGCGCAGAACAGCACGTCATCGGTGGGTCCGACCAGCAGTACGGCACCGAGCGGGGACGCCCCGGAGAGGTAGCGGACGTTCGCCGGACGCGTGATCAGTGCGGCGGCGTTTCCCGCGGCGGCGCATCGGTCGCGAAGCAGGCCCCGACGGGCGGCGTACACGTCTGACATGTCTTCGAGCGTACGAGCGCCCCGCGGATCCGGCCTGGTGAGCGCGTCCGGACGGGCCCGGGCGGGGAGGGGACGGCCGTGCCTACTGCCCGGTCAGGGCACGGGCCAGCGCCTCGTCGAGGGCGCGCGCGGTGCCCTCGACGTCGAGGTGGGAGTTGTCGATGATCGGCAGGCCGGAGCCGTACCAGCCGGCCATCCGGCCGTGGATCCGCGCGACCTCCTCGTCGGAGAGCCGGCGGTTGCCGGAGCGGGCCGCGTTGCGCTCCAGGACGATCTCCAGGCCGGGCAGCAGCACCACGGGCAGCAGCGTCGGGCCCACGTGCCGCTTCCAGCCGCCCAGCCCGACCACGGGCCGGTCGGGGAAGACCGCGTCGTCCAGGATGCAGGAGATCCCGTTCGCCAGGTAGTTGCGTGCGGCGAAGCCGCAGGTGCGGCGGGCGAGCCGGTACTGGGCCTCGGAGTGCTCGTTCCAGCCCGCCTGCGGGTCCGCGAAGCCCGAGCACACCCACTCGCGGACGTCGTCCAGGCTGACGTGGGCGGTCGGCACGGGCCGGGTGCTGGCCCAGTGCCGGGCCACGGTCGTCTTGCCGGCGCCCGCCGGGCCGATCAGGAGCACGGCGAGGACGGCCCCTCCGGTGCCCGCCACCGCGGGCGGCAGCGGGATGTGACCGGTGGCCTCCGGCAGGGGCGGCATCGGGTGCGGCGGGGGCTGGTGCCCGGGCTGCGGCGGGAGCTGGCCCGGCCAGCCCTGCGCCGGGGTTATGGGCGGCTGCGGGGGCGCCGCCGGGTGCGGACCCGGCTGACCCCAGCCCGCTCCCCCGCCCCCCACTCCTTGCTGCATCCGCTGCCACTCCGTCTCGTTCCGGCGACTGATGCGAGAACGTTATATGACCGCGGAGGCCAGACCGTCCACCAGTACCGCCAGGCAGGGTGTCAGGCGGAGATCTCCTCCGCCAGTGCGCGCAGCGCCAGCCGGTACGAACCGATGCCGAAGCCCGCCACCGTGCCGGTGGCCACGGCCGCGATGACCGAGGTGTGCCGGAACTCCTCGCGGGCGTACGGGTTCGAGATGTGCACCTCGATCAGCGGCGCCGTGCGCTGCGCGGCCGCGTCCCGCATGGCGTACGAATAGTGGGTGAAGGCCCCCGGGTTGATGACCACGGGGATCTTCCCGTCCGCCGCCTCGTGCAGCCAACGCACGAGCTCGCCCTCGTCGTTGGTCTCCCGGACCTCGACGTCGAAGCCGAGCTCCTCGCCCAGCGCGCGGCAGCTCTCGACGAGTCCGGCGTACGAGGTGGCCCCGTACACGTCGGGCTCGCGCGAGCCGAGCCGGCCCAGGTTCGGGCCGTTCAGCACGAGCACCGGGCGGCTCACGCCGACACCTCGCCGTAGGCGGCGATCAGGTGCGCCGGGTCGGGGCCCTCCAGGACGGTCGGCTTGGCCAGTCCGTCGAGGACGATGAAGCGCAGCAGGTTGCCGCGGGACTTCTTGTCGACCTGCATGGTCTGGAGCAGCTTGGGCCACTGGTCGCCGCGGTACGTGAGCGGCAGGCCGACGGCGGCCAGGATCTCCCGGTGGCGGTCGGCCGTCGCGTCGTCGAGCCGGCCCGCGAGCCGGCCGAGTTCGGCGGCGAAGACCATGCCGACCGAGACGGCCGCGCCGTGCCGCCACTTGTAGCGCTCGTTCTTCTCGATGGCGTGCGCGAGGGTGTGCCCGTAGTTGAGGATCTCCCGCAGGCCCGATTCCTTCAGGTCGCTGGAGACGACGTCCGCCTTGACCTGGATCGAGCGGACGATGAGCTCCGCGGTGTGCGGGCCGTCGGGCGTGCGGGCCGCGGCCGGGTCCGCCTCGATCAGGTCGAGGATCTTCGGGTCGGAGATGAATCCGGCCTTGATGATCTCGGCGAGGCCGCTGACGTAGTCGTTGACGGGCAGCGAGTCCAGCGCCGCGAGGTCGCACAGCACACCGGCCGGCGGGTGGAAGGCGCCCACCAGGTTCTTGCCCTCGGCGGTGTTGATGCCGGTCTTGCCGCCGACGGCCGCGTCCACCATGGCGAGGACGGTGGTCGGTACGGCGATCCAGCGCACCCCGCGCAGCCAGGAGGCCGCGACGAAGCCCGCGAGGTCGGTGGTGGCTCCGCCGCCGACGCCGACGATGACGTCGGTGCGGGTGAAGCCGGACTGGCCGAGGGCCTTCCAGCAGTAGGCGGCGACCTCGATGGTCTTGGCCTCTTCGGCGTTCGGCACCTGGATGGCGACCGCCTCGTAGCCCTGCTCGGCGAGGTCGTCGCGCAGCGCCTCACCGGTCGAGGCCAGCGCCTCGGGGTGGATGACGGCGACCCGCTGGGCCTTCGTACCGATCAGGGAGCCGAGCTCGCCGAGCAGCTGCCGGCCGACGAGCACGTCGTACGCGGCGTGTCCGGCACTGGCGCCGACCTGGATGCGCGTCACCTGGTCTGTCATACGTCCTTCAACTCCAGAGCGTCGAGGACCGCCTGGGCGACCTCTTCGGGGGTGCGGTCGTCGGTGGCCACCACGACGCGCGCGACTTCGGTGTACAGGGGGCGCCGCGCGTCCATCAGCTCGCGCCACTGGCGGCGCGGGTTGACGGCGAGCAGCGGGCGCGCGGCGCCGAGGCCCACGCGCCGTACGGCTTCCTCGACGTCCATCGAGAGGTAGGCGACGGGCAGGCCGGTGAGCAGCTTGCGGGTGCCCTCGTCGAGGACGGCGCCGCCGCCGAGGGCGAGGACTCCGGTGTGGCCGGCGACGGCGGCGGCGACCGCCTGCCGCTCCAGCTCACGGAAGTACGGCTCGCCCTCGTCGACGAACAGGTCGGAGATCTCCCGGCCCTCGGCCGCGACGATGTCGGCGTCGGTGTCCCGGTAGGGGACGCCGAGCCGCTCGGCGAGCAGCGCCCCCACCGTGGACTTGCCGGACCCCATGGGGCCGACGAGGACGACCAGTGGTCCGCCGGTCACCGGATCTGCAGGTGGTCGAGGTACGACCGGACGTTGCGGCGGGTCTCCGGGACCGAGTCGCCACCGAACTTCTCGACGACGGCGTCGGCGAGGACGAGGGCGACCATGGCCTCGGCGACGATGCCGGCGGCCGGCACGGCGCACACGTCGGAGCGCTGGTGGTGGGCCACGGTCGCCTCTCCGGTGGCCACGTCCACGGTGGCCAGGGCGCGCGGCACGGTCGCGATGGGCTTCATCGCGGCGCGTACGCGCAGCAGCTCGCCGGTGGTCAGACCGCCCTCGGTGCCACCCGAGCGGCCGGAGGTGCGCTTGAGGCCCTCGGGGGTGGAGACGATCTCGTCGTGGGCCTGGGAGCCGGGCACGCGGGCGAGCTCGAAGCCGTCGCCGACCTCGACGCCCTTGATGGCCTGGATGCCCATGAGGGCGGCGGCGAGGCGGGCGTCGAGCCGGCGGTCCCAGTGGACGTGCGAGCCGAGGCCGACGGGCACTCCGTAGGCGAGGACCTCGACGACGCCGCCGAGGGTGTCGCCGTCCTTGTGGGCCTGGTCGATCTCCGCGACCATCGCCTTCGACGCGTCGGCGTCGAGGCAGCGCACCGGGTCGGCGTCGAGCTTCTCGACGTCGGCGGGGGTCGGGTAGACGCCGTACGGGGCCTTGGCCGCGGCCAGCTCCACCACGTGCGAGACGATCTCGATGCCGGCGACCTCCTTGAGGAAGGAGCGGGCGATGGCGCCGAGGGCGACGCGGGCGGCGGTCTCGCGGGCGCTGGCGCGCTCCAGGATCGGCCGGGCCTCGTCGAAGCCGTACTTCTGCATGCCGGCGAGGTCGGCGTGGCCGGGCCGCGGGCGGGTGAGCGGCGCGTTGCGGCCGGTGTCCTTGAGCAGCGAGGGGTCCACCGGGTCGGCGGACATGACCGTCTCCCACTTGGGCCACTCGCTGTTGCCCACCATGACGGCCACGGGAGAACCGAGCGACAGACCGTGCCGGACGCCGCCCAGGAAGGTGATCTCGTCCTGCTCGAACTTCATCCGGGCACCGCGGCCATAGCCGAGCCGGCGCCGGGCCAGGTGGTCGGCCACCAGTTCGGTGGTGACCGGGACGCCGGCGGGAAGGCCCTCCAGCGTCGCTACCAGCGCCGGTCCGTGCGACTCCCCGGCGGTCAGCCAACGCAACCTGCTCAACGATGCTCCTCATGCTCGCGCCTGGTACAGCGACGGCGCGATCGGGGTGCGCGGCCCGGATCCGCCTCACCCGATCCTCCCATGTCCGGACGGGTTTGCCGGGCCCCGGTCCAGCTATCGGACGCCTGATCCCCCCGGTTTCCGGCCCGACGCCCGAAATTGACGGTGTCCCGACACGCTGCGAGGATCATCCGCGATTCGCGAAAGATCATTTTCTTTTGCTCACAGGGGGAATCTTGCGCCACTTCACCAGGGCTCTGATCACGGCCGGTGCCGCCGTCTTCGTCATGACCGGCACGGCCACGAGCGCGTCCGCCGCCGCGAGCCCGGCCGACGCCTGCGGCCCGGGCTTCTTCGTCCAGGAGTCCCAGGAGCTGGGCTGGTACCAGGGCACCGGCGGACCGCAGGCCACCGTCCACCTGCTCTACAACGCCTCGACCGGCGAGAACTGCGCGGTCACCGTGGTCACGGGCGGCAGGAACCAGGGCACCGTGGGCACCGGCCTGCGGATCGAGGGCGACGAGGACTTCACCCGCGACGAGGGGAACTTCAACTCGTACGCGGGCCCCGTGAAGCTGCGGGCCAACGGCAAGTGCGTCCAGTACTACGGCTCGACGCAGTACCGGAGCCGCACGGTGATGTACGACGAGTTCATCAGTCCGTTCGGTCACTGCGGCTGAGGCGGCGCGCGCCGCGATCGCGGAGCCAGGTGAACGCCGTCCACACGGCGAGGGCCCCGACCAGCCCCAGGACGATCGCCTTCGCCCAGAAGGGCAGGTTGCCGAACGCCACCCGGACCATCCCCAACACCACGAAAGGGATGTCCCACTTCGACGCCAGTATCTGTTCCGTGCCCGACCCGTCCATGCCGCCCCCCTGTGACAAGTGCAGGTGGAAAGCCTAACGGGCGGCGAGCGCCCGTTCTCCGGCGGCCCTCATGGCGGCGAGCGGGCCCGGGGTGCGCCCCGTCATCTGCTCGACCTGGAGAACCGCCTGGTGCACCAGGAGGTCCAGGCCGCCGAGGAGCTTGCCCCCGCGCTGCGACCAGGCGGCCGCGAGGGCCGTGGGCCAGGGGTCGTACAGGACGTCGAAGAGGGTGCCCGGGGCATCGGGCACGGCGGCGGCCAGTTCGTCGGTGGCCCCGGCCGGGGTGGTGGCGATGACCAGGGGCGCCGCCAGCGCCCCGGCCGCCTCGGACCAGTCGGCCGTGCGGACGGGAACACCCAGCCGCTCGCCCCACTGCCGCATCTCGTCGGCGCGCGCCCGCGAGCGGACGTACGCCGTGACCTCGCCGGAGCAGATCCGCGAGAGCGCGGCGAGCGCCGAGGAGGCGGTGGCTCCGGCGCCCAGGACGGCGGCCGAGGACACCTTCTCGACGCCGCGCTCGTGGAGCGCGGCGATGATGCCGGGGATGTCGGTGTTGTCGCCGAGGCGCCGGCCGTCCTCCGTGAGGACGACCGTGTTGACCGCCTCGACGGACGCGGCCGTGTCGCTGATGCCGTCCAGCAGCGGGATGACCGCCCGCTTGAGCGGCATCGTCAGCGACAGCCCCGCCCACTCGGGGCCGAGCCCGGCGACGAATTCCGGGAGCGCGGCCTCGTCGATCTCGAAGCGGTCGTAGGACCAGTCGTCGAGGCCGAGCTCCTGGTAGGCGGCGCGGTGCAGCACCGGTGAGAGGGAGTGCTCGATGGGCGAACCCAGCACCGCGGCCCGTATCCGTGACATGTCCTGCTACCCGCCGTTCTTCTGCTTCTGCCGTTCCTGGAACTCGTCGACGAGCTTGAGGTGCTCGTCGTAGGTCTTGGTGAAGGTCGTCGTGTTGCCGTCGACCGACACGAAGAACATCCACCCGCCGTGATCCGGGTTGAGCGTAGCGGTCAGCGCGTCCAGGCCGGGGTTGCCGATCGGGCCGACGGGCAGTCCCTTGATGAAGTGCGTGTTGTACGGGTTGTTGAACGCCTGGGCTTCCTTGAGGTTGAAGTTGATCTCGCTCTGGCCCTTGGCGTAGTTGTACGTCGAGTCGAACTCGATCTTCTGGTTCGTGACGTCGTTGGTCTTCTTCAGACGGTTGTAGACCACCTCGGACATCTTCCGGAAGTCGTCGTGGTTCTTGCCCTCGGCGTTGACGAGGCTGGCGACCGTGATCACCTGGAGCGGGTTGTCCAGGCCGAGCTCCTTGGCCTTGCTCTCGACGCCCGCTTCCGCGTACTTGTCGCTCGCGTTCTTGACCATCACCTTGAGCAGCGACTCGGGGGTGCTGTCCTTGCTGAGGTCGTAGCGCATCGGGTACAGGAAGCCCTCGAGCGGGTCCATGAGCTTCGGGTTGTTGCCGGCCCAGGCCGGCAGGCCGAGGTTCTTGGCATCGCGCAGGGCGATCTCCCGGGTGGTGCCCTCCGGCTTGCCCAGCTTCTTGTCGATCGCCTCGTACACCTTGGCGTTGCGCATGCCCTCGGTGACGGTGATGACGTTCAGCTTGCTGGGGTCGATCATCAGCGCGACGGCGGCGGCACCCGACATCTTCTTCTTCATCGGGTAGATGCCGGGCTGGATCGACTTGCTGCTGGGGTTGGTGTTCGCGGCGTCGACGAAGGCCTGGGCGCTGGCGACCACGCCGGCGTCCTTGAGGATCCTGCCCATCTGCCCCAGGAGCGCGCCCTTGGGGATCTCCACGTCGACCAGTTCGTCCGTGCCCTCGCCCGCGAAGTCCTCGGCGGCGCCGAACCTCGCCTTGATGTACGAGTAGCCGTAGTAGCCGCCACCGCCGACCACGCCGAGGATGACCACGGCCGCGATCAGGCAGGCCATGCCACTGCGCTTCTTCGGCTTGCCGCCCTTCGAACGGCCGCCCCGGCGGCCGGGCTCGTCCCCGTCGTCGTCGCTGTCGCCTCCGCCGCCCGCGAGGAAGCCGGTCTCGGGCTCCTCGGTCTCCTCCTCGACCGGTTCCGGCTCCAGGTGGCGCCGGCCCGGGGGCTGCGGCGGCGGGTAGGCCTCGGGCGTGGTGTAGAGGTCGGGGGCCTCGCCGGGGTAGCCGGCGACGGTCTGCTGCGCGTACGGGTCCGCGCCCACGTAGGGGTCGGCCTGCACCGCGGCCGCGTACTGGCCCTGGCCGGTGTCCCAGCCCTGGTTGTCGTACACCGGCTGGGGCCGGCCCTGGGGGTGCGGCTGCTGCGGCTGCTGCGGGGCATAGGCCTGCTGCTGGGGGGCGTACGCCTGCTGCTGCGGGGCATAGGCCTCCTGCTGCGCGGCGTACTGCTGGTCGGGGTACTGCTGCTGCTGGTACTGCTGCTGGTACTGCTGCTGCTGGTACTGCTGCTGCTCGTACTCCGGGTACTGCTGCTGCGGGTACTGCTGGTACTGCTCGGGGTACTGCTGCTGGTACTGGGGCTCCTGCGGGTACTCCTGCTGCGGGGCACCGCCGTAGGGCACCTGGCCCTGCTGGGTCTGGTGCCCGGTCCGCCCCTGGTCCCCGTAAAGGGGATCCTCGGGGTGCCAGGGTTCGGGGCCACGGCCCCGGCCATACTCAGTCATCGGTCCCCTAGAGCCGCGAGACGGAGGCCTCGGACTCCGTCGTCCGTGGCACCCGGTTCCGCCTCTTTGACGGTGGGCGACGGCTGTTCGAATGCCGTCTCATCGCGCGGAACGTTACCGTATCGCGATCAGACAACCACTTCGACGCACTCACCAGGCGGATTACCTGATACCCGTTCGGTCTCAAGAGCGTTCTGAAGGATCACCACAGCGGCTGCCTGGTCGATGACCGACCGGCCCTTCTTCGCGTTCTTTCCGGAGGCCCGCAGCCCCTGGGCGGCGGTGACCGTGGTCATCCGCTCGTCGACCAGACGGACCGTCACCGGCTTGATGCCCTTGGCGAGTTCGTTCGCGAAGGCGCGCACCTTGACCGCGGCCGGCCCCTCCCGCCCGCTGAGCGAGCGGGGAAGGCCGACCACGACTTCGAGGGGCTCGTACTCCTCGACGAGCTGCCGCAGCCGCCGGTGGGCGAAGGGGACGTCCCGGCCCGGCACGGTTTCCACCGGTGTGGCGAGCACCCCGTCGGGGTCGCACGAGGCGACCCCGATCCGGGCGTCACCGACATCGATGGCGAGCCGGCGGCCGCGGCGCAGCGTCATCGTCAGACCGTCTCGACGACGAGGCGCTCGACGGCGCTGATGGCCTCCGGGATCGCTCCCGGGTTCTGGCCGCCGCCCTGGGCCACGTCCGGCTTGCCGCCACCGCCGCCACCGAGGGTCTTGGCGGCCGTACGGACCAGGTCACCGGCCTTGAGGCCGCGCTCGCGGGCCGCCTCGCTGGTGGCGATGACGGTCAGCGGGCGGTCGTTCGCCACGGTGAAGAGGGCCACGACGGCCGGGCGGTCGCCCGGGATGCGGCCGCGGACGTCGAGGACCAGCTTGCGCAGGTCGTCGGCGCCGATGCCGTCCGCCACCCGGCCGACGACGAGGGCGACGCCCTTGATGTCCTGGGCGTTCTGGGCGAGCCCGGCGGCGGCCTGGAGAACCTTCTCCGCGCGGAACTTCTCGATCTCCTTCTCGGCGTCCTTCAGCTTGCCGAGCATGGAGGCGATCTTCTCCGGCAGCTCCTCCGGGCGGCCCTTGACCAGCTCCTGGAGCTGGGCGACGACCGTGTGCTCCTTGGCGAGGAAGTTGTACGCGTCCACGCCGACGAGGGCCTCGACGCGGCGCACGCCGGAGCCGATGGAGGACTCGCCGAGCAGCTTCACCAGACCCAGCTGGGCGGTGTTGCCGACGTGCGTGCCGCCGCACAGCTCCTTGGAGAAGTCGCCGATGGTGACGACGCGCACGCGCTCGCCGTACTTCTCGCCGAACTCGGCGATGGCGCCCTGCTTCTTCGCCTCGTCGATGCTCATGATCTCGGCGGTGACGTCCAGCTCGCGCGAGAGCACGTCGTTGATCTTCTGCTCGACGTCGGTGAGGACCGAGCCGGGGACGGCGTTCGGCGAACCGAAGTCGAAGCGGAAGCGGCCCGGCGAGTTCTCCGAACCGGCCTGGGCGGCGGTCGGGCCCAGGGCGTCGCGCAGCGCCTGGTGGGTCAGGTGCGTGGCCGAGTGGGCGCGGGCGATGGCCCGGCGGCGGTTGATGTCGATGGCGGCGTACGCGGAGGCGCCCACCGTCACCTCGCCGACCTGGACGGAGCCCTTGTGCACGGAGACGCCCGGGACGGGCTGCTGCACGTCGCGGACGACGATGACGGCGCCCGAGTCGAGCTTGATGCGGCCCTGGTCGGCGAGCTGGCCGCCGCCCTCGGCGTAGAAGGGGGTGCGGTCGAGGACGACCTCGACGTCGTCGCCCTCGGAGGCGGCGGGCGCGGAGACGCCGTTGACCAGGAGGCCGACGATGGTGGACTCGCCCTGGGTGGTGGCGTAGCCGGTGAACTCGGTGGCGCCGGAGCCGTCGGCGATCTCCCGGTAGGCGGACATGTCCGCGTGGCCGGTCTTCTTGGCCTTGGCGTCGGCCTTGGCGCGGTCGCGCTGCTCCTGCATCAGGCGGCGGAAGCCGGGCTCGTCCACGGCGAGGCCCTGCTCGGCGGCCATCTCCAGGGTGAGGTCGATCGGGAAGCCCCAGGTGTCGTGGAGCAGGAACGCCTTGTCGCCGGAGAGAACCGTGCCGCCGGCGGCCTTGGTCTCGGTCACGGCGGTGTCGAGGATGTTGGTGCCGCCCTTGACGGCCTTGAGGAAGGCGGCCTCTTCGGCGAGCGCGACGGTCTCGATGCGCTTGCGGTCGGTGACGAGCTCCGGGTACTGCTGCCCCATCGTGTTGATCACGACGTCGACGAGGTCCTGGACGACCGGGCCGGTGGCGCCCATGAGGCGCATGTTGCGGATGGCGCGGCGCATGATGCGGCGCAGCACGTAGCCGCGGCCCTCGTTGCCGGGGGTGACGCCGTCGCCGATGAGCATGACGGAGGTGCGGATGTGGTCGGCGACCACGCGCATCGACACGTCGGTGCCCTGGGCGGCGCCGTACTGGACGCCGGTCAGCTCGGTGGCCTTGTCCATGACCACGCGCAGGGTGTCGGTCTCGTACATGTTCTGCACGCCCTGCAGGATCATCGCGAGGCGTTCGAGGCCGAGACCGGTGTCGATGTTCTTCGACGGCAGGTCGCCGAGGATCGGGAAGTCTTCCTTCCCGTCGCCGGCGCCGCGCTCGTACTGCATGAAGACCAGGTTCCAGATCTCCACGTAGCGCTCGTCGTTGACGGCCGGGCCGCCCTCGACGCCGAACTCGGGGCCGCGGTCGTAGTTGATCTCCGAGCACGGGCCGCAGGGGCCGGGGACGCCCATGGACCAGAAGTTGTCCTTCTTGCCCAGGCGCTGGATGCGCTCGGCGGGGACGCCGATCTTCTCGCGCCAGATCGTCTCGGCCTCGTCGTCGTCGAGGTAGACGGTGATCCAGAGCTTCTCGGGCTCAAGGCCGTAGCCGCCGTCCGCCACGGAGCTGGTGAGCAGCTCCCAGGCGTATTTGATGGCGCCTTCCTTGAAGTAGTCCCCGAAGGAGAAGTTGCCGCACATCTGGAAGAACGTGCCGTGGCGGGTGGTCTTGCCGACCTCTTCGATGTCCGGCGTACGGACGCACTTCTGCACGCTGGTGGCACGGGGGGCCGGGGGCTTGGTCTCGCCGAGGAAGTACGGCTTGAACGGGACCATGCCCGCGTTGACCAGCAGCAGAGTCGGGTCGTCCGCGATGAGCGACGCCGAAGGGACAACGGCGTGACCGCGCTCCTCGAAGAAGCTCAGCCAGCGGCGGCGAATTTCAGCCGACTCCATCAGTGGTCCTCATTCCGGTCGTACGAAAACGTGGGGCGGTGGGTGGTGTGGTCGTTCTCGATGGCCCGCAGCCGCCGCGGCCCGGGAAGGGCGGTGACGTTGTCGAGCTTGTCGGGGTCCTGGTGGAGCCCCAGTGCGTCGTTCAGCTCGTCCTCGCGCTGCGTCATTCCCGCTTTGACGTCGAGGGCGAAATCCTTGAGGCGGTGGCCCGCCTCGACGGCCTTGTCGGCCGCCTGGGCCGCGAGACTCTCCGGCGTCAGCTTCTTGAGCTGACGGTTGACCTTGGTGGTGGCCCACACGCCGGCGGCGGCGCCTGCGGTGAACCAGAAGGCTCGGCGGAACATCGGCGGTCTCAGCCCTTCTGCTTCCGGCGCCGGGCGGGCGGCACCGTACGGCCAACGATCACGTTACGTCGGGATGTCTTCGGCGGCATGCCGCCCGACGTCGCGGCATCCCCCTTGCCCAGCGCCTTGCGGACGCCGTAGCCGAAGGCCGCGACCTTCACCAGCGGCCCGCCGAAGGCGGTGGCCACGGTGGAGGACAGTGCGGAGGCGTTGGAGGTGACCTCCTGGACGTCGCTCGCGATGGCGTCGACCCGGTCCAGCTGGGTGCGCGCGGAGCGGACGGTGGTGGAGGCGTCGGCCAGCAGCGGGACGGCCTGGTCGGTCACGTCGGCCACCAGCTTGGTGGTCGCCCTGAGCACCTGGGCCAGCCTCGCCAGCGCCACGGCGAGGAACGAGATCAGGATGGCCCAGAAGACGGCCACGATGATCCCGGCCACCTCTACACCGGACACGTCACACCGCTCTCTGTCTGTTCCTGAAGTGCAGGACTATTCGCCCTCCGACCCTATCGCGCCAGAGATCCCCGGCCGTACCCGAATTCGGGAGGACGGGACCCGCCTTGAACGCAGCGCATCCGGACCAGTACCCTCCGTGTCCCATGGGACAGAGACCCCTTCGAAGTACCGCCGGGGGCAATCTTCCCTCGGAGCTCGGCCGGTTCATCGGGCGGGGTGCCGAACTGGCCGAACTGGGGCGGCTCCTGGAGTCCTCCCGGCTGGTCACGGTGACCGGCGTGGGCGGAGTGGGCAAGTCCCGGCTGGTCCTCGCGGCGGCCTGCTCGGCCGCCGAGGCGGCGCAGGGGTCGGAGGGGACGCTCGCGGCGCGGGCGGCGCAGGAGCGGTACGGCGACGGGGTGTGGCTGGCCGAGCTGGCCTCCGTACGGGATCCCGCGCTGCTGGAGCTGACCGTCTCCGAGGCGCTCGGGCTGACCGACCACACCACCCGTCCGCCCCGCACCGTCCTGGCCGAGCACCTGGCCGGGCGGCGGCTGCTGCTGGTCCTGGACGGCTTCGAGCAGCTGGTCGACGAGACCGCCGCGCTGGTACGGGAGCTGCTGCGCCGCGCCCCCGGCCTGCGGGTGCTCGCGGCGGGCCGGCGCCCTCTCGCCCTGGACGGGGAGCTGGCGTTCCCGCTGGCCCCGCCGGTCCCGGAGGAGGCCCTGGCCCTGCTGGCGGCGCGGGCCGGGGCGGCCGACCCGGGTTTCGCCGTCACGGCGGCGAACCGGGAGGCGCTGGTCGAGGTGTGCGAGCGCCTCGACGGGATCCCGCTCGCCCTGGAGCTGGCGGCGGCCCGGCTGCGGACCCTCTCCCCCGCGCAGGTGCTGGCCCGCCTGGACGACCGCTTCGCGCTGCTGACGGGCGGTGCGCGCGGGGCGCTGCCCCGGCACCGGGCGCTGCGCACGGCCATCGGCTGGAGCCACGAACTGTGCACGCCCGCCCAGCGGCTGCTGTGGGCGCGGCTGTCGGTGTTCGCCGGGCAGTTCGACCTCGACGCCGCCGAGTACGTGTGCGCGGGGCCGGACCTGCCGGTGCAGGACGTGCTGGACCTGGTCGGCGAGCTCCAGGAGCAGTCCCTGCTGGTCCGCGAGGAGACGGCCGCCGGGGTGCGCTTCCGGATGCTGGAGACCGTACGGGTGTACGGGGCGGGCTGGCTGGAGTCGCTGGGTGACGCCCGGCGGCTGCGGCGGCGGCACCGGGACTGGTACATGGGGCTGGCCACCTGGTGCGAGCTGGACTGGTTCAGCCCGCGCCAGCAGGAGGTGGCCGCACTGGTGGAGACGGAGCTGGCGAACCTGCGGCTCGCCCTGGAGTGCTGCCTGGACGAGCCGGACGAGGTGCACCTGGGCCAGTACCTGGCGGGCACCCTGTGGTTCTACTGGGCGGGGTGCGGGCGGCTGACCGAGGGGCGGCACTGGCTGGACCGGGCCCTGGAGCCCACCGGCCGGGCGGTGACGGAGTACGAGAACTCCCGGCTGAAGGCCCTGTGGGTCCTCGGCTACGTCGCGGCCCTGCAGGGGGACGCGGCGGCCTCGATGGGCGCCCTGTACGAGTGCCGGGACGCGGCGGCGCAGAGCGGGAACCCCCTCGCCTCGGCCTACGCGGTGCACCGGCTGGGCTGCCTGGCGCTCGTCTCGGACGACATGGCTCGGGCCCGGGAGCTGCTGGCATCGGCCCTGGAGCAGTACCGGGCGGTCGGGGAGCTGAACAGCAACGTGCTGATGTGCCAGGTGGAACTGGGGATGGCGCTGGCCTTCCAGGGGGAGCTGCCGGGTGCGCTCACCCTGTGCCGGGAGGTCCGGGAGATCTGCGAGGAGCGCGGGGAGCGCTGGACGAAGGCGTACGCCCTGTACGTGCTCGCGTACGCCGCCCTGGACGCGGGGGACGCGCGGGAGGCCCGGCGGCTGCTCAACGAGTGCGTGGCGATCAACCACGCCTTCCACGACCTGGTCGGGCTGGTGCTCGCCCTGGAGCTGCTGGCCCTGGTCACGGTCGCGGAGGGCGATCCGGCCGAGGCGGCGCTGCTGCAGGGCGCGGCGGAGCCGATGTGGGGCGGGGTGGGGCTGCAGCTGTTCGGCTCGGGGTACTTCAACGCCCCGCGGCTGATGTGCCGGGAGCGGGCCGGCGAGTTGCTGGGGGCCGAGCGGTACGAGGCGTACGCGGCCGAGGGGCGGGAGCTGAGCCGCGAGGCCCTGGTCGGGCGGGCCCAGCGCGGCCCCGGTGAGCGCGGGCGCGCGGCGCGGGTGTCCCGGCAGGCAGGACGGGGCGGCGGGACGGGCGGCCCCCGGGTGTCGCGCCGCGCGGCGGCGGCGGACCAGCCGTAGCCCGTCGGCCGGACGTAGCCCGCGGGCCGGGCGGGCCCGTGAACGGGAAAACCCGCCGCCCCCCGGAGGGGACGGCGGGCTGACCAGCCAGTGAGACTAGGCCTGCATCAGCGGGCGTAGTACTCGACGACGAGCTGCTCGTCGCAGATGACCGGGATTTCCTTGCGGTTCGGGTCGCGGTCCAGGCGGAAGGCCAGGGCCTTCAGGTTGACCTGCAGGTAGCGCGGGGTCTCGCCCTCGCCTGCGTAGCCACCCTCACGGGCAACCTGGAACGGAACCTTCTCGCGGCTGCGCTCGCGCACGGTGATGACGTCGTCCGGGCGGACACGGAACGACGGCTTGTCGACCTTGTCGCCGTTGACCTCGATGTGACCGTGAACGACCATCTGGCGGGCCTGGTAGATGGTGCGGGCGATGCCCGAACGCAGAACCAGGGCGTCGAGACGACGCTCGAGCTCGACGACAAGCGCCTCGCCCGTCTTGCCTTCGGCCTTCTTGGCGCGGTCGTACGCGCGGGCCATCTGACGCTCAGAGATGTCGTACTGAGCGCGCAGACGCTGCTTCTCCAGCAGACGAACCTTGTAGTCCGAGTTCTGCTTGCGGCCACGGCCGTGCTCGCCCGGCGGGTAGGGGCGGGCCTCGAAGTACTTGACGGCCTTCGGGGTCAGCGCAATGCCGAGGGCACGCGACTTCTTGACCTTGGGTCGCTTCTGGTTCACGTGGAACCTACCTCCATGTAAGTTAGGTGAGGCTTACCTTAGCGAGGAGGACGTAATGTCTCGACCACATGGGATCCCCCTGCCCAGTGCGCAGCGCAGTTCGGATTCAGACGAAACAGAATCCGCTTGCGCCGACGATAAGCAAGGTCAGCCGCGTCCCAGGGAAGGCGTTCGGCAGCTCACCGGAGCCGAACGCGTACGAACCCTCGTAGAGTCCAACGCCTCAGTATCCCTCACGCTCATCGGTGCTCGTGACAGTCACGAGCACGAGGAGTTCGGGACAGGGATGCCGGCCGCACGGACCGTCACCCCGGACGGGGACGTGATTCTCCTTGTTTCCGGGGAATCCACGGCTGCCAGAGCAGCCGCTCACGCCCAGGACGACGACCTCACCGCCGTGATCGAGATCACGGATGTGGCGCCGGTGTCCGTCCCACATCGTATCCGAGGTCGCGCCTGGCTGGCCGGGTGGCTGACGCCGGTGCGCGGTGACGACCGCGCGGCCTGCGCGGCGCTGCTCGCGGAGCGCCACCCGGTGGGCGAGCTGCTGGGTCTGTCGGAGGCCTCTGACCTGCCGTACTCGGCCCGCCCGGCGTGGATGATGCTGCGGCTGGAGGTCGGCGAGATCTCGGTGGACGACCTGTGGGGCGCCGAGCACGTGGACCCGGAGGACCTGGCCGCGGCGGAGCCGGACCCGATGGTCGCCCACGAGACGGAGCTGCTGCAGCACCTGCACGCGGCCCACGGGGACCGGATCGGCGAACTGTGCGGCCTGCTCGGCGCCCGCGAGGCCGGTGGCATGACCGCCGTCCCGCTCTCCCTGGACCGCCTGGGCCTGCGCGTCCGCTTCACCGGCGGCGCCGTCGGCTCCTTCGACGCCCGCTTCGACTTCCCGGAGCCGGTGGCGGACATCTGCGGCCTGCGGCGGGCGATGCACACGCTCTTCTCGGCGGCCTCTCACTGAGGACAGGCGGCCAGCATCCGCTGGAGGGCGAGCTTCTCGGGCGGGGTGACGGAGAGGCCGTACCTGGCCTTGATGCCGGTGTACCGGCGCGCGTACTCGCACCGGTACTCCTGCCGCGGCGGCTGCCACTTGTCGGCCGTCTTGCTGCCCTTGTCGTAGTTGGTCTGCTTGTCCACGGCGAGCAGCACGTCGAGGTCGTTGGCGTACTCCAGCCTGCGCTGCGCGGTCCAGGCGTACGCCCCCGCCCGCCAGGCCGCGCCGAGCGCGACGACGTGGTCCGTCTGGATCTGCGAGGCGCGGCGATAGGAGTAGGGGAGCCGCTTGCCGGTGTACGGGTCGTGCAGCACCCCGGACACCACGACGCAGGGGTTGCGGTCCCCCTCGCGCAGTTCGTCGAGGTCCCGGCGCAGTACGTCGTCGCGGGTGTCGCAGCCGTTGCGCCCGCCGACGGCATCGGTCTCGTCGGACCAGTACCGGCCGAAGTTCTCCCGCTTGTACGTCTCCCAGTTCCGGCCCCACCCGACCGCCAGCCCCGCCAACTGCGCCGTGGCCGTCCGGGCGTCGGGCGGAAACCCGACCCCTGCGAGCGGCGCCACCGCGCGCGGGGCGGTGTCGTGGTGACACCCGCTCAGCAGGAGCACGGCCGCCACGGCGAGGATCGGAGCAGGGCGTCGCATGCGCGGAGCCTAGCCGTGTCAGCCCCGCCTGGGGGTCCCCCCGGACGGAGTCTGGGGGAGTTCGAGGCGCGGGGGCCGGGGCGGAGCCCCGGGAGGGTCAGGAACCGCCGCGCAGCCGTTCGCGGACCTTTTCCACCACGTCCGCGTACCGCGCCTCCGCTCCGTACCGCGTCGGCTCGTAGTACCGCTTCCCGTGCAGCTCGTCCGGCGCGTACTGCTGCGCCGCGATCGCGCCCGGGACGTCGTGCGGGTACACGTACCCCTGCGCGTGCCCCAGCTTCGCCGCGCCCTTGTAGTGCCCGTCCCGCAGGTGCGCGGGGACCGTTCCCGCCAGCCCGGCCCGTACGTCGGCCAGCGCCGCGCCGATCGCGGTCGTGGCGGTGTTCGACTTCGGGGCCAGCGCCAGCGCGATCGTCGCGTGCGAGAGGGTCAGCGCGGCCTCCGGGAAGCCGATCATCGCCACCGCCTGGGCCGCGGCCACCGCGATCGGCAGGGCCGTCGGATCCGCGAGGCCGATGTCCTCGCTCGCCGAGATCATCAGGCGGCGCGCGATGAACCGCGGGTCCTCCCCCGCGTCGATCATGCGGGCGAGGTAGTGCAGCGCCGCGTCCACGTCCGAGCCCCGGATCGACTTGATCAGCGCGCTCGCCACGTCGTAGTGCTGGTCGCCGTCGCGGTCGTAGCGGACGGCGGCGCGGTCGACCGTCTCCTCGACCGTCTCCAGGGTGATCTCCGCCTCGCCCTTGGCGATGGCCGATCCGGCTCCCGCCTCCAGGGCCGTCAGGGCCCGCCGGGCGTCGCCGCCGGCGATCCGCAGCAGGTGCGCCTCGGCGTCCTCGGGCAGGGTGACCGCCCCGCCCAGGCCCCGCTCCTCGGCGAGCGCGCGCCGCATCAGCGCGCTCAGGTCCTCGTCCGTCAGCGGTTCCAGGGTCAGCAGCAGCGACCGCGACAGCAGTGGGGAGATGATCGAGAAGTACGGGTTCTCGGTGGTGGCCGCGATCAGCGTCACCCAGCGGTTCTCGACGGCCGGGAGCAGCGAGTCCTGCTGGGCCTTGCTGAAGCGGTGGATCTCGTCGAGGAAGAGGACGGTCTCCTTGCCGTAGCCGCCGGCCGCGCGACGGGCGCCCTCGATGACCGCCCGTACCTCCTTGACGCCCGCGGTGATGGCGGAGAGCTCCACGAAGCGCTTCTGCGTGGCCTGGCTGACCACGTACGCGAGGGTGGTCTTGCCGATGCCGGGCGGGCCCCAGAGGATCACCGACGAGGCGCCGGCCGGGCCGCCGGCCCCGTCCCCGACCAGCCGCCGCAGCGGCGACCCGGGCTTCAGCAGGTGCTGCTGGCCGACGACCTCGTCCAGGGTGCGCGGGCGCATCCGGACGGCGAGCGGGGAACTCGCGGGGTCCTTCTCCTGGCGGTCTTCGGCAGCGGCGGTGAACAGGTCTGGTTCCACACAGGAAGCCTAAGCGAGCCCACCGACAGCGCCGGCGGTACCCGGACCGGACCTAGGAGATCCAGAAGTCCCACCAGCGGGTCAGGATCAGCATGCCGATGATCCCGACGTGCAGCACCGGCAGCACCCAGGTGAACTCGTCGAGGAAGCCCTTGAGCCAGCCCGGAGCCGGCAGCAGGCCCTCACGGACGTTGTGCGAGGTGACGTACCAGAACATGAAGATCGTGGCGACCCAGGCCAGGCTGCACCACAGGCAGAGCGAGTTGATGTTGTAGAGCGACTGGTAGGTGAGCCAGGCGCAGAAGACCACGCCGAAGAGGGTGCCCGCGTTCAGCGTCAGCCAGTACCAGGGGCGGAACCGGGCCCCGGCCAGCAGGCTCATGCCGACGCAGATCACGATGCCGTAGGCGACCAGTCCGAGCATGGGGTTCGGGAAGCCGAAGACGGCCGCCTGGTCGCTCTTCATGATGTTGCCGCAGGAGACGACCGGGTTCAGGCTGCAGCCCGGCGTGAAGTTCGGGTCCTCCAGCAGCTTGAACTTGTCGATCGTGATCACCCAGGCGGCCAGCAGGCCCGCGGCCCCCGTGATCACCAGCAGCAGGGCCAGGGCCCGGCTGCCGCCGACGGTTCCCCGGGCGGTGTCCGCGTCCGCACTTCGTGTCGTCATACCGCCCGCTCCACATCTACAAGGTGATCAAGCACGGGCCATTGTGCCGTACGAGCCTGTGAACGGACGGGGCCGGGGAAAGATCCCCGGCCCCGTCCCGTGTGCTCCCGTACGGCTGCCGCCGTCAGGCGAGGCGGGCCCGGACCGTGTCGATCAGCCCGTCGACGGGCACGGCCGTCTGCTCGCCCGACTCCATGTCCTTCAGCTGGACGACGCCCTCGGCGAGGTCGCGGTCGCCTGCGACGATCGCGAGGCGCGCGCCACTGCGGTTCGCGTCCTTCATGGCGCCCTTGAGGCCCTTGCCGCCGTAGGACATGTCCGCCGCGATGCCCGCCTTGCGCAGCTGCGTCACGAGGCCGAAGACGGTCGCCTTGGCCTCGCCCAGCGCCACCGCGAACACCGATGTCGACGCCGGGATGTCGAGCTCGACGCCCTCGGCCTCCAGGGCCAGGACCGTGCGGTCCACGCCGAGGGCCCAGCCCACCGACGGGAGGGCCGGTCCGCCGATCATCTCGGACAGGCCGTCGTAGCGGCCGCCGCCGCCCACCGCGGACTGCGAGCCCAGGCCGCCGTGGACGAACTCGAAGGTGGTGCGGGTGTAGTAGTCCAGCCCGCGCACCAGCTTCTCGTCGTCCTCGAACGCGACACCGGCCGCCGTCACCAGGGCCCGGACCTGCTCGTGGTAGGCCTTGCACGCGTCACACAGGTAGTCCCGCAGCACGGGGGCGCCGACGAGCTGCTTCTGCACCTCGGCTCGCTTGTCGTCGAGCACGCGCAGCGGGTTGATCTCGGCGCGGCGAACGGTCTCCTCGTCGAGGTCGAGACCGCTCAGGAAGGACTGCAGCGCCTCCCGGTACACCGGGCGGCACTCCTTGTCGCCCAGCGAGTTCAGCAGGATCCGGAAGTTGCGCAGGCCCAGCGAGCGGTACGCCTGGTCGGCCAGGATGATCAGCTCGGCGTCCAGGGCCGGGTCCTCGGCGCCGATCGCCTCGGCGCCGACCTGCGAGAAGTGGCGGTAGCGGCCCGCCTGCGGCTTCTCGTAGCGGTAGTAGGAGCCCGAGTACCAGAGCTTGACGGGCAGGTTGCCCTTCTTGTGCAGGCTGGCCTCCAGCGCCGCGCGCAGCACGGAGGCCGTGCCCTCGGGGCGCAGGGCGAGCTGGTCGCCGCCCTTGGTCTCGAAGGCGTACATCTCCTTGGAGACGATGTCGGTGGACTCGCCGACGCCGCGGGCGAAGAGGCCCACGTCCTCGAAGCCGGGGGTCTCGATGTAGCCGTAGCCGGCGTTGCGCAGGGGCGCCGCGATGGCCTCGCGCACCGCCAGGTACTTCACGGATACCGGCGGGATCAGGTCGTACGTGCCCTTGGGGGCCTGAAAAGTAGCCACGAAACTCTCGTCACATTCCTCGTCGTGGAGCGGCTGTCGGGTCCGCTGCCAGGCCGGCTGCGACCTCCCGCAGGTACGGGTTGGTCGCGCGCTCGCGGCCGATGGTGGTCTGGGGACCGTGGCCGGACAGCACCACGGTCGAGTCGTCGAGCGGCAGGCACACGCGGCCCAGCGATGCGAGCATCTCGGCGTGGGAGCCGCCGGGCAGGTCGGTGCGTCCGATGGAGCCGGCGAAGAGCAGGTCGCCCGAGAAGAAGACCGGCGGGATGTCGGCCAGCTCGGGCATCCGGAACGTCACCGACCCCTTGGTATGCCCCGGCGCGTGCGCCACGGAGAAGTCCATTCCGGCCAATTTCAGCGCGGCGCCGTCGGCCAGTTCGCGGACGTCGTCCGGCTCCCCCACGGTCAGTTCGCCCATGAGGGGCATCCCGATGGAGCGGCCGAGGGCCTTCTCCGGGTCGCTCATCATGTAGCGGTCCTCGGGGTGGATCCAGGCCGGTACGTCGTGTGCTCCGCACACCGGGACCACCGAGGCCACATGATCGATGTGGCCATGGGTCAGCACGACCGCGACGGGCTTGAGCCGATGCTTCTTCAGCGTCTCCTCGACACCCTGGGCGGCCTGGTGGCCCGGGTCGATGATGACGCACTCCTCACCGGCGGCGGGGGCGACCACGTAACAGTTGGTCCCCCAGGCCCCGGCAGGGAACCCGGCAATCAGCACGTTCGTCCTCAATCGTCGTCCGGCGGGAGGCTGCAGGTCGGAATCCTGCTGCTCAGAGCCTACCGGCGCCGCTCATTACACAGCGAACCCATATACGGTACGGCCTATCCCAGCCCGGACAGCAGTACCAGACACGCACAAGGAGACGACCCCGTGGTCACGAGCGATCAGCGGCGGCGACAGCTCGCCAGGGAGAAGTTCGAGCGCCAGCAGGCGCGCCGCGCCGAGACCCGCAAGAAGACACGCCAGCGTACGGCGGTGATCGGTGCGGCGGTGGCCGTGGTGGTCGCGACGCTGGTCGGCCTGATCGTCGGCGGTGTCTTCGACAAGGACAAGAAGGACCAGGCCGCGGACCCGGCGGCGAACCCGTCGGCCTCGCCGTCGGCGCCCGAGCCCAAGCAGTCCCCCTCGCCGGAGATGGCGATCGACCAGAAGGCGAAGTACACCTTCGCCCTCAAGACGAGCGCGGGCGACATCAACTTCACGATGGACGCGGCGAAGACCCCGCAGACCGTGAACTCCTTCAAGTCGCTCGCCGACAAGAAGTACTTCGACAACACGAAGTGCCACCGGCTGACGGCCGGCGGGATCTTCGTGCTGCAGTGCGGCGACCCCGAGGGCACCGGCCGTGGCGGCCCCGGCTACAACATCCCGGACGAGAACCTGGACTCGCTCGGCAAGGCCAACGAGCAGGGTCAGGTGATCTACCCGGCGGGCACGGTCGCGATGGCCAACACGGGTCAGCCCGGCTCGGGCGGCAGCCAGTTCTTCCTGGTCTACAAGGACAGCCCGCTGACGCCGACGTACACCCCGTTCGGCAAGATCGACGCGGCCGGCCTGAAGGTCCTGGAGGACATCGCCAAGGCCGGTACGGTCGACGGCGGCCAGGACGGCGCGCCGAAGACCGAGGTCAAGATCGAGAAGGGCACGGTCACCCAGAACTGACCGGATGCGGCGGCCCCGGGCCTTGCCGGCCCGCCGCCCGTACGTCGATATTCCGTCGTGCGGGATGCGGACAGCCGGCCCGGCGGTCGCCTATGTTGGCGTTGTGCAGGGCGGGCGCTGCCCGCCCCAGGAAACTGTGGACGATGCCCAGGGGGTGAACCCCTCGCAGGCATCAGGTGGAGGAGGCGCTGTGAGCAGCGACCCGTGGGGCCGAGTCGACGAGACGGGCACCGTGTACGTGCGTACTTCCGAGGGCGAGCAGGTCGTCGGTTCGTGGCAGGCGGGCACCCCTGAGGAGGCCCTGGCCTATTTCGAGCGCAAGTACGAGGGCCTGGTGGTCGAGATCGGCCTCCTCGAAAAGCGGGTGCGGACCACTGATCTGTCCGCCAAGGACGCGCAGACGGCGATCGACCACCTGCGCACCCAGGTCGACGAGCACCACGCCGTGGGCGACCTCGGCGCCCTGCGCGTGCGGCTGGACAAGCTGGTCGAGACCGTGGAGTCGCGGCGCGAGGAGCGCAAGGCCCAGAAGGCGAAGCAGACGGACGAGGCCCGTGCGGCCAAGGACGCGCTGGTCGTGGAGGCCGAGCAGCTGGCTCAGAGCGACCAGTGGCGCAGTGCCGGCGAGCGGCTGCGCGCCCTGGTGGACATCTGGAAGGGGCTGCCGCGCCTGGACCGCAAGTCGGACGACGAGCTGTGGCACCGGTTCTCGCACGCCCGTTCCGCCTTCTCCAAGCGCCGCAAGGCGCACTTCGCCTCGCTGGACGCGCAGCGCGAGGATGCCCGCAAGGTCAAGGAGAAGCTGGTCGCGGAGGCCGAGTCGCTGTCGAAGTCGACCGACTGGGGTCCGACGGCCGCCCGCTACCGCGAGCTGATGGCGGACTGGAAGGCGGCGGGCCGTGCACAGCGCGAGTCCGAGGACGACCTGTGGAACCGTTTCCGCGGTGCGCAGGATGTGTTCTTCGCGGCCCGCAGCGAGGTGTTCGCGGAGCGCGACGCCGAGCAGGTGGAGAACCTGAAGCTGAAGGAGGAGCTGGCCGACGAGGCCGAGAAGCTCGTCCCGATCACGGACCTGAAGTCGGCCCGTGCCACGTTCCGCTCCCTCAACGAGCGCTGGGAGGCCGTCGGCCACGTGCCGCGGGACGCCCGGCCGAAGGTCGAGGGCCGGATGCACACGGTGGAGCGGGCGATCCAGGAGGCCGAGGAGGGCGAGTGGCGTCGTACGAACCCGGAGGCGCGGGCGCGTGCGGCCGGTCTGACGGGCCAGCTCCAGGCGGCGGTCGACAAGCTGCGTGAGCAGATCGACGCGGCGCGCGCCGCCGGCAACAACGCGAAGGCCGACAAGCTGGCCCGGGAGCTGGAGGGCCGCCAGGCCCTGCTCGACCAGGCGCTGAAGGGCCTGGAGGAGTTCGGCGGCTGAGCCGACGCCGCACCGACGTGCCGGGGCCCGGTGGTGATCCTTCACCACCGGGCCCCGCCGCGTGTCACCGGCTGCGGGCCAACTGGAGCGCGCCGACGCCGTTCTCCTGGGACCGCTGGGGCAGGGGCCGGTTCTTGGCGCGCAGGCGTGACGTCAGCTCGCGGTAGAGCGTGTCGAGGTCCAGGAGCTCGGGGGCGCCCGGGACGCCCTGCCTCAGGATGTGCAGGAGTTCGGCGGTGAAGGCGGTGTGCGGCTCGCCGTCCGGGGCCAGGGCCACCCGGTCGCGGGGGGCGGCGGTCAGGACGTACGCACCGTCCACCGCGGCCTGGTGGGCGATGCTGTCCGTGCCGCCCGACAGGGTGAGGGCGGCCCGGCCGCTGAAGCAGCAGTCGAGGACGATGACCTTGCGGCGGGCCCAGGCGGAGCGCAGGGCGGCGCGGAGGTGCCGGTAGGCGACGGCGGAGTAGCCGACGCCGTCGCGGGATCCGCCGAGGCCCAGGTAGAGGTCGTCGGAGTCGGGATCCCGCATGCCGTGGCCGGAGTAGTAGACCAGCAGGGTGTCGGTGGCCTCGTCGGCGGCCTGGTGTACGGGGTCCAGCATCTCGGCGGCGCTCTGCGGGTCGGCGACGACGGTGCAGTGCTGGACGGGCAGCCCCCACACGGTGGCGTCGCACAGCTCGGTGGCCAGGTCGACGAGGTTGGTCTCCACGGCCGGCAGCTGTTCCAGGTGCAGGTAGGAGGCGGTACCGATGAGCACGGCGCGGGAGCGGCTCGGGTCAGCGAGCGCCGTCATCGACCCGGGCCTCCAGGATCTCGACGATCTTTCTGACGGCCTCGGGGTCGGCGGCGGTCCGGTCGTCCAGCAGGACCTCGACGCCGCCCCGGCGGAGGGTGACGGCCGCGGGGCGGCGCAGGGAGGCCCGCCACTGGAGGACGGAGACGACGAGCGCGCCGAAGGACAGGCCGCCGGAGACGGCGAACTGCACGAGGTCGAAGCCGCCGCCCATGCTCCCCGGAGCGGGCGGCCCCTCTGCCGTGCCTCTGCCCCGCACCGCTCCGGCCAGTGTCTCGTCCGCGTGCACCCAGCCCAGCAGGGAGCGCAGGGCCGCTTCGTCGTCCCCGGTCCCCGCTATCTGTACGGCGATCTCAAGCACCGTTCGATTCCTTTCGTTGGTCCACCGCTTGGTTGACGCGTGCGAACACCTCGACGGCCGGGTGGCGGGCGCCCACCCGCGCGAGGCAGACTCCCTGCCAGTACTCGGCCGTGAGCGTGGTCGAGTGGGCGGGTCCCAGCGAGGCGGTGCAGGCGGACGCGAGGACCGACAGCATCTGCGAGGCCTCTTCGATCCGGCCGCGCAGGACGAGGTTGACGGCCTCGCGCAGCCGTGAGGAGGCCTTCTCCTCGTCCACTTCGCTCAGCACGGTGAGCCGGAACCCCCGGCTGAGCGTGACGGGAATCGGGGTGCCGGGGACGAGCGCCGGGGCCGGGTCGTCTTCCTTCCACCGGTACTCGGGCACGTCCTGGGCGGCCTGCAGCACCCCGGGCGGGGCCGGGGCGGCGGCCGGGGCGGCGGCTGGGGCGGCGGCCGGGGCCGGGGGCTCCTCGAAGACGGCCCGGACCGCCCCGTCCCGGACCCGGGCCCCGACGTGGTCCGCCACCTTCTGCCGTCCGCCGTCGGCCAGGGCGCCGAGCCGGCTCGCGACCTCGGCGGCGGAGGTCGGCCGGTCGGCGGGGTCGCGTGCGCAGAGCGCGTCGACGAGCTCGGTGAGCGCCGCGGGGTAGGACGCATTGCGGTCGCGCAGGCGCGGGATGCCGGCGCCCATCGCCTGGTGGAGGACCGCGCCGAGGTCCTTCCGGTCCCCCAGCGGCAGTTGGGCCGTGGCCAGGAAGTAGAGGCAGGCGCCCAACGCGTAGAGGTCCCCCGACCGGGACGGGCTGCCGCCCTGCATGATCTCGGGTGCCATGTACTGCGGGGTCCCCACCCGGACCCCGGCCGCGGTGACCACCGCCTCGCCGACCAGCTGGGCGAGTCCGAAGTCGAGGATCACGGCGTCGCCGGCCCGGGTGACCCCCACGTTGGAGGGCTTCAGATCGCGGTGCAGTACGCCCGCCGCGTGCACCGCGTCCAGTGCCTCGGCCATGCCGAGCCCGATCCAGGACGTCTCGGCCGCCGTCAGCGGGCCGGCGATCCCGACCAGTTGGGCCAGGTTCATGCCGTCGAGGAGCTGCATGACGAGGTACGGAGTCCCCTTGTGCTCACCCGATTCGTGCAGGGTGATCACGCCCGGGTGGCGGAGCCGGGTCAGCGCCTCCGCCTCGCGGTGGAAGCGGACCCGCTCGTCGCTGTCCGCGGCGAAGCCGGCCGCCTCCGTGAGGAGCTTCAGCGCGACGTGCCGCTGCAGCTTGGTGTCCTCGGCCTCGTGCACCACGCCCCGGCTGCCGCGGCCCAGTGGCCGCAGCAGCCGGTAGCGCTGCTCGACTAACTCGCCTTCGCCCATGTCCCCGCCCCCTCGGCGGATGATCCTACGGCCTGCGTGCGGAGGTCACCCGGTAGACGTCGTAGACGCCCTCGACGCCCCGTACGGCCTTCAGGACGTGGCCCAGGTGCTTGGGGTCGCCCATCTCGAAGGTGAACCGGGAGGTGGCCACCCGGTCGCGGGAGGTCTGGACGGCCGCCGAGAGGATGTTGACGTGCTGGTCCGAGAGGACCCGGGTGACGTCCGACAGCAGCCGGGACCGGTCCAGCGCCTCGACCTGGATGGCGACGAGGAAGACCGAGGACTGGGTGGGGGCCCACTCGACCTCCAGCATCCGCTCGGGCTCCTGGGAGAGGGAGTCCACGTTGACGCAGTCCGCCCGGTGAACCGATACGCCACTGCCGCGGGTGACGAAACCGACGATCGGGTCCCCCGGGACCGGGGTGCAGCAGCGGGCCAGCTTGACCCACACGTCGTCGACGCCCTTGACGACGACGCCCGGGTCGGCATTGCTGCGCCGCTTGCTGCGGGCGCGCGCCGGCGGGATCGACTCCTCGATGTCCTCGTTGGCGGCCTCCTCGCCGCCGAGGGCCGCCACCAGCTTCTGTACGACGCCCTGCGCGGCCACGTGGCCCTCGCCGATCGCCGCGTACAGGGAGGAGATGTCGGGGTAGCGCATCTCGTGCGCGAGGGTGACGAGCGAGTCGCCGGTGAGGATGCGCTGGATGGGCAGGTTCTGCTTGCGCATGGCCCGCGCGAGGGCGTCCTTGCCGTGCTCGATGGCCTCGTCGCGGCGCTCCTTGGAGAACCAGCCGCGGATCTTGTTGCGGGCCCGCGGGGACTTGACGAAGCCCAGCCAGTCGCGGGACGGGCCCGCACCCTCGGCCTTCGAGGTGAAGACCTCGACCAGGTCGCCGTTGTCGAGCGTGGACTCCAGCGGCACCAGCCGGCCGTTGACCCTGGCGCCTATGGTCCGGTGGCCGACCTCCGTGTGGACGGCGTACGCGAAGTCCACGGGGGTGGCGCCGGCGGGCAGCGCGATGACGTCGCCCTTGGGGGTGAAGACGAAGACCTCGTTGCGAGAGAGGTCGAAGCGCAGCGAGTCGAGGAACTCGCCCGGGTCCTCGGTCTCCTTCTGCCAGTCCAGCAGCTGGCGCAGCCAGGCCATGTCGTTGACCGTGTCCTGGCCGGCGCTGCCCTTGGCGGCCTGCGGGACGTCGGTACGGACCTTGGAGGTCCCCGCGACGGTCTGCTGCTTGTACTTCCAGTGCGCGGCGATGCCGTATTCGGCGCGGCGGTGCATGTCGAAGGTGCGGATCTGCAGTTCGACGGGCTTGCCGCTGGGCCCGATGACCGTCGTGTGCAACGACTGGTACATGTTGAACTTGGGCATCGCGATGTAGTCCTTGAACCGGCCGGGGACCGGGTTCCAGCGCGCGTGCACGGTGCCGAGGGCGGCGTAGCAGTCCCGGACGGTGTCGACGAGGACGCGGATGCCCACCAGGTCGTAGATCTCCGCGAAGTCGCGGCCGCGGACGATCATCTTCTGGTAGACGCTGTAGTAGTGCTTCGGCCGGCCCGTGACGGTGGCCTTGATGCGGGCGGCTCTGAGGTCGACCATCACCTCGTCGGTGACGACGGCGAGGTACTCGTCGCGCTTGGGCGCCCGCTCGGCGACCAGGCGGACGATCTCGTCGTACATCTTCGGGTAGAGGATCGCGAAGGAGAGGTCCTCCAGCTCCCACTTGATCGTGTTCATGCCCAGCCGGTGCGCCAGCGGGGCGTAGATCTCGATCGTCTCGCGGGCCTTCTTCTCCTGCTTCTCCCGCTTGAGGTAGCGCATGGTGCGCATGTTGTGCAGCCGGTCGGCGAGCTTGATGACGAGGACGCGCGGGTCCTTGGCCATCGCCACGACCATCTTGCGGACCGTCTCGGCCTGGGCGGCCTCGCCGAACTTCACCCGGTCCAGCTTGGTGACGCCGTCGACGAGCAGGGCCACGGCGTCGCCGAAGTCGCGGCGCAGGTCCTCCAGGCCGTACTCGGTGTCCTCGACGGTGTCGTGCAGCAGACCGGCCATCAGGGTGGCCGGGTCCATGCCGAGCTCGGCGAGGATGGTGGTCACCGCGAGCGGGTGGGTGATGTACGGGTCGCCGCTCTTGCGCTTCTGGCCGCGGTGCCAGCGCTCGGCGACCTGGTAGGCCTGTTCGAGCTGGCGCAGCGTCGACGTCTCGATCTTCGGGTCGTTGCTGCGGACTATGCGGAGCAGGGGCTCCAGCACCGGGTTGTACGGGTTCGAGCGCTGCACGCCGAGCCGGGCGAGACGGGCGCGCACCCGGTTCGAGGAGCCGGCCGACTTCGCCGGCGCGGGCTTGACCGGCGGGGCCGGCGGAGCCGGCGGGGGCGGCGGGGGCGTAGCGGGAACCGCCGTGGCCGGCTCGGCCTTCGGGTCGGGCTGCGCGGCGGAGATTGGCTGGACCTCGTCTGGCAAGAGCGCTCCTCTGGGGGTCCCCCCGGACGAAGGTGGGGGAGGATCCGGTGCCCGTGTCCGGTCCGGACAACCCATGGTAGCGAGGGTTCGGCCCCCTCGTTCCGCGAGCCCGTTCCGCGTGCGGCGCCGCTGCCGGGGGTCCGGGGGCTGGCCCCCGGCAACCGGCCTGCACCCGGAAAGGAAAGCGGCGGGCACCCGGGATGTCCCGGATACCCGCCGCTCGGCGAGAAAAGAGGTCAGACCACGATCAGCGCATCCAGCGGAGCCCCGTCCAGCGCGGGCGCCAGCTTGGCCCGCCCCGGCAGGAACGACAGTTCCATCAGGACCGCCACGCCCACGACCTCGGCCCCGGCCCGCCGGATCAGCGAGAGCGAGGCCTCGGCGGTACCACCGGTGGCCAGCACGTCGTCGATGACCATGACCCGGTCACCCGCCGCCAGATCCTCCGCGTGGACCTCGATCTCCGCGGTGCCGTACTCCAGCTCGTACGACTGCGCGAGCGTCGCACCCGGCAGCTTCCCGGCCTTGCGCACCGGCACGAAGCCGATACCGGCCTGCACGGCCACCGGAGCCGCCAGGATGAACCCCCGCGCCTCCAGTCCGACGATCTTCGTCGCCCCGTACCGTCCGGCCAGCTCCACCAGCGCGTCCGTCAGGGCCGCGAAGGCCTTAGGGTCGGCCAGCAGCGGGGTGATGTCCTTGAACATCACGCCCGGCTTGGGGTAGTCCGGGACGTCCTTGATCCGTGCGAGCAGCAGGGCCCGTACGTCCTCGGACAGCGGCGCGGTCAACGCCGCCGCCCCGGCCGGCCCTGCGCCACGACCTGCGGCTCGTCCTCGGACGCGTAGCCGTCGTCCGGGGACTCGCCCCTGGCCGCCGCGGCCGCCCGCTTCGCGAGCACCCGCTTCTTCAGGGCCTTCATCGCCGGCTCGCGCTCCTTGAGGTCCACGACCAGCGGGGTCGCGATGAAGATCGAGGAGTACGCACCGGCCGCGAGGCCGACGAACAGCGACAGCGAGATGTCGTTCAGCATGCCGGCGCCCAGGAAGCCGCCGCCGATGAAGAGCAGCGCGGCGACCGGGAGGAGCGCGACGACCGTGGTGTTGATCGAGCGGACCAGGGTGCCGTTGATGCTGCGGTTGGCGACCTCGCTGTACGTCCAGCGGGTCTGCTTGGTGATGTCCTTCGAGCCCTCCTTGAGACCGTCGAAGACGACGACGGTGTCGTAGAGGGAGTAACCGAGGATCGTCAGCAGACCGATGACCGTGCCCGGCGTGACCTCGAAGCCGACGAGCGCGTACACGCCGACGGTGATCGTGAGGTCGTGGATCAGGGCGATCAGCGCGGCGACGGCCATCCGCCACTCGAAGGCGATGGCCAGGTAGATCACCACGAGGACCATGAAGACGCCCAGGCCGGTCCAGGCCTTGTTCGCGATCTGCTCGCCCCAGCTGGGACCGACCAGGTCGGCGTTGATGTCGGCCTCGGTGACCTTGAGGTCGGCGGCGAGGACCTTCTTGACGTCGGTCGCGGCGGCGGTGTCCAGACCGGAGATCTGGATCCTGAGGCCGCCGGTGCCGAGCTCCTGGACGATCGCGTCGTGGCCCGAGGCCTTCTCCGCGGCTTCCGTCGCCTTGGCCACGGAGACGGTCGTCTTCGGGGTGGTGAAGACGGCACCGCCCTTGAACTCGATGCCCATGTTGAGACCCTGAACCGCCAGGGCCACGATCGCCGTGATGGTGATCAGGATGGAAACGCCGTACCAGAGAAAACGCTTGCCGACGAAGTCGTAGCCGACCTCACCGCGGTACAGCTTGGCGCCGAGATCTCCCAGCTTCGACATCTCTCACGCCTCCTTTGCTTCGACGGGGGCGGGGGCGGAACCGGTACGGCGGGAACCGCGCAGCGGGGGCTTGGCACCCAGCCGCTTCGGGTCCAGCCCGGACCACGGGTGACCGCTGGCGAAGAACTTCGTGCGGGCCAGCAGCGTCATGATGGGCTTGGTGAAGAGGAACACCACGACCACGTCGAGCAGGGTGGTCAGACCCAGGGTGAAGGCGAAGCCCTGCACCTTGCCGACGGTCACGATGAACAGCACCGCGGCGGCGAGGAACGACACGAAGTCGGAGACCAGGATCGTGCGCCGGGCGCGCGGCCAGGCCCGCTCGACGGCCGGACGCAGGGTGCGGCCCTCGCGGATCTCGTCGCGGATGCGCTCGAAGTACACGATGAACGAGTCCGCCGTGATGCCGATCGCCACGATCGCGCCACAGACCGCGGGCAGGTTCAGCGCGAAGCCGATGCCCTTGCCGAGCAGCGCCATGATCGTGTAGGTGAGGACCGCGGAGACCAGGAGGCTCAGGATGGCGACGAACGCCAGGCCCCGGTAGTACACCACCAGGTAGATCACCACGAGCAGCAGGCCGATGGCACCGGCGATCAGGCCGGCCCGCAGCTGCTCGCCGCCGAGCGCGGCGGTGACGGTGGTGACGCTGTCCTCGCTGAAGGAGAGCGGCAGGGCGCCGTACGAGAGCATGTTGCCCAGGTCCTGCGCGGACTGCTGGGTGAAGCCACCCGAGATCTGGGCGTTGCCGCCCATGATCGCCTGGCTGACGGACGGGTCCGAGACCACGTCGCCGTCGAGCACGATGGCGAACTGGTTCTGCGGCATCTGCTTGGCCGCGAGCTCGCCGGTGACCTTCGCGAAGGCGTCGGAACCGCGGTCGTTGAAGTCCATCGTGACGATCCACTGACCCGACTGCGGGTCGATGACGCCCTTGGCGCTCTTCACGTCCTTGCCCTCGACGGCGGCCGGGCCCAGGACCCACTTGCCCCAGGCTCCGCCGCGCTGACCGCAGGCGAGCGTCGGGTCCGTGGGCTTGGCGCCCTTGATGGCGGCGCGCTGCTTCTCGTCCGTGCAGTCGAGCGCGGCGAACTTGGCCTGCAGGTCGGCGGCGGCCGCGTCGTCACCCGTCGCGGGAGCGGACGCGGACGGCGACGGAGCCTTGGTGTCGTCTGCCTTCTTCGACTCGCTCGCCGAGGGCGAGGGAGTGGCGGTGGCGGCCGGGGCCTTGAGGGCCTCGCTGAGCGCACGGCCCTGGGAAGTGGCGCTGGACGACGGGGTGGCGGAGGGACTGGCCTTCTTGTCGCCCTCGGCCTTGGGGGCACCGGAGCCGCTCGCGGAGGGGCTCGGGTTCGGGCTCTGGGTGCCCTCGGGCGCGACGGGGGTGCCGTCCGCGAACGCGATGACCGGGCGGAAGTAGAGCTGGGCGGTCGTGCCGACCTGCTCGCGCGCCTGCTGCTCGTTCGTCCCCTTGGGGATGTTCACGATGATGTGGTCGCGGCCCTGGGTCTGGACCTCCGCCTCGGACACGCCGAGACCGTTGACGCGGCGGTCGATGATGCCGACCGCCGTGTTCATGTTGGTCTCGTTGATGGCGTTCTCTTTGCCGGGCTCGCTCTTGGCCTTGAGCGTGATGCTCGTGCCGCCGGCGAGGTCGATGCCCAGCCGGGGAGTCGTCTGCTTGGAGATGAACATCCCCGCGGTGAGCGCCACCATCGCGATCAGGATGATCGCCAGGGCACGCCCCGGCCTCCCCTGAGCCCCCGTGGGCCGCCGGCCCTTCTTCGGTGCTGCCACCTTGTCGTTTCTCCCTGTCCAACCGCCCCGCGCCGGGTCAGCGCGCGGACGGCCACGAAATGTGTGGTGGGGACCCCTGCCCCCCGCAGAAGTGTCACTGACGGGGACCGCGGCGGCCGCCGGTCTGGCGTTCCCACGGTCCCCGGCCGCGCGCTACTTCGCGCCGGCCTCGCCGTCGGTCTTGCCGTCCTTGGGCTCTTCGTCGCCCTCGGCCCCGTCCTTCTTGCCCAGGTCGAGCTTGGGAGCCTCGTCCTCGCCCTCGACCTTGTCCTTGGTGAGGTCCGCCTTCGGCTCCTCGGTGAGGGAGGAGGCGTCGTCCGGGACGACCGGCGTGTCGGTGGTCACGTCATCGGTGATGCCGTGGACGATGCGGTTGTACTCCGCGTCCTCGAGAACGGCGCCGATGGCGTTCTTGGCGAAGATCGCGTGGACGCCGGGAGCCACCTCGAGGGTGACGGTGTCGTCACCGATCTCCTTCACCGTGGCGTACATGCCGCCGATGGTGCGGACCCCGGTGCCGGGCGCCATGTGGTCGCGCATCTGCGCGGCTGCCTGCTGCTTCTTCTTCGCGGAGCGGGTCATCAGGAACATCGCCCCGATGAGCACGATGAACGGGAGGAGTGTCACGAGATTCACGGGACGGAGATCCTTCGCACGACCGCACGCGGACGGCGGCCTTTTCTACGGGGGGTGGGCATACCGACCCGAAGGGTCGGCATCGGCGGAGTCTAGGCGAGTCCGCACCGATGGAACAACGCCCAGCATGGCACCGCAGTTCCTGAGGGGGCGAACCTCCGCGCCGTCAGGCCCCGAACAAGCCCTGTTGTCCGCTTGATCCACTCCCACCGTGCTGCGGCGGGACGAGCCCCAGGTGAGCCCATGCGGCGGGCGTCGCGACCCGTCCCCGGGGGGTGCGCGCGAGCAGGCCCTCGCGGACCAGGAAGGGCTCCGCGACCTCTTCGACGGTCTCCCGTTCCTCGCCCACGGCCACGGCGAGGGTGGACAGCCCGACGGGGCCGCCGCCGAACAGTTTCAGCAGCGCCTCCAGGACGGCCCGGTCCAGCCGGTCGAGCCCGCGCGCGTCCACCTCGTACACCTGGAGGGCGGTACCGGCCACCTCGCGGTTGATCACACCGTCGGCCCGGACCTGGGCGTAGTCGCGGACGCGGCGCAGCAGACGGTTGGCGATGCGGGGGGTGCCGCGGGAGCGCCCGGCGATCTCGGCGGCGCCGTCGGTGTCGATCTCCACGTCGAGGAGGCGGGCGGAGCGGTGGATGACGCGCTCCAGCTCCTCGGGGGCGTAGAACTCCATGTGCCCGGTGAAGCCGAAGCGGTCCCGCAGCGGCGGGGGCAGGAGTCCGGCCCGGGTGGTGGCGCCGACCAGGGTGAAGGGCGGCAGCTCCAGCGGGATCGCGGTGGCCCCGGGGCCCTTGCCGACGATCACGTCGACGCGGAAGTCCTCCATGGCCATGTACAGCATCTCCTCGGCGGGCCGGGACATGCGGTGGATCTCGTCGAGGAAGAGGACCTCGCCCTCCTGGAGGGAGGACAGGATGGCGGCGAGGTCGCCGGCGTGCTGGATGGCGGGGCCGGAGGTGATGCGGATGGGCGCGCCCATCTCGGCCGCGATGATCATCGACAGCGTGGTCTTGCCGAGGCCGGGCGCGCCGGAGAGCAGGACGTGATCGGCGGTGGCCCCGCGCTGCCGGGCCGCCTTGAGGACCAGGTCGAGCTGCTGGCGGACCTTCTCCTGGCCGACGAACTCCCCGAGGTCCTTGGGCCGCAGCGCCGCCTCCACGGCGGTGTCCTCCCCGTCGGCCGAGGCCGCGACGAGTCGCTCGCTCTCGTCTGCGTTGGTCTCGTCGTCCCAGTTCACGGTGTCACTCTGCCTTATCGGTTCGTGCGGTGGTCGGTCGCCCGCGGGCACGCTTCCGGGGCGGAGCCCCGATCCTTGAGGCGCGGCGGCGGCGCGCGGCTAGCGGGCTCGGTTCAGGGACTGGAGGGCGGCTCGCAGGAGCTGCGGAACCGGGGCCGAACCGCCGGCGGCAATGGCGGCTTCGGCCTGCGGCGTCACCGCCGAGACGGCCTCCTCCGCGTCGCGCGACGCGTAGCCCAGCCCGATCAGCGCGGCGGACAGCTGTTCCGTCCACGGGGCGGGCCCACTGGCCACGGCCCGCTGCGCCCCCACCAGCCCGCTCGCGCCCAGCGGAGCGCCCAGCTTGCCCTTCAGCTCCAGCAGCAGCTTCTGCGCGCCCTTCTTGCCGATGCCGGGCACCGCCACCAGCGCCTTCTCGTCCCCCGTGGAGACGGCCAGCCGCAGCGCGTCCGGGCTGTGCACCCCGAGCATCGCCTGCGCCAGCCTCGGCCCGACCCCGCTCGCGCCCTGGAGGAGCTCGAAGACCTGCCGCTCGTCGTCGTCGGCGAAGCCGTACAGGGTGAGCGAGTCCTCCCGTACGACCAGGGAGGTGGCCAGCCGGGCCTGCTCCCCGATCCGCAGGCCGGCGATGGTGTTCGGCGTGCACTGCACGGCCATGCCCACTCCCCCGACCTCGATCACGGCAAGGGTGGGGGCGAGCGCGGCGACCGCGCCGCTGACGAAGGCGATCATCGGGTACGGCCTTTCGAGCCTGAGGCGTGCAGGGCGACCGCCTGCTGGAGGCGGTTCTGGGCGGGGGCCCGCCAGATGTGGCAGATGGCGAGGGCGAGGGCGTCGGCGGCGTCCGCCGGCTTGGGCGGTTCGGCCAGCCTCAGCAGCCGGGTGACCATCGCTCCGACCTGGGCCTTGTCGGCCCGGCCGCTGCCGGTGACGGCGGCCTTCACCTCGCTCGGGGTGTGCAGGGCGACCGGTATCCCGCGGCGCGCGGCGCACAGCATCGCGACGGCGCTCGCCTGGGCGGTGCCCATCACGGTGCTGACGTTGTGCTGGCTGAACACCCGCTCCACGGCGACGACTTCGGGCCGGTGCGTGTCGAGCCATTCCTCGATGCCCTGCTCGATGGCGACGAGCCGGTGCCCCAACTCCGCGTCCGCGGGGGTGCGTACGACCCCCACCCCGAGCATGGTCAGGGGGCGGCCGGCGACACCTTCGACGACGCCGACACCACACCGCGTCAGTCCCGGGTCCACACCGAGTACGCGCACACGTCCCTCCCCAGCTCACGATCAGACGTGCCGCCAGGCTATCCGCTGCCACCGACAACGACGGCGGGCCGGTAGGACGTGTCCTACCAGCCCGCCGAACCGCTCAGCTCGCGGCAGCGTTACGCGTCGACCTTCTCCATGACCTCGTCCGAGACGTCGAAGTTGGCGAAGACGTTCTGCACGTCGTCACTGTCCTCCAGCGCGTCGATCAGCTTGAAGATCTTGCGCGCGCCCTCTTCGTCCAGCTCGACCTGCATGGTCGGCAGGAAGTTGGAGTCGGCCGAGTCGTAGTCGATGCCGGCCTCCTGGAGCGCGGTGCGGACCGCGACCATGTCGGTGGCCTCGCTGATGATCTCGAAGCTCTCGCCGAGGTCGTTGACCTCTTCGGCACCGGCCTCGAGCACCGTCTCCAGGACGTCGTCCTCGGAGAGCTCGCCCTTGGGCAGGAGGACGACACCCTTGCGGTTGAACAGGTACGACACCGAGCCCGGGTCGGCCATGGAGCCGCCGTTGCGGGTCATGGCGACGCGGACGTCGGAGGCGGCGCGGTTGCGGTTGTCGGTGAGGCACTCGATGAGCACCGCGACGCCGTTCGGGCCGTAGCCCTCGTACATGATCGTCTCGTAGTCGGCGCCGCCGGCCTCGAGGCCGCCGCCGCGCTTGACCGCGGAGTCGATGTTCTTGTTCGGGACCGAGCTCTTCTTGGCCTTCTGGATGGCGTCGAAGAGGGTCGGGTTGCCGTCGATGTCGGCACCGCCCATACGGGCCGCGACCTCGATGTTCTTGATCAGCTTCGCGAAGAGCTTGCCGCGCTTGGCGTCAACCACGGCCTTCTTGTGCTTCGTCGTAGCCCATTTAGAGTGGCCGGACATCTGCCTGTCTCCTTCGCGTCACCAAATATGTTCGCCTCAGATCCTACCGGGATGCCGTTACAGCCCCGCGCGCACCATGTCGACGAAGTACGCGTGAACTCGGTCGTCTCCGGTCAGCTCGGGGTGGAACGAGGTGGCGAGGACGTTGCCCTGGCGGACGGCGACCGTGTGGCCGTCGTACGTGGCGAGCACCTCGGCGGCGCCGCCGACGGACTCGACCCACGGGGCGCGGATGAAGACGCCCTCCACCGGGCCGCCCTCGATGCCCGCGAAGTCGATCTTCGCCTCGAAGGACTCGTTCTGGCGGCCGAAGGCGTTGCGGCGGACGATCATGTCGATGCCGCCCAGGGTCTCCTGGTCCTCACGGCCGTCCAGGAGCTTGTCGGCGAGCATGATCATGCCGGCGCAGGTGCCGTACACGGGCATGCCGGCGGCCACGCGCTCGCGCAGCGGCTCCAGCATGCCGAACAGCACGGCCAGCTTCGACATGGTCGTGGACTCGCCGCCGGGGATGACCAGGGCGTCGATCTCGGCGAGCTCCTCGGGACGCCGGACCGGCCTGGCCACGGCGTCCGCCGCGGCCAGGGCGATCAGGTGCTCCCGTACGTCGCCCTGAAGGGCCAGGACTCCAATGACGGGGGTGGTCATGTCCGACTACCAGCCGCGGTTGGCGTAGCGCTCGGCCTCGGGGAGGGTGTCGCAGTTGATGCCGACCATGGCCTCGCCCAGGTTGCGGGAGGCGTCCGCGATGATCTTCGGGTCGTCGTAGAAGGTGGTGGCCTTCACGATGGCGGCGGCACGCTTGGCCGGGTCGCCCGACTTGAAGATGCCGGAGCCGACGAAGACGCCCTCGGCACCGAGCTGGCGCATGAGCGCGGCGTCGGCGGGGGTGGCGACGCCACCGGCGGAGAACAGCACGACGGGGAGCTTGCCGAGCTCGGCAACTTCCTTGACGAGCTCGTACGGGGCGCGCAGCTCCTTGGCGGCGGCGAACAGCTCGTTGTTGTCGTAGCCGCGCAGGCGGGCGATCTCGTTCTTGATCTGGCGCAGGTGGCGGACGGCCTCGACGACGTTGCCGGTGCCGGCCTCGCCCTTCGAGCGGATCATGGCCGCGCCCTCGGCGATGCGGCGCAGGGCCTCGCCCAGGTTGGTGGCACCGCAGACGAAGGGGGTGGTGAACGCCCACTTGTCGGAGTGGTTGACCTCGTCGGCCGGGGTCAGGACCTCGGACTCGTCGATGTAGTCGACGCCGAGGGACTGCAGGACCTGGGCCTCGACGAAGTGGCCGATGCGGGACTTGGCCATGACCGGGATCGAGACGGCCTCGATGATCTCTTCGATCATGTTCGGGTCGGACATGCGGGCCACGCCGCCGTCCTTGCGAATGTCGGCGGGCACCCGCTCCAGGGCCATGACGGCCACGGCGCCCGCGTCCTCGGCGATCTTCGCCTGCTCGGCGTTGACCACGTCCATGATCACGCCGCCCTTGAGCTGCTCGGCCATGCCGCGCTTGACGCGGGAGGTGCCGATGGCCGACTCAGCGGACTGGGGGGAGGTGGGAAGCGTGCTCACGGATTGACCTCACTCGAAGGGAACTCGAAAGGAAGACGGGTACTACCTGCCCGAGGAAACCTCACGGGTCAGTCCACTACAAGGGCCAATGTGGAGCCTGTGGCTCCTTCATTTGTCCCTCACGGCCCTAGGTGGGCCGGTCGGCAAGATCCACCGGGGGTTCGTCGTCCATTTCGAAGGCCAGCGGGAACGGTGCGTGCCCGGCCAGTCTGAACCAGCGGACCTTGCGATGGCGGCGCAGCGCGCGGGCGGCCCGTACGGCGTCGTTGTGGAACCGGCGGGCCATGGGCACGCGGCGGACGGCCGCCGCCAGCTCCTCGGTGGCCTGCGCCCCGCCGGGCGCCGCCTTCAGCACCTCGACCTGGTCGGCGTCGGCGAAGACCGCCCGCAGCGCCTGGCTGAGCTCGCTCTCGGCGACCTCCCGGTGCTCCTCCTCGGCCTGCCGGGCGGCGTGCGCGGCCTCGTACAGCACCAGCGAGGAGGCGGGGTCCAGCACCCCGGAGGTGGCCACCTCCAGCACCACGGAGGCCCGCCGGACGAGCTGCGCGTCGAGCGCGGCCCGCGCGGCGTCCATCCGCGAGTGCAGCCGGTCCAGCCGACCGGCGGTCCAGCTGAGGTAGACCCCGACGACTCCGAGAGCCAGGGCAATCCAGACAAGGGTTTCGATCACGCTGCGCGACCTTACCGCTCCCCGGGGCCCCGGCCCCCATCGCCCCTGACGGGCGGCGGGACCTCAACGCCGGGTGGTGAGCCTCAGGAGGAGGAGGTGTCCTTCGAGAAGCCCAGGCGGGTGCGGAGGCTGGTGCTGCGGTCGTCCTCGGCGACCGCGGCCGCGCCGTCCGTGACCGTTTCGTAGACCGCCAGGATGTCCGCTCCGACCGTGGACCAGTCGAAGCGGCGGACGTGCGCCGAGCCGCTGGCGCTGAGCTTCGCGCGGCGGGCCGGGTCGCGCAGGAGGGTGATCGCCGCCGTCGCCAGGGCGTCGGCGTTCTCGTTGGCGAAGAGGTCACCGGCCCCGCCCTGGTCCAGGACCTGCGCGAAGGCGTCCAGGTCCGAGGCCAGGACCGCGGCGCCCGCCGACAGGGCCTCGACCAGGATGATGCCGAAGCTCTCGCCGCCCGTGTTCGGGGCGACGTACACGTCGACGCTGCGCAGCAGCCGCGCCTTGTCCTCGTCCGAGACCATGCCGAGGAATTCGACCCGCGGGCGGAGTTCCGCGGGCAGCGAGGCCACCGCCTCCTCCTCGTCGCCGCGGCCCGCGACCAGCAGCCGTACGTCCGGACAGGCCTCCACGATCTTCGGGAAGGCCGCCATCAGCACCGGCAGGCCCTTGCGCGGCTCGTCGATGCGGCCGATGAAGCCCAGGGTCTGCCCGGACCAGTCGGGGTTCGGGTCGGCCTTGGCGAAGAAGTCCACGTCGACGCCGTTGGGGATGACGACCGCGTCGCCGCCGAGGTGCTCGACCAGCGTGCGCCGCGCGTACTCGCTCACCGCGATCCGCGCGCTGATCTTCTCCAGCGCCGGCTGGAGGATCGGGTACGCCGCGATCATGGCGCGCGAGCGCGGGTTCGAGGTGTGGAAGGTGGCCACGATCGGGCCCTGCGCCGCCCAGCAGGACAGCAGCCCCAGCGAGGGCGAGGCCGGCTCGTGGATGTGGATCACGTCGAAGGTGCCGTCGTGCAGCCAGCGGCGTACCCGCGCGGCGGAGAGGAACCCGAAGTTCAGGCGGGCCACCGAGCCGTTGTACGGCACCGGCACCGCCCGCCCGGCCGAGACCACGTAGGGCGGCAGCGGGGTCTCGTCGTCCGCCGGGGCCAGGACCGACACCTCGTGGCCGAGCCGGATCAGGTGCTCGGCCAGATCCCGGATGTGGAACTGGACGCCGCCCGGCACGTCCCACGAGTACGGGCACACGATGCCGATCTTCACTACGCGCGCTCCTCCAGGTCGTCCAGCCACAGTCGCTGCAGCATGTGCCAGTCCTCCGGGTGCTCGGCGATCCCCCAGGCGAAGGCGTCCGCCAGCGCCTGTGTCATGACGGCGGTCTTCTCGATCCGCGTGCCGGTCTTCGGCACCTCCACCTCGGGGTGGATCCGGCCGTACATCGTCGGCGTGTCGCCGTAGTGCAGGGTGGCAGGGAGCAGGACCGCACCGGTCTGCTGGGCCAGCAGCGCCGGCCCGGCCGGCATCCGCGCCGTGGAGCCGAAGAAGTCCACCTCGACCCCGGAGGCCGACAGGTCCCGGTCCGCGACCAGGCAGACCAGGCCGCCGGAGCGCAGCCGGCGGGCGAGCGTGCCGAAGGCGGCGCCGCCGCTGTGCGGCAGGACCTCCATGCCCAGGCTCTCCCGGTAGGCCACGAAGCGGTCGTAGAGGGTCTCGGGCTTGAGCCGCTCGGCGACCGTGGTGAACGGCACCCCGATGTGGCCGATGGCCCAGGCGCCGGCGAGGTCCCAGTTGGCGAGGTGCGGCAGCGCGACGACGACCCCGCGCCCGGAGGCGAGGGCGTCGCGCAGCAGGTGCTCGTCCGTGAACACGACGTCCGTACTGAACCGCTCCGGGTCCATGGTCGGCAGCCGGAAGGACTCCATCCAGTACCGCATGTACGAGCGCATGCCCGCCTGGGACAGCTCGCGCAGCCGCTCCGGACCGGCGTCGGGCACCACCCGGGCCAGGTTCGACTCCAGCCGCAGCACGCTCTTGCCGCGCCGCTTCCACGCGAAGTCCGCGATCCGCCGGCCGAGGGCCACCGCGGCCGGTTCGGGCAGCTTCTTGACCCCGGCCCAGCCGAGCCCGTACAGCCCGCTGACCAGCTTGTCCTGTGCGCTGCCCATCAGGCGGCGCCGCCGTCGGCGGCAGCCTCGGCGTCGGCCTCGGCCGACTCGCGGCGTACGGTGACCACCCGCTGGATCAGCGTGACGAGCGAGCCCACGGCCACGATCCACAGCGCGATCGGCAGCAGCACCCCGATCCAGGACGGCACCCCGAAGATCTGCAGCCCCGACAGGCCGGCCGCGACCAGCGAGATCACCAGGCGCTCCGCCCGTTCGATGAGCCCGTTGACGGCCACCGGCAGGCCGATCGACTCGCCGCGCGCCTTGGTGTACGAGACCACCTGGCCGCTGGCCAGGCAGAAGATCGCCACCGCGCAGAGCACGTTGTCGTTCCCGGATCCCGCGTACCAGAGCGCGAGACCGCCGAAGATCGCCGCGTCCGCCACCCGGTCGAGGGTGGAGTCGAGGAAGGCTCCCCAGCGGCTGGAGATCCCGGCCTGGCGGGCCATGTTCCCGTCCACCAGGTCGGAGAAGACGAAGAGGGTGATGGTGATCGTGCCCCAGAAGAACTCGCCCCGGGGGAAGAAGAACAGCGCTCCGGCCACCACTCCGGCCGTGCCGATCAGGGTGACCGCGTCCGGGCTCACCCCCCGCCGGAGCAGAAAAGCGGCGAATGGCGTGAGAACACGCGTGAAGAATGCACGCGCGTACTTGTTCAGCATGGCCTTCCCGGAGGGTCGCTGGGCCGCACGGCCACCACGGCCACCGGCTGGCCCATCGTAGCCAGCGCGCCGCCGCCCGAACGCCGCGCACCCACCGGTTCGTGCCACGTAAGACGTACTTCACGTCACGGACGGCCTCCGGTGCGCCCCGGGTACGTGCCCGGTACGACGTATGGACGCGGTGTGACAGCAGTGCAAAGCTCGAAGAACCCCGTGTTCCTCATCCGAGGAGCCGCGCAGGGAACCGATCGGGAGACCCCTCGGGAAATCCGTCGGGAAACCGATCAAGGAACCCACCCTCCTCACCGTCACCACCGGGAGGTACGAGCACCATGGGAGCCACATCACACCACGCCGGAGCCGCCGGCAGGGCACTGACGGCCGACCGCCCCTCCTCCATCCGGAACGTCGTGCTGGTCGGCCACAGCGGATCGGGCAAGACCACGCTGGTCGAAGCCCTCGCCCTGACCGCCGGAGCGGTCAACCGGGCCGGCCGCGTCGAGGACGGCGCGACCGTCTCCGACTACGACGAGATCGAGCACCGCCGACAACGCTCCGTCCAGCTCTCCCTCGTCCCCGTCGAATGGGGCGGAATCAAGATCAACATCCTGGACACCCCCGGATACGCCGACTTCGTGGGGGAACTCAGGGCCGGTCTGCGCGCCGCGGACGCGGCCCTTTTCGTCGTCTCGGCCTCGGACGGCATCGACGGGGCCACCCGCATGGTCTGGGACGAGTGCGAGGCCGTCGGCATGCCCCGCGCCATCGTCGTGACCCACCTGGAGGCCGCCCGCTCCGACTACGCGCAGATGACCACCGTCTGCGGCGAGATCTTCGGCGCCGAGGACCCCGACGCGGTCGTCCCCCTCTACCTCCCCCTGCACGGCCCCGCCGGCCCCGACGGCCACGCCCCCGTGACCGGCCTCCTCGGCCTGCTCTCCCAGCGCGTCTACGAGTACTCCTCCGGCGAGCGCGTGGAGCGCGACCCGGACCCCGCCGAGCTCGCGCTCATCGCCGACGCCCGCTCCCGCCTCATCGAGGGGATCATCGCGGAGAGCGAGGACGAGAGCCTGATGGACCGCTACCTCGGCGGCGAGGACATCGACGTCAAGACCCTCGTGGACGACCTGGAGCGGGCCGTCGCCCGCGGCACCTTCCACCCCGTCCTGATGGCCGCGCCCGCCGGCGACGGCGCCCGCCAGGGGCTCGGCACGGTGGAACTCCTCGAACTGGTCACCGGCGGCTTCCCCACCCCGCTGGAACGCGCCGCCGTCACCGTCACCCGGCCCGACGGCTCCGCCCGTCCCGAGGTCACCTGCGATCCCGCCGGCCCCCTCGTCGCCGAGGTCGTCAAGACCTCCTCCGACCCCTACGTCGGCCGCGTCTCCCTCGTCCGCGTCTTCTCCGGCACCCTGAACCCCGAGGAGACCGTCCACGTCAGCGGCCACGGGCTCGCGGACCGCGGCCACGAGGACCACGATGTCGACGAGCGGATCGGCACCCTCACCGCCCCCTTCGGCAAACAGCAGCGCGCCCTCACCCGATGCATCGCCGGCGACCTGGCCTGCGTGGCCAAACTCACCCGCGCGGAGACCGGCGACACCCTCTCCGCCAAGGAAGACCCGCTCCTCATGGAGCCCTGGACCATGCCCGACCCGCTGCTCCCCCTCGCCATCGAGGCCCACAGCAAGGCCGACGAGGACAAGCTCTCCCAGGGCCTGGCCCGGCTCGTGGCCGAGGACCCCACCATGCGCCTGGAGCAGAACCCGCACACCCACCAGGTCGTCCTGTGGTGCCTCGGCGAGGCCCACCAGGACGTCGCCCTGGAGCGGCTGCGCACCCGCTACGGCGTCCAGGTCGACCCCGTCCCGCACAAGGTGAGCCTGCGCGAGACCTTCGGCGCCAAGGCCGCCGGCCGCGGCCGGCACGTCAAACAGTCCGGCGGCCACGGCCAGTTCGCCATCTGCGAGATCGAGGTGGAACCGCTCCCGCCGGGCAGCGGCATCGAGTTCGTCGACAAGGTGGTCGGCGGCGCCGTGCCCCGCCAGTTCATCCCGTCCGTGGAGAAGGGCGTACGCGGCCAGGCCGCCCGCGGGGTCGCGGCCGGCTACCCGCTGGTCGACGTCCGCATCACCCTCCTCGACGGCAAGGCCCACTCGGTGGACTCCTCCGACGCCGCCTTCCAGACGGCCGGCGCCCTCGCGCTGCGCGAGGCCGCCGCAGAGGCCCGCATCGACCTGCTCGAACCGGTCGCCGAGCTCGCCGTCCTCATCCCCGACGAGTACGTGGGCCCGGTCATGAGCGACCTCGCCGGCCGCCGCGGCCGCGTCGTCGGCACCGACCAGGCCGGCCCGGGGCGCACCCGGGTCCGCGCCGAGATCCCCGAGATCGAGATCGGCCGCTACGCCGTGGAGCTGCGGTCCGTCTCGCACGGCACGGGCCGCTTCGCCCGGGCCTACGCCCGCCATGAGCCCATGCCACCCCAGATCGCGGAAAAGGTGCGCGAACAGGCCGAGAAGGGAAGCTAGTTGACATAGCACCGGGAAGGCCGCCCACCCAACCAGCTTGCGGTGGGCGGCATTTCCCTGTCCCATGACCATGGGGCGAGATCCGCCGATAGGCTCGTCGGCGCGCCAAAAGAGCACGAACGCACAGCGATGGGGGCAGCGGTGGCGGACGACGGATTCGACTTCAGGCCCGGAGCGCAGATTCCTCTCCAGGGTGGCGGTGGGCAGACGGCGGCGACCAACGCCCTCGCCTCGGCCGCGTACCGCGACGGCGGCAAGGACACCAGGCTGGACGTCATACTCGGGGCCAACAGCGATCTCCACCCGGCCACGGTCAAGCCCCCGAAGATCTCCCTCTTCGAGCCCAGCCTCGGCGAGGCCTTCTGCCGGGCCGTCGAGGCCCGCACGCTCGGCTCGGGCCGCAAGCCGCTGATCCAGTCCTTCGGAGCCGATCCGCAGACGGTGGTGGAGCACTGCCTGGCCGCCTCCCGCATCCGCAAGGAGCGCGACCGCCGGCTCCGGCTGATCACACTGGTCTGCGGTGTGCTGTTCCTGCCCGGCCTGCTGCTCTGGCTGGGCCTGTTCCAGCTCCGCAAGAGCCTGGCCGGCAAGGGGCGCGGCTCCTGGATCGGGACCGCCGTCCTGGTCGGCATCGGCATCGTGGCCGCCGTCCTGATGTTCAGGCTGCCGCTCACCGGCTTCCTCGGGCTCTACGCACGCGGCATGATCATCGCCCCGGCCCTGGGCTGGCTGCTCGCCCGCCGGACCTGCGAGGCCACCGCCAGGGACCTGCGCGCCCGCTGGGACGGACTGCTCTCCGGCGACGGGATCGGCGCCAAGATCCCCGAGGCCGTGCCGGGCAACCCCGACGAGAAGGCGCGCGAGGACCTGCGCCACCAGCTCGCCAAGCTCACCGCCGAGGACCGCAGCAACCAGGTCTTCTACGCGGGCCCCAAGGGCATCCTCGGCATGGGCACCCGGTGGGGCAGCTGGCAGATGGCCGAGGAGCTCGCCCCCAGGAAGGAGGGGATGGAGATCCACCCCTTCCGCAGCTGGGACGTCATACGCGGGATCGACGCCCAGCTCCGCAAGCTGGAGCGGGGCCCCCTGCACACCGGCGGCTTCCCGCCCGCCGCGATCCAGCACTGGATCGTCACCCCGGTCGGCGAGGGCGCGGGCGAGGTCGCCCGCCCCACCGGCGAGAACGTCGACGCCTTCCTCATCAAGCCGCACGAGATCACCCGGATCTGCAACGAGCAGCAGTTCAACGCCGGGAACCGGCACTACCTGGGCATCCAGTACCCGCTCTGGGACGGCCAGCTGGTCATCAACATGCTGGTCACGGTCACCGTGCTCTACAAGACCCTGCGCGTGGACGTCACCGCGCACGCCCTGGGCCCCGTACACGGCCTGTTCACCACGAAGTCCAAGGCCCCGGTGGTGGAGGTGCCCAAGAGCATCCGCTTCTGGGAGACCGTGGAGCGCCCGCTGCCGCTGGTGGACGTCCAGGAGGTGGTACGGCTGGCCGTGCGGGCCCCGCTGACCTGGTACCCGCCGATCCTGGACTTCTTCGGCGGCAAGCTGGTCCTGCCGGAGCCCTTCGGCCTGCGGCACGTCTGGGCGAGCTCGATGTGGCGCCACCGGTTCATGGCCGACGACGCCCTGCGCACGGTGGCTCCGGTCCTGCGGTCGATCCACGCCGCGACCTTCAAGGTGCTGGAGGAGAACGGCGTCGACACCGACCGCTTCACCAACCGCTCCTCGATCATGAGCGGGCTCATCCAGGAGCCGTCGCCGCGCAAGGCCGACGTCTACGACGCGTGAACCGGCGCGTGGGTACGCTGGAGGCGCGGACAGCAGGGGCAGCGGGCAGGGCACCCCACGATCCGGAGGAGCGGCCGTGACCGAGCGCAAACCGCCTGGCGTCAGCGTCGAGTCCTTCGTGGACCGGCAGATCCGACAGGCCGCCGAGCGGGGCGAATTCGAGAACCTGCCCGGCTACGGCAAGCCGCTGGCCTCCCTCGACGCCCCGTACGACGAGCTGTGGTGGATCAAGGGCAAGCTGCACGGCGAGGGGTTCGCCGTCCTGCCTCCGGCGCTCGCGCTGCGCAAGGAGGCGGAGGACGCCCGGGAGGCCGCCCTCGCCGCGCGCTCGGAGCGTCAGGTGCGGGACGTCCTCACGGCGGTCAACGAGAAGATCCGCGCCGCCCTGCTCAGGCCCCCGCCGGGACCGCCCCTGGGCCTGACCGAATTCGACGTCGAGGCCGTACTGGAGACGTGGCGCGAGAGCCGCGGAACCCGCGGGGACCGGCCGGCCGGCTGATCAGTCGACGGGCCAGGCGTCGGCGAGCATCTGGCGGGTGTCCGCGAGCAGTTGCGGCAGCACCTTGGTGTGGCCGACGACCGGCATGAAGTTCGTGTCCCCGCCCCAGCGGGGCACGATGTGCTGGTGCAGGTGCGCGGCGATGCCGGCCCCGGCCGCGGCGCCCTGGTTCATGCCGATGTTGAAACCGTGCGCGCCCGAGGCCTTGCGCAGCGCGACCATCGCCCGCTTGGTGAGGTCCGCGAGTTCGGCCGTCTCCGGCCCGTCGAGCTCGGTGTAGTCGGCGACGTGCCGGTACGGGACGACCATCAGGTGGCCGCCGTTGTACGGGTACAGGTTCAGCACGGCGTAGACGTGCCTGCCTCGGGCGACGACCAGGCCGTCCTGGTCGGACATCTCCGGAATCCCGCAGAAGGGACAGCCGTCCCCGGCCTCCGGGCCGGTCGGCTTGTTCTCCCCCTGGATGTAGGCCATCCGGTGGGGCGTCCACAGACGCTGGAACGCGTCCTGCGTGCCCACACCGATCTGCTGCTCCGGCTCAATCGTCATGGCGGCAAGCATATGACCTTGCCTTCGCGTACGAGGAAGGCCCCCGGAAGTGATCACTTCCGGGGGCCTTCCTCGTACGCATCGGCGCACGGCTCGCGCGCGGATCCGACCTGTGCGGATCAGACCTGGACGCGGTCCGCGACGACCTTGGCCAGCTTGGCCAGCGCCTCGTCCTTGCCGATGCCGTTCTCCTGCGAACCGTCGCGGTAGCGGAAGGAGACGGTGCCCGCCGCCATGTCCTCGTCACCGACGATGACCATGAAGGGGACCTTGAGCTTCTGGTGGTTGCGGATCTTCTTCTGCATGCGGTCGGAGGAGGCGTCCACCTCGACCCGCAGGCCCTGCTTCTTCGCCGCGGCGGCGAACTCCTGCAGGTACTCGACGTGCCCGTCGCCGATCGGGATGCCGACCGCCTGGACCGGGGCCAGCCACGGCGGCATGGCGCCCGCGTAGTGCTCCAGCAGCACGGCGAAGAACCGCTCGATCGAACCGAACAGCGCGCGGTGGATCATGACCGGGCGCTGGCGGGAGCCGTCCGGGGCGGTGTACTCCAGGTTGAAGCGCTCCGGCAGGTTGAAGTCCAGCTGCACGGTCGACATCTGCCAGGTGCGGCCGATGGCGTCCCTGCACTGCACCGAGATCTTCGGACCGTAGAAGGCGGCGCCGCCCGGGTCCGGGACCAGCGGGAGACCCTGCTTCTCGGCGACCTGCGCGAGGACGGCGGTCGCCTCCTCCCAGGCCTCGTCCGAGCCGACGAACTTCTCCGGGTCCTTGGTGGACAGCTCCAGGTAGAAGTCGGTCAGACCGTAGTCGCGCAGCAGGTTCAGCACGAAGGTGAGGGTGCGGTCGAGCTCCTCGGCCATCTGCTCACGGGTGCAGTAGATGTGCGCGTCGTCCTGGGTGAACCCGCGGGCGCGGGTCAGGCCGTGCACCACGCCCGACTTCTCGTACCGGTACACGGTGCCGAACTCGAACAGGCGCAGCGGGAGCTCGCGGTAGGAGCGGCCGCGCGCGTCGAAGATCAGGTTGTGCATCGGGCAGTTCATGGGCTTGAGGTAGTAGTCGGTACCACCGTCGAGCTGCATGGGGGGGTACATGCCCTCCGCGTACCAGTCCAGGTGCCCGCTCTTCTCGAAGAGGGCGCCCTTGGTGGCGTGCGGGGTGTAGACGAACTCGTAGCCCTCCTCCTCGTGCCGGCGGCGCGAATAGTCCTCCATGGTCCGGCGGATGATGCCGCCGCGCGGGTGGAAGACGGCGAGGCCGGAGCCGATCTCGTCCGGGACGGAGAAGAGGTCGAGCTCGTTGCCGAGCTTGCGGTGGTCGCGCTTCTCGGCCTCGGCGAGGAAGTCGAGGTGGGCCTTCAGCTCGTCCTTCGAGGGCCACGCGGTGCCGTAGATGCGCTGGAGCATCGGGTTCTTCTCGCTGCCGCGCCAGTAGGCGGCGGCGTTGCGCATGAGCTTGAAGGCCGGGATGTTGCGGGTGGTGGGCAGGTGGGGACCGCGGCAGAGGTCCTTCCAGCACAGCTCGCCGGTCTTCGCGTCGAGGTTGTCGTAGATGGTCAGCTCGCCGCCGCCCACCTCGACGTTCGCGCCGTCGTCGGTCGACGCGGAACCCTTGATGCCGATGAGCTCCAGCTTGTACGGCTCGTCGGCGAGCTCCTCGCGGGCCGCCTCGTCGGTGACGACGCGGCGGGAGAAGCGCTGGCCGCGCTTCTGGATCTCCTGCATCTTCTTCTCGACGGCCTTCAGGTCCTCCGGGGTGAAGGGCCGGGCCACGTCGAAGTCGTAGTAGAAGCCGTCCCGGACCGGCGGGCCGATGCCCAGCTTGGCCTCGGGGAAGAGCTCCTGTACGGCCTGCGCCATGACGTGCGCGGTCGAGTGGCGCAGGATGTTCAGGCCGTCCTCGGAGGAGATCTCCACCGGCTCGACGGTCTCGCCGTCCTTCACCTCGTACGCGAGGTCCTTCAGCTCACCCGCGATGCGGGCGGCGACGATGGTGCGCTCGCCGGCGAAGAGCTCGGCCGCCGTAGTGCCCGTGGCCACCACGCGCTCGTCCCGCTCGGAATCGCGTTGGATGATCACACGGACGTCTGACACCGGTCTCTCCTGAACTCTGGGGGTGCGCGAGCGAACACTGCGCGCGTTGAATCGTACCGAGCGGAGTGGCCGCGCCGCTAAACGGTTACCGCGCGGGCCGGGGCGGCGCCCCGCCCGAAGTAGCCTGGGCGGCATGCCGAGCCCACGGATACGCCGACTGGACCTGACCGACGACGCCACCGCGACGGCCGTGCACCGGATCGGGCGGGCCGCGTACGCGGTCGAGGCGGAGCTGATCGGCTTCGACGGCATCCCGGCGCTGGGCGAGAGCCTGGCGGAGATGCGCTCGCAGGAGCTGAACTGGATCGGCGCCGTCTGCGACGGGGACGGGGAGCTCGCCGGCTTCCTCGCCTGGGAGGAAGAGCCGGGTGGGGACGTCTCCCTGGACCGTGTCTGCGTGTCCCCGGCCTGGTTCCGCCGGGGCATCGCCTCCCTACTGCTCCGCCACGCCCTGACCGACCTCTTCCCTGGCCGCCCCGTCAAGGTCACCACGGGCGCCGCCAACACCCCCGCGATCTCCCTCTACACCCACCTGGGCTTCACCCGAGGCCCCGACTTCTCCCCCGCCCCGGACTTGACGATGGCCGCCTTCCGTTTCAGCCCCGCCGGCGTTTGAGGCGCTCTTTCAGCCCCGCCGGCGTTTGAGGCGCGGGGTCCGGGGCGGAGCCCCGGCAGCGGCGCCGCACCCTAGTCGTCCGTCGGCAGGACATCCGCGGGGTCGAAGGGCTCGTCCAGCGCCTTCATGAGCCGATCCCGCTCGACCTCGTCCAACGGCACCGGCGCCACCCCCGTCGCGTCCGTCAGCCGGCGGAAGCCACCCCGCCGCTGCAGCCGCCCGCCCACGCGGATCGGCAGGCCCACCAGGTGCGCGTGCCCCGCCACCCGGTACGCCTCCTCGTCCAGCGCGGCGCGTACGTACGGGACCTCCGCCCCCGCGAGGACCCGCAGCCGGACCGTGCCCCCGCCCCCCGGGGCCGAGCGCCGCATCCGGACCACCGCCCCCGCGATGCGGACCTGGACGGCCGGCTCGTCCCGGGTGTACCGCGCCGCCGCGTCCCGCAGCACCGGCAGGTCGCCCGGTGAGAACTCCACCGGCTCCGGCCGGGCCGCGCAGCCCGCCGGGACCCCCGCCGCCGGCGCCCAGGCCAGGGCGATCCGGGCTCCCTCCGTGCCCCGGACCAGCGCGATCAGCGCCTCGGCGAGCTCCCGGCTGACCCCGGCCCGCACCGCGGCGTCGAAGGCCTCCATGCCGCCGGTGGCCCGCCGGTAGTCCACGGCCTCGCGGGCCGCGTGCAGGGCGTGGTGCAGCCGGGTCACGGTGCCCCGGCCACCGTCGACCGGGACGTACGCGGTCAGCCGCCGGCCGCCCGGATTCGGGCCCACCAGGACCCCGTCCAGGGCCCGTTCGGCCTGGGTCCGGTGCCGGGCCCCGTAGTACCCGGCGCGGGCCCGTTCGGCCAGGGCCCCGGCGAGCAGCAGCTGCCGGGCGGCCGAGCGCAGCTGTTCCTGCACGGTCCACGCGGCCTCGCCCTGGAGCCCGTACGCCCCCTGCGGTATCTCCCGGTCCCAGCGGATCTCGTCGCTGGGCACGCTCAGCCCGTAGAGCACCTCCCGCGCGGAGGGCAGGCCGCTGCGGGTGAGCGCGGTGATCGCCTCTTCGAGCAGGTCGGCGCAGTCGGGGAAGGTGCGGCTCTCGGGGACGAGCAGGCTGGTGGCGGCGCGGGCCGTCGGGTGCGTGGCGGGCGGGGTCCAGCGGCCGTAGCGTCCGGCGGCCCCGCCCCGGCGCAGCCAGCCGTGGCGGTGCAGCAGCGCGCCGAGCACGGCCGGATCGACCTGTGCGGGATCGGGTGCGGCGGTGTGCGCGGGGTCCGCGAACCCGCCGTAGTCCGGGGACGGCAGCGGTTCCAGGTTCGGTGAGTGCCAGTGCATCAGGGTGTCCCTCCCGACCCGACCCGGGTCATGATCTCGCAGAGCGCCCGGTCGTCGAAGATCCGCGTGGTGGGGATCCGTACGGTGGTCCGGCGCCGGCCGGTCACCGGGTGTCCGGCGAGATTGGTCCAGTAGCAGCAGTGCCGCAGGTCGAGCCGGTCGTGCCCGGCGGCGAGCCACTGGTCGCGCTCCCGCGGGACGAGCATCACGACGAGGATCTTGTGGACGGCGACCGGGGTGCGGGCCAGTTTCACCAGGTGCTCGTTGTCGAGGGTGAAGGAGAAGGTGGGCCCGGCCGGCCGGGGCGGTATCTGGTAGGTCGCCTTCAACTGCACCTTGATGGTGACCTCGTCGTCGACGACGTGCTCGGGGGCGCCGTGGCTGACGTGCCAGTCGATGCCGTTGTCCGGAAAGGGCTGGGAGAGCGAGCAGCCGGCCGCGGCGGCGACGGCGTGCAGGTATCCCACCTGAAGGGTCTCCATGCAGGCGGTGGTGGCGAGTGTGCCGCGCAGCGGTCCGCTCCGCGCGTCGTCCGGTGTTCCGGTGCGCGGATCGATCTGCAACGCCGGCACCCCGCCCGGTTCGGGCTGCGCGAGCGCCATGGCCGGCTCCCCATGCCTTCCGGGCTCTGCCGTCGGTGGTGGGTGGGGTGATGACCGGTCATGTGTGCGGCCCCCCATGGGTGTTGTTGCCGCACCCGGGTCCCCGCAAACGGCGTACGGGGCAAACAGCCCGGGTATCACCGATGCGGGCGAAGGTGTGGCGTGATCCGAGTGCGCCCCATCTGCCGACCGGGGACGAGGAGTTCGCCATGACACGCTGGTACGAGGGCCCGCTGGCCGCATTCGACACGGAGACCACCGGGGTGGACGTCGAGCAGGACCGGATCGTGTCCGCCGCGCTCATCGTGCAGGAGTGTGCGGGGGGCCGGGTCCGCACCACTCGCTGGCTGGTCAATCCCGGAGTTCCGGTGCCCCCGGGGGCGACGGAAGTGCACGGGCTCACCGACGAGCACCTGCAGCGTCACGGACGCTGGCCGGCGCCGGTGGTGGAGGAGATAGCGCGTGCGCTCGGGGAGCAGCAGGTGGCCGGCCGGCCGGTGGTGGTGATGAACGCGCCGTTCGATCTGACGCTGCTGGACCGGGAGTTGCGTCGGCACCGGGCCTCCTCGCTGGCCCGGTACCTGGACAACCGGCCGCTGACGGTGCTGGATCCGCGGGTGCTGGACAAGCACCTGGACCGGTACCGCAAGGGGCGGCGGACGCTGACGGATCTGTGCGCGCACTACGGGATCGAGCTGGAGGGCGCGCACGACGCGGCGGCGGACGCGATGGCCTCGCTGGAGCTCGTACGGGCGGTGGGGCGCCGGTTCGCGTCCCGGCTGGAGCGGCTGTCGCCGGCGGAGCTGCACACGCTGCAGGCGGTGTGGCACGCGGCGCAGGCGCGGGGCCTGCAGGCGTGGTTCGCGCGGCAGGGGACGCCGGAGCCGGTCGATCCGCACTGGCCGCTGCGGCCGGACCTGTCGACGGCGGCGTAGGTCGCGGCAGGGCCCCGTACATGCGGAAGGCCGGTCCGTCTTGCGACGGACCGGCCTGTCCCGGTGGGCGATACTGGGATCGAACCAGTGACCCCTTCGGTGTGAACGAAGTGCTCTCCCGCTGAGCTAATCGCCCGGGAACGCACTGAACAATACAGAAGGCGCGCGGCTCGTTCAAACCGCTTCCCTCCCTGTGTGTACTCAGTGCGGATCTGAGTACGCACGCCCATGTCCTGACGGCGTGACCGGCGCCACACTCCCGGTATGAACACCCCTCTGCCGCCGGCCGAAGAGCTGGCGCTCATCGACCGTGAGCTGGCACAACTCGATGCCCGGCGGGTCCATTTGCTGGCCCGCCGCGACTGGCTGCTGCACATCCTCCGGCAGCCCGGCCACGTCCCCGCTCCCGCCGGCTGGGGGCCGGTGCCCGCCGGACCGCCGAAGGAGACCTCGGCCCCGAGCGCGCAGAACGTGCTGCTCGCCCTGGGCGCCGTGCTGCTGGCCGTGGCCGCGCTGGCCTTCACGCTGGTCAGCTGGGGGTCGATGGGGATCGCCGGGCGCTCGGCGGTGCTGGCCGCGGTGACGGCGGCGGCGCTGTTCGCGCCCGTGCCGCTGCTGCGCCGGGGGCTGGGGTCAACGGCGGAGTCGGTCGCCGCGGTGGGGCTGCTGCTGACGGTGCTGGACGCGTACGCGCTGTACGCGGTCGGCATGCCGGACGCCGACGGCTTCGGGTACGCGGCGGGGGCGGCCGCGGTGCTGGCGGCGGGGTGGGCCGGGTACGGCTCGGCCCTGCGGAAGCTGCGGCTCCCGCTGCCGGCCGCGGTGCTGGCGGCGCAGTTCCCGCTGCCGCTGGCGGCGCTGGCCGCGCAGGCGGGCCCGCCGGAGCTCGGCTGGGCGCTGCTGGCGACGGCGGCGCTGGACGCGGCGCTCGCCCTGCGGGCCCGTGCGGCGGCGGTCCCGGCGGCCGTGCTGACCGCGGTGGCGCTGCTGATCGGCGTGGCCGAGTCCTGGTCGGCGGGGTCGGCCGGGCAGGCCCTGGCTCCGGCGGCGCTGCTGCTGGCGGGCGCGGCCCTGGGCGTTGCGGCGGCCTGGCGGGAGCCGCGCGCCTGGGTCGCCGCGCTGGTGGGCGGTCTGGCGGCGGTGGTGGCGCTGGGCGGCCTGGCCCGGCCGGGTCTGACGGATTCGGTGGGCGACGGCGCGTGGGTGGTGCTGGTGCACCTGCTGGTGGCGCTGCCGCTGCTGGCGGCGGTACGCGTCTCCGCGCTCCCGGCGGCGGTACGGCGCGGCCTGGCGCGGGCCGGGGTGGCGGTGGCGGCCCTGGCGGCGCTGTCGGCCGGTGCCGCGGTGGTTCCGACGCTCCTGGCCCGGCTCCGGGTGCTGGAGGAGGTGTGGGCGGTGACCACCCCGGCCCCGACGGCGTACGCGCCGGGCGCGGCGGGTGTGCTGGTCCTGCTGACGGCGGCGGGCGCGGCCTGGTGGCTGTCCCGGGTGCTGGCGCGGCCGGAGCCCGGGGTGGTGGCGGTGGTCCTGGCCTGGGCGGGGCTGTTCACGGCCCCGGTGCTGCTCGGCTTCCCGGCGGCGGCGGTGTTCGCCGCCCAGCTGGCGGTCACGGGCGCGGCCGGGGTGCTCGCCCTGCGCTCCCCCGGGCGCGGCGCCGGGATCGCGGCGGCGGTGTGCGCGCTGGTCGGCGCCGCGAACGTGTCCGTGGGCGCGCTGGACGGCCGGGCGGCGACCTTCGCGGTGTGGGGGCTGCTGGGTGCGGCCTGCGCCGTGGGGGCGGCGTACGGGCCCGCTCCGCGGTGGGTCCGGGCCGGAGCCGCGGTGTGCGCCGTCGGGTACGCCACCGGGCTGCTGGTGGCGGCGGCCGCGGTGACGGACCTTGCGGTCGTCTGGTGGGCGCTGCCGGTGCTCGCGGTCCCGGCACTGGCGGCGGTGCTCGGGCCGCGGCTGGGCGGCGTACGGGTGCCCGTGGAGATCGCGGCGGCCGTGGCGGGCGTCTTGGCGGTGGCCCTGTCGGCCGGGCGGACGGGAACGCTGGCGCTGGTCCTGGCCCTGGCCGGGGTGGTCTGTGCGGGGGCCGCGGTGCGCCCGGAGCGGCGCGCGGTGGGCTGGGCGGCGGGGGCGCTGTTCGTGGCGGCCACCTGGGTCCGGCTGGCCGACGCCGGGGTCACGACGCCGGAGGCCTACACGCTGCCGGTGACGGTGCCGGCCCTCGTGGTGGGCTTCCTGCGGCGGCGCAGGGACGCGGAGGCCTCGTCCTGGACGGCGTACGGCCCGGGTCTGGCGGCGACCCTGCTGCCGAGCCTGCTGATGGTCCTGGAGGACCGAGACTGGGTGCGTCCGCTGCTGCTGGGGCTGGCCGCGCTGGCGCTGACCCTGATCGGCGCCCGGCGGCGGCTGCAGGCCCCGCTGCTGCTGGGCGGTGCGGTGCTGGCGGTGGTCGCGGTGCACGAGCTGGCCCCGTACGTGGTGCAGGTCGCGGGGGCGCTGCCGCGCTGGGTGCCGCCGGCGCTGGCGGGCCTGCTGCTGCTGGCGGTGGGAGCGACGTACGAGAAGCGGCTGCGCGACGCCCGGCGGCTACGGGACGTGATCGGACGGCTGCGGTAACGCCAGAGGCCCGGAGACTGTGAAAGTCTCCGGGCCTCTGGTCCGGGTGGGCGATACTGGGTTCGAACCAGTGACCCCTTCGGTGTGAACGAAGTGCTCTCCCACTGAGCTAATCGCCCGGACGCACCGCAAACATTACCGCATGTCAGCGGTGCTCTTTGACCATCACTGGTCCTTGAGGTTCCAGGGCAGGACGAGCCCGTACTTCCACAGGTAGAAGCCGATCAGCGCGCCCGCGATGACGAGGCCCACGCTGGTCAGGATGATGTTGCGGCGGCGGACCTTCGGGTCGAGCGCCTTCTGCGCCGCCTCGGTGACCTTGCGCTTGGTCCAGCGCAGCACGAGGTGGGCCCAGGCGAACTCGGTGGCCCAGATCGCCAGGCCCGCGAAGATCGCGACCCAGCCGGGGCCGGGCAGCACGAGCATGGCCACACCGGCGGCGATCACGGCGAGACCGACGACGAAGACGCCGACCTGCCAGCTGAGGTGCAGGCTCCTGCGGGCCTTGATGAAGGCGGGCGCCTTCGAGACGTGCGGCGCCTCTTCCGCGGCTTCCGAGCCCTCGGCGGCACCCTCGGTGGCTTCCGTGGCGCGCACGGCGGATTCCTCGTCGGCGGACTCGTTGGTTCCGCGGTCACTCCCCGTATTCATGGGGTCGAATCTACCGGAGCCCGAAGCACACGTGAATGCCGGTTTGGATCCGCCGTCCGAGGGACCCAGAGGTCCGCAAAACGGTCAGAGGGGTTTACAACGGCACCGTAGGTGGCATGTCGATTTCGCCGACGTGCGAATCCCCGAGCGCACACTGAGCGAAAGGCCCTGGCGCTTATGAACACCACGGTCAGCTGCGAGCTGCACCTGCGCCTCGTTGTGTCGAGCGAGTCCTCACTGCCTGTTCCCGCGGGCCTGCGGTATGACACGGCCGACCCCTACGCCGTGCACGCCACCTTCCACACCGGCGCCGAGGAGACGGTCGAATGGGTATTCGCCCGCGACCTCCTCGCTGAGGGCCTCCACCGGCCCACCGGTACCGGCGACGTCCGCGTCTGGCCGTCCCGCAGCCACGGTCAGGGCGTCGTCTGCATCGCCCTGAGCTCACCGGAGGGAGAAGCACTGCTCGAAGCACCCGCCCGAGCACTCGAGTCGTTCCTCAAGCGGACGGACGCCGCGGTTCCACCCGGGACCGAGCACCGGCACTTCGACCTCGACAAGGAGCTCTCCCACATCCTGGCCGAAAGCTGAGCCAGGCCTACAGCCGCTCGACACCGTCCGACTCGGGGCGACGGTGCGGGTGGGACAACCACATACGGCACTGCCGGCGCTGTTCCCGCGGGATCCACCCGCGAGGACGGCGCCGGTGTGCTTTCGCGGGACCCGCTATTGTCGGGCGGCAGCGGCGGCGCCTCCCGTCGCCGCAGGCCCGGCCCCCTAGGGAGACCCCGTGCAGATCCCCCACGACACCCGTCGCGCGCTCGACGTCGTCGTCGCGCTGGTGAACACCACGGCCGAGGCCGACCAGCCCGACGGGCTCTCGGACGTCGGCGCGCTGCGCGGTTTCGTCCAGGAGTACGCGATCAGTGACGTCGGCGAGCTCGGCGCCCGCGACCTGGCCGGCGTACGGACGGTGCGCTCCAAGTTCGCCCAGGTCTTCGCGGCACCGAACCCGCGTGCGGCGGCCGCACTCGTCAACGAGCTCGTGGCCACCGCGGGCACCACCCCGCAGCTGACCGACCACGACGGCTACGACTGGCACGTGCACTACTTCGCGCCGGGCGCGTCGGTGGACGACCACCTGGCGGCCGACGGCGGCATGGCCCTGGCCTTCATCGTGGTCTCCGGAGAGCACGAACGGCTGCGCCGCTGCGAGGCCCCGGACTGCCGGCGCGCCTTCGTGGACCTGTCGCGCAACCGCTCCCGGCGCTACTGCGACAGCCGGACCTGCGGGAACCGGCTGCACGTCGCGGCGTACCGGGCCCGGCGCAAGGAGGCCGACGCGGGGTTGTCAGAGCATGAAGAGGTCGTGCACGGCGGCGAGCAGCAGCAGGATGCCGATCACCGCTAGGAAGATCATCAGGGGTGGCTGGGAGAGCGCGAAGAGGCAGCCTCGCGGCTCCTCCACGACGGGGGCGGGTACCGGCACGGGCACCGAGGGCTCACTCTGCGATGTCTCGAGCATGTCGGGGCGATGATGGCGCAGCGAACGCCCGTCCGCCCCTCAACACGCCAACAACCGTGCGGTAGTTCGCCCGATCTTGTGGACGCGGGTCAGATGCCGTGCTTCTTGAGGATGGCCTCGATGTCGGAGAAGTCGTCCGCGGGAGCGGCGGCTGCCGGCTTGCGGCCCGGCGCGGGCTCGCGCTGCGCACCGGTTCCGGCGGCGCCGAGGGACGGCGCCGAAGCGGCCGGGGCCACGGCCTCCGGGGCCCGGCCCCGCTTGACCTTCTTCTGCGCGGGCTCCTCCCCGGACGCGCCGAGGCGGCGGCGCTCGACGGCCCGCGTGGTGGCGAAGAGCACCCAGGACAGCGCCAGCAGCCCGAAGCCGGCCCAGACGCTCGGCTTGAAGACCATCCCGGACACCCACTCCACGACGCCGGTCAGGACGAGGCCGATGGGGACGAGCGCGTACGCGGTGATCCGCGCGGCGGCCAGGAAGCGCTTGCGGTAGGCGGTCAGCGCGGCGATGCCCAGGCCCGCCGCGGACACCGCGGAGCAAATGGTCTCGGCAAGCATGCGGTCCTCCGGACTGTGGGCGGCAAGGCGATCTGTCCCTATCCATCCTGCACCGCCCGTCACCGCGGGGGCCAGGTCCACGGCCACCCCCGGACGGATCTCCGGGACATCTCCGGGTCGCACCTCCTCCCCAGGTCCCGTTCGGTGGGACGGGCGGCGGCTGGGAGACTGTGCGTATGACCGATTCCGTGATCCTCGACGTCTGGTGCGAACTGCAGTGCCCGGACTGCCACCGCGCCCTGGACGACGTACGCGCCCTGCGGGCCCGCTACGGCGACCGGCTGGACATCCGGCTGCGCCACTTCCCCCTGGAGAAGCACAAGCACGCCTTCGCCGCGGCGCAGGCCGCCGAGGAGGCCGTCGAGCAGGGGCAGGGCTGGCCCTACGCGGAGGCCGTCCTGGCGCGCACCGCCGAGCTGGCCGAGCGGGGCGAGCCGGTGCTGCTGGACGTGGCGCGCGAACTCGGTCTGGACGTCGAGGAGTTCGACACCGCCCTGATCGACGGGCGGCACATCCTGATCGTCGACGCCGACCAGGCCGAGGGCAAGGCGATCGGCGTGACCGGCACCCCGACGTACGTGATCGACGGAGAGCGCCTCGACGGCGGCAAGAGCCAGGACGGCCTGCGCGCCCGCATCGAGGAGATCGCCGACCGCCTGCTCGGTTCCTAGATCAGCTCTTTGACGGCGTTCACCGTGGTGTCCCGGTAGCCGAGCGACTCGTAGAGCCGTCGGGCCGGGGTGTTGCCCTCGACCACGTGCAGCGCCAGGTGGCGGGCGCCGGCGGCCAGTGCGCCGTGCTCGGCCAGCAGCATCAGGGCCCGGCCGTGACCCTGACCGCGGTGTCCGGGCTCGACCCGGACGTCGTACACGTAGGGAACGGTGCCGAGGCCGGGCAGTTCGCGCTCCCCGACCCACACGCTGCCCACGATCGCGCCCTCCGGGCCCTCCACCACGCGCAAGGCCGTGCCGGGGGTCTCCCGCCCGGCCGGCAGCATCCGGGCGTGTTCGGCGCGGGACGCGGCCACGCCCTGCTCCGCGGTCATCCCCGGGGAGACGAGGCGGGGGCCGTACTCCACGATCTCCACCTCCAGCCAGGCCTCGAACTCGGCCTGCGTCATCGGGCGGCCCGTGCTGCCCGCGGGGAGCGCGGGCGGTTCGGCCGGCAGCTCCTTGACCATGACCCGGCCGGTCTCCCGGTAGCCGAGGACGGTGGCCATGCGCAGCGCCGGCGCGGCGTCGGCGGGCACCGACACGGCGATACAGGTGCAGCGCCAGGAGCGCAGCACCTCCTCGGCCGCGAGCGCGGCGACCGTGCCGCGCCCGCGCCTGCGGTCCGGTTCGTCGATCCACAGGTCCTGGATCACGCCGATCGCGGGCTGGGCGGCCGATCTGGTGGCCAGTTCGAGGGTGCCGACGTGCCGGCTGTTGACCCGCACCTCGTAGGTCCGCGAGCGGGTTCCGTCACTGTTCTGCTGGAGCGGCTGCGCGGGCCGCAGGGTGGTGGTCATCACTTCGAGTTCTACCTTCCCGGCGGCCCCGCGTCACCAGGGTTCACGGATCGATGTCCGATCCGGCCTTCACCTCGAAGATCCGCATCACCTCGGCCGTGACCGGCCCGGGGCCCGTGCCCAGCTCGCGGTCGTCGATCCGGACGACCGCCTGGGCATCGCGCAGGGAGGAGGTCACGAAGATCTCCTCGGCCTGTTCGAGGGCCTCGAAGGGCAGGTCGGTCTCCTTGGCGCCGGCCCAGTCGACGACGAGGGCCCGGGTGATGCCCGCCAGGCAGCCGGAGCTCAGGGGCGGGGTGTGCAGTTCCCCGTCGACGACGACGAAGACGTTGGAGCCGGTGCCCTCGCAGAGCCGGCCGACGGTGTTGGCGAGCAGGGCCTCGGAGGCCCCGGCCCGGTGCGCGGCGGCGAGCGCGACCACGTTCTCCGCGTACGAGGTGGTCTTCAGGCCGGCCACGGCGGAGCGCTCGTTGCGCACCCAGGGGACGGTGACGACGGCGGTGGTGTCCGGGCGGCGGGCGGACGGGGCGACGGCGGCGATCAGGGTGGTGCCGGCGTCGCCGCGGTCGGAGCCGAGCGGGGCGATTCCGCCGGTGTAGGTGAGGCGCAGCCGTCCCTGCTCCACCGGGTTGGCCTCCAGTACGGCGGCGCAGGCCCGGCGCACCTCGTCGAGGTCGGGGTCGGGCAGGCCGAGTCCCCGGGCGGAGCGGGTCAGCCGCTCCAGGTGGCGGGTGAGGGCGAAGGCCCGGCCGCGCTCCGCCTTCAGCGTCTCGAAGACGCCGTCGCCCACGGTCAGCCCGTGGTCGAGGACGGACACGTGCGCGCTGTCGACGTCCTTCAGCGCTCCGTCGAGCCAGATTCTCATGGTGCGGTCCTTCCGATCGTCCCGTTCGTCCCCTGGATGCCGGTGGTCTCGTGGCCCGCCGCGACCCGCAGCAGCCGGGCGGCCTTCAGTTCGGTCTCCGCCCACTCGCGGTCGGGGTCGGAGCCCCAGGTGATGCCGGCGCCGGTGCCGAAGAGCAGGCTGGGGCCGCCGGGGGCCTCGCGGTCGATCCAGAAGGTGCGGATGCCGACGGCGAGCTCGGCGGTGCCCTGGTCGGCGTCGACCCAGCCGATGCCTCCGCAGTAGGGACCGCGCGGGGCGGTCTCCAGCGCCTCGATGATCCGCAGGGCGGAGGACTTGGGCGCGCCGGTGACGGAGCCGGGCGGGAAGGTGGCGGCGAGCAGCTCGGGCCAGCCGGCGCCGTCGGCGAGTTCGCCGCTCACGGTGGAGACGAGGTGGACCAGGCCCGGGTGCTCCTCGACGGCGCACAGCTCGGGGACGGTGACGGAGCCGGTGGCGCAGACCCGGCCGAGGTCGTTGCGTACGAGGTCCACGATCATCACGTTCTCGGCGTGGTCCTTGGGGAGCAGGTCGGCGGCGGTGCGGCCGGTGCCCTTGATGGGGCCGGACTCGATGCGGCGGCCGGTCCGGCGCAGGAAGAGCTCCGGGGAGGCGGTGGCGATCTCCACGCCGTAGGCGGCCAGCCGAATCGTTCCTGCGAAGGGTGCGGGGTTGCCACGGGCGAGGAGCGCCGTGAGGGCGTCGACGTCGGCGCTCTCCGGGTGGGGCAGCGGCGCGGACATCACGCGGCAGAGATTGGCCTGGTAGACCTCGCCTGCGGCGATGTGCTCGCGGATGCGGCGCACGCCGTCGACGTACGCGGTCCGGTCGAGCGAGGAGGTCCACTGGTCGGCGTCCGGGCCGCGCCAGGCGCCCGGGACGGGCGCGGGGACCGGGTCGGGGCGCACGTCCCCGAAGCGCGCGCAGACCAGCCGCCCTTCGAAGCCGGCGGCCACGGCCCAGAAGCCGGTGGAGTCGAGGGCCGCGGGATCGCTGGTGACGTCCCGGAGGTCGGTCGCGAGGAGGCCGCCGAAGCGGGCCATGGGGGGCAGGTCGTGCACGGCTGCGAGTCTATGACCGGTGACGACGCGGCGCCGGTGGGGTGACGGCGGGGTGACCTGTGGTGATCGAGCGGCAGCACGCTGCGGAAACGCGTTTTTGAGCTGGCCCGGGAATCCGCTAGAGTTCAACTCGTCGCCAGGGAGCGAAGGGGGAACACCCCGGAGTGAACACGGTGACCTGCGGACGTAGCTCAGTTGGTAGAGCACCACCTTGCCAAGGTGGATGTCGCGAGTTCGAGTCTCGTCGTCCGCTCGAAGTGGGGGATCTTCCCGAGAACCCCTGCAGCTCCATGGTGGAGTGGCCGAGAGGCGAGGCAACGGCCTGCAAAGCCGTCTACACGGGTTCAAATCCCGTCTCCACCTCCAAGGACGATTAGCTCAGCGGGAGAGCGCTTCCCTGACACGGAAGAGGTCACTGGTTCAATCCCAGTATCGTCCACTGATCCGCAAGGATCCCCGCGCGATTAGCTCAGCGGGAGAGCGCTTCCCTGACACGGAAGAGGTCACTGGTTCAATCCCAGTATCGCGCACGCAGCACCTGGCATCACATGCTTGACCTGCGGCTTCCGAGCCGTGGTTCCCGCGCGATTAGCTCAGCGGGAGAGCGCTTCCCTGACACGGAAGAGGTCACTGGTTCAATCCCAGTATCGCGCACCGAACGAAAGCCCCGGCCGTTTCCACGGCCGGGGCTTTCGCGTTCCCGGTATGAAAAAGGGTGCTGCCCGTCCGACTCCCCAGTCGTACGGGCAGCACCCTTCACCTGCCGTCCGTCCGTCGCTCCCCCGTCCCCACGGGGTTCGACGACCGATGTCCCGGCCCGGACCGCTCTCCCGGGCCCGGAGCGCCGCTCAGCGCCCCGGCATCAGACCCACGGACGACGCCTGTGCCGCCAGCTGATCGAAGCCTCCGAAGAGGAAGAGCAGCAGGGCGGCCAGGGGGAGCACCATGGCCGCGGCCACCAGCGGGTGGCGGGTGCCGGACTCGTGGCCGTTGAACGCGAATGCCTTGCGTCCCTGCCGTGCGATGTCCGCCATGGCCCTCTCCCTGTCGTTTGGCAGCGGCGGGCTTGTGACCTCGGGGGACGAGTGCGCCACCCGCCGCTTGTCTTCAACACTAGGCGGGCGGAAGGCCCCTGGCCTCATGCCTTCGTACCCATTGCCGGGCCTCCAGGAGGATGACGGGACCTCGTCCGTGTACTCCCCTGGGTGGAGGCCACTCCCCCGCTGTCGGGGTCTTCCCGGAGGGGATGACCGGAGGGTAGTGACTTCTCTCACTTCCGTCACTTTCCGTTGATGCGTGTCCGTCCACCGGCCCTCGGCAAGATCCACTCGCGCGTGGGTGGCGTACGGGTGCACCCGCACCCACCCCCTGTCCTCAACCCCCTTGATCCAAGGGCTGCTTGGGCTTGCCGAGCACGCACTCGGCGCTGCCGCCCGGCGCCCCTGAGGCTCCCTCAAGTGTGCTGTGCCGCACTGACAATCGAATCCCACGGCGAGGGCGCGGCCTCTGAGCACGCATGCCGGATGGTCCGTAAGCTGTGCCAGGTCAACAGGACGACCGGTCAGCGGGGTGGACATGGCGATGATGCGGCTCCGGCGCGAGGACCCGCGTGTCGTCGGCTCGTTCAGACTGCACCGGCGGCTCGGTGCCGGCGGCATGGGCGTGGTCTACCTGGGATCGGACCGGCGCGGGCAGCGCGTCGCCCTCAAGGTCATCCGGCCGGACCTGGCCGAGGACCAGGAGTTCCGCTCGCGGTTCGCCCGCGAGGTGTCCGCCGCACGGCGGATCCGGGGCGGCTGCACGGCGCGGCTGGTGGCGGCGGACCTGGAGGCCGAGCGGCCGTGGTTCGCCACCCAGTACGTGCCCGGGCCCTCGCTGCACGACAAGGTGGCCGAGGAGGGTCCCCTGACGGCCGCGCAGATCGCCGCCGTCGGCGCCGCGCTCTCCGAGGGACTGGTCGCCGTGCACGAGGCCGGGGTCGTCCACCGGGACCTCAAGCCCTCGAACATCCTGCTCTCCCCCAAGGGCCCGCGGATCATCGACTTCGGGATCGCCTGGGCCACCGGGGCGAGCACGCTCACCCATGTGGGTACGGCCGTCGGCTCCCCCGGCTTCCTCGCGCCGGAGCAGGTGCGCGGCGCGGCCGTCACCCCCGCCACGGACGTCTTCGCCCTCGGCGCCACCCTCGCCTACGCGGCGACCGCCGACTCGCCCTTCGGGCACGGCAGTTCCGAGGTCATGCTCTACCGCGTGGTGCACGAGGAACCGCACCTCCAGGGCGTCCCGGACGCGCTGGCGCCCCTCGTACGGGCCTGCCTGGCCAAGGATCCCGAGGAGCGGCCCAGCACGCTCCAGCTGTCGATGCGGCTCAAGGAGATCGCGGCCCGCGAGGCACAGGGGCTGTCGGAGGGCCGCCCGCCGGCGCAGCGGGCCCGGACCGAGCGGCCGACGGGCCGGCTCCCCGAGGACTACGCGGAGCAGCGCGCGGAGCGTCGTACCGGCGGCTCCACCACGCCCCGGGCCCCGGGCGGATCCCCCGGTGGATCCCCGGGCGGGCCGCACTCGCGGCCCTCGTCCTCCCGCAATCCGCTGGGCCCCGGCGGCCCGTCCTCCCGGCCGACCTCGGGCCGTACGGGCGGCCGCCCGGCGCCCAGGACGACGGGGACGGGACGGCGGCCGTCGCGGCCGGACCCGCGGCTGATGCGGCAGCGGCTGATCGTGTTCGTCGTGGTGACGCTGATCGTCGCGCTGGGCATCTGGGCGGCCCAGAAGCTGTAGCGGCGCTACTGCGCGGGGCGGCCCTGGGCCACCGCGTAGAAGGCGACGGCGGCCGCCGCGCCCACGTTCAGCGAGTCCACGCCGTGCGCCATCGGGATCCGGACCCACTCGTCGGCGGCGACCAGCGCCTGCGTGGACAGACCGTCCCCCTCGGCGCCGAGCATCAGCGCGACCCGTTCCAGGGTCTGCGGCGCGGCCACGTCGATCGGCGAGGCCTTCTCGTGCGGGGTGAGGGCGAGCAGCTTGAAGCCCGCCTCCCGCACCGAGTCCAGGCTCTTGGGCCAGGCCTCCAGGCGGGCGTACGGGACGGAGAACACGGCGCCCATGGAGACCTTCACCGAGCGGCGGTAGAGCGGGTCCGCGCAGTCGGGGGACAGCAGCACCGCGTCCATGCCGAGGGCGGCGGCGCTGCGGAAGATGGCCCCGATGTTGGTGTGGTCGTTGACCGCTTCCATGACGACCACGCGGCGGGTCGTGGCGAGGAGCTCCTCGGCCGTGGGCAGCGGCTTGCGCTGCATGGAGGCGAGGGCGCCGCGGTGCACGTGGTAGCCGGTGACGCGTTCGGCGAGCTCGGGGCTGACGGCGTAGACCGGGGCCGGGAGCTCGTCGATGACGTCGCGCATGACGTCGACCCACTTGGCCGAGAGCAGCATCGAGCGCATCTCGTAGCCGGCGTCCTTGGCACGTCTGATGACCTTCTCGCCCTCGGCGATGAAGAGTCCTTCGGCGGGCTCGCGCCGGCGCCGCAGTTCGACGTCGGTCAGGCCCGTGTAGTCGCGCAGGCGCGGGTCGTCGGGGTCCTCGACGGTGATGAGATCAGCCACAGGGTGATACTGCCTTGTCCTGGGTGCGGTGCCAACGGCCTGTCAGGCGCTGGTGCTGGGGGCGCTGGTGCCGGGGGCGCTGGTGCCGGGGGCGCTGGTGCCGGGGGCGCTGGTGCCGGGGGTGTGGACGCGGACGACCTCGCCGATGACGATGACGGCCGGCGGGCGGACCTCCTCGGCGCGGACCCGCTCGCCGACCGTGGCGAGGGTGGCGTCCACCCGGCGCTGGGTGGCGGTGGTGCCCTCCTGGACGACCGCGACGGGGGTGTCGGCCGCGCGGCCGTGCCGTACGAGCGCCTCGGCGATCAGACCGATCTTGTCGACGCCCATGAGGATCACCAGGGTGCCGGTGAGCTTGGCGAGGGCGGCCCAGTCCACGAGGGAGCGCGCGTCGTCGGGCCCGACGTGCCCGCTGACCACGGTGAACTCGTGGGCCACACCGCGGTGCGTGACCGGGATGCCGACGGCGCCGGGCACCGAGATGGAGCTGGAGATGCCGGGCACGACGGTGCACGGGATGCCCGCCTCCGCGAGGGCCTGGAGCTCCTCCATGCCGCGGCCGAAGACGTACGGGTCCCCGCCCTTGAGCCGCACCACGGCCTTGCCGGCCTTGGCGTGCTCGATCAGCGCGTTGTTGATGGCCTCCTGGGCCATGAACCGGCCGTACGGGATCTTCGCGGCGTCGATGACCTCGACGTGCGGGGGGAGCTCGTCGAGCAGGTCGCGGGGGCCGAGCCGGTCGGCGATGACCACGTCGGCCTCGGCGAGGAGGCGGCGGCCGCGCACGGTGATGAGGTCGGGGTCGCCGGGCCCGCCGCCGACGAGGGAGACGCCGGGGGTGCGGGGGCGGGCGGCGGTGAGGGTGCCGTCGCGCAGCCCCTCGACGACGGCGTCCCGGACGGCGGCGGAGCGGCGCGGGTCGTTGCCGCTCAGCACGGCGACGGTGACGCCCTCCACGCGGCCGGTGGCCGGGGTCCAGGCGGTGGCGGCCTCGGCGTCGTCGGCCCGGACGCACCAGATCCGCTCGCGCTCGGCCTCGGCGGAGGCGGCGTCGTTCGCGGACCGGTCCCGGGTGGCGACGAGGGCGTACCAGGCGCCGGCCAGGTCGCCGTCCTCGTAGCGGCGGCGCTCCCAGCGGATCTCGCCGGTCTCGGCCATGGCGTCCACGGACGGGGTGGCGGAGGGCGAGACGAGCAGGACGTCGGCGCCGGCCGCGACGAGCGCGGGGAGGCGGCGCTGGGCGACCTGGCCGCCGCCGATGACGACGACGCGGCGGCCGGCGAGTCGGAGTCCTACGGGGTAGGCGGGGGTGTCGGCCATGGCGGTTGCGGCTCCTGGGGGCGGCGGTGCGGTGCTCTTGCGTGCCGCTGCGGCGCTGGAGCGGCGGGGTACTGACGTGCGGTGATGCGGTGCTGGTCCACCATACGGCGCGGGCCGTCCCGCAGCGCGGACGGGTCCCACCGGGGCCCCGCCCTATACCCGGCCCGGGTCGCCCTGTCAGCACCTCACCCGGGATCCCGGCCATGAGGCACGGGTCCCGGGGGGGCGGCCGGGCTCTGCGGGCCGACGCCTAGCCCGGGATCCCGGCCGTGCGGGTCGGGTTCCAGGGGGCGGCCGGGCTCTGCGGGCCGATGCCTAGCCTGGCTCGGCACCTAGCCCGGGATCTCGGCCGTGAGGCACGGGTTCCGGGGCAGCGGCCGAGCTCCGCGAGCCGACGCCCCTCCCGGCTCGACACCCTGCCCGGGATCCCGGCCATGAGGCACAGGTTCCGGGGGCAGCCGAGCTCCGCGGGCCGACGCCTTGCCCGGGGCGGCACCTAGCCCGGGATCTCGGCCGTGAGGCACGGGTTCCGGGGCAGCGGCTTCGGGGTGGGGCGGTGCCCCTCCGGGACGTCTCCTCGGCTCGCGAACCCTGAGCCTGACCGGCCCGTTGCCCGGCGATGGGTTCGCTCGACCTGCGGGGACGCCCCGGAGTGTCCCCACCCCACGGCCCAGTCCCCTCCGAACAGCCAACACCCCCGCACGACCCACCCGACCGTCGCGCAATCCCCCCGAACCGTCTGCTCTTGCCCCCCAGCGTCCGGCCTCGCCCCACCATCCGGTCCCGCCCCGCGCCATCCGGTCTCGCCGCACCATCTGGTCTCGCCGCGCAGCATCCGGCCTCGCCGCGCACAGTTCAGCCTCGCCGGCGTTTGAGGCGCGGGGTACGGGGCGGAGCCCCAGGCAGTAAGCCGCACCCGCCCAACCCGGCAGCTCACCCCGCACCGTCCGGCCCCACCACGCACCATCCGGGGCTCGCGCCGCCAAACCAGCCTCGCCGCGCCCGATCCGCCCTCGCCACGCACACTTCAGCCCCGCCCAGCGCAATTCAGCCTGGCCCGGCACAGTTCAGCCTCGCCGGCGATTGAGGCGCGGGGTACGGGGCGGAGCCCCGGGCATTGGGGTGCACCCGCCTAACCCGGCAGGCGCCCCACCGCACATCGGCTGGGCTCGCCGCGCACATTCAGCCTCGGCGGGGGTTGAGGGGTGGGGCTGCCGGGTTATTTTTCTGTGACGCCGGCCGAGTCGAAGGTGGCGACCTCGTGCATCGCGCGGGCCGCGCTCTGGACCAGGGGGAGGGCGAGGAGGGCGCCGGTGCCCTCGCCGAGGCGGAGGTCCAGGTCGACCAGAGGACGCAGGCCGAGCTTGTTCAGGGCCGCCACGTGCCCCGGCTCCGCGCTGCGGTGGCCCGCGATGCACGCCGAGAGGGACTCCGGGGCGATGGCCCGGGCGACGAGGGCCGCCGCGCCGGCGCTGACGCCGTCCAGGATGACCGGGGTGCGGAGGGAGGCTCCGCCCAGGAGCAGGCCGACGATCGCCGCGTGCTCCAGGCCACCGATGGCGGCCAGGACGCCGATCGGGTCCGCCGGGTCCGGCTGGTGGAGGTCGAGCGCGCGGCGCACGACCTCGACCTTGCGGGCGTGCGTCTCATCGTTGATGCCGGTCCCGCGGCCGGTGACCTCCGCCGGGTCTACGCCCGTGAAGACCGAGATCAGGGCCGCCGAGACCGTGGTGTTCGCGATGCCCATCTCGCCGGTGAGGAGGGCCTTGTTGCCCGCCGCCACCAGGTCGCGGGCCGTCTCGATGCCGACCTCGATGGCCGCGACGGCCTCCTCGCGGGTCATCGCCGGGCCGACCGAGAGGTCGGCCGTGCCCGGGCGGACCTTGCGCGGGAGCAGGCCCGGCGTGGCCGGGAGGTCGCCCGCGACGCCCACGTCGATCACGCAGACCTCGGCGCCGACCTGGTTCGCGAACGCGTTGCAGACCGCGCCGCCGCCCAGGAAGTTGGCCACCATCTGCATGGTGACCTCCTGCGGCCAGGGGGTGACGCCCTGGGCGTGCACCCCGTGGTCACCGGCGAAGATCGCGACCGCGGCCGGCTCCGGGATCGGCGGCGGGCAGACCCGCGAGAGGCCGGACAGCTGCGCGGAGATGATCTCCAGCATGCCCAGGGCCCCGGCGGGCTTGGTCATGCGCTTCTGCCGCTCCCACGCCTCGCCGAGCGCCTTCGCGTCGAGCGGGCGGATGCTGGCGACCGTCTCCGAGAGCAGGTCGTGCGGCTCCTCGCCGGGCAGCGCGCGGCGCCCGTACGTCTCCTCGTGGACGACCCACGAGAGCGGCCGCCGCTGGGACCAGCCGGCCTGGGCCAGCTCGGGCTCCTCGGGGAACTCGTCGACGTAGCCGACGCACAGGTAGGCGACGACCTCCAGGTGCTCCGGCAGACCGAGCGCGCGGACCATCTCGCGCTCGTCGAAGAAGCTGACCCAGCCGACGCCGAGGCCCTCGGCGCGGGCGGCGAGCCAGAGGTTCTCGACGGCGAGGGCCGAGGAGTACGGGGCCATCTGCGGCTGGGTGTGCCGGCCGAGGGTGTGGCGGCCGCCGCGGGTGGGGTCGGCGGTGACGACGATGTTCACCGGGGTGTCGAGGATGGCCTCGATCTTGAGTTCCTTGAACTGCTTCGCCCGGCCCTTGGGCAGCGACTTCGCGTAGGCCTCGCGCTGGCGCTGGGCGAGCTCGTGCATCGTCCGGCGGGTCTCGGCGGAGCGGATGACGACGAAGTCCCAGGGCTGGGAGTGGCCGACGCTGGGTGCGGTGTGGGCCGCCTCCAGGACGCGGAGCAGCACCTCGTGCGGGATGGGGTCGGTACGGAAGCCCTTGCGGATGTCGCGGCGCTCGCGCATGACGCGCAGGACGGCCTCGCGCTCGGCGTCGTCGTAGGCGGGGGCCGGGTCGCCCGCGTGCTCGGCGGGGGCGGGTGCCTCGGGCTGGGCTTCGGGCTGGGCCTCCGCGGGGGCGACCGGCTCAGGCTGGGCCTCGGCGGGCTCCGGCTGTACCGGCTCGACGGCGATGGCCTCGACGGGGGCCACGGGCTCGGGCGCGACCTCGACCTCGACCGGCTCAGGCTGCGCTTCGACGGGCTCCGGCTGTACCGGCTCGACGGCGACGGCCTCGACGGGGACCACGGGCTCCGGCGCGACCTCGATCGGCTCCGGCGTCGCGACGGGCTCGACCGGCTCGGGTTGGACGGGCTCGACCGCGACGGCCTCGACCGGGGCGACCGGCTCGGGCTGGGCCTCGACGGGCTCCGGCCGGACCGGCTCGACGGCGACGGCCTCGACGGGGACCACGGGCTCCGGCGCGACCTCGATCGGCTCCGGCGTCGCGACGGGCTCGACCGGCTCGGGCCGGACGGGCTCGGCTGCCGCGGGCGCCGCCTCGGCCACGACGGCCTCGGGCTGCTCGGGCTGCGGCTCGGGCTGAACCACCGTTTCTGCGGGGACGGCGAGCGGCTCCGGCTCCACGGGCGGCTGCGCGGGCTCGGCGGCCTGCGCGGGCGCGGCCTCCGCCACCGGCTCGGGCGCGACCTCGACCTCGACCTGCTCCGGCGCGGCCACCGGCTCCGCCGCCCAGGGGGCCCCGGCCTGCGGCGGGATCTCGCCCGGCTGCGGGGCGGGGGACGCGACGGCCTCGGCGCGCGGGACGTCCAGGTACTCCGGGCCCACGGTCGGGGGCCCCGCCTGGCGGAGCGGCGCGGGCACCGCCGGAGTGCTCAGCACGGCGGCCATCGGCGCGGCCGGAGCGGGGGCCGCGGCCGGGCCGCGGTCCGCGAGGGAACGTACGACTCCGCCGGTGGCCTCGGGCACGGGCGGGCCCATGTGCAGGGGGCGCCGGACAGGGGTCGCGGGGGCCACCGGGGCGGCGGGGGCCACGGGCGGCGGGACGACGAGCCCACCGAGGTCGAGCGCGCCGGAGTCACGGCCGCCCGCCTCGTGCGCGCCCGCGCTGTAGCCGCTGTCGGGGAAGGAGGGCTGCGGGAAACCGGGGTACGCGGCGGGCTCGGGGTATCCGGCCGGCTCGGTGTACACCGGGGCCTCGGGGTATCCGGTCCCGGCGCCGTAGGACGCGTCGGTGTACACCGGCGGCTCGGGGAACTGGGGGTCCACGGGGAAGACGGGGGCCGGCGGGACGACCTGCGGGTCGCTCCACGCGCCCTGGCCGCTCGGCATCAGCAGCAGTTCCTCGTCCTCCGGCTCGGCCGGGTTGTCCATGAGGTCCTGGAAGGCGTAGCCGCCGGGAATCGGTGCCGGGATCTGGACCGGAGCGGGGACGCCCTGCTGATCCACCATGCCCGCACTGTCCGGGAGACCCTCGCCCGGTACCTGGCCGGTGTCAGTCATGCTTACCCCTCGCCCATCGGTTCTGCCTCGTCGGTCGCCCGGTCGCCCACGAGGCCTCCAAGCGGAGTTGCCGTGCGGGGGCCGGCGTGCGACGGGTCCGTCTCACATCCGCCCGCACGACAACCACTAAGCATTGTCGCGCCCGTTAGCCATCGTGGCGGCCATAACCGCCGTGGTCCTCTGTGGACTGCGCCACGTCGCGCGTTCCGGCGGTGTCGCGATGCCCGAAACGTCGAGGCAGTACGACGATCGGCCAGCCTACCCCGGCCCTCGTCTCAGCGGGTCACAGGGCGTTCTGCCGACAGGAGGAACACCACGGAACGGTCCTGTTCGGCCCAGGTGCGGGGGTCCAGGGCGACGGACTGGAGCAGCGCGCACTCGACGGCGTATCCGTGGTCGGTGAGGGCGCGGCCGATGGCCTCCGCCTCGTCGCGGGTGGAGGCGTGGCTGACGATCCGTTCGGGGCGGCGGTCGGCGACGGCTGCGACGACCTCGGCCCCGCCGCCGCCGACGCGGACGACGTCGGGCTCGGGCAGGTTCTCCAGTACGTGCGGTGCGCGCCCGGCGACGACCTGGAGCTGCACTCCGCGCTTGCGGGCGGCGGCAGTTGTGCGTTCGCAGGCGCGCGGGTCGGCGTCGACGGCGATGACGGCGGCGCCGAGGGCGGCGGCGTCGACGGCCACGCCGCCGGAGCCGGAGCCGATGTCCCAGACGAGGTCGCCGGTGCGCGGGCCGAGCCGGGCGAGCTGGGCGGCGCGCAGTTGCGCCGACTCGCCTTCGCCCGTGTCGGGCTGCGGGCGGGCCCAGCCGCGGTCGGTGGAGAGGGCGGTGCTCTGGCCGAGCAGCCAGCCCGGGTCGGCTGCCGGGGCCTGTCCGCCGCCGCCGATGACGATGACGACGTTCGGGTCGCGCCAGCTGTGGTCGGCGGCCTTGTCGGAGGTGAGGACGCTCACCTGCTCCCGGTCGGTGCCGAGTTCCTCGCAGACGACGAAGGTGCGGTGGACTCCGTCGAGGAGCAGCGCGAGTTCGGCGGGGCCGGCGCCGGGCGAGGTGAGGACGGCGACCTTGGCGTGGGCGCGGCAGACGTTGACGGCGCGGCGCAGGGTGCGGGGGTGGGCGACGACGACCTGGGCGTCGTCCCAGGGCATGCCGGCGCGGGCGAAGGCGGCGGCCACGGAGGAGACGGCCGGGACCACCTCGACCTCCAGGCCGTGCTCCGGGGCGCGCAGGGTGCGTACGACGCCGAAGAAGCCGGGGTCCCCGTCGGCGAAGACGACCGCGGTGCCGCGGTGGCCGGCGATGCGGCGGGCGGCGAGGCCGAGGCTGCCGAGGCGGATGCGTTCGGCGGTGGGCGGGACCTCGGGGAGCGCGAGGTGGTGTGCGGCGCCGGCCACGAGGGTGGCGGCGGAGAGCGCGGACCGGGCGGCCGCGGTCAGGGGCGAACCGTCCCAGCCGATCACCGTGACCCGGTCGGCCATCGTCGTCAGTCTCCTGGTGTGGGGGCGGGGCGAAGCTCGGTCGGGGCGGGCACGGTGAGACTACCCGGTCATAGGTTCAGTTCCAGTCGGCGCCGACGGTGCGGACGTGCGCGTCGGCGCGCTGTCCGAAGGCGGTGCTGCCCGCGTAGCCGTCGTAGGAGTCGTAGCCGTCGTATCCGTCGCCTTCGTCGAGGTCTTCGGGGACGAGGCTCCAGATGATGAGGTCGGTGCGGGTGTCGGTCCAGCCGCCGTCGGGGGTCTGCGTGCGCACTATCCACGCGTTGCGCAGGACGCCTTCGCTGATGCAGCCGATCTTCTGGGCCACCTGCTGGGAGGCGGTGTTGTCGGCGGCGGTGCGCAGTTCGAGGCGCTCGAACCCCTGGTCGCGGAAGAGCCATTGGGCGACGGCGAGGACGGATTCGCTGGCGTAGCCCTCGCCGCGGGCCCAGGGGGCGGTGACGTAGCCGACCTCGGTGGCGCGGGTGCGCCAGTTGGTGTTCTGGAGGTGGACGATGCCGACGAGGCGCTGGGTGAGGAACTCGGTGACGGCGAGGACGATGCCGCGGCCCTCGGTGCGTTCGGCGTGGGAGTCCCGGGTGGCCCAGCGGTGGGCGTCGGCCTGGGTGTAGGGGTGCGCCGCGGTGGTCCAGGCGGTGACGTGCTCGTCGTTCATCATCTCGGTGAGCGCGGTGACGTCCTCTTCCTCGAAGGGGCGCAGCACCAGCCGGTCCGTGCTGATGGTGACGTCCGGGAAGGTGGTAGTCATGCGCAGCTCCATGCCTGAGAACGTGGTGCGACCGTGGGGCGATGCGACCGTGGTGAGGGACCGTTCATGCGGGACCGCCTCTACGGGTCGTAGGCCACAGCATGCAGCATCGACCGGGGGATGTGCAGGGCCGGGTTGCCCGGAAGCGGGCAGAGCTCGGCCCCGCGCGCCGTCAGGGGCGTGCGGGGCCAAGATTCCTGACCGCGGGGCCGGGCCCTGGGGGCTGCCGGCCCGCCGGCTCAGGAGGCCGGGGTGCCGAAGGCCGGGATGACCGAGCCCTGGTACTTCTCCTCGATGAACTTCTTGACCTCGTCGGAGTTCAGGAGCTTGGCGAGCTTCTGGATCCGCGGGTCGTTCTGGTTGCCGTCCTTGACCGCGAGGAAGTTGGCGTAGGGGTTGCCCTCGGCCTTCTCCAGGATCAGCGCGTCCTTGGCGGGCGACAGCTTGGCCTCGATGGCGTAGTTGCCGTTGATGACGGCGGCGTCCACGTCGTTCAGGGCGCGCGGGACCGTGGCGGCCTCCAGCTCCTTGAACTCCAGGCCCTTCTTGTCGGTGATGTCGGACAGCTTGGCGCTGGTGCCGACACCCTCCTTGAGGGTGATCAGGTTGTTCGCGGCGAGCAGCTGGAGCGCGCGGCCCTCGTTGGTGGTGTCGTTGGGGACGGCTATGGTCTGGCCGGCCTTGATGTCGGAGATCGCCTTGACCTTCTTGGAGTAGAGGCCGAGGGGCTCCAGGTGCACGTTCACGACGGGCACGATGTGCGTGCCGTTCTTCTTGTTGAAGTCGTCGAGGTACGGCTTGTGCTGGAAGAAGTTGCCGTTGACCTGGCTCTGCTCGGTGGCGGTGTTCGGCAGGACGTAGTCCGTGAACTCCTTGACGTCGAGCTTGAGGCCTTCCTTCGCCGCGAGGTTGTCCTTGACGAAGTTGAGGATGTCGGCGTGCGGGCTCGGGGAGGCCGCGATGACGAGCGGCTTGCTCTCGTCGGCCTTGCCGCCGTCGGCCTTGGTGGAGGACGGGTCCGAGGAGCTGCCGCAGGCGGTGAGGCCGAGGGCGAGCGCGGTGGCCGTGGCGGCGAGGGCGGTGAGCTTGATGTTCTTACGCACGAAGAGTGCCTTTCTTGCTGAACAAGTACCGAGGACTTGCTGGTGGTGGCCCAAGCACGACAAGTGCGGGCTCTGTGGGGTGGGAAAGTCGGGGGGGGCGGCCGGTGGGGCCGGTCAGGCGGTGCGGCCGCGGCGGGCCAGGAGGCGGACGAAGCCGTCGCCGATCAGCTGGATCACCGTGACGAGGACGACCAGGACCGCGACGGTGGCGACCATGAAGCCGGTCTCGAAGCGCTGGAAGCCGTAGGTGATGGCCTTGGAGCCGAGTCCTTCGCCGCCGACGGCGCCGGCCATGGCCGAGTAGCCGACGAGGGTGATGACGGTGGTGGTGACACCGGCGACCAGCGAGGGCAGGGCCTGCGGCAGGAGCACCTTGCCGACGAGGGTGGGGACGCCGCCGCCCATGGACTCGACGGCCTCGATCAGGCCGTGGTCCACCTCGCGGACGGCCGTCTCGACGAGCCGGGCGAAGAAGGGGACGGCGCCGATGGCCAGCGGGACGATCATGGCGGTGGGGCCGATGAAGGTGCCGACGACCGCGGTGGTGACCGGGATCAGGAAGATCAGCAGGATGATGAACGGCAGCGAGCGGCCTAGGTTCACGATCACGCCGAGGACCTTGTTGAGCGGCTGGTTCTGCAGCAGGCCGCCCTTGTCGGTGAGCACGAGCAGGATGCCGATGGGCAGTCCGCCGAGCACGGTCACCAGGGTGGACCACAGCACCATGTAGAGGGTGTCGTACGTGCCCTGGGTGAGCAGGGGCTGCATCTCGGACCAGGTCACTTCGCACCATCCTTGACCAGCGCGGCCAGTTCGTCGTCGATCTCGCCGATCTGCTCGGCCTCGTCGATCACGTCGACCTGGAGGCCCTGCTCGCGCAGGAAGCCCACCGGGACGACGTTGTCCTCGTAGCGGCCGGGCAGTTCGATGCGCATGCGGCCGATGAGGCGGCCGGCGACGGTGTCCATCGCGGCGCCGAGGATCGAGATGTCGATGTTGTACGTGCGCGAGAGCTGCGAGATGACCGGCTGGGCGGCGGCCTCGCCGTGGAAGGTGACGTCGACGACCGTGCGGTCGGGGCCGGTGGCGGCGCCGGTGACCGGGAAGAGCTCGCCGGCGAGCTCGGAGCCGGGGGTGGCGAGCAGTTCGGCGACCGTGCCGGATTCGACGATGCGGCCGTTCTTCATCAGGGCGGCCGAGTCGCAGACGGTCTTGACCACGTCCATCTCGTGCGTGATGAGCAGCACGGTGAGGCCGAGCTGCTGGTTGAGGTCGCGCAGCAGCCCCAGGATGGAGCGGGTGGTCTCGGGGTCCAGGGCGCTGGTGGCCTCGTCGGAGAGCAGCACCTTGGGGTCGCCGGCCAGGGCGCGGGCGATGCCGACGCGCTGCTTCTGGCCGCCGGAGAGCTGGGTGGGGTAGGCCTTGGCCTTGTCGGCGAGGCCGACCAGGTCGAGGAGTTCGAGTGCCTTGCGGGAGCGCTCGCGGCCGGAGACGCCGAGGATTTCCAGGGGCAGTTCGACGTTGCCCTGGACGGTGCGCGAGGACAGCAGGTTGAAGTGCTGGAAGACCATGCCGATGCGGCTGCGGGCTTCGCGGAGCTCCTTGCCGGCGCGGCGGCCGCGGCCGGCGAGCGCGGTGAGGTCGACTCCGTCGACGCTCACGGTGCCGGTGGTGGGGCGCTCCAGCAGGTTCACGCAGCGGATCAGGGAGGACTTGCCGGCGCCGCTCTGGCCGATGACTCCGTAGACCTCGCCCTCGCGGACGTGGAGATCGACGCCGTCCAGGGCGGTGACCTCACGGCCACGGGACTGGTAGACCTTCGTGAGGCCCGATGTGGTGATCACAGGATTTCCGTCGCTGTCGAGTGCACGGCGCAGCGGGGTGCCGGCACGGGGCGAACATCTGGGGACGCGATACGGGACGAACCGTCAGAAAACGATGGCTTGGACGCATGCGCGGGGCAGGAGTGAGCCGTGCTGTTCATCAGCGGGTGACGCTCTGGCGCGGCTGGTCTCGCTTCGGGGCGCGAGGCTCAGGAAGGGGCCCTCAGAAGGCGCACATTCGACACATACAACGAGCACCGGGCGTCATCGTCGCCTCGGTCGCAAGGGTGCGGCTGCTCGTCGTGGTCATGGGCCCAAGTAAAGCAGACGTCCCCCCTGACCGATCAACGCTGTCCGGATAGCGGACGACTTCCGCCCGCATACCGGACGGCATCGCCCCCTGCCGGTCACCGCGCCAACACCCCTGACCTGGGCCGACGCGGCACGCGGCCCCCGTGCGCACGCAGCGGTCCGCGGCCCGGTGGGAGGGGGCGTTGTGGTCAAGACCACGGTCCGCACACCGCGCGGACGCGGGGGCGGGGGGCCGGCCGGAAGGGGCGCGCGCATCGGGTCTTTCGGCCCGTAATACCCTCGCTGCATGCTCGACGCCCTGACGGTCGCCATCGGCGTGGCCGCACTCGCCCTCGCCGCCTGGTGCGGCCACGCCGCATGGCGGGACCAGCCGACCAAGGACTGGCATTTCATCGGCATGGCCGTCGTGACCGTGCTGGTCCTGGCCCAGCTGGTGATCGGCCTGGTCAAGCTGGGGCAGGGCGAGAAGCCCGACGAGGGCACGGTGATCTTCGTGTCGTACCTGCTGGGCGCCTTCGCGGCGGTGCCGGCGGCCGGCATGCTCTCGCTGACCGAGCGGACCAGGTGGGGATCGGTGACGGTGGCCGCCGGCGCGGTCGTCCTCGCCGTCCTCGAAGTACGGCTCTACGACATCTGGGGAACCACCGGTGCCTGACGCTGAGACGAAGACCGTCACTCCCGCCGCGCGCAAGCGGCTGGTCTCCGGGCCCGGTCTGCTGCTGGTGTGGCTCTACGGGGTGATGGTGGTGGGCGCGGTCTCGCGCTCGGCCTTCCAGATCTCCACCGAGTTCGACAAGGCCCCGCTCGCCTACTCGCTGTCGGCGGTGGCGGCGCTGGCCTACGCGTTCATCACGTACTCGTTGGTGCGCGGCGGGGAGACGGCCCGCAAGGCGGCGCTGGTCTGCTGCGCCGCCGAGCTCGCCGGCGTACTGGCCGTGGGCACCTGGACCCTGGTGAATCCCGACGCCTTCCCCGACACGACCGTGTGGTCGGCCTTCGGGATGGGCTACCTGTTCATCCCGGTGATCCTGCCGATCACCGGGATGCTCTGGCTGCGCACGAAGCGCTGAACTGCCACGCGCTGAACCGCCACGCGCCGAACGGCTACGCGCTGACCGCGAAGTCGGTCGGGTCCTTGGCCTCCTTCTCCAGGATCACCAGCTGGACCCCGTCGGAAGCCGTGCGGCCGCCGACCTTGACGTAGCCGGCCTTGCGGTAGAGACGCAGGTTGGACTCGCTCTTGTGGCCGGTGTGCAGACGGAAGCGGGTGGTGGTGCCGGGGCTCGCGAGGGCCTCCTCGACCGCGCGCAGCAGGCGCGCGCCGAGCCCGTGGCCCTGCAGGCGCGGGTGGACGCACAGCTTGGCGATCTTGGCGGTGCCGTCCTCGTCCACGTTGCCGCGCACGGTGCCGACGATCTCGTCGCCGAGCCGGGCCACCAGGACGGTGTCCGTGGCGAGCTCCCCCTTGAGGGAGTCCAGGGACTGGGTGAGCGGCTGGATGAGGTAGTTGCCGTACAGCTCGGCCTCGCGCTGGAAGGCCAGGTACTGCAGTTTGAAGATCTGCTCAGCGTCCTCGGCAGCCGCCGCCGAAATGGTCACGCTCATGCCCATGTGCGCATGCCTCCAGCTCACCTGGTAGCCCGTTGGTCTACCGCTCCTTTCCCCGAAGGCCAGGAGCCGCAACCTCTGCAGCCAGCATTCTGCGCAGACATCCCAGGCAACGGGAACGGACGGGCCCCAAACTTCCTTGTGAGATACCCAACTCTCCTGCGATTTCACGGTAAGTGAGGTCTCTGGGCGAAAGAAATGCCTTCATCAGCTCCGGACAGCGTCCGGGCAACCGGGCGACCGCCGATCGGAGTGCGCGGTTCACCTCCCGGTCCAGAAGGGCGTCTTCCGGTTCGGCCCCCGCGGCCGGTTCGCGCCCGGCGGCCGGTTCGCCCCCCGCGCTGTCGCCGGCCGACGGGCCGTCGTACGGGATCTCCCGCCTGGCCCGGCGCCGGGCCAGGCGGGCCTCCGCCCGTACCGCCCGGCGCAGCCAGCGCGCCGGCTCCGCCGGCTCGGCCGGATCGGGGGCGCGCCGGCCGCTCTCCAGCAGCCTGACCCAGACGGCTTGTTCCAGGTCGGCGGCGTCCACCCCGGTGCCCGCGGCCTCCGCCGCCGCTTCCGCGGAGAGCAGCGGGCCGAGCTTCTCAAAGAGGTCAGCCTTCAGCAGGTCCATGCCGGGCGGGACGAGTGGGCCGGGCCCGGCGGTTTCCCCGCCGGGCCCGGCCCACTCGTTCGGGAAGCCGCGCTCAGCCGTTGACGGGGCGTCGGCCCGGGCGGAAGGCCTCGGCCGCGAGCAGTCCGGTGTCCGGGTTGTCGGTGAAGATCCCGTCGATGCCCTGTTCGAAGTAGGTCCGGAAGGCGGCGAGGGCATCGCCGTAGGCGGCCGGATCCGTGCCCTTGCGGTACTCGGCCGGCAGGAAGCTGTTCTCGTTGCGCGCGGTGTAGGGGTGCAGCACCAGTCCGCGCGCGTGCGCGTCCTTCACCAGGGTGGTCGGGGTCCCGAGCCGGCCGTCCGCCGTGCGCGGGAGGATCAGGTCCATGGTCGGGCCGATGCCCTGGGCGAAGCCGGAGATCCACTTCAGGCCCTCGGGCTTGACCAGGTCCGCGACCGTCCGCGGGTCCTTGGCCTGTTCGAAGTCCCACGGACGCGTGTTCGCGGCGGAGAGCAGCACGACGCGGGGTGCGGAGACCAGCCGGGAGAGCCGCTGGATGCTGGAGGGCTCGAAGGACTGGAGGAAGACGGCCGAATCGTGGCGGTCCCGCCCGTACCGGCGCAGCAGCTTGGCCAGGGGCTCCTCCAGGCCGAGGCCCAGCGCCCGGAAGTAGCTGGGGTGCTTGGTCTCCACGTGCAGCCACACCTGCTTGTCGCGGCGGCGGCCCTCCCGGTTGGCCCAGCGCAGGACCTCCTCGAAGGTGGGCACCGCCCACTGGCCGTCGTAGAGGGTGTTGCGCTGGCGGACGGCGGGGATGCGTTCCTTCGCGCGCAGGGTCTTCAGCTCGGCGAGGGTGAAGTCCTCGGTGAACCAGCCGGTGACGGAGACCCCGTCGACGGACTTGGTGGTGCGGCGCGCCGCGAACTCGGGGTGGTCGGCAACGTCCGTGGTGCCGCCGATCTCGTTCTCGTGGCGGCACACCAGATGCCCGTCCTTGGTGGGGACGAGGTCCTGCTCGATGACGTCGGCGCCCAGGTCGAGTGCCAGCTGGTAGGAGCCGAGCGTGTGCTCCGGCCGGTAGCCGCTGGCCCCGCGGTGGCCGATGACCGTCGGGTAGGGGAGGTCCCGGTACCCTCCGCCGCCGTGCCCGCCGCTCGCGGCGGACGCGGATCCCGCCGCGAGTCCGGTGATGCCGCCCCCGGCCGCCAGGACGGCCGCCCCCAGGACCGTGCGCCGCGCTGCCCCACCCTGTGTCATGAGTGCCACTCCTCGTCGTCGTGACGGGCGCGCGGTCCCGGGATCTCTGATGTCTCGGCAGCTCGCGGCCCGTGATCGGCGTGCCGATGGTAGGCAAAACGCGGTGGCCGGAGGGGGTGCGGCGACGGCACATCCGGGGAACTTGGCGGAAACGTGTGTCAACACTCCGTATCCGACACGTGAACCCGATGTGCGCTCGGACGTGACCCGCGAGTATCGTCCTCACCTGCACCACCGCCGTGTGGTGGGTGCCAGAACCGCTTTTCGATGCCGGAGGGCCCACGTTGTTCCGTACGCGCCTCATCAAAGCCACTGTCGGACCGATCATGCGCATGATGTTCCGCACCCGTGTGGAGGGCATCGAGAACATCCCCGGCGAAGGAGCGGTGATCCTGGCGGGCAACCACCTCACCTTCATCGACTCGATGATCCTTCCGCTGCTGTGCGACCGTACGGTCCACTTCATCGGCAAGGACGAGTACGTGACCGGCAAGGGCATCAAGGGCCGCGTCATGGCCTGGTTCTTCACCGGCTCCGGCATGATCCCCGTCGACCGTGACGGGGCCAACGGCGGAGTCGCGGCGCTGATGACCGGCCGCCGGATCCTCGAAGAGGGCAAGATCTTCGGCATCTACCCCGAGGGCACCCGCTCCCCCGACGGCCGGCTCTACCGCGGCCGCACCGGCATCGCCCGCCTGACCCTGATGACCGGGGCCCCCGTGGTGCCGTTCGCGGTGATCGGCACCGACAAGCTCCAGCCGGGCGGCGCCGGCATGCCGCGCCCGGGCCGGGTCACCGTCCGCTTCGGCGAGCCGATGGAGTTCTCCCGCTACGAGGGCATGGACCGCGACCGCTACGTGCTGCGCGCCGTCACCGACTCGGTGATGGCCGAGGTCATGCGGCTCTCGGGCCAGGAGTACGTGGACATGTACGCCACCAAGGCGAAGGCCGCGTAGCGGTCACTGCCTGCGCAGGGACCGGCTGACTCCCGCCGCCGTGGTGGTGGCGAGGATCCAGCCGGTCACGATCAGCAGGTACGACAACCACTGGTACCAGCCGCTCGGCGCGTAGGCGGACTCCTGCCCGAAGCCGATGATCGGCAGCATCAGGTCGATCGTGTAGAAGACCGCGTTGAAGTCCGGCGCCTCGCCCTGTTTGAGCGGGCGGGGCGGGGCGAGCGAGTAGGCGATCGTCCCGGTCAGCAGCAGCGCCAGCAGCCAGCCCGTGGCCCGCAGCGGCCGGAAGCCGTAGCCGACGGTGGCGTCCTGGAGGAGCCCCCACAGGCGCGTGTGCCTGGGCAGGGTGCGGCGGTGCCGGCGGAGCTTGGCGAGCTGGACGGTCCGGGCGGCCGCCTCGTCGCCCGCCGTGCGGTAGGCCGCGGCCAGCTGCTCGTAGGCGTACGGGAGGTAGCCCGACTCCTCGCGCTCCAGGACGGCCAGCCGCTGCTCGGCGGGCAGGTGCGGGCTCATCGCCCGGTAGCTGAGCCCGGCCAGTCGCACCATGTCCGGCCAGGTCTCGGGCTCTATGTGCAACAGGTCGAACTGGGAACGGCGCAGGTTGACCGTGCCCTGGATGGTGTCGCAGTTCCGCAGCCAGAACTCGCCGACGGTGCAGCTGCTGGCCCGCAGGGCCACGCCGCCGGGATTGACGAACCGGGCGTACGCGAAGTTGACCTGGCCCGGTACGCGGGACCCGGTGAGGTTGACCCGGCCGTGCAGCTCCGCGCGCATCGCCCGCAGGTCGGTGCCGACGGTCAGGGTCTCCGCGTGCAGGGCCGTGCCGCCGGGCACGTGGAGACGGGCGTGGTCCATGTTGATCTGACCTCCGACGACCGCGCCGTTGATACGCGTCTGGCCGTGTACGGTCAGCCCGGAGGCGATGACGTCGGTGCCGATGGTGGCATGGTTGAGCTGGAGCGCGGCTTCGCCGGCCAGTTCGCCCCCGACCGGGCCGATCACGGCGTCCTGGAGGAAGAGACCTCCGGATATCTGGGCCCCCGCCAGGCGCACCGGCCCGCTGATCCGGCAGCATGACAGCCGCAGCACGACCTCGATGCGGACGGTGGCCGCGGTCAGGCCCGGCAAGCAGGACTCGGTGAGGACGAGTGCGCGCAACCGCGCCCCGTAGAGCCCTGGTTTGCGTTCGAACCAGCAGCCGCGCATCCGCATCGGGACGTCGATCGCCGCGTACTTGAGGTCCAGTTTCCCGGTGACCTTGGCGCCCTTGATCTTGAGGCCGGCCACTTGGCCGGCCTCGCTGGGTCCGCTCAGCAGCAGCGCCATGAGCACCTCGGCACGCACGGTGCGCTCCGGCCCCCAGGAGGCTCCGTCGGCGGCTTCCTCGTCGGGAGCTTCGCGGAAGTCGACGCCCTCACCGCGCGGGAAGGCGTCCCAGATGCGGCGCTCGGCCGGGGTCAGGTCGTTGATCTCCATCGCCGGGATGGTGTCCCGCGGTTCGACGGACTGTCAACTCCGTTCGGGACACCACCCTCTGGCGGGACGTCAGTGCTCGATGCCGTCCTGGAGCCGCTGGCCCTTCAGCAGGAACCAGGCGGCCGCGGCGGTGGCCAGCAGCACGGCCGCACCGACGCCGGAGGCGAGGCGCAGGCCGTCCACGAAGGCGTCCTGGGCGGCGCCCACCATCTGCGTGGCGGTGGCCGGGTCCAGTGCCTTGGCGGCTTCGACGGCCCCGCCGAGGGATTCGTGCGCGGCGTCGGCCACCGGCTCCGCGACGCCGGCCGGGGCGGTGAAGCCCTGGTAGACGCCGGTGACGATGGAGCCGAGCAGGGCGATGCCGAGGGCGGCGCCGAGTTCGTACGCGGTCTCGGAGACGGCGGAGGCCGAACCGGCCTGCTCCTTGGGCACGCTGGAGAGGATGACGTCGGCGGTGACGGTGAAGGAGAAGCCTGCGCCGAGGCCGACGACGAGCAGGGCCGCGCCGAGCACCGGGTAGCCGCTCTCCTTGTGGATCACGGTCAGGACGGCCAGGGCCAGGCCGATGGCGGCGAGGCCGCCGGCCACGATGGACCGTACGGAGTACCTGCGGGCGTACCTGCCCGCGATCAGGCCGGTGACCACCGCGCCGACGGCGGCGGGCAGTTCGGCGAGGCCGGCCTCCAGCGGGCCGCGGCCCTGTACGAGCTGGAGGAACTGCGAGAGGAAGAAGACCAGTCCGGAGAGGCCGAAGACGGTGAGCAGGTCGGCGAGGACCGCGCCGGAGAAGCCGCGGTGCTTGAAGAGCCGCATGTCGAGCAGCGGGGACGGCAGGGTGAACTGGCGGCGGACGAAGGCGTACAGGGCGCCCGCGCCGAGCCCGGCGGTGGCCACGACCTCCCAGGTCAGGCCGTGGGTGGCGACTTCCTTGACGGCGTAGACCACGCTGATGACGCCGACGAGGGAGAGGCCGACGCTGACCAGGTCCCAGGGCCCGGCGACCGGGTTCTTGGACTCGGGCAGCAGCTTGATGCCGACGAGGACCAGGGCGATCATCACGGGGAGGTTGATGAGGAAGACCGAGCCCCACCAGAAGTGCTGGAGCAGGGCTCCGCCGACGACGGGGCCGATGGCCGCGCCGGCCGAGGCGGTGGCGCCCCAGATGCCGATGGCGAGGCTGCGCTCCTTGGGGTCGTGGAAGATGTTGCGGATCAGCGCGAGGGTGGACGGCATCAGGGTGGCGCCGGCCACGCCGAGCAGGGCCCGGGCGACGATCATCATCTCGGCGCTGGTGGCGTAGGCGTTCAGGACCGAGACGGCGCCGAAGGCGGTGGCGCCGACGAGGAGCAGCTTCTTTCGGCCGATGCGGTCGCCGAGGCTGCCCATCGACACCAGGAGTCCGGCGATGACGAAGGAGTAGATGTCGCCTATCCACAGCAACTGGGTGCCGGACGGCTTGAGGTCCTCGCTGAGCGAGGGGGTGGCGAGGCCGAGTACGGTGGCGTCCACCGCGACCAGCAGCACGGCCAGGACGAGCACCGAGAGCGCGAGCCAGCGTCCCTTGCTCTTCCCCTCCGTCCCCGTCTGCCTGGTCAGCTGTTCGGTACGGCTCATTTCTCCACACTCCGTCTGGCGCCACCGAGCAGCAGCTCGATGATCATGTACTGAAAGTCCTTGGCGGCGACCCGGCCGTCCATGACGGCCCAGGCGCAACTGCCGATGAGGCCGTAGAGGGCCTCGGTGAGCCATGCGGGGCTCAGGTCGATCCGGATGTCGCCCTCTTCCTGGCCGCGCCGGAACAGGGCGGTGACGCGGGCGTCGAGCCGGGACCATCCCTCGTTGACCTGGTCGCCTTCGAACAGCTGGTTCTCGGTGACGAGGAAGGCCAGCAGTTCGGCGTTGGGCTCGGCCTCGGCGACGAGGCGTCTGAGCGCCTCCACGGCCGTTCCCTCGTCGAGGCGGGCGTTGTCGAAGGCGACCTCGAACTCCCGGATGCCGAGCTCTTCGAGGGCCCGTACGAGGGCGTCGCGCCCGGCGAAGTGCCGGTGCAGGGTCGCGCGCCCGATTCCGGCGGCGCGGGCGACCTCGTCCATCGTGGCGGTCGATTTGCGGGAGAGCAGGGCGGCCGCGTCGCGGAGCACCTGGTCACGATCCATGGCCATGAGACAAGCATACCCCAAATGAGACGTCCATGTCTCATTCGGCTCGAAAATGAGCTGCCGGAAGGCGGCCGGAACGGAATCCTGCCTCGATGAAGCCACTGCTGTTGATCGATGTCGACGGACCGCTGAACCCCTACGCGGCCAAGGCCCAGCGCCGCCCCGAGGGTTACACCACCCACCGGATGCGGCCGACGGGCTGGCGGCGGGCGGAGAGCGCGAAGCCGCTGCGGGTCTGGCTGAATCCCGCCCACGGGGAGGAACTGCTCGCGCTGGCGGAGGCGTACGAGCTGGTGTGGGCCACCACCTGGAAGGACGAGGCGAACGACTGGATAGGCCCCCACCTCGGCCTGCCCCGGCTCCCCTTCATCGACTGGCCGTCGATGCACGGCCGGGCGCCGCGCGGCACCTTCTGGAAGACCCAGTACATCCTCGACTACGCGGGCGAGCGGCCCTTCGCGTGGATCGACGACGACATCGGGGCCATGGACCGCGAGTACGTCGAGCGGTACCACCCGGCGCACGCGCTGCTTCTGCGGATCGACGAGCGGATCGGACTGGTCCGCGAGGACTTCGACACCCTGGCCGCATGGGCGGCACCGCGGCCGACTGAACACTCGCAGTGATTCGATCATCACTACCCGTGCTCACCGGGCTGATGCGGACTGTGATCATTTGGAGTGACCGTGCCCCCGGGAGCCTTCCCCCGCCGGCCCGGGACCCGGGAGTCTGCTCTCCAGTGAGCCCTTACCCGGGGCGGGTTCACCTGCACTGATTCCGTCTTCGGCAGGGAGAGAACCATGAACGCATCACGAAAGCTGGCCTTCGGCGCCGCTGCGCTGGCACTGACGGTCGGCGGCGTCGTCGCCGTGTCCTCCGCGTCGGCGGAGCCGAGTCAGGCCCGACAGGCCGCGGCCGTCACCACGGCCTGGGCCAAGATCTCCGCGAGCGGACAGTTCCAGGGCGCGCAGGGCATCACCGGGACCGTCAACCACTTCGGCAACGGCCGCTACAACATCACCACGACGTCCAACATCAACAACTGCGCCCTCCTGGGCACCGTCAACACCAACGGCGGCAACGATCCCGGGCCGGGCAGCTCGTCCATCCTGGTCGGCCAGGTGAACGCGAACACGATCTTCGTCCGCACCGCGACCCCGTCCTCGGGCGGCAACGCCGCCGTCGACAGCGACCGGCCGTTCTCGATCAGCGTCGTCTGCTACTAGCAACGCCGAAGGGGCGGGGGAGCCCATCCGCTCCCCCGCCCCCGGCCACGCTCGGGACTACTGCTTGTGGACCGCCCAGGCGTGCTGGATGACCAGGTCGGCCTTCAGTTCGGTCAGCTGGACCGCGACCGCCGAAGGGGCGGTGCCGCCGCGGCCGTTGCGGGAGGCGAGGGCGCCCTTGACGTTGAGGACGGTGCGGACCTCGGGGGTCAGGTGCTCCGAGATCTTCGCGAACTGCTCGTCCGTGAGCTCGTCCAGCTCGATGTCGAGCGCCTCGCACTCCTTGACGCACTCGCCGGCGACCTCGTGCGCCACCCGGAACGGCACGCCCTGCTTGACCAGCCACTCCGCGATGTCGGTGGCGAGCGAGAAGCCCGCCGGGGCCAGCTCCTCCATCCGCTCCCGGTTGACCGTGAGGGTGGCCATCATGCCGGTGAAGGCCGGCAGCAGGACTTCGAGGGTGTCGCAGGAGTCGAAGACCGGCTCCTTGTCCTCCTGGAGGTCCCGGTTGTACGCCAGGGGGAGCGCCTTGAGCGTGGCGAGCAGACCGGTCAGGTTGCCGATGAGGCGGCCCGACTTGCCGCGCGCCAGCTCCGCGATGTCCGGGTTCTTCTTCTGCGGCATGATCGACGAGCCGGTGGAGAAGGCGTCGTGCAGGGTCACGAAGGAGAACTCCTTCGTGTTCCAGATGATGATCTCCTCCGCGATCCGGGACAGGTTGATCCCGATCATCGCGGTGACGAAGGCGAACTCGGCGACGAAGTCGCGCGAGGCCGTGCCGTCGATGGAGTTGCCGACCGAGCCCCGCTCGAAGCCCAGGTCGGCGGCGACCGCCTCCGGGTCCAGGCCCAGCGAGGAGCCGGCCAGCGCCCCCGATCCGTACGGGGAGACCGCGGTCCGGGTGTCCCACTGCCGCAGCCGCTCCGCGTCCCGGGACAGGGACTGCACGTGGGCCAGTACGTGGTGGGCGAAGAGCACCGGCTGCGCGTGCTGGAGGTGGGTCCGGCCCGGCATGGCCACGTCGTGGTGGGTCTCGGCGAGGCCGACCAGCGCGTCCTGGAGGTCCGCGATCAGACCGCCGATGATCCGGGCGTGGTCGCGCAGGTACATCCGGAAGAGGGTGGCCACCTGGTCGTTGCGGGAGCGCCCGGCGCGCAGCTTGCCGCCGAGGTCGGCGCCGAGCCGCTCCAGCAGGCCCCGCTCCAGGGCGGTGTGCACGTCCTCGTCGGCGATGGTGCCGGTGAAGGAGCCGTCGGCCACGTCGGCCTCCAGCCGGTCCAGTCCGGCGATCATGCGGTCGAGCTCTTCGGCCGTGAGCAGGCCCGCCTTGTGGAGCACGCGGGCGTGGGCGCGCGAGCCGGCGATGTCGTAGGGCGCGAGGCGCCAGTCGAAGTGGACCGACGCGGACAGCTTCGCGAGGGCCTCGGCGGGACCGTCGGCGAACCGGCCGCCCCAGAGCCGGACGTCACCGTTGTTGCTGCTCACAGCTACTGCTCCTCAAGACTGCATGGCATGTACGGCATGCTTCTGGATGTGAAACCGCCTCCCCGCCGCGGAGGAAACGGGGAGGCGGTCACGTACTGCTGATCGGTCAGGCGAGGTCGCGCCGCGCCGCGATCTTCGAGGAGAGGCCGAAGATCTCGATGAAGCCCTGTGCCTTGGACTGGTCGAAGGTGTCGCCCGAGTCGTAGGTCGCGAGGTTGAAGTCGTAGAGCGACTCGTCCGACTTCCGGCCGGTGACGACGGCGCGGCCGCCGTGCAGCGTCATCCGGATGTCACCGGTGACGTGCTGGTTGGCCTCGTTGATGAAGCCGTCCAGCGCCCGCTTGAGCGGGGAGAACCACAGGCCGTCGTAGACCATCTCGCCCCAGCGCTGCTCGACCTGCCGCTTGTAGCGGGCCAGCTCGCGCTCGACGGTGACGTTCTCCAGCTCCTGGTGCGCGGTGATCAGCGCGATCGCGCCGGGGGCCTCGTACACCTCACGGGACTTGATGCCCACGAGACGGTCCTCGACGATGTCGATCCGGCCGATGCCCTGGGCGCCGGCGCGGTCGTTGAGCTGCTGGATCGCCTGGAGCACGGTGACGGGCTTGCCGTCGATGGCGACCGGGACGCCCTCCTTGAAGGAGATGACGACCTCGTCGGCCTCGCGCGGCAGCGCCGGGTTCGAGGTGTACTCGTAGATGTCCTCGATCGGGGCGTTCCAGATGTCCTCCAGGAAGCCCGTCTCGACGGCGCGTCCGAAGACGTTCTGGTCGATGGAGTACGGGGACTTCTTGGTGGTCGCGATCGGGAGCTGCTTCTCCTCGCAGAAGGCGATCGCCTTGTCGCGGGTCATCGCGTAGTCACGGACCGGGGCGATGCACTTGAGGTCCGGGGCGAGGGCGACGATGCCCGCCTCGAAGCGGACCTGGTCGTTGCCCTTGCCGGTGCAGCCGTGGGCGACGGTCGTGGCGCCGTGCTTCTTGGCCGCGGCGACCAGGTGCTTGACGATGGCCGGCCGGGAGAGCGCCGAGACCAGCGGGTACCGGTCCATGTAGAGGGCGTTCGCCTTGATCGCCGGGAGGCAGTACTCGTTGGCGAACTCGTCGGAGGCGTCGGCGACCTCGGCCTCGACCGCACCGCAGTCGAGCGCGCGCTTGCGGATGACGTCCAGGTCCTCGCCGCCCTGGCCGACGTCCACGGCAACGGCGATGACCTCGGCGCCCGTCTCCTCGGCGATCCAGCCGATGGCGACGGAGGTGTCCAGGCCGCCCGAGTAGGCGAGTACGACGCGCTCGGTCACGGGTTTCTCCTTACGGTGCATTCAACGACAGGCATAACTATGCACTACTCCGTATGTTTCGTCAATCGACTCCACCGCAAGTCCCCTGACCTGGGCGAATATGGGGCGCGCCACCATCCGGCCACCGCTTAGGCTCGCCGGGTACGCGGAAACAGGGGGAGGGCACATGGGCGCCTGGGAACGACAGGACGCGAAGGACGGGCGGGCCGCCGCGGCGGGACTGCTCGGCGGCAGGCGCGTCGGGATCGGCGGAATCCGCCTCCCCGACCGGCCGGCGGCCTGGATCGCCTTCGACGAAGAGGTCCGGGGAGCCCGCGCCCACGGCACCGCGCTGCCGTGCTTCGACCGCCCCGAGACCCGCCTGTGCCACCGCGACGGACGGGTCCGCGAGGCCGCGCTCGACGAGCCGGACCCGGCGCTCCCGCTCGTCGCGATCCGCTGTGCCGACTGGGTCCCGGCGGTGCGCAAACGCGCCCGCCGGATCCTCGGCGAGGCCCTGGCCGCCGACCCCGCGCGGACGCTGACCGACCTGACCCCGCTGGTCCTGCGGCTGGGACGGCGGGAGCAGGGCGCCTGGGCGCTGGAGCGGTTCGAGGCCGCCCTGCGCGCCGAGGACCCCGTCCTCGCCCCGTGGTGGCGGCCGGCCCGGCCCGCGACCTGGTGGCGGGCCGAGCGGCCCGCGCACACCCGCACCGGCGAGCAGCCCGACACCGTACTGGCGTGGCTGCGGTGGAACCCGGACCTGGAGACCCGGCGCTTCGCCACCCGGATCACCCTCGACGGCGGGCAGCTCGGCGTACGGGAACTGGCCCGGCGGGCCGCCGTCGAGCAGGACCCGGTGACGAGCACGCTGTGGACCGAGGCCGCGCTGGCGGCGCTGGCCGCCGGGGGTTCGGGCGACGGGACTCCGGGCGACGCGCCGGACGGGGCCGACGCGGACGCGAACGCAGATACGACCGCGGCCGTCGACGCCCTGCTGGGCGGGCACCTCCCGATGGTCCGGGCCGCCGGGGTCACCGCCCTGCGCCGGGCCGGGCGGGCCGCCGAGGCCGTGCACCACCTCACCGACCGCTCCGGAACGGTCCGGGCCTGCGCCCGCTGGCTCCTGCGCCAGGGCGGGGGCGATCCGTACGCGCACCTCCGCGCGCTGGTCGAGGACCCGGACCGGATCGACCGGTACGCCGTGACCGGCTTCGCCGAGTGCGCCGGCCGCGCGGACGCCCCGCTGCTGCGCGCCCTGCTGGACCACCCCGCCGGGGCGGTCCGGGCGGCGGCCGTCGCGGGGCTGCGCCACCTGGACGTCACCGACCTCGGGCTGCTGCGGCCGCTGCTGGACGACCCTTCGCCGAGCGTGGCCCGGGAGGCCTCCCTCAGCCTGCGCGCCTCGGCGGGGCAGCTGCCCGCCGACTGGCTGCTGGCCCGCATCGCCCCCGGCCGGCCGCGTCACACCCGCCTGGCGGCGTACCGCGTGCTGCACGCCCGGGGCGGCGTGCCCGGACTGCGGGCCTCCGTGGAACTGCTGACGGACGGGGACGCGGGGTTGCGCGTGCTCGCCGGGCAACGCCTCGAGAGCCTGTGGTCCCCCTACCGGCCGCCCGCCCTGCCGATCGGCGATCCGGAGGTCGGCGCCCTGCTGGACCGGTGCACGGGGGTGTTCGGCGAGTACGTCCTGCGGCAGATGCGCGAACGGCTCGGGCTCCCCCGCGCCGGAACGACGACGGAAGGATACTGATCGACATGGGAAAGCTCTACGAACGCATAGACGGCCGCCTGCGCGCGTTCATCGAGGCGCAGCCGGTCTTCTTCACCGCGACCGCCCCGCTGGCGGGTGACGGTCACGTCAACCTGTCGCCCAAGGGCCGCGCCGGGACCCTCGTGGTCATCGACGAACAGACCCTCGCCTACCTGGACTTCGGCGGCAGTGGCGCCGAGACCCTCGCGCACGTCCGCGAGAACGGCCGGATCACCCTCATGTGGTGCGCCTTCAGCGGCCCGCCGAACATCGTGCGCATCCACGGCGACGGCGAGGCGGTCTTCCGCGACGATCCCCGCTGGGGCGAGCTGATCCCCCTCTTCGGCAACGCCGACGGGCCGTCCGCGCGGGCGATCGTCCTCGTCCACGCCCGCCGGATCGCCGACACGTGCGGGTACGCCGTCCCCTTCATGGAGTACGAGGGCGAGCGCACCCTCCACGCGGAGTACTTCGGCCGCAAGACGGACGAGGAGTTCGCCGCGTACTGCGAGAAGAAGGAGTTCATCGAGACGAGCCTCGACGGCCTGCCTGCGCTGCCTCTGCCCCTTCCGCCCCGTACCGTCTGACATGTGCTGCGTACCGCTCTCGTCACCGGTTCACTGATCGTCAGCAGCCTGCTCCCGCAGGCCCCCGCGCCCCTGCCGTCCCGGCTCGCCGACACCGGCGGCGGCAGTCAGCTGATCATCGCCGTCGCGCCCGCGCCCGGGTCCACCACCGGCCGGCTGACCTGGTGGGACCGGTGGTCCGGGGGCTGGCACGAGGCGGGGAGCGCACCCGCCCGCTTCGGGTCGAACGGCCTCACCGAGGGCGCGACCCGGACGCAGGGCACCAGCACCACGCCGACGGGCCTGTACGAACTGCCGTACGCCTTCGGGATCCGGCGGGCGCCGGCCGGCACGGAGGTCCGCTACCGGCGGGTGCGGGGCGACTCCTGGTGGTGCCAGGACAACGCGTCCGCCCACTACAACCGCTGGGTGGAGCCGCTGCCCGCGGACTGCGCGCCGGGCGAGGCCGAGCACCTGGTGACGTACGAGAAGCAGTACGCGCACGCGCTGCTCATCGCCTTCAACTACGAGCGGCCCGTGCGCGGCCGGGGCGCGGGGATCTTCCTGCACGTCAACGGCAAGGGAGCGACGGCCGGTTGCGTGTCCGTGCCCGAGCGGGCCATGCGGGAGATCCTGCGCTGGGCGAATCCGCGCCGGCGCCCGCACATCGCGATCGGCACGCAGGACGGGCCGCTCTCCGTCACCCGCTACTAGATCCTCAGGTCTCGGGCTCGTCCTCGTCGGTGGCCCGGTACTCGTAGGCGTCCTCCCACCAGACCTTGTCGTCCAGCCACTCGCCGTCCTCGTCGTCCTCGTCCTCGTCGTCCGCCACGACGATCTGGTCGACGCCGCGCCACGTGAAGTGGTCGGCGCTGCTCCGCAGCACGTCGAGGCGTTGCTGTTCGTCCAGCGCCGCGAAGGCCGGGTGCGGTTCGGCGCGGATCAGGTCACCCAGCGGGTCGCCGCACTCCGTCCGGGCCCGGACCTTCCGGTGCGCCTTCTCGGCGCCCAGCAGCGCGAGCAGGCCGAGGCCGGCCACCACGGCGCAGGCCCATTCCCGTACGCCGTGCGGGCGCTCGGCGACCAGCAGTACGCTCGCGAGGCACCAGAAGAACATCGTCAGGACGATGCCCACGCAGCCGCAGCAGGCCGGCAGGCGGTTTCCCTCGCCGTCCGGCATCTTCGGGAGTTCGGGCAGCAGGTCGGCCCGTTCGGCCCCGTACGCGCCGCACCGCCGCCGGTACTCCTCGTCGGACCAGGCGATCCAGCCGAGGGACACGGGCTGGGGATCGTGCCGGCGCAGGGCGTCCAACAGGGCTGCGGGCAGCGGGTGGGCGGGCGGGCGGGTGTGGTCGCGGCCCTCCTCGGTCAGGAACGCCGCTCCTTCCCCGTCGATCCCGAGGTACCCGTCGAGGACGAGTTCGGCGGCCGCCGCCTCGGTCGCCTCGCCCCGCAACACGGCTGCGTGGTACGGCTCCGGGCGGACGGCTGCGACGAGCCGGAGGATCTCGCGGCGGATCCGGGCCCGGCGCCGCCACCGCAGGGCGAGGGGCCCGTACACGGCGGCGGTCACGAGGGACACGGATATCGCGAGGACGTAGCGGAGCACGCCCCGAGGCTATGACGGCGGGTCCGGATCCGGCACCGGATTTCCGGCGCCCCGGACCGCCCCGCTCAGCCCTCCTTCTGCGCCAGCCGCAGGAGGTGGTCGGCGAGGGCCTGGCCGCCCGCCGGGTCGCGGCTGATCAGCATCAGGGTGTCGTCGCCCGCGATCGTGCCGAGGATCGCGCGGAGTTCGGCCTGGTCGATCGCCGAGGCGAGGAACTGCGCCGCACCCGGCGGGGTGCGCAGGACCACGAGGTTCGCGGAGGCCTCCGCCGAGATCAGCAGCTCCCCGGAGAGGCGCCGCATGCGCTCCTCCTTCGCGGACTCGCCGAGCGGTGCCTGCGGGGTGCGGAAGCCGCCCTCGCTGGGCACCGCGTAGATCAGCTCACCGCCGGTGTTGCGGATCTTCACCGCGCCCAGCTCGTCGAGGTCGCGGGAGAGCGTCGCCTGGGTGACGCTCAGCCCGTCGTCGGCGAGCAGCTTGGCCAGCTGGCTCTGGGAGCGGACCGGCTGCCGGTTGAGGATGTCCACGATCCGGCGGTGGCGCGCGGTGCGGGTCTGCGGGACGGCCTGTCCGACGTGCTCGTTGTCCTGCGCCTGGCTCATCGTCGTCTCATTCTTCGGATCCGTCCCCGTTGGCTGCGTCGAGGATGCCGGGCAGGGCCCGGACGAACGCGTCGGCCTCGGCCTCGGTGAGCACGTACGGGGGCATGAGCCGTACGACGTCGGGGGCGGGCGCGTTGACCAGGAAGCCGGCATCCTGAGCCGCCTGCTGCACCTGGGGTGCGAGCGGCTCGGTCAGCACGATACCCAGCAGTAGGCCGGCGCCCCTGACGTGGGAGACCAGCGCGTGGCCCGAGGACTCGATCCCGGAGCGCAGCCGCTCGCTGCGGGCCTTGACCTGGTCGAGCAGTCCCTCGGAGGCGATAGTGTCGATCACGGCGAGGCCGGCGGCGCAGGCGACCGGGTTCCCACCGAAGGTGGTGCCGTGCTGGCCGGGCCGGAACAGGTCGGCCGCGGCCCCGAAGAGGGCCACCGCGCCGATCGGCAGTCCGCCGCCCAGTCCCTTGGCGAGGGTGACGACGTCGGGCTCGACGTCTTCGTGGGCCTGGTGTTCGAACCACTGGCCGCACCGGCCGATGCCGGTCTGGACCTCGTCGAGGACGAGCAGGGTGCCGGTGGCGCGGGTGATCTCGCGGGCGGCCGTCAGGTACCCGGCCGGGGGCACGACCACGCCGTTCTCGCCCTGGATCGGCTCGATGACGACGAGCGCGGTCTCCTCGGTGACGGCGGCCCGCAGGGCTTCGACGTCGCCGAAGGGGACGTGCGTGACGTCGCCCGGCAGCGGCAGGAAGGGCTCCTGCTTCTTCGGCTGGCCGGTGAGGGCGAGGGCGCCCATGGTCCGGCCGTGGAAGCCGCCGTCGGTGGCGACCATGTGGGACCGCCCGGTCAGCCGGCCGATCTTGAAGGCGGCTTCGATGGTCTCGGCCCCGGAGTTGCAGAAGAAGACCTTGCCGGGGCGGCCGAAGAGCTGGAGCAGCCGCTCGCCGAGCGCGACGACCGGCTCGGAGATGAAGAGGTTGGAGACGTGGCCGAGGGTGGAGACCTGCTCGGTCACGGCCGCCACGATCGCCGGGTGGGCGTGGCCGAGCGCGTTGACCGCGATGCCGCCGACGAAGTCGGTGTACTGCTTGCCGTCGGCGTCCCACACCTGGGCGCCCTCGCCGCGCACGAGGGCGAGGGCGGGGGTGCCGTAGTTGTCGGTCAACGCGCCCTGCCAGCGCGCGCCGTATTCCTGGTTGCCGCTGCCCTTCGTCATTCCGCTCCCCCTGGCTGTTGTCCGGGCTGTGGGTCGGGCACGACCATCGTGCCGATGCCCGAGTCCGTGAAGATCTCCAGCAGGATCGAGTGCTGGACCCGCCCGTCGAGCACGCGGGCGGTGTTCACGCCGTTGCGCACGGCGTGCAGGCACCCCTCCATCTTGGGCACCATGCCGCTGGACAGCTCGGGCAGCAGCTTCTCCAGCTCGCTGACGGTGAGCTTGCTGATGACCTCGTCGCTGTGCGGCCAGTCCGCGTACAGGCCCTCGACGTCGGTGAGGACCATCAGCGTCTCGGCGCCCAGCGAGGCGGCGAGCGCCGCGGCCGCCGTGTCGGCGTTGACGTTGTAGACGTGGTGGTCGTCGGCGCTGCGGGCGATGGAGGAGATGACCGGGATCCGGCCGTCCGAGAGCAGCGCCTCGATCGCGCCGGTGTCGATGGCGGTGATCTCGCCGACGCGCCCGATGTCGATGACCTCGCCGCCGATCTGCGGGCTGTGCTTGGTCGCCGTGATGGTGTGGGCGTCCTCGCCGGTCATGCCGACGGCGAGCGGCCCGTGCTGGTTGAGCAGTCCGACCAGCTCGCGCTGGACCTGGCCCGCCAGGACCATCCGTACGACGTCCATGGCCTCCGGGGTCGTGACGCGCAGGCCGGCCTTGAACTCGCTGACCAGGCCCTGCTTGTCGAGCTGGGCGTTGATCTGGGGGCCGCCGCCGTGCACGACGACCGGCTTGAGGCCGGCCTGGCGCAGGAAGACCACGTCCTGGGCGAAGGCCGCCTTGAGGTCCTCGTCGATCATGGCGTTGCCGCCGAACTTGATGACGACGATCTTGCCGTTGTGGCGGGTGAGCCAGGGCAGGGCCTCGATGAGGATCTGCGCCTTGGGCAGGGCGGTGTGCTTGCGGGCGGTGCCGGGCTGGCCGGCCTTCTCGTCGCTCGTCTCGTCGCTCATGAGGAGTACGCGCTGTTCTCGTGGACGTAGTCGGCGGTCAGGTCGTTGGCCCAGATGACGGCCGATTCGCCGCCGGTGGCGAGGTCGGCGGTGATGCGGACCTCGCGGTCCTTCATCGAGACCAGGTCGCGGTCCTCGCCGACCGAGCCGTTCTTGCAGACCCACACGCCGTTGATGGCGACGTTGAGGCGGTCCGGGTCGAAGGCCGCCTTGGTGGTGCCGATCGCGGAGAGCACCCGGCCCCAGTTCGGGTCCTCGCCGTGGATGGCGCACTTGAGCAGGTTGTTGCGGGCGATGGACCGGCCGACCTCGACCGCGTCGTCCTCGCTGGCCGCGCCGATGACCTCGATGCGGATGTCCTTGCTGGCGCCCTCGGCGTCGCCGATCAGCTGGCGGGCCAGGTCGTCGCAGACGGCGCGCACGGCCTCGGCGAACTCCTCGTACACCGGCACCTGGCCGGACGCGCCGGAGGCGAGCAGCAGCACCGTGTCGTTGGTGGACATGCAGCCGTCGGAGTCGACCCGGTCGAAGGTGGTGCGGGTGGCGTCGCGCAGCGCCTTGTCGAGGGTGGCGCTGTCCAGGTCGGCGTCGGTGGTGAGGACGACGAGCATGGTGGCGAGGCCCGGGGCGAGCATGCCCGCGCCCTTGGCCATGCCGCCGACGGTCCAGCCGCCCTGGGAGACGGTGGCCGTCTTGTGCACGGTGTCGGTGGTCTTGATGGCGATGGCGGCGGCCTCGCCGCCGTCCTCGGACAGGGCGGCGGCGGCGGTCTCGATGCCGGGGAGCAGCTTGTCCATGGGGAGCAGGACGCCGATCAGGCCGGTGGACGCGACCGCGACCTCCCCGGCGTTGAAGTCCTCGCCGAGGACGGCGGCCACCTTCTCGGCGGTGGCGTGGGTGTCCTGGAAGCCCTTGGGGCCGGTGCAGGCGTTGGCGCCGCCGGAGTTCAGGACGACGGCGCCGACGGTGGCGCCGCGCAGGACCTGCTCGGACCAGTGCACCGGGGCGGCCTTGACGCGGTTGGAGGTGAAGACGCCCGCGGCGGCGAGACGCGGCCCGTTGTTGACCACGAGGGCCAGGTCCGGGTTGCCGTTGGCCTTGATCCCGGCGGCGATGCCCGCTGCCGTGAATCCCTGTGCAGCCGTAACGCTCACGGCGCGACTCCAATCGTGGAAAGCCCGAGCTGCTCGGGGAGCCCGAGGGCGATGTTCATGCTCTGCACCGCGCCGCCGGCGGTGCCCTTGGTCAGGTTGTCGATGGCGCTGACGGCGATGATCCGCTGGGCGGACGCGTCGTAGGCGACCTGGACGTGGACGGCGTTGGACCCGTGGACGGATTTGGTGGACGGCATCCGGCCCTCGGGAAGCAGGTGGACGAAGGGCTCGTCGGCGTACGCCTTCTCGTAGGCGGCGCGCAGCGATTCGGCGGTGGTGCCGGGGAGGGCCTTGGCCGAGCACGTGGCGAGGATGCCGCGTGCCATGGGCACGAGGGTCGGCGTGAAGGAGACGGAGACGCGCTGTCCGGCGATGGGGCTCAGGTTCTGCACCATCTCGGGCGTGTGCCGGTGGCCGCCGCCCACGCCGTACGGGGTCACCGAACCCATCACCTCGGCGCCGAGCAGGTGCGGCTTGAGGGCCTTGCCCGCGCCGGAGGTGCCGGTGGCGGCGACGATCACGGCCTCCGGCTCGGCGAGCTGGGCCTGGTAGGCGGGGAAGAGGGCGAGGGATACGGCGGTGGGGAAGCAGCCGGGGACGGCGATGCGCTTGGTCCCCTCCAGTGCGGCGCGGCCGCCCGGCAGCTCGGGGAGGCCGTAGGGCCAGGTCCCGGCGTGCGGGGCGCCGTAGAAGGCGTCCCAGTCGGCGGAGTCCTTGAGCCGGTGGTCGGCGCCCATGTCGACGACGAGGACGTCCTCGCCGAGTTCGGCGGCGACGGCGGCGGACTGGCCGTGCGGGAGTGCGAGGAAGACGACATCGTGGCCGGCGAGGGCCTGGGCGGTGGTCGCCTCCAGGGTGCGCCCCGCGAGCGGCACGAGGTGCGGTTGCAGGGAGCCGAGGAGCTGTCCGGCGTTGGAGTGGCCGGTCAGCGCGCCGATCTCCACTTCGGGGTGCGAGAGCAGGAGGCGCAGGACTTCCCCGCCCGCATACCCGCTCGCTCCGGCCACCGCTACACGTACCACCATCGGACCCTCCTCATCGATGGCATGACTATACGTATGTCCGCACGTTTATGCAATGTTCTGGATCTCGGCGGGAGGGGTGCGCGGGAGGATCCGGCGCCGGTGGCGCCCTACGGAAGATGTCTAGCAGGAAAGGGCCCGCTCCGGCGACGATTCCGCCGGTCGCGTCGGCCGGCGGCGGGGCCGTCCCGTCGACGAGACGGTGCCCGAAGGGGCGCGTTTCACGCCGGGGCCTGGAGGGAGAGGTACCAGCGGCGCGACCAGCCGGTGAGGGTCAGGGTGGACAGCGGCCGGACGTCCACGTTCCAGTAGGTCAGCGGGGGTGCCTGCAGCGCGTAGACCAGGGCCGCCCGGACCACCGAGGGCTCGGCCACCGCCACGATCGCGCCGCCGTCGTCGGCGGGGCGGGTGTCGAGCCAGCCGCCGATCCGGGAGATGAAGGCGAGCAGGGACTCGCCTCCGTGCGGGGCGGCCCGCGGATCGCTGAGCCACAGGTCCACCGCGCCGGGTTCGCGGGCGGTCACCTCGGCCAGGGTCAGCCCCCGCCAGCGGCCCATGTCGCACTCGCGCAGCGCGGGCTGCGCGAGGGGCGCGTACCCGAGGGCCTCGGCGGTGGCCCGGCTGCGCGGGGTCGGCGAGCAGTAGCGCAGCTCGGCCGCGCCCAGGGGCACGAGGTCCCGGGCGGCGCACTCCACCGACCGCCAGCCGGCTCCGTCCAGCGGACGGTCGTCGTCGAAGCGCTCGGCGAGCAGCGAGGAACTACGGGCTGCGGCAACGAGCGAAACCCGAACATGCATGCGGTGATGGTGAGCCGCGAACGGCCGGGGGTCAAGCTTTCCGGAACGAGGCGTTCGGCGGGCCCGGGCGGCTACGCACCGAGGCCCGCCCGGAGTCGTTGGACGGCCTCCACCAGCTCCCCCGGCCCCGACACCCCGGCGAAGCTCAGCCGGACGTACGGGCCGGGCGGTTCGGCGCAGAAGTACGGGCGGCCGGGCGCCACCGCGACCCCGGCGCGCAGGGCCGCCACGGCGAAGGCCGCGTCGTCGGCTCCGTCGGCCATCCGCAGCCACAACTGGTACCCGCCCGACGGCAGGTGGTGCAGCGTCAGCCCGGGCAGCTCCCGCCGCAGGGCCCCCGCGAGCACGTCCCGCCGGTGCCGCAGCTCGGCGGCCACGGTGCGCAGGTGGCGCGGCCAGGCGGGCGCGCCGACCAGTTCGAGGGCGGCCTCCTGGAGCGGCCGGGACACGAAGAAGGTGTCCACGACCTGGATGGCGCGCAGCCGGTCCACCACCGGGCCCCGGGCGGCCAGGGCGCCCACCCGCAGGCTGGGCGAGGTGGCCTTGGTCAGGGACCGGACGTGCACGACCACCCCGTCGTGGTCCTCGGCGGCCAGTGTCGCGGGCAGCGGACCGGCGTCGTCGTGGGCCAGGGCGCGGGCGTAGTCGTCCTCCACCACGAAGGCTCCGGCGGCGCGCGCGATGCGCAGCACCTCGGCCCGCCGCGCGGGAGCCAGGACCGCACCGGTCGGGTTCTGGAACAGCGGCTGGCATACGAACACCCGCGCGCCCGTCGCCTCGAAGGCGGCGGCCAGCAGCTCCGGCCGCACCCCCTCGGCGTCCACCGGGACGGGCACGGGCCGGCATCCGGAGGCGCGGGCGATGGCCAGCAGCCCGGGGTAGGTCGGGGATTCCACCAGGATCGGCGCCCCCGGCGGGGCCAGCGCCCGCAGGGCGGTGGTGAGCGCGCTCTGCCCGCCCGCGGTGACCAGGACGTCGGCGGCCGAGACGGCCCCGCCGATCTCGCGGGCGAACCAGTCGCGGAGCTCGGGCAGGCCCTCCATGGGCGGCCGGTCCCAGGCGCCGGGGCGCCGCCCGGCCCGGGCGAGCGCGGCCGCCATGGCCCGCTCGGGCTGGATGGAGGCGTGCAGGTAGCCGCTGTTGAGTCCGATCACCCCGGACGGCGGTGCGGCCAGACAGGCGAGCACCCCGGAGGCGTCGACCGAGCGCGGCACGATCTCGCCGGGGGCCTCCGCGCTGAGGGCGACTTCCTGCCAGGAGGTGTCCCCGGGCGCGGCGGGCACCGTGCGCGGGGAGGCGCGGAAGACGCCGGCGCCGGGCCGGGTGACGACGAGGCCCTCGGCGGCGAGCTGCGCCAGGGCCCGGGAGACGGTGACGGGGCTGACCCGGTAGCGCTCGACCAGGGCCCGGCTCGACGGGAGCTTTCCACCCACCGAGTAGCGGTTGAGCTCCGATCGCAGCGATTCCGCCAGTTCCGCCACACTGCTACGCTCGTACATGACAGCACAGAATAGCGCTACTCTCCCGAACTCGATAGCGGTCAAGAGTCCGGTGGGCCGCGGTACCGCCCTCGCCTCACTCGGCGTCCTCGCCTTCTCCCTGACCTTCCCCGCCACCGCGTGGGGCCTGGAGAGCTTCGGGCCGTGGTCCCTCGTCGCCCTGCGCAGCGTCCTCGCCGCCGTCATCGCCGGAGCCTTCCTGCTGGCCCGCCGGGTCCCGCTGCCCGCCCGCGAGCACTGGGCCGGTCTCGCCGTGGTCGCGGGCGGGGTGGTCGTCGGCTTCCCGCTGCTCACCACCCTCGCGCTGACGACCTCCACCACCTCGCACGCCGCCGTCGTGGTCGGCCTGCTGCCGCTCACCACCGCCGCGCTGTCCGCGCTGCGCACCGGAGCCCGGCCCTCGCGCGCCTTCTGGGCGGCGGCCGTCGCCGGGGCCGCGGTCGTCATGGGATTCACCCTCGCGCAGAGCGGCGGCGCCCTCTCGGCCGGCGACGCCTACCTGTTCGGCGCCCTGCTGGTGTGCGCCGCCGGGTACACCGAGGGCGGACGCCTGGCCCGGACCCTGCCCGGCTGGCAGGTGATCGGCTGGGCGCTGGTTCTGTGCCTGCCGCTCAGCCTGGCCGGCTCCGCGCTCGGGCTCGCGTACGAGCCGGTGCACCTCGGCGGGCACGGGCTGGCCGGGCTGGTCTGGGTGGCGGCCGGCTCCACCTTCCTGGGCCTGTACGTCTGGTACCGGGGCATGGCCGAGATCGGCGCACCGCGCGCGAGCCAGCTCCAGCTCGCCCAGCCGCTGCTGACCCTGGTCTGGTCGGTGGCGGTGCTGGGCGAGCGGCTCACCCCCGCCGCGCCGATCGCCGCCTGCGCGGTCCTCGTCTGCATCGCGGTCACCCAACGGGTCAAATAGCCCCAGTACGACCTAAACTGCTAGCACCGGATCGGACCGCCACCGAGGAGGTCAGTTATGCGCGCGACCGAGGGCGACCAGCTGGTGCAGCACGGCAGGATCGTCGGACAGCACGACAAGGTGGGCGAGATCACCCAGGTGCTGGGCGAAAACGGAACCCCCCCGTACCGGGTCCGCTTCCAGGACGGGCACGAAGCCCTCATGGCCCCCGGGCCCGACTGCGTGGTCCGTCACCCCGTAGAGCCCGACCACTGAATCAGCGCGGGGGCACCGCCGAGCCGTAGTGGTCGGCGACCACCCGGGCCATCGCTCCGTTGGGGTCCGCGGCCACCTGCTTCGCCGAGAAGTAGACGTGGCCGCGGACTTCCGGGTGTCCGGCGGCGAACCGCAGGTGCTTCGACAGCTCCCCCGGATCGCGCCAGGCCGCGGTGGTGCTGTCCGCGTCGCAGCGGTACAGCGCCTCCCCCACGTACAGGTCCACGCCCGTGCCCGCCACGGTCCGCGCCCACCAGGGCACGACGTCGGCGTAGTCGGCGGTCGGGTGGCCGATGTGCCAGTACGCCTGCGGCACGATGTAGTCGATCCAGCCCTCCCGGACCCACTTGCGGGTGTCCGCGTACAGGTCGTCGTACGTGCCCAGGCCCGCCCGCGTCGGCGAGCCGAGCGGGTCCCTGTCGGAGTTGCGCCAGACCGCGAAGGGGCTGATGCCGAAGCGGACCGCCGGGCGCAGCGCCCGCAACCGCGCGGACATCTCCCGGACCAGGGTGTCGATGTTGTGGCGGCGCCAGTCGGCGCGGGACGCGAAGGAGCCCCCGTGCTCCTCGAACGCCGCGTCGTCGTCGAAGTACTCGCCCTCCGCCGGGTACGGGTAGAAGTAGTCGTCCCAGTGCACCGCGTCCACCGGGTAGCGGGTGATGGCGTCGAACATGGCGTCCTGCACGAAGCGCCGCACCTCGGGCATGCCGGGGTTGTAGTAGAGCTTGCCGCCGTACTCGACGGTCCAGCCGGGGTTGCGCCGGGCCGGGTGGGAGGCGGCCAGCCGGTCGGGGTCGGTGTGGTTGGCCACGCGGAACGGATTGAACCAGGCGTGCAGCTCCAGCCCGCGGGCGTGCGCCTCCGTGACGGCCGTGCCCAGCGGGTCCCAGCCGGGATCGACCCCCTGCTCGCCGGTCAGCCACTGCGACCAGGGCTCCAGCTTCGAGGGCCAGAAGGCGTCGGCCGCCGGCCGGACCTGGAGGACCACCGCGTTGAGCCGGCGCTTGACCGCGGTGTCGAGGAGCCGCAGCAGTTCCGTGCGCTGCCGCGCGGCGGAGAGCCCGCTCTCGGAGGGCCAGTCCACGTTGGACACGGAGGCGATCCACATCCCCCGGAACGCGGCGGTGGCGGCCCGGGCGGGGAGCCCGGAGGACGTCCGCCGTGCCGCGGCGGCGGCCGGTCCGGAGGTGGTGGCCGCGATCACCCCCACGGCTCCGGCCAGCAGTGCCCGTCGGCCGATGTACGTCATGTGACATCTCCGTTTCGCTGAGTGACATTGCGCGATGTCCGCCCAGCATGCCCGCCCCGGCCCGCCGCCCGGCGCAAGGTCGGGAGTAACGTCGGGGGGCGTGGCGGGCGCCGGAATCGTACGGGGGACCCGCCGACGGAGAGCTGCGAAAGGCACGAAGTGACTGACCTCCCTTCCGACATCACACGGGTCGGCGTAGTGGGCTGTGGCCAGATGGGCGCGGGTATCGCCGAGGTGTGCGCCCGCAGTGGCCTTGAGGTCAAGGTCGCCGAGACCACCGGCGAAGCCCTGGAGATCGGCCGGACCCGGCTTCACAACTCCCTGACGAAGGCCGCCGAACGCGGCAAGATCACGGAGGAGGAGCGGGACGCCGCCCTCGCCCGCCTCACCTTCACCACCGACCTCGGCGAGTTCGCCGACCGTGACCTCGTCATCGAGGCGGTCGTCGAGAACGAGCAGGTCAAGACGGAGATCTTCCAGGTCCTCGATCAGGTGATCACCCGCCCGGACGCGATCCTGGCCTCCAACACCTCCTCGATCCCGCTGGTCAAGCTGGCCGTCGCGACCTCGCGGCCCGACCAGGTCATCGGCATCCACTTCTTCAACCCGGCCCCGGTGCAGAAGCTCGTCGAGCTGATCCCCGCGCTGACCACGGGCGAGGAGACGGTCAAGCGGGCCGAGGCCCTGGTGCGGAACGTGCTGGGCAAGCACGCGGTCCGCGCCCAGGACCGCTCCGGCTTCGTCGTCAACGCGCTCCTCGTCCCGTACCTGCTGTCCGCGATCCGGATGTTCGAGTCGGGCATCGCGAGCCGCGAGGACATCGACAACGGCATGGAGCTGGGCTGCGCCCACCCGATGGGCCCGCTCAAGCTGTCCGACCTGATCGGCCTGGACACCATCGCCTCGATCGCCGACTCGATGTACGCCGAGTACAAGGAGCCGCTGTACGCCGCTCCCCCGCTACTCCAGCGGATGGTCGACGCGGGCCGCCTGGGCCGCAAGACGGGCGCGGGCTTCTACCCGTACGCCTGATCCCCGCCGCTGCCCCTACGGCTGGCCGAGCCGCAGGTGGTGCAGCAGGAGCAGCCCGGCCGCCATGTTGGCGGCCGGGATCTCCCCGCGCGCGATCATGTCCGGCACAAGTTTGAGCGGGACCCATTCCCGGCGCGAGGATTCGAAATCGTCCTCGGGATGGCCGATGTAGGTGGCCCCCTCCGCCCAGTAGAGGTGGTGGCGGGCGTCGGTCAGCCCGTTGGACGGCTCGACGGTCATCAGGTGGTGGAGCGGGCCGGGCCGCCAGCCCGACTCCTCCTCCATCTCGCGCGCCGCCGCGACCGCGATGTCCTCGCCGTCCTCGACCACCCCGGCGGGCAGTTCCCAGCCCCAGCTGTCGGTGATGAAGCGGTGCCGCCAGAGCAGCAGCACCTCGTTGGCCTCGTTGACGGCCGTGGCCACGGCGACCGGACGCAGCCGGATCACGAAGTGGTCCAGGTGCCGGCCGTCGGGGAGTTCCACATCGGCGAGATTCACGTCGAACCAGCGGTTCTTGTACACAGTCTGCTCACTCAGGTTCATCCACTGCACGGCTGTGCCACCTTCCGTTCGAGTAGGTGGCAAACATGGCAGCAGCTGGCCCGTCACAGCGGAACGCGCAGCGCCCCGTCGATGAGCTGCGCGGTCTCCTCCGCGCCCGAACAACCGCTGGTCAGCAGCTGTTCGCGGACCGCCCGCAGCCTGTCGCGCAGCCGCAGCGACTCCATTCCCTTGGCCCGCTCGGCCATTTCCGCCGCGGACGCCGCGGCCCGGTCCGCCTCGCCCTGGCGCAGCTGGATCTCGCACAGCATCGCCAGCCGGTGCACCCGCCCGCGGTCGTGGGCCGGGGTGCCGACGGCGGCGGCCGCCTGGACCCGGGCCGCTTCCAGATCCCCCAGGCTGAGCAGCGCCTCGGCGACCTGGACGTTGACGAGCCCGGGCTGTACGTAGCCCGTCTCGTCGGGTTCGGTGCCCGGGCGGATCCGCTCGGCGGCCGCCTCCGCGTTGCGGATGCAGGCCAGCGCGGCCCCCGTGTCGCCGAGTTGGGCGTACGCCTTCGCCTGCATGGCGTACAGGTCGGCGGCCAGCGCTGGGGTCGTGTGCGGGCCGGCGGCGCGCAGCGCGGCCTCGGCGAAGGCGACGGCCTGGCGGTGTTCGCGCAGGTGCAGGGACTGGTTGACGATCAGCGCGATCACGTACGCCCCGAGCCCGCGGTCCCCGCTCGCCTTGGCCAGGCGCAGCGCCTGGTGGAAGTAGCGCTGGGCCAGCCCGTGGGCGTCCGAGTCGTACGCGCAGATCCCCGCCACCGCCACGAGGGAGCCGGTGGCCCGGTGCAGTTGGCGGCCGAGGGCGTCGGGGTAGCTGCCGCGCAGCATGGGCGCCGTCTCGGTGCCAAGGAAGCGGACGATCCGGTCCCGCGTGGCCACTCCGCCGGCCCGCCGGTACATCAGCTCGTAGTGCGCGCGGGCGGCCTTCAGGATCTCGATGTGCTCGGGACCGATCCGGTTCGGGCCCTCGCGGGAGACGTCCGCGTCCTCGGGCGGATTTTCCCATTCCCAGACCGGGATCACGGCGGGCGTTCCGGTGACCGCCTCGGCGGTGAGCAGCTGGGGCCGGGCCTGCCCGTCGGACCGCCACAGGGCGGCGGCCCGGTCCACGAACCCGCTGAGCGGTGAGGCGTGCAGGGAGACGGGCCGGTCGGCCGCCCCGAGCCCGATGTCGTCCAGCCCGACGGGGCGCCGCAGCCGGCCGCCGAGCACCTCGCAGATCAGGTCGGGGACCTGGCCGCGGGGCCGCTGGCCCTTCAGCCACCGGGTCACGGCGGTGTGTTCGTAGCGCAGGGCGAGTCCGCGGGTGCGGCCTGCCTGGTTCACGTAGGCGGCGAGTCCGGCATGGGACATGCCCGCCTCGGCGAGAAGGGCGTCGAGCAGGACATTGGGCTGCATGGGCCGCTCCAAGGGCTCGTCGGTCTCAGGCTAGTGGGTGCGTGGTTCACACGGGGTGTGAACCGAGTACGCGCATAAATGCGATGCGCACTCTGCCGCTCGGGCCGCCGCGGGCGCTTCACTTAGGGGCCTCGCCAAAGAGGCGGCTCGGGTCGTCGGCTCCCCCTCGTACAGTGCGACGACCCGCACCGCGCCGCCCGTCCTGCTGTCTGCCCGACACTCCACGGCAGGCGGGCGGCGCGTTCCGGCTCCGCCGGCGCCCGGTTGGTCGCCGGGCCCCGGCGGAGCCGGCCCCCCGGCAGCCGGCCGGTCAGGACCGGTCGTTGCGGAGCACCAGCAGGGCGACGTCGTCGGCGAGTCGCCCGCCGGTGTGCCGGAGCAGGGCCGCGTGCACGCCCGCGACCAGCCGCGCGGGCGTCCGCGGGGCCGGGGCCTCTGCGAGGACGCTCCGCAGGGGGAAGAACGCGCCGGCGGCGTTCCGGGCCTCCTCGGCGCCGTCGGTGTGCAGGAACAGGGTCTCCCCGGGCCGCAGTTCCCCCACGGGGTGCGGCTGCGCTTCCGCGGGTACGGGCACCACCCCGAGCGGGGGCAGCGTCTCGCCGTCCAGAGCCTGCACGTCGATGAGCCGCTGCGCGGAGCCGCCCCCACCCCGCCCCTTCCCGAAACCGGGCTCTGCCCGGACCCGGTCCTCAAACGCCGGACGGGCTGAAAGATTCAGCAGGTACGGCCAGGGGTGGCCGCAGTTCAGGGCCAGCAGGGTGCCGTCCGGGGCGATCTGGAGGAGCAGGACGGTCACGAACTCCTCCGCCGAGGGCGACTCCGGCTCGCCGGCGCAGGCCGCCGGATGCTCCGCGCGCGCCCGGTCCCGCAGGTGCCGGTCCAGCGCCCGCTCCATCCGCCGCAGGACACCGTCCAGCGTCACCTCGTCGTACGCCGCCTCGCGGAAGGCCCCGAGCACGGCCGCCGCCGCACCCAGCGCCGGCAGCCCGTGCCCCCGTACGTCGCCGATGACCACCCGCACGCCGTAGGCCGTCGGCACCGCCTCGTACAGGTCTCCGCCCACCGCCGCGCCCCGGCTCGCCGAGAGCTGCGCCGCGGCCGACGTCAGGCCGTCGATCCGCCCCGGCAGCGGCCGCAGCAGCGCCCGCTGCGCGGCGCCCGCGATCTCCTGCGAGCGGCGCAGTTCGCCCAGCAGCCCGCGCCGGATGTGCAGGGCGCAGCCGGTTGCCAGCAGCAGGAAGGCCACGCACGTGGCCAGGCTCGGCGCCAGCCGCCCCGGAGTGGTCAGCTCCCAGGACACCGCGGCGCCGCCCCAGGCCACGACGCACACCCGGCGCAGCTGGGGCATCTCCCCGCGCGTGATCATCCGTAGGCTCCCCTCCGGCCGGATCGATTGTGTCGACCCGACCGACGCCCCGGACACGGGCCTCCGGGCTTCTCACCCGAACGAGTGAGGGCGCATCCGGTGGTCCGGATGCGCCCTCAACTGGCCTTACGCGGGTGCGGCTACGCGCCCCGGAGCACCGCCCCGGTCCGCTCGCCCGCCAGCGCCACCGCCGCGTCGCGCGCGGCCGTGGACTCCTCGGCGGTCAGCGTCCGGTCGGTCGCGCGGAAGCGCAGCGCGTACGCCAGGGACTTCTTGCCCTCGCCGACCTGCTCACCGGTGAACACGTCGAACAGTCGCAGCGACTCCAGGAGTTCGCCCGCGCCCTTGCGCAGGGCGGCCTCCACGGAGGACGCCGGAACCGACGCGTCCACGATCAGCGCGACGTCCTGGGTCGCCACCGGGAAGGTGGAGATCCGGGGCGCCTGCAGGGCCTCGCCACCGGCCGCCGCGAGGCGGTCCAGGTCGAGCTCCATGGCGCTGGTGCGGGCCGGCAGGCCCATCGCCTTGACCACGCGCGGGTGCAGTTCGCCGGCGTGGCCGATGACCTGCTCTACGCCGTCGATGGTGACGACGAGCTCGGCGCAGCGGCCCGGGTGCCAGGGGCCGTACTGGCCCTGGCGGACGACGAGCTGCGTGCCGGCCTCGACGGCCAGCGAGCGGGCGGCCTGGACCGCGTCCGCCCAGTCGGCCGGACGGCCCTTGCCCCACCAGCCGGCCTGCTCGCGCGCACCGGCCAGCACGACCGCGGCGTACCGCGGCTGCGCGGGCAGGGCCGCGTTCAGGGTGGCGACCTCCTCGTCCGTGGGACGCCGGTCGACGGGCAGCCGTACGGCGACACCCGGCTGCGCGGCGGCCCGGAAGACCGAACCGGTCTCGAAGAGCGCGAGGTCGTGGCTGCCCCGGCTGTCGTTGCGGCGCAGCGCGCCGAGCAGACCCGGCAGCAGCGTGGTGCGCAGCGCCGGCTCCTCGTCGGAGATCGGGTTGACGAGCTTGACCACCTGGCGCGAGGCGTCGTGCGCCGGGAGCTGGAGCTGGTCGAAGACGCCCTCACCGATGAAGGGGTAGCTCAGCGCCTCGACGTAGCCCGCGCCGGCCAGCGCGCGGCCGACCCGGCGGTGCAGCTGCTGCCGGGCGGTCAGACCGCGGCCGGAGGGCACCTGCGGGAGGGTCGACGGGAGGTTCCCGTAGCCCTCCAGCCGGATGACCTCTTCGGCGAGGTCGTTGGGCGCGGCGAGGTCGGGCCGCCACGACGGGACGGTGACGACGAGCTCGTCCTGGCCGTAGACGTCGCAGCCGATCTCCTGGAGGCGGCGCACGACGGTCTCTCGGCCGTACTCCATGCCGGCGACGCGGTCCGGGTGGTCCGCGGGCATGGCGATGGTGCGCGGCGCGCCCGGCGCGATGACCTCGGTGACGCCCGCCTCGGCGGTGCCGCCCGCGAGGAGCACGAGCAGGTCGACGGTCCGCTGCGCGGCCGCGGCGGCGGCCTGCGGGTCGACGCCCCGCTCGAAGCGCTTGGAGGCCTCGGAGGAGAGCTTCATGCGGCGGGCGGTGCGCGAGATCGACACGGAGTCGAAGTGCGCGGCCTCGATGACCACCTCGGTGGTCCCCGTGACCTGCCCGGTTTCGGGGTCGGTGACGGAGTCGGCGATCTCGGTGTTGGCGCCGCCCATGACACCGGCGAGCCCGATCGGGCCGCTGTTGTCGGTGATCACCAGGTCCTCGGCGTCGAGCGTGCGCGTGACGCCGTCGAGGGTGGTGAACTTCTCGCCCTGCTCGGCACGGCGGACACCGATGGTGCCCTCGATGCTGGAGCGGTCGTAGGCGTGGAGCGGCTGGCCGAGTTCGAGCATCACGTAGTTGGTGATGTCGACGGCGAGCGAGATCGGGCGCATGCCCGCCTTCTGCAGGCGGCGGGTCAGCCAGATCGGGGAGCGCGCGTCGGGGTCGAGACCGGTCACCGTGCGGGCGGTGAAGCGGTCGCAGCCGGCCGGGTCGTCGACCTTGACGGGGTAGCCGTACGAGTTCGGCTGGGGCACGTCGAGCAGCGCCGGGTCGCGCAGCGGCAGGCCGTAGGCGGTGGCGGCCTCACGGGCCACACCGCGCAGGGACATGCAGTAGCCGCGGTCCGGGGTGATGTCGATGTCGAGGACCTCGTCGACGAGCTCCAGGAGCTTGATCGCGTCGGTGCCGACCTCGTGCTCGTGCGGCAGCACGATGATGCCGTGCGTGCCGTCGTCGCCCATGCCCAGCTCGTCGCCGGAGCAGATCATGCCGTGCGAGGTGCGGCCGTACGTCTTGCGCGCGGCGATCGCGAAGTCGCCGGGCAGCACCGCGCCGGGCAGGACCACGACGACCTTGTCGCCGACGGAGAAGTTCCGGGCGCCGCAGACGATCTCCTGCGGTTCGCCGGTGCCGTTGGCCTGGCCGACGTCGACCGTGCAGAAACGGATCGGCTTGCGGAAGCCCTCGAGCTCCTCGATGGTCAGCACCCGGCCGACGACGAGCGGGCCCTTGAGCCCGCCGCCGAGCTGCTCGACGGTCTCGACCTCGAGGCCGGCGTCGACCAGCTTGGCGGCCACGTCACGGCCGGTCTCGCCCGCGGGCAGGTCGACGTACTCCCGCAGCCAGGAAAGCGGGACGCGCATCAGATCTCACTCCCGAACGGCCGGGTGAAGCGAACGTCACCCTCGACCATGTCTCGCATGTCTTCAACGTTGTGACGGAACATCAGCATCCGCTCGATGCCGAACCCGAAGGCGAACCCGCTGTACTTCTCGGGGTCCACACCGCAGGCGACGAGCACCTTGGGGTTGACCATGCCGCAGCCGCCGAGCTCGATCCAGCCCTCGCTGGAGCAGGTACGGCACGGGCGGTCGGGGTTGCCCACCGACTCGCCGCGGCACACGTAGCACTGCATGTCCATCTCGGCGGACGGCTCGGTGAAGGGGAAGAAGTGCGGACGCAGGCGGGTGGTGGTGCCCTCGCCGAACAGCTCCTGGACCATGTGGTCCATGGTGCCCTTGAGGTCCGCCATGGTCAGGCCCTCGTCCACGGCCAGCAGCTCGACCTGGTGGAAGACCGGGGTGTGCGTCGCGTCGAGCTCGTCGGTGCGGTACACCCGGCCCGGGCAGACGATGTAGACGGGGGGCTTGCGCTCCAGCAGCGAGCGCGCCTGCACCGGGGAGGTGTGGGTGCGCAGGACGACACCGGACTCGTCGCCCTCGGTGCCCTCGGGGCCCCGGACGAAGAAGGTGTCCTGCATCTGGCGCGCCGGGTGGTCGGGCGTGAAGTTGAGGGCGTCGAAGTTGAACCACTCCGCCTCGACCTCGGGCCCTTCGGCGACCTCGTACCCCATGGCCACGAAGATGTCCGCGATGCGGTCCATCAGCGTGGTCAGGGGGTGCCGGGCGCCGGCGGGAACGCGGTCGTAGGGCAGCGTGACGTCCACGGCCTCCTCGACCAGCACCCGCTCGTCGCGCTCGGCTTCGAGCTCGACCGTGCGGGCCCCGAAAGCCTTGTTCACGGCGCCGCGGGCCTGGCCCACGCGCTTGCCCGCCTCGGCCTTGGCCTGCGGGGGCAGCGCGCCGATCTCGCGGTTGGCGAGCGCCAGGGGCGAGCGGTCGCCCATGTGCGCGGTCTTCGCCTCACGCAGCGCGTCGAGGTCGCCGGCGGACGCGAAGGCGGCGAGCGCCTCGTCCCGCATGCGCTCGATCTCTTCCGGTTTCAGTGCCTCGACCTCGACAGGGTCGTACGACTTGTTCGGTGCCGACATCTCTTCCCGTACTTCCGATGGCTGGCTGGTGGGTCCCCGACGGCGCGATCAGACCGATCGACACAGAGACACAAAGGTGCCAAAGGACGAGTCTAAAGGCCGCTGGGGGTGTAAGGAGCCCGTGGGCCGTCTGGCGAGATGCTCAGCAGGGCTACTGCGTGAGGTACGCCGGGGCGCTCACGGGCAGGATAAATCGGAATTCGGCGCCGCCGCCGGGGCCGCGGCCGACCGTGATGGTGCCGCCGTGGGCCTCCACGATGCCCTTGACGATGTACAGGCCCAGGCCGGTGCCGCCGCGCTTGCTCCCCCGCCAGAAGCGGGTGAAGACGCGGCCCATCGACTCCTCGGGGATCCCGGGGCCTTCGTCGGACACGGTGACGGCGGTTCCCTTCTCATGCGGCGATACCCCGATGGTGACCGTTCCCTCTCCGTGGCGCACCGCATTTTCGAGGAGGTTGCCGAGGATCTGGTCGATCTTGTCCGGATCGGCCCACAGATCGGGGAGCGGACGGCTGACGCTCACGAGGAACCGCTCGGGGGCCTGGCCGTTCGCCGTGAGCGCCTGTACGTGGCGGCCGACGGCGGTGGCGATGTCGACGGGCTGGCGGCGCACCTCCAGGCGGCCGGAGTCGATGCGGGAGATGTCGAGGAGTTCGGCGATGAGGCGGGTGACGCGGTTGGCGTCGGCGTCGACGGTCTCCAGCATCAGCCGCTTCTGGTCGTCGGTGAACCGTTCCCACTTGGCGAGCAGGGTGGCGGTGAAGCCCTTGACGGAGGTGAGCGGGGAGCGCAGCTCGTGGGCGACGGTGGCGATCAGCTCGGCGTGGCTGCGCTCGGTGCGGCGGCGCGCCTCGGTGCCCCGCAGGGTGATCACGAGGCGGCGCAGCGGGCCGGTGGGGTGGGTGCGGATGTAGCTGGCGGAGACCAGGACCTCGCGGCCGCCGGGGAGCAGCAGGTTCCGCTCGGGCTGTCCGCGGCGGGTGGCGAGGCCGCCGTAGGGGTCGGTCAGCGCCCACCAGCGGCGGCCTTCGAGGTCCTCCAGCGGGAGCGCGCGGTCGATGCGGGCGCCGAGGGCCTGGGCGGGGTCGGTGGCGGTCATCCGGGCGGCGGCCCGGTTGAAGCAGATGACGCGGCCGGTGTGGTCGGCGACGACGAGCCCGTCGGGGAGGCTGTCGGGGTCGATCCCGAAGCCGAGCCCCTCGGCGGGGGCGTCGCCGTCCGGAAGCGTCCCGACCGCCCCGCCTGTCACGCCTGTTCCGCCTGTCCCGACCGCCCCGCCTGTTCCGCGGACCGCGGTCGCCGGGGAGCCGGCCTGCGGCGGTACGGAGCCCCGCGTGCGGGCGGCGCGCGCCGGGGATTCGGCATCGGCCCGGGCGCCGGTGACGGAGTCCGGGGGTCCGCCCGGACGGGCCCCGGCCGGGGCCTGCGGCGGGACGCCGGCCAGAGCGTCGGCCCGCGGCGGGACCTGGGCGGTGCCGAGTCCGGCCGGCACCGGTGCACCGGCTGTCGTGCCGGCCCCCGGTGAGCTGTTCGTACCGACGGTCATGTCCCCGTACCCCACATCTCCGAGTAGCGCAGTGGGCCCCCGGGACGCCACATTACTAGCTGGGGGTCACGGAGCGGCACCCTCCGGGCGCCCGCTGTGCACGCGCGGACGCGTAGAGACACACGGCGGCGGCCGTCGCAAGGTTCAGGCTCTCCGCCTTCCCGTGGATCGGGACCCGCACCACGGCGTCCGCCAGGGCCCTGGTCTCCTCGGGCAGGCCCCAGGCCTCGTTGCCGAATACCCAGGCCGAGGGCCCGCCCATGGTGCCCGCGTCCAGCTCGGCGTCGAGGTCGTCCTCGCCCGCGCCGTCGGCCGCGAGGATCCGTACGCCGGCCGCCCGCAGGCCTTCGACGGCCTGCTCCACCGGGACGCCGACGGCGACCGGGAGGTGGAAGAGGGAGCCCACGGAGGCCCGTACGGACTTGGGGTTGTAGAGGTCCACGGAGGCGTCGGTCAGCACCACCGCGTCGGCGCCGGCGGCGTCCGCGCAGCGCAGCACCGTACCGGCGTTGCCGGGGTCGCGGACGTGCGCGAGAACGGCGACGAGCTTGGGCCCGGACTTCAGGATCTCCTCGAACGGGGAGTCCAGGAAGTGGCAGACGCCGACGAGGCCCTGCGGGGTGACGGTCTGCGAGACCTCGGCGAGCACCTCGTCGGAGGCGTAGTGCACGCGGGCACCCGCGTCCAGGGCGGCGTCGATGATCTCGGCGTAGCGCTCGGCCGCCTCGACGGTGGCGAACAGCTCGATCAGGGTCGACGCGCCGGTGGGGCCGCGGTGCTCGACGGCCTCGCGGACCGCCTGCGGGCCCTCGGCGATGAACCGGCGCTCCTTGGTGCGGAAGTTGCGCCGCGCCAGTCGCCTGGCGGCGGCCACCCGCGGGGATCGGGGGGAGATCAGCTCGGCGGGGGTACCCATGGTCTCAGCGGTTCTCTCTCGGGGTTCCGAAGCGCGCGGGGCGCAGGAAAGCGGGGCGCGGGAAGGCGGGGGCGCGGGGAAGCGGGGCGCGGGGTGAACGCACACGGACCCGCAGGCGAATGCCTGCGGGTCCGTGGGGGCCGGCCGCGTCAAGCGGGCCGGCTAGCCCTTAGGCAGCAGCCTTGGGGGCGTTGACGTCGGCCGGAAGCGCCTTCTGCGCGACCTCGACCAGCGCGGCGAACGCGTTGGCGTCGTTGACGGCCAGCTCGGCGAGGATCTTGCGGTCCACCTCGATGTTGGCGGCCTTCAGACCCTGGATGAGGCGGTTGTACGTCATGCCGTTCTGGCGGGCAGCAGCGTTGATGCGCTGGATCCACAGCTGACGGAAGTCGCCCTTGCGCTTCTTGCGGTCGTTGAAGTTGTAGACCAGCGAGTGGGTGACCTGCTCCTTGGCCTTGCGGTACAGGCGCGAACGCTGACCGCGGTAGCCGGAGGCCGCCTCGAGGATTGCCCGGCGCTTCTTGTGGGCGTTTACTGCCCGCTTGACGCGTGCCACTTTTTAACTCCTTGTAGCGGGGCCGTGGGTGTCTTCACACGGCCCGAATTCGATGGGGTCCCGGTCTTGACGTCACCGCTCCCGCGAGGGGAGCGGAGGACATCAGATGCCGAGAAGCTTCTTGATCTTCGCGGCGTCGCCGGGGGCCATCTCCGCGTTGCCGGTGAGGCGGCGGGTGACACGGGACGACTTGTGCTCGAGCAGGTGGCGCTTGCCGGCGCGCTCGCGGAGCACCTTGCCGGAGCCGGTGACCTTGAAGCGCTTCTTGGTACCGCTGTGCGTCTTGTTCTTCGGCATGGCGCCGTTATCTCCTCGTCGGTGGCGCTCCCACCGGTCCGTTGCGGGACCGGCTCGCGGGAGCGTCATGTTGTGTCGGTGATCCGAGACGGGCTGCCTCGGGATCAGGCCTCGGCGTTCGTCTCGTCGGCGGGGGCCTCGGTGACGTCGGCGGAGGCGACCTCGGTGGTCTCCTCGACCTCGACGGCGGCGTCCTCGGAAGGATCCGTGTCGTCGGCGTGGGCAACACCCTGGCGCTCGGCCTTGCGGGCGGCCTGCGCCTCGCGGGCTTCGGCCATCGCCTCGGTCTTCTTCTTGTGCGGACCGAGGACCATGATCATGTTTCGGCCGTCCTGCTTCGGGTTCGACTCGATGAACCCGAGGTCCTCGACGTCCGAAGCGAGACGCTGCAGCAGTCGGTAGCCGAGTTCCGGCCGGGACTGCTCGCGACCACGGAACATGATCGTGATCTTGACCTTGTCGCCCTGCTTGAGGAACCGAACGACGTGACCCTTCTTGGTGTCATAGTCGTGCGGGTCGATCTTCGGCCGGAGCTTCATTTCCTTGATGACCGTGTGCGCCTGGTTCTTGCGCGCCTCACGGGCCTTCATGGCCGACTCGTACTTGAACTTGCCGTAGTCCATGAGCTTGCAGACCGGCGGGCGTGCGGACGCCGCGACCTCGACCAGGTCGAGGTCGTACTCCTGCGCGAGCTCAAGCGCCTTGGCAAGCGGCACGATGCCGACCTGCTCGCCGCTGGGACCGACAAGCCGTACCTCGGGAACGCGAATCCGGTCGTTGATGCGGGGCTCGGTGCTGATGGATCCTCCTCGGTAGCACCACACGACTGCCTGGCAGACAGCCGCTGACGTGTATTTCCGTCAGACCGACCACAGCGGGAAACCAAAAAAGCCCCGCCGGGCACAGGCAGGGGCTCCAATACAACCGGAACACCGTCGCGTGCGAACCGCGGGGCGTAGACTCGGGCAGCTTTCCATCGTCCGTACGGAACGATGGATACCGCCTGACCGGTGACCCGCCGCCCCGGAGGACGGTCAGGTGGGAGAAACGGAGCCTCCACTTGTGGGCCGGGCACAGAAGTGTCCGGCCGGTCGATGTACATACTAGCACCCGCGTTGCAAGCCCGCCGCACGGCATATCGTGGGGCTCATGACTGACGCGACACCCTCCACCGACCCCGCTGCCGACGGCGCCCCCGACTACGACGCCATGACCCGCGACATCGCGGACGTGCCCGCCGTCGAGGTGATCACCACGGTGGCCGTGCACCTGCTGAGCGCCGCGGCGGTCAACCTGGGCCTGGACAAGCCGGACTCCGAGCACAAGGACCTCGACGAGGCCCGCAAGCTGATCACGGCCCTGGCCGGCCTGGTCACCGCGAGCGCCACCGAGATCAGCTCCTTCCACGCCGCCCCGCTGCGCGACGGCCTGAAGTCGCTCCAGCTGGCCTTCCGCGAGGCCTCGATCGTCCCGGACGAGCCGGGCCAGGGCCCGGGCGAGAAGTTCACGGGTCCCGTCTTCGCCTGATCCCGCGCGTACGACACGTAAGAACGCGAGACACAGAAGAGGAGAGGCGGGGGGGGGGGGGGGGGGCCCGCCCGGGCCCCCCCCCCGCCGCGGGGGCTAGAATGGAGGCGGCGAGACGATCACCAACCACCCCCCCCCCCCCCCCGCCGCCG
>NZ_JBIAVU010000015.1:199747-252690 GCF_042894695.1 Streptomyces sp. NPDC001513
CGTTGGGCCCGGCCCCCCCGCCCCCCCGCCCCCCCCCCGCCCCCCCCCCGCGCCCCCCCCCCCCCGGGCGGGGGGGGGGGGCCCCCCCGGGCCCCCCCCCCGCCCCCCCGCCTCTCCTCTTCTGTTGCTTCTTCTCGGCTCTTCTCAGCGGGTGAACAGCGCCTCGCCCGGCGGGAGCGGCGCGTCCGCCGGCAGCAGCGCCAGGTCCAGCCCGCGCACCAGCCGGGCCCGCAGGGTGGTGTCCGCCGCCAGGGCCTCGGCGACGCGGCGGGCCGCGGCGGGCGCCTGCGCCCCGCCGGCCAGCACGATCGCGAGGGTGCCGTCGGCGTCCGCGCCGCCCGGGCCGAGGTGGGCGCGGAGCACGGCCGGCTCCGCGGCCACCGCCTCCCGTACGGCTTCCCGTACGGCGGGGTCGGCCAGCGGGTCCGTGTCCGTACGGCCTTCGGCGAGGGCCAGCAGCGCGGGGCCGGTCAGCTGGTAGGCGACGGGCCCGGCCAGGTCCAGGACCACGGTGTCGGCCTTCTCGTGCGCGGCGGCGGCCAGGGCCTGGTGCAGCGGGACCGCCACCGGGCGGGCGGCCGGGTCCCAGAGCGCGAGCGAGGCGGTCGAGGTGAAGGCGGGCAGGGCCCGCCGGTCGCCGGCCCGGAGCGTCGGGACGGCCATGTCGCTGGTCTTCTCGCGCTTCAGGCCCGTCTCCGGGTCGGTCTCCACCTCGCCGAGGACGGCGACGACGGGGACCAGCAGCCGGGCCCCCTTGAGGGCGGCCAGCACTTCGGGCTCCTTGGCCCGGTCCTCGGACCAGGCGGCCAGGGCCGCGGTCAGCCGGGGATCGGCCGAACCGTCGTCGTCGGAGAAGCCCGGGTCGGGAATGTTCTTGTTCGCCATGTTCGCCACAGTTACCCGACCCTACTGTGCCGGGTGCGAGGGCGCCGTGAGGGGCCCACGGTCGCGGCCCCGGGTGCCCCGCCGCGGGCGCCGGCCCAGTACGGCGGCCAGTACGAGCAGCACCACCCCCGCGACCGCGGCCGCCGGGGCTCCGAACCGGGCGCTCCGCTCGGGCGGGCGGACCGGCTCGGGGCCGGGGCCGAAGTACGTGGACCCGGCCGCGGCGGGGGCGGGCACCGCGGCCTCGGCCTGCATCGACTCGGCGGCCTGGAGGGCGGCGACGGGATCCACCGTGCCGTGGCCGCGGGCGTCGTCGCGGCCGCCGGGCGGGGAGTCGGAGGCCGTGTCCTCCAGCAGCTTCTTGATCTGGGCCGGGGCGAGGTCCGGGTGCTCGGCCTTGATCAGGGCCGCGGCGCCGGAGACGAAGGCCGCGGCGGCGCTGGTGCCCCAGCCCTCGTAGTAGGAGCGGTCGGGGTCGGCGATGACCACGTCGACGCCGGGGGCGCTGACGGTGGCGTACCAGTTGCGGGTGGAGAACTTGGCCTTCTTGCCGCGGCGGTCCACGGCGGTGACGGCGATCACTCCCGGGTAGGCGGCCGGGTAGGACACGCGGTCGCCCGTTTCGCCGCCGTTGCCCGCGGAGGCGACGACGACCACGCCCTTGGCGAGCGCGTACTGGACGGCCTCGTCCTCGCCCGCCTCGTGGTGGGCGGATTCGCTGTCGTCGCCGAGGGACAGGTTGATCACGTCGGCGCCGTGGTCGGCGGCCCAGCGGATGCCCTCCGCGAGGGCCCCGCCCTTGCTGTCGCGGGCCTTGCCGCGGCCCGGGTCACCTTCTTCGAGGATCACCCGGACCGGCAGGATCCGTGCCTGCGGGGCGATTCCGAGGACGCCCTGGCCGCGGCTGGGTCCGTGGCCGTGCCCGGCGATGATGCTCGCCATGGCGGTGCCGTGGCGGGCCCAGGCGCGGTCGCCGGGGCCCGCGCCCATGCCGATGAGGTCGGTGCCCGCGAGGACCTGCCCGGTGAGGTCGGGGTGGGACTCGTCGACGCCGGTGTCGAGGACGGCGACGGTCACCCCGTCGCCCCGGGTGGTGCCCCAGGCCTCCTCGGCGCGGAGCGCGAGCAGGCCCCACTGGCGGTCGCGGATGGTGTCGGCGGCAGCCGGGAACGCGGTGGCGGCCGTGAGGAGGGCGGCGGCGGTCAGGGCTGCGGCGGCCCGCCCGAGCGCCCGTCGCGGGGTCATCGGACGGCCTTCGGCTCAGCCGAGGCGGACGGCGCGGCGGGCGGCGCGGCGGGCGGCGATGCGAGCAGCGCCACGCCGTCCCCGATGCGGGCGGCGACCGCCTTGGCCTCGTGTCCGAGGCCCGCATGGGCGGCGGCTCCGGCGGCGTCCTTCTTCATCAGGTCCTCGGCGGGGCGGGGCGCGTCCAGCGGGCGGCCGTCGGCGAAGGCGGAGACGGCGTAGACCACGACGGGGGCCTCGTCGCGTACGGACGCGGTCCAGGCGGCGCGCTGTCCGTCGGGGAAGCCGTACGCGGGCGGGGCGGTGAGCCGGCCGGTGAGGGCGGTCATCTCGGGGGCGCCGGCGGGGGTGAAGACCAGGCCGACGGTGATCAGGGAGCTGTGGGTGGCGTCCGTGTAGGTGGCGCGGAGCACGCGGGTGCAGCCGGTGGTGGCCAACAGGCCCTGCCAGTCGGCGGCCAGGGCGGCCGCGCAGTCGGCGTCGGGTGCGAGCGCGACGCGGGTCCAGGTCCGGTCGGAGCCGCCGGGGCCGGCGGCGGGGCCGGCCAGGACGGGCGGGAGCAGGGTGTCCACGGGCGCGGCCCGCCACAGCGACTCGGCCTTGCGGTAGGCGGCGTCGGCGGGCAACGGACGGTTCGCGGCGCGGTGTTCGGCCCAGGTGGTGACGGCGGCGCCGCCGACGAGGCCGCCCCCGAGGAGGAGGCAGAGCGCGGCGGCGAGGACGCGTCCGGGGTGGCGGCGCGGCGGGGCGTGCGCGGGCTGGGGCGGCGGGGACCACGGATCGGGCTCGCCCGGAATCGTGGTCCGCGGTGTCGTCGTGGTCATCCGGCGGCTCCGCCCCCCGTTCCGTACGGCTGCCTGCCCGTACTCTACGGGGTCCCCGGCGGGGCTCCGCGGGGCCGGTGTCCCCGCCTCCGGCGGCCGCCGACCCCTACCCACCGGTAGAGACCTCTGGCAAGCTGCCGCCCATGAACTCCCCCGCCGCCGACCGCGCCCGGTACGACCGGGCGACCGCGCACCTGGACGCGCCGCTGGCCATCGTGGACCTCGACGCCTTCGACGCCAATGCCGACGACCTCGTGCGCCGGGCCGGCGGGAAGCCGGTCCGGGTCGCCAGCAAGTCGGTCCGGTGCCGTGCGCTGCTCGAACGCGTGCTGGCCCGGCCCGGGTTCGCCGGGATCATGTCGTACACCCTGGCCGAGTCGCTGTGGCTGGCCCGGTCCGGGTTCGAGGACGTGCTCCTCGCGTACCCCTCCGCCGACCGGGCCGGCTTCGCCGAGCTGGCGAACGACGCCAAGCTGGCCGGCGCCGTCACGGTGATGGTCGACGATCCCGCGCAGCTGGAGCTGATCGACGGGGCGCGCGACGGGGGCGCCGAGGAGATCCGCGTCTGTCTGGAACTGGACACCGCCCTGCAGCTGTTCGGCGGCCGGGTCCGGGTCGGGGCCCGCCGGTCCCCGCTGCGCGAGCCGGCGCAGCTCGCCGCGCTGGCCCGTGCGGTCTCGGCCCGGCCGGGGTTCCGGGTGGTGGGCCTGATGGCGTACGAGGGCCACGTCGCCGGGGTCGGGGACGCGCTGGCCGGCCGGCCGCTGCGCTCCCGGGTCATCCGGGTGATGCAGGGCGCGGCCCGCAGGGAGCTCGCGGCGCGGCGGGCCGAGGTGGTGCGGGCCGTGCGGGCCGTCGTACCGGACCTGGAGTTCGTCAACGGCGGCGGGACCGGCAGTGTGCAGCAGACGGCCGCCGAGGACGCGGTGACGGAGGTGGCCGCCGGGTCGGGGCTGTACGTGCCGCGGCTGTTCGACAACTACACCTCCTTCAGCGGGCGTCCGGCGGCGCTGTTCGCGCAGCCGGTGGTGCGCAGGCCCGGTGTGGGCGTGGTGACGGTGCTCGGGGGCGGCTACCCGGCCTCGGGCGCGGCCGGCGCCGACCGGCTGCCGGTTCCGTACCTGCCGCAGGGGCTGCGCTACGACCCCCAGGAGGGGGCCGGCGAGGTGCAGACCCCGCTGCTGGGCGGCCCGGCCGACGATCTGCTGATCGGCGACCGGGTGTGGTTCCGGCACGCGAAGGCGGGCGAGCTGTGCGAGCGCTTCGACACGCTGCACCTGGTGGAGGGGGACCGGGTGACGGCCACCGCCCCGACCTACCGGGGCGAGGGCCGTACCTTCCTCTAGCTCTGTACCAGCGGGGCCGGGTCCTGGAACACGGAGTCCGTCTGGTCGGGGATGACGCTGGTGTCGCCGCGCAGGACCGGTCCCTTGGTGCCGTCGTGGTCGACGTAGCCCGTCGTCGCGCACGGGTAGGGGCCGGTCTTCTGCTTCTTGGGCTCGATGAACATGGGGTTGACGATCCAGCGGCCGTCGCTGTTGTCGTACGCCCGGCACATCAGCTCGTTCTTGTTGCGGTTCACGACGAGCCGCAGGGCGGTGGCGTCGCGCAGGAAGGAGATGTCGGTGTCGGAGTCGCCGGCGGCGAACACCTGGCGGCGGGCGGCGGGCTGGACCTTCTCGGCGGCCGCGCCGCGCACCCCGAAGATCTCCTTGTTGATCCAGCAGCGCTTGCCGTCGATGTAGGTGATCATCGTGTCGGCGCCGTCCCGGACGGATCCGCAGCCCTGCAGGTGGGAGGTGAGCCTCCCGCCGTGGGTGGTGGTGTTGCGGATGCCTATGACGTGGTCCGCGTCGATACCGACGCCCTTGGCCCACACCTCGACGACCGGCTGGGGCGAGGCCGAGCTGATCCAGACGTCGAAGCCGGCCTTCCGCAGCGTGCCGATGAGGTCCTTCTGCTGCTCGTAGTAGCGCACCCAGCCGGTGGCGGTGCCGCTGCCGACCTGCTGCACGGCGCCGACGGGCGCGGCGAGGTTCTCGGCGCGGGCGGCGGCGGCGAAGCCGCGGATCTCGCGGGCGGTCCAGCCCTGCATGAGCTGGGGCAGCCAGGAGTACGCGGGCTCGGTGGTGCGGCGGTCCCAGCCGGCGAAGGCGGCGGCGCCGGAGCGGGTCGCGGCGGTCCCGTAGACGGCGTTGATCTCGTCCGCGCAGCCGGCTCCGCCGGGGGTTGCGGTGGGCAGCGGGGCGCCGGGGCGGGCGAGGGCGTCACAGGCGCCGGCGAGGGCGGTGGCGGCGGCCGGGGTGAGGAAGCGGCTGGTGGCGGCCCAGTCGGCGGGGCGGCGGATCTTTCCGTTGCGCAGCAGCCAGAACATGGTGGCATCGCCGACGTCGTTCTTGACGACGGTGTTGTCCCAGTCGAAGACGGCGACGGGTTTGGCGCGGCCCGGCCGGTACGGGTTGCAGCTTCCGTACTGGTCGATGAGCTCCTGGAGCCGGGCCTGGTTGTCGCCGTACCAGCCGGAGCCGACCGTCGCCCGGCGGCAGTGGCTCTGGTCCGCCTCGGCGGGCGGGGCCAGCAGGAGCCCGGAGCCGGCGGCCGCGATGAGGGCGAGGGTGGCGGTTCTGTTGCTGCGCATGCTGCTCCTCGGGGTTCGGGCACGGAACAGCCGGGCGCCCGAGGGCGCCCGGCCGGTCCGGAACGGGGTGTGGTCCACCGCGGGGTGGGCTGTGGCGGGGTGGTCTACAGCGGGGTGACGTACGCGCCGGAGATCCCGCCGTCGACGAGGAAGTCGGTGGCGTTGATGAAGGAGGAGTCGTCGCTGGCGAGGAAGGCCACGGCGGCGGCGATCTCGGTGGGCTCGGCGAAGCGGCCCAGCGGGATGTGCACGAGGCGGCGGGCGGCGCGCTCGGGGTCCTTGGCGAACAGCTCCTGGAGCAGCGGGGTGTTGACCGGCCCCGGGCACAGGGCGTTGACGCGGATGCCCTCGCGGGCGAACTGCACGCCGAGCTCGCGGGACATGGCCAGGACGCCGCCCTTGGACGCGGTGTAGGAGATCTGGGAGGTCGCGGCGCCCATGATCGCCACGAAGGAGGCGGTGTTGATGATCGAGCCACGGCCCTGGCGCTGCATGTAGGGCAGGGCCGCCTTGCAGCACAGGTAGACGGAGGTGAGGTTGACGTCCTGGACCCGCCGCCAGGCGTCGAGCTCGGTGGTGAGGATGGAGTCGTCGTCCGGGGGCGAGATGCCCGCGTTGTTGAAGGCGATGTCGACGGAGCCGTAGGTGTCGAAGGCCGTCTTGAACAGGGCGTCGACCTGCTCCTTGTCGGTGACGTCCACCTTCACGTAGGTCCCGCCGACCTCCTCGGCGGCGGCCTTGCCGGCCGTCTCGTCGATGTCGCCGCAGACGATGCTGGCGCCCTCGGACGCGAGGCGCCGGGCGGTGGCGAGGCCGATGCCGCTGCCGGCTCCGGTGATGACGGCGGTACGGCCGACCAGGCGGCGGCAGACGATCTCTTCAGGGGTCTGGCTGGTCATGTTCTTCAGGCCTCCGTGCTGATGAAGACGTTCTTGGTCTCGGTGAAAGCGGTGAGGGCGTCGGGGCCGAGCTCGCGGCCGAGGCCGGACTGCTTGTAGCCGCCGAAGGGGGTCCAGTAGCGGACGCTGCTGTGGGAGTTGACGGACAGGTTCCCGGCGGCGACGGCGCGCGAGACGCGCAGGGCGCGGCCGATGTCGCGGGTCCAGAGGGAGCCGGAGAGCCCGTACTCGGTCGCGTTGGCCAGGCGTACGGCGTCCTCCTCGTCCTCGAAGGGCAGGACGACGGCGACCGGTCCGAAGACCTCCTCGGCGGCCACGGGCGCGCTGGGGGCGACGTCCGTGACGAGGGTCGGCGGATACCAGAAGCCGGGGCCCTCGGGGGCGGTGCCGCGGATCGCGGTGAGGTCGTCGGTGACGAAGGACCCTACGCGCTCCAGCTGGGTCCGCGAGATCAGCGGGCCCATCTGCGTCTTCTCGTCGAGCGGGTCGCCGACGGCGACGGCGGCGATGCCGGGAGCGACGAGCTCCAGGAAGCGGTCGTAGACGGAGCGCTGTACGAGGATGCGGGTGCGGGCGCAGCAGTCCTGGCCGGTGTTGTCGAGGAAGGCCATCGGCGCTGCCGCGGCGGCCGCCTCGATGTCGGCGTCGGCGAAGACGATGTTGGGGCTCTTGCCGCCGAGTTCGAGGGTGACGCGCTTCACCCGGTCGGCGCACTTGGCCATGATCTGCTTGCCGACGCGGGTGGAACCGGTGAAGACGATCTTGGCCACGCCGGGGTGTTCGACGAGCGCGTCGCCCGCGACCGCCCCGTGGCCGGGGAGCACCTGGAAGAGGTGCTCGGGGATCCCGGCCTCGAGGGCGAGTTCGGCGAGGCGCAGCGCGGTCAGCGGGGTGGTCTCGGCGGGCTTGAGGATGACGGCGTTGCCGGCGGCGAGGGCCGGGGCCAGGCCCCAGGCGGCGATCGGCATGGGGAAGTTCCAGGGGGCGATCACGCCGATGACGCCGAGGGGTTCGAGGAAGGTGACGTCGATGCCGCCGGCGACGGGGATCTGGCGGCCGGAGAGCCGCTCCACTCCCCCGGCGGCGAAGTCGAGGAGGTCGCGTACGTTGCCGGCTTCCCAGCGGGCGTTGCCGATGGTGTGACCGGCTTCGCGGACCTCCAGCTGCGCCAGTTCCTCGATGTGGCCGTCGACGACCGCGGCGAAGCGGCGCAGCAGCCGGGCCCTGTCGGCGGGGGCGGCGGCCGCCCACGCGCGCTGGGCCGCGGCGGCCCGGGCGACGGCGGCGTCGACATCGTCCCGTGTGGCGGCCGGGACGACGGCGACGGTTTCCTCGGTGGCCGGATTCAGCACTCGCAGAGTGAGTGGGGCCAGCTCATCGGACACGTGTTGCCTCACAGACTTTCGGTGGTTCGGTGGCGTGCGGTGGCTACAGGCGTTCGAAGGAGCGGCGCAGCTCCCAGTCGGTGACCGCGGAGTCGTACGCGTCGAGTTCCACGCGGGCCATGTTCCGGTAGTGGGCGACCACTTCGGGGCCGAAGGCGGCCTTGGCGATCTCGCTGTTCTCCCAGAGCTCGGCGGCCTCGCGCAGGGTGGCCGGCACGTGCGCGTAGTCGGCGGTGTAGGCGTTTCCGCCGCACGCCTCGGGCAGCTCCAGCCGGTTCTCGATGCCGTAGAGCCCGGCCGCGACGAGGCCGGAGACGGCGAGGTACGGGTTGACGTCGCCGCCGGGGAGGCGGTTCTCGAAGCGCATCGAGCGGCCGTGGCCGACCACTCGGAGCGCGCAGGTCCGGTTGTCCACGCCCCAGGCGACGGCGGTCGGCGCGAAGGATCCCGGCCGGAAACGCTTGTACGAGTTGATGTTGGGGGCGTAGAGAAGGGAGAAGTCGCGCAGCGCGGCCAGCTGGCCGGCCAGGAAGTGCCGCATCACCGGTGACATTCCGCCTGGTCCGTCCCCGGCCATCGCGTTGCGTCCGTCGGCATCAGCGAGCGAGAGGTGGATGTGACAGGAGTTGCCCTCGCGCTCGTCGAACTTCGCCATGAAGGTCAGCGAGACGCCTTCCTGGGAAGCGATCTCCTTGGCCCCGGTCTTGTAGACGGAGTGCTGGTCGCAGGTGGTGAGCGCCTCGTCGTAGCGGAAGGCGATCTCGTGCTGGCCGAGGTTGCACTCCCCCTTGGCCGACTCCACGATCAGGCCCGCGGCCTGCATCTCGTTGCGGATGCGGCGCAGCAGGGGTTCGATGCGGCCGGTCCCGAGGACGGAGTAGTCGATGTTGTACTGGTTGGCGGGGGTCAGGCCGCGGTAGCCGGAGTTCCAGGCCTGCTCGTAGGTGTCCTGGAACACCATGAACTCCAGCTCGGTGCCGACCATCGCGGTGAAGCCGTGCTCGGCGAGGCGCTCCAGCTGGCGGCGCAGGATCTGCCGGGGCGCGGCGACGACGGGCGAGCCGTCGTTCCAGGCGAGGTCGGCGAGGAGGAAGGCGCTGCCCGGGTTCCAGGGGATGCGGCGCAGGGTGGCGAGGTCGGGGTGCATGGCGAAGTCGCCGTAGCCCCGGTCCCAGGAGGACATCTCGTACCCGTCGACGGTGTTCATGTCCGTGTCGACGGCGAGGAGGTAGTTGCAGCCCTCCGTGCCGTGCTCGAGGACCTCGTCGAGGAAGAACTGTGCGGCGAACCGCTTGCCCTGGAGCCGCCCCTGCATGTCGGGGAAGGCCAGGACCACTGTGTCGATCTCGCCGCTGGCGACGAGGGAGCGGAGCTCCTCGGGCGCGAGCGGCGGCATGCGGTCTACCACGGGAATCTCTCCTTCGGTGAGCCGAGAGCGCCTAAGGTATTGAATAGAACCATTGCTTGGGAAGGGGCGGAGCCGAGATGACCGATACGGCGAGTGAAGGCGACGCGATCGCGCGGCTGAATCCCGTGCTGCGGCAGGTGCGGGCGGGCAACGGGTTCGAGGAGGCGCTGGAGCAGATCCTCCAGGTGGTCCGGCTGGGCCTCGTGCCGGGCGGCGAACGGCTGCCGCCCGAGCGCGAACTGGCGGAGCGGATGGGTATCAGCCGGGTCACCCTGCGCGAGGTGCTGAAGGTACTGCAGGACCAGGGCCTGGTGGAGGCCCGGCGCGGGCGGTACGGCGGAACGTTCGTGCTGCCCCGCCCCGACACCCCGGCGGGCGGCGCCGAGGAGGAGCTGCGCCGGCGCGTCGCGGGGGTGGACATCGAGGACGCGCTGCGGTTCCGCGAGGTGCTGGAGGTGGGGGCGGCCGGGCTGTGCGCCTCCCAGGGGCTGACCGAGGAGGGCGCCGAACGGCTGCTCGCCGCACTCGCGGCCACGCACGACGCCCCGCTCGCCGACTACCGCCGCCAGGACACGCTCTTCCACCTCACCCTGTGCGAGCTCGCCGGATCCGCCACCCTCACGGCCCAGTACGCGGCCGTCCGCGCCACCGTCAACGACCTGCTGGACTGCATCCCGCTGCTCGTGCGCAACCTGGAGCACTCGCAGCAGCAGCACACCGCACTGGTGGAATCGGTGCTGGCACGGGACGCGGCCGGGGCGCGCGAGACGATGCGCGAGCACTGCTGCGGCACGGCGGCGCTGCTGCGGGGCTTCCTGGCCTGAGCGGAACCGGAAGGGGGCCGGGAGCGGGCCGGAAAGGGGGCCGGGAGCGGAACCGGAACGAGGGGCCGGGGAGGGTTTCGTAACTTCTGTTTAACGCAGAGGTCTTGCGCTCTCCACTCCACAAGAGCAAAGGTACGCCCCACAACCATTGCCCTGAGGCAGGAGCGCACGATGGCCGACGACATCGAGGCACGGCTGGCAGCCGTACCCGCACCCACCAAGTCCGCCGAGGGCGGCGACCCAGGCGCGGACGACTATCTGGAGCGCCGAACTCTGCGCCGCGGCAGCGCCGGCTGGCTGCTCCTGACCGGTCTCGGCGTCGCCTACGTCGTCTCCGGCGACTTCTCCGGCTGGAACGTCGGCCTCGACAAGGGCGGCTTCGGCGGTCTCGCCATCGCCACCGTCCTCATGGGCGCGATGTACGCCTGTCTGGTCTTCTCCCTCGCGGAGCTGTCCACCATCCTGCCGACCGCGGGCGGCGGCTACGGTTTCGCCCGCCGCGCGCTGGGCCCCTGGGGCGGCTTCCTCACCGGCACCGCCATCCTCATCGAGTACATCCTGGCCCCGGCCGCGATCGTCATCTTCATCGGCGACTACGTCGAATCCCTCGGCCTGTTCGGCCTCACCTCCAGCTGGCCGGTCTACCTCGGCTGCTTCGTGATCTTCATCGGCGTCCACCTCTGGGGCGTGGGCGAAGCGCTCCGCTTCAGCCTCGTCGTGACCGCGATCGCCGTCGCCGCACTGCTCATCTTCGCCGTTGGCGCCTTCACCGAGTTCAGCGCCGACGGCCTCAACGACATCCCGGTCGACGCCGACGCCTTCGGCTCGAACTCCTGGCTGCCGATGGGGCTCCTGGGCATCTGGGCAGCGTTCCCCTTCGGCATGTGGTTCTTCCTCGGCGTCGAGGGCGTACCGCTGGCGGCCGAGGAGGCGAAGGACCCGGTCCGCTCCATGCCGAAGGCGCTCGCCATCTCCATGGGCATCCTCGCCCTGCTCGCGCTGATCACCTTCTTCGCCGCGACCGGCGCCCAGGGCGCCGACGCCGTCAAGGCGGCCGGCAACCCGCTCGTCGTCGCCCTGGAGGGGGACGACGGCCCGACCGCACTCAGTCGCTTCGTGAACTACGCGGGCCTGGCCGGCCTCGTGGCCTCCTTCTTCTCCCTCATCTACGCGGGCTCGCGCCAGCTCTTCGCCCTCTCGCGCGCCGGCTACCTGCCCCGCTTCCTCTCGCTCACCTCGAAGCGCAAGGCCCCGTACCTCGGCCTCGTCATCCCCGGCGCGATCGGCTTCGCCCTGGCCGCCGCCACCGGGAACGGCGCGCGGATGCTGAACATCGCGGTGTTCGGCGCCACCATCTCCTACGCCCTGATGGCCCTCTCCCACATCGTGCTGCGCCGCCGGGAGCCGGACCTGGAGCGCCCGTACCGCACCCCGGGCGGGATCCTGACCTCCTCGGTGGCCTTCGCACTCGCCCTGTCGGCCCTGGTCGCCACCTTCCTGGTGGACAAGGACGCCGCGTTCATCGCCCTGGCCGTGTACGCCGTCGCCCTCGCCTACTTCGCGATCTACAGTCGGCACCACCTCGTGGCCTCGGCCCCCGAGGAGGAGTTCGCGGCTCTGGCGGAAGCCGAGGCGGAACTGAGCCGTGACTGAAACCCTGTCCCTGCCCTGCCCCACCGCTCCCTGCCGGAGGTAACGAACGTGCCCAGGCCGCTCATCGGCATCACCACCTACGTCGAGGAATCCACCCGCTACGGCGTGTGGGACCTCCCGACGTCCCTCGTACCGACCGGGTACTACGAACTCGTCCAGGCGGCGGGCGGCGCGGCCGTGCTGCTCCCGCCGGACGAACCCGGGTCGGCGGCGGAGGTGCTGAGCCGGGTGGACGGCCTGGTGGTCGCGGGCGGCCCGGACGTGGACCCGGTCCACTACGGCGCCGCGCGCGACCCCCGTACGGGCGCCCCGGCGACGGTCCGCGACCGCTGGGAACTGGCCCTGATCGCCGCCGCACTCGACTCCGACACGCCCCTGCTCGGCATCTGCCGGGGCATGCAGGCGCTGAACGTGGCCCTGGGCGGCACGCTGATCCAGCACATCGACGGCCACGTCGACGCCCCCGGCGGCACGTCCTGGCACCCGGTCCGCCCGGTCCCGGGCACCCGGTACGCGGAGCTGGTCCCGGAGGAGGCGCAGGTCCCGACCTACCACCACCAGGCCGTGGACCGCCTGGGCCGCGGCCTGGTCGTCTCGGCCCACGCGCTGGACGGCACGGTGGAGGCGATCGAGGTCCCCGACCCCGACCGCTGGATCCTGGGCGTCCAATGGCACCCGGAACGGGACAAGGACACCCGCGTGATGTCGTCCCTGATCGAAGCGGCCACGATCCGCAGCGCGGTACCGGTGTCCTGACAAATTCCGGCCCCGCCGGCGTTTGAGGCGCGGGGTCCGGGGCGGAGCCCCGGTCTTCAAGCCGCGCCTCAGCCGGCGGCCCCCGGCGGGGAAAGGCGGCGGGTCAGCGACAGCAGATCGCGCGCCGGGCCCGCCGGGCGGGAACCGGCCGGCCAGACCGCCCGCAGGGCCCGGCCCAGCCCCGCCCCCGACACCGGCACCTCCACCAGCCGCCGCGCCGCCAGCTCGTCCCCCACCGCCAGCTCCGACAGGACGCACGGCCCCGCACCGCCCAGCGCCGCCGCCTTCACCGCGGTGGTCGAGGCCAGTTCCAGCAGCGGCGCCGCCAGCCCGCCGCACCCGGCCAGCGCCGCGTCCAGTACCTGCCGCGTCCCCGACCCCCGCTCCCGCAGGATCAGCGGCATCGCGGCCAGTTCCGCCGCCTCGACCCCCCGCGAGCGCCGCGCCCACGCGTGCCCCGGCGCCACCGCCACCACCAGCCGGTCCTGCGCGATCACCGCCGAGTCCAGCCCCTCCGGCACCGTCAGCCCCTCCACGAAACCGAGGTCGGCCTCGTGCGTGAGGACCCGTTCGGCGACGACCGCCGAGTTCCCGGCGTGCAGGGACACCGCCGTGTCGGGCCGTTCCCCGCGCAGCGCGATCAGCCACCCCGGCAGCAGGTACTCCGCGATCGTCATGCTGGCCGCCACCCGCAGCCGCGAGTCCCGCCGGCCCCGCAGCGCCTGCGCCCCCGCGTCGAAGGCCTCCGCCGCCTCCACCACCCGCCGGGCCCAGTCCGTGACGAGCGCGCCCTCGGCCGTCAGCGTCGACCCCCGCGGCGAGCGGTCCACCAGGGCCACGCCGAGCCGCGTCTCCATCGCCCGGATCCGGCTGCTCGCCGCGGGCTGGGTGATGCCCAGCCGCCGGGCGGCGCCGCTCAGGCTGCCGACCCGCGCGACCGCGAGCAGCAGTTCCATCGCGCCCAGGTCCGGCACCCGGTGCGCCAGCGGAACCCACTCCTCGTTACCCATAACATCAGTTTATGACCTCATAGAGGGATGGTCTCTGCCGCCCTGTCCGCCCCGGCGCGAGGCTGGGTCCATGGCCACCACCCTCGTGCGACCCCGCACCCACATCACCCCCGCAGTCCGGGCCCACAAGGCCCCCGCGCTGCGGCACCTCGGCCCCAACTGGTACGCGTCCGTCATGGGCACGGCGATCATCGCCAACGCCGGCGCGACCCTCCCGTACCAGCTGCCCGGCCAGCGCGTGGCCTGCCAGCTCGTCTGGGCGCTGTCCGCCGCCGTCCTCGCCGTCCTGCTCACCGCCCGCGCCGGCCACTGGATCCACCACCGCGACCAGGCCCGCGCCCACCTCCTCGACCCCGCCGTCGCCCCCTTCTACGGCTGTCTGTCCATGGCCCTGCTGGCCGTCGGCGGCGGCACCCTCATCGTCGGCAAGGACCTCATCGGGACCGGCGCGGCCGTCGCCGTGGACGCCGTCCTCTTCACGGTCGGCACCGCGATCGGCCTGGTCATGGCCGTGGTCGTGCCCTACCTGATGGTGGTGCGCCACAAGGTCGAGCCCCGCCAGGCCACCCCCGTCTGGCTGCTCCCCCTGGTCGCCCCGATGGTCTCCGCGGCCCTCGGCCCCCTGCTGATCCCCCACCTGCCCGCCGGCCAGCCCCGCGAGGCCCTGCTGCTCGCCTGCTACGCCATGTTCGGCATGAGCCTGCTCGCCATCCTGCTGATGCTCCCCCTGATCTTCGGCCGGCTGATCGTCGGCGGCCCCCTCCCCCTGGCCCTGACCCCCACCCTCTTCCTGGTCCTGGGCCCCCTCGGCCAGTCCACCACCGCCGTGAACCAGCTCGCCGACGTCGCCCACCAGTCGATCGGCGCCCCCTACGCCGGAGCGCTGAGCGCCTTCGCCGTCGTCTACGGGGTCCCCGTGATGGGATTCGCGCTGATGTGGCTGGCCCTCGCCGCGGCCATGCTGGTCCGCGCCGCCCGGGGCGGCATGGGCTTCGCGATGACCTGGTGGGCCCTGACCTTCCCCCTCGGCACCTGCGTCACCGGCGCCACCGGCCTGGCCCACCACACGGGCCTGACCGCCTTCGCCTGGCTCGCCACCGCGCTGTTCCTGGCCCTGGTGACCGCCTGGCTGGCCGCCGCCGCCCACACCCTGCGCGGCCTGTTCACCGGCCGCCTGCTCGCCGGCTAGCCGACCTGGAGCTCGTACCCCACGGAAAGCTCGAAGGAGCCGGACGAGCCCTCGATCCGCAGGGTGTGGGCGCCGGGCGACAGCGGGTCGATCTGCACCCACAGGCCGCAGGCCAGTCCGCCGAAGCTGCCCGCCCCGGTCGTCACCGGATTCCCCTCGACGCCCTTCAGCCGGATCTCGGAGCCCTCGTACCGCTCCACCGTCAAGGGCCTGCCGTCCAGCACCGCGGCGCCCTTCGCCCCCTTCATCCAGCTCGCGCAGTCGGTTGCGTCGGCGACCAGGTTGACCAGGGGAAAGGCCACCGGCCGCCCGGCGGGCACCGAGCAGGTGCGCTGCCTCTTCTCGCCGAAGCTGCCGGCGAGGAACCAGACGTCGCCGGGCTGGTTCTCGGCGCAGAAGGTACCGTCCGGGTCCTTCACGGGATTGGAACGCGCGGGGCTGGAAGCGGCCCAGTTCCACCACCGGGCCTGGAGTTCGCCGCCATCGAGCCGCCCGGCCCCCGCCGGGGCGGACGGGCCCGGGGCGGACGGGGCCTGGGCCGACGGCGTCGACGGCGCCGCCGTCGACGGGGCGGCCGAGGGGGACGAGGCGGGCGCGGCGCAGGCTGCCGCGAGCAGCGCCGCTCCGGTGACCAGGGCAAACGTTCTTCCGGTACGCATCCCCGCAGGGTACGAAATCCCCGTCAGCGCGCCGCCCGCAGGGCCCCGGCCAGTACGGCCGGGGCCTCGGCGAGCGAAGGCCCGTACCAGGTGAGGTGGCGGCCGCTGAGCAGGGCGGCCGGCAGGCCGGGGAAGGCCTCCGGGCCGTCCTCGGCCGTGAAGCGGTACGGCTCGTCCGGGAGCACCACCAGATCGCAGCCGGCCGCCGCGAGCTCCTCCACCGGAACCCGCGGATAGCGCTCCGGGTGCCCGGCGTACACGTTGCGGACGCCCAGCCGCGCCAGCAGGTCCCCGGCGAAGGTGTCCCGGCCCAGCACCATCCACGGCCGCCGCCAGATCGGCACGAAAGCGGTGAGCGCGCCGACCGGCTCCGCCCGGGCCCACGCACGCTCCGCGTCCGCCAGCCACCCCGGCCTCTTCAGCCCCAGCGCCCGCACCAGCACCCGGTCCAGCTCCCGCAGCGCCTGCGGGAGGTCCCGTACCTCGGTGACCAGCACCTCCAGCCCGGCCGCCCGCAGGGCCGCGAGGTCCGGGGCCCGGTTCTCCTCCTCGTTGGCGATGACCAGGTCGGGGCGCAGCTCCGCGATCCTCCGTACGTCGGGGTCCTTCGTCCCCCCGATCCGCACCGCGTCCCCGAGGTCGGCGGGGTGCGTGCACCAGTCCGTGACCCCGGCCAGCAGGCCGGGGGCACTCACCGCCACCGCCTCCGTCAGCGAGGGCACCAGCGAGACGACGCGCACCGGCTCAGTGCTCGGGCGAGGGCGGCTCGGAGGTGGCGTGGATGTGCTCGCCCACCGCGACCACCAGGAGCCGGGTGTCCTCGGTGACGGCCCGCCAGCGGTGGCGCACGCCCCCCGACAGGAACAGCGCGTCCCCGCTCTCCAGCCGGTACGCCCGCCCCTCCGCCTCGACCTGGCAGGCACCCTCGACCACGTACATCAGTTCGTCGTTGCGGTGCTGGTACTCGCGCCCGGCGTCCTGGTCCCCGGTGAACTCCAGCGCGTGCAGCTGGTGGTGCCCGCGCACGAGGGGCCGTACGCCCTGCACCGGACCCAGCCCGGACTCGTCGCCGGCCCGTACGAGGTCCACCGTGCGCGCGGTGTCGGAGGCGGCCAGCAGCTCGACGGCCGTGGTCTCCAGCGCGTCCGCGACCCGCTCCAGGGACCGCATGCTGGGCCGGGCCCGCTCGTTCTCTATCTGGCTCAGGAAGGGCACCGACAGACCGCTGCGCGCCGACACGGCGGCCAGCGTGAGGTGCAGCGCGCGGCGCCGCTTGCGCACCGCCACTCCCACGCGCAGCGGCTCCTTGCCGTCCTTGTCCTTGCTCTTCTCGTCCCTGTCGGTCAGCTTGTCGCTCAGGCCGTCCGTACCGTCCGTACCGTCGGTGCCGTCCCTGTCGTTCATGTCGGGGCTGCCCTCCCCATGTCCGTCGCACATCGGTGTGCTGTAAGCACCTTACGCAGCAACCGCCCCCGGTTTCGCGTGCACGGCTCTTCCCGTACCCGACCGCTCACGGTCCGTGCCGAAGCGTTGCGGCATCATCGTCTCCGTGACGACACGACGCCTGATGCTCCTGGACACCGCCTCCCTCTACTACCGCGCCTACTTCGGCGTGCCGGACTCCGTGAAGGCCCCCGACGGCACGCCGGTCAACGCGGTGCGCGGGCTGCTCGACTTCATCGGCCGGCTCGTGCAGGACCACCGGCCGGACGATCTGGTGGCGTGCATGGACGCCGACTGGCGGCCGCACTGGCGGGTGGAGCTGATCCCCTCCTACAAGGCGCACCGGGTCGCCGAGGAGACCGAGACCGGACCCGACGTCGAGGAGACCCCGGACACCCTCGCCCCCCAGGTGCCCATCATCGAGGCGGCGCTGGACGCCTTCGGCATCGCCCGGGTGGGCGTCGCCGGATACGAGGCGGACGACGTGATCGGCACGCTGACGGCCCGCGCCAGTGGCCCGGTGGACATCGTCACGGGCGACCGCGACCTCTACCAGCTGGTGGACGACGCCCGGCAACGCCGGGTCCTGTACCCCCTGAAGGGCGTCGGCACCCTCCAGGTCACCGACGAGGCCTGGCTGCGGGGGAAGTACGGGGTCGACGGCCCCGGCTACGCCGACCTGGCGCTGCTGCGCGGGGACCCGAGCGACGGCCTGCCGGGCGTCCCCGGCATCGGCGAGAAGACGGCGGCCAAGCTCCTCGACGCGTACGGCAGCCTGGCCGGAATCATCGCGGCGGTCGACGATCCGAAGTCGAAGCTGACCCCCACTCAGCGCAAGCGGCTGGACGAGTCCCGACCGTATCTGGCCGTGGCCCCGAAGGTGGTCCAGGTGGCCTCGGACGTGCCGCTGCCGCCGTTCGATCCGGCCCTTCCGACGGCTCCCGCACGGCCCGAACTGGTCGAGGCACTAGCCCATCGGTGGGGTCTCGGTGGAGCAGTCTCCCGACTGAGCAGCGCACTGCTCCGCTGAGGTGCTAACTTAGGTAAGGCTAAGTTTCAGGGGAGTCAGGGGAGACACCGTGGCAGAAGGACGCGCCCGCACCGTCGGCACCGCCGTCGTCGTACGCACCGAGCGGCTCTCGCCGCACATGGTGCGGCTCGTGCTGGGCGGTGAGGGCCTGGCCGAATTCGGCGCGGGCGAGTACACCGACCACTACGTCAAGATCCTGTTCCCCCCGACAGGCGTCGTCTATCCCGAGCCCTGGGACCTGGAGCAGATCCGCGCGCACTTCCCGCGGGCGCAGTGGCCGCGCCAGCGCGCGTACACGGTACGGAGCTGGGACCCCGCGCACCTGGAGCTGACCCTCGACTTCGTCGTCCACGGCGACGAGGGCGTGGCCGGCCCCTGGGCGGCGCGGGTGCAGCCGGGCGAGCGCGTGCGCTTCCTCGGCCCCGGCGGCTCCTACGCCCCGGACCCGACGGCCTCCTGGCACCTCCTGGTCGGCGACGAGAGCGCGCTGCCGGCGATCGCCGCCGCGATGGAGCGGATGCCGGTGGGCGCCCGGGTCCACGCCTTCGTGGAGATCGAGGGCCCGGAGGACGAGCTGAAGGTCGCCACCCCCGACGGCGTCGTCCCGGTCTGGCTCCACCGCGCCGGCCGCCCGATCGGCGAGGCCCTGGTGGAGGCGGTCACCGGCCTGGAGTTCCCCTCCACGGACGTCCACGCCTTCGTCCACGGCGAGGCCGGCTTCGTCAAGGACCTCCGCCGCCACCTCCGCCTCGAACGCGGCATCCCCCGCGAACGCCTCTCGATCTCGGGCTACTGGCGCCTGGGCGAAACGGACGAGGGCTGGCGCGCGATCAAGCGCGACTGGAACGCCACGATCGAAGCCGAACAGGACCACGCCGCAGCGGCGTAACCTTCCTCCTGCCGACGCCTGATGCCCGGGGTCCGGGCCAAAGCCCCGACCCCGCAGCCTCACCCCACCACCCCAGCCCCGCCGCGCCACCCCAGCCCCGCCGGCGTTTGAGGCGCTCTTTCAGCCCCGCCGGCGTTTGAGGCGCGGGGTCTGGGGCGGAGCCCCAGCAGCGGCGCCGCACCCGCGCACGCACCCGCGGCCACGCACCCGCACCCCCGGCGGGAGCCAAGCGGCAGGAGCCAGCCCGCGCGCCCCCACCCGTCCGGCAGGACAATGGCGCCATGCGTACGCTCCACGCACTGGGGGCAGCCGCCGCCGCAACCCTCCTCACCGCCGCGGCGGCCACGGCCGCGCCCAGCCCCCCACCCCCACCCCGCCCCCTGATCAGCGACGACGCAGTCGACAAGGCCGTCGCCCGCCTCGACCAGACCGTCGCGGACATGATGCGCCGCACCGGCGTCCCCGGCGTGTCCGTGGCCGTCGTCCACGACGACAAGGTCGTCCACATCAAGGGCTACGGGCTGCGCAGGACCGGCGAGAGCGCCAAGGTCGGCCCCGACACCGTCTTCCAGATCGCGTCCCTCTCCAAGCCCGTCTCCTCCACGGTCGTGGCCGGCACCCTCACCGACCCCGCCGAGTGGGACCGCCGCACCACCCTCCCGGGGTTCTCCCTCAAGGACCCCTGGGTCACCGACCACGTGACCACCGCCGACCTGTTCTCCCACCGCAGCGGCCTGCCCGATCACGCCGGCGACCTCCTCGAAGACCTCGGCTACGACCAGGCGTACATCCTCGACCACCTGCGCCTCGAACCCCTCTCCCCGTTCCGCGCGAGCTACGCCTACACCAACTTCGGGTTCACCGCGGCCGCCGAGGCCGTGGCCCGCGCCAAGGGCACCAGCTGGCAGAAGCTCAGCGCGGACACCCTGTTCAAGCCCGCCGGCATGACCCGTACGAGCACCGGGTTCGACGACTTCGTCAACGCCCCGGACCACGCCTCGACCCACGTCAAGAACCCGAACGGCACCTGGAGCCCCCGCTTCGTCCGCGACCCGGACGCCCAGGCCCCGGCCGGCGGCGTCAGCTCCACCGCCACCGACATGGCCCGCTGGCTGCGCCTGCAACTGGCCGGCGGCACCCTCGACGGGAAGCGGATCGTCCCCGCCGACACCCTCGCCCGCACCCACCTGCCCGAGATCGTGTCGCAGCCGGCCAACGCCGTCGGCACCACCAGCTTCTACGGGCTCGGCTGGAACGTGAGCTACGACAGTGCGGGCCGCCTGCGCCTGAGCCACTCCGGCGCCTTCGACCTCGGCGCCAACACCAACGTCACCATGCTCCCCCTGGAGCAGCTCGGCATCGTCGTCCTGACCAACGGGGCCCCCGTCGGCCTCCCCGACGCCGTGGCCCTGGACTTCTTCGACTACGCGGAGCACGGCAAGGTCAGCACCGACTGGCTCGCGCTGGCCGCGTCGGCCTACGCCACCGCGCTCGCCCCGCAGGACGCCTCCACCACCGACTACGCCCACCCGCCCGCCGGTGCGAAGCCCGCCCGGGACAGCGCCGCGTACACCGGCACCTACGACAACCCCTACTACGGCAAGGCGACCGTGACCGCGGCCGACGACGGCGCGCTCACCCTGGCGCTGGGCCCGAAGCCGCTGCGCTTCCCGCTCACCCACTACGACGGCGACACCTTCAGCTTCGTGACCGCGGGCGAGAACGCGGTCGGCCGCACCGGGGTGTTCTTCGCCGACGGCACGCTCCGCGTCGAGTACCTCGACGCCGAGCACCTGGGCACCTTCACCCAGCGGTAGCCGCATAGCCTGTCCCCCGATGAGACGCAGAGCCCAGGCACCCCCCTCGCCCCTCCCCCAGCGGGCCGGCATCGACCCGGTCCGGCTGCGGCTGCCGCCCGACCCGGACGGAATGTGGCCGGACCTCGGCGGCTACCTCACCGACCGCTACGCCGGCACCCGCGGCGCCGATTCCATCGCGCGCCTGCTGGCCGCCGGCCGGGTGCTCGGCCCCGGCGGGCGCGTCCTGCACGCCCGGGACCCGTACGAGCCGGGCGGCTACCTGTGGTTCCACCGGGACATGGAGCCCGAGCCCCCGGTGCCGTTCGCGGTCCGCGTCGTCCACCGGGACCCGCACCTGCTGGTCGTGGACAAGCCGCACTTCCTGGCGACGACCCCGCGCGGCAGCCACATCACCGAGACCGCCCTGGCCCGGCTCCGCGAGGAGCTGGACCTGCCCGCGCTCAGCCCGGCGCACCGCCTGGACCGGCTGACGGCCGGCCTGGTGATGTTCAGCATCCGGCCCGAGGACCGCGGTGCGTACCAGCTCCTCTTCCAGCGGCGCGAGGTCCACAAGGAGTACGAGGCCCTGGCGGTCCACGACCCGGCGCTCGCCCTGCCGCGCACGGTCCGCAGCCGGATCGAGAAGGCCCGCGGGGTGATCGCGGCGACCGAGGTGCCCGGCGCCGAGCCCAATGCCGAGAGCCTGATCGAACTGATCGGCACCTGCGGGGACCTGGGCCGCTACCGGCTGACCCCGCGCACCGGACGCACCCATCAGCTGCGCGTGCACATGAACGGCCTGGGCCTGCCCATCCTGGGTGATCCGGTGTATCCGGAGGTGACCGATCCGGCCCCGGACGACTACCGCCGGCCCCTGCAGCTGCTGGCCCGGCTCCTGGAGTTCACCGATCCGGTCACCGGGACCGTCCACCGCTTCGAGAGCGGCCGCACCCTCCAGGCCTGGGACGACCGCCCGGCCTGGGAGGCCGGACCCTAAGCCTCGTCCCCCTGGCCCCGGGGAAGGCGGACCCCCGCGATCCGCAGCGCCGCGTCGGCGGTGGCCTCCGCGAAGGCCGTCACCGGCCGCGCCGGATCGGCCCGGTGGATCAGCATGACGCCCTCGATCAGTCCGAAGACCAGGTCGTTGCGGAGCGTCAGCCCCGCACCGTCCCCGGCCAGTTCGGCGCCCGCGCACGTCCCGTCGAGCAACACCCGGTAGGCGTGCTTGAGTTCCGCGCGCATCCGGCGGAACTGCGCGAAGCGCGCGCCGCCCACCTCGGGCAGCAGGTAGAGCGCCCCCAGGTTGTACGGGCCCCCGCACAGCAGGAGCACGTCGGAGCGGCACAGCTCCCACAGCCGGCGCGCGGCGGGCCGGCCGGCTTCGGCGAGCAGCCGGCGGGCCAGGACCAGGGAGGGCGCGACGGTGGACTCCAGCAGTTCGGCGAGGAGTTCCTCCTTGCCGCCGAAGTAGTGGTACATCGTGGCCTGGCGCATTCCGGCCCGCCCGGCGACCGCCCGCGTGGTGGTCGCCGCGTACCCCTGGGCGGTGAACAACTCGGCCGCCGCGCAGAGGAGTTCCTCGCGCGGCGGCCGGCCGCTCTCCGGTCTCAGCCGCTCGGCGCGTGGCCGACCGACCCGTCTCGGGCCCTCGTCTGCTCCCCCACTCATGAACCCGATCGTCGCACAGGGCACGACGGATCGATCATGGCAAGAGATCAGATCAAGCCGACCCCGCTCTCGGAGGAAGCCCCAAAACCGGCTAGCCGACCGAGCTGTAGGCCACTACGCCCCGCAGCAGCGCGTCCACGGCCTTGCGGGCGTTGCGCGCCAACGTGCTCCCGCTCTCGCCGGAGGCCGAGGGGGCCGCCGCCGCGATCTGCCCGAGCACGTCGATGACCTGCTTGCACCAGCGCACGAAGTCGCCGGCCGGCATCTCCGCCTCGCGCAGCACCTCGTCCAGGCTCTTGTCGGAGGCCCACTGGTACGCCGCCCACGCGAAGCCGAGGTCCGGCTCGCGCTGGCCCACGCCCTCCGCCTGGTTGATGCGGTGCTCCTCCTCCAGCGCGTCGAGCCGGCCCCAGATGCGGACCATCTCGCCCAGCGCCTCCTTCGCCGCGCCGCCGGGCACCTTCGGCGCGACCGCGTCGTCGGATTGGCGCGCCTCGAAGACCAGCGCCGAGACGCAGGCGGCCAGTTCGGCCGGGCTGAGGCCCTCCCACACCTTGGCCCGCAGGCACTCGGAGGCCAGCAGGTCGAGCTCCCCGTACAGTCGGGCGAGCCGCTTGCCGTGCACGGTGACCTCGTCCTCGCGCAGGTAGTCCAGCTCGGTCAGCAGCGCGTGGATCCGGTCGAAGGTGCGGGCGATGGTGTTCGTCCGGCCCTCGATCCGCCGCTCCAACTGCTGCGTGTCCCGCTTGAGCCGGTGGTAGCGCTCCGCCCAGCGGGCGTGGTCCTCGCGCTCGTCGCAGCCGTGGCAGGGGTGCGCCCGCAGCTCGGACCGCAGCCGGGCGATCTCACGGTCGTCGGCCGCGGCGGCCCGGCCGCGCGCACGCCGCTCCGGCGTGATGTGCCCGGCCTTGCTCCGCAGCTGCGAGGCCAGGTCCCGACGGGACTGCGGCGACCGCGCGTTGAAGGTCTTGGGGATCCGCATCCGGTCCAGTGCCTCCACCGGGACCGGGAAGTCGATCGCGGCGAGCCGCTTGACCTGCCGCTCGGCGGTGAGCACCAGCGGGCGCGGGCCCTCCGCGTACTCGGACCCGCGGTGCCCGTGGACCCGCCCGGCCGGCACGCCCGGGTCCAGGACCAGCGCGAGCCCGGCGAACTTGCCCGTCGGCACGTGGATGATGTCGCCCGGCTTGAGTTTCTCCAGCGAACCGGCCGCCTGCACCCGGCGCTGGGCGGCGCCCTGCTTGGCCAGGTCCGTCTCACGGTCCTTCAGGTCGCGGCGCAGCTGCGCGTACTCCTCGAAGTTCCCCAGGTGGCAGGTCATGCCCTCCTGGTAGCCCTCCAGGCCCTCCTCGTTGCGCTGCACCTGACGGGAGATCCCGACGACCGAGCGGTCGGCCTGGAACTGCGCGAAGGAGGTCTCCAGCAGCTCGCGCGAGCGGTGCCGCCCGAACTGGCTGACCAGGTTCACGGCCATGTTGTACGAGGGCTTGAAGCTGGAACGCAGCGGATACGTACGGGTACCCGCGAGGCCGGCGAGGCCCGCCGGGTCCATGCCCCGCTGCCACAGCACCACCGCGTGGCCCTCGACGTCGATGCCGCGCCGCCCGGCCCGGCCGGTCAGCTGCGTGTACTCGCCGGGGGTGATGTCGGCGTGCTGCTCGCCGTTCCACTTGACCAGCTTCTCCAGGATCACCGTGCGCGCGGGCATGTTGATGCCCAGCGCCAGGGTCTCGGTGGCGAAGACGGCCTTCACCAGACCGCGGACGAACAGCTCCTCCACGACCTCCTTGAAGGTGGGCAGCATGCCCGCGTGGTGGGCGGCGATGCCCCGCTCCAGGCCTTCGAGCCATTCGTAGTACCCGAGGACGTGCAGGTCCTCGGTGGGGATGGAGGCGGTCCGCGCCTCGACGATCTCGCGGACCCTGAGCCGCGCGGACTCGTCGTTGAGCCGCAGGCCCGCGTACAGGCACTGCTGGACCGCGGCCTCGCATCCGGCCCGGCTGAAGATGAAGTTGATGGCGGGCAGCAGCCCGTCGCCGTCGAGCCGGGCGATGACCTCGGGGCGGGACGGGGTCCAGATCCGGCCGCGGGAGCGCCGCTCGCGCTCGCGGTCGGCCTCGCGGACCATCTTGCCGCGCCGCCGGTCCTTCGGGTTGTACGTGCGGCTGTTCTCCTCGCGCGCCATGCGCAGCAGGTCGGGGTTGACCTCCCGGCGCGCGGAGCCGCGGCCGCCGTGGTCGGACTCCTCCTCGAAGAGGTCGTAGATCTTGCGGCCGGCCATGACGTGCTGCCACAGCGGGACGGGCCGCTCCTCGGAGACGATCACCTCGGTGTCCCCGCGGACGGTGTCCAGCCAGTCGCCGAACTCCTCGGCGTTCGACACGGTGGCCGACAGGGACACCAGGGTCACCGATGCGGGGAGGTGGATGATCACTTCCTCCCAGACGGCCCCGCGGAACCGGTCGGAGAGGTAGTGGACCTCGTCCATCACGACGTAGCCGAGACCGCGCAGCGACTGGGAGCCCGCGTACAGCATGTTGCGGAGCACCTCGGTGGTCATCACGACCACCGGCGCCTCGGAGTTCACGCTGTTGTCGCCCGTCAGCAGGCCCACCTTGTCGGCGCCGTAGCGCTTGACGAGGTCGGCGTACTTCTGGTTCGACAGCGCCTTGATCGGCGTCGTGTAGAAGCACTTGCGGCCCTGCTGGAGGGCCAGGTGCACGGCGAACTCGCCGACGATGGTCTTGCCCGAGCCGGTCGGGGCGGCGACGAGGACGCCCTTGCCCGCCTCCAGGGCCTTGCAGGCCTCGATCTGGTACGGGTCCAGTTCGAATTCGTACATCTCGCGGAACGGGGCCAGGGCAGTGGCCTCTTCGGCGGCGCGGATCCGGGCAGCGGCGTACCGCTCGGCGGGGGAGAGTTCTTCGGTCATCTTGCTGTCGAGCCTACCCGCCGGCTCTGACAACAGTCGCGATCATTTAAGTGAGCAGGCGGACCGCTGCGGGGACGCACTCCGCGGTCACCGGCAGCGCCCCGAGCGGCTCGCCGTCCGCGTACGCGGTCAGGCCCGGCGCCTCCAGGGTGATCTTCCGGGCGCGGTGGACGCTCACCTTCGGGTGGCTCAGGTGCCTGCCCTTGTAGACCTGCGGAAACACCGTGAGCAGGGTGGCCCGGGTGCAGTCGCCGACCACCGTCACGTCGAAGAGCCCGTCGTCGGGGACGGCGTCCGCGCAGATCCGCATGCCGCCGCCGTAGGAGGAGCCGTTGCCGACGGCCACCAGCGTCGCCTCGGTCTCGATCACCGGGCCGTCGTCCAGGGTGATCCGGTACGGGAACGGCCGGAAGGCGGCCAGCTCCGCGATCATCGCCAGGTCGTACTTGAACCGGCCGGCCGGCAGCCGCATCCGGTTGCCCCGGTCGTTGACCCGCGAGTCGAAACCGGAGCACAGCACGGTCCCGAACCAGCCGGCGCCGACCCGGCCGAGGTCGATCTCCCGGATCCGGCTCTCCTTGAGGGCCTCGGCGGCCATCCGCCCCGCCCGCGCGGGCTCCCGTACGGGCAGTCCCATCGCCCGCGCGAAGTCGTTCCCGGTGCCCGCCGCCACCACTCCGAGCGGCACCCGGGTCCCCGCCAGGGCCTGCAGCGCCAGGGAGACCATCCCGTCGCCGCCCACCGCGACCACCGCCCCGGTGCCCTCGCGGACCGCGGTCGTGAGCCGGGCCAGCGCGTCCTCGGCGTCGGCGCCCACCACCGTCCGTACGGAGAAGCCGGCCGCCCGCAACGCGGAAGCGGCCGGCTGCGCGGCGTGCGCGCCCCGGCCGCGTCCGGCGGTGGGATTGACGAAGAGGGTGACCTCGGAACTCACCCGGCGGAATGTATCCCAGAACTCGCCCCGGGTGGTGGGGGCACCTCCCGGCGGCAGCCGGGGCCGTACCTGTCAGGTGGCGTCGTCGTAACCGTTGATCCGCTGGCGTCCGCCGTCGGCCTGACCGGGCAGCGCCGCGGGGGCGGGCACCGACTCCAGCTCGCCGATCGGCGCCGGGGTCAGGTCCAGCTCGGCGGCCTCGTCGTCGCTCAGACCCGCGTCGGGGTCGTTGCGCCGGCGCCTGCGGTCGTTGAGCAGACAGATGCCGAGGGCCAGGAAGTACAGGGCCACGATGGGCAGGGCCAGCGCGAGCATGGTCGGCGGGTCACCCGTGGGCGTGGCGAACGCGGCGAAGATCGTGATGCCGAGGACCATGCCCCGCCACCAGCCGGCGAGCCGCTTGCCGGTGAGCACACCGGTGAAGTTCAGGAGGATCAGCAGGAGCGGCAGCTCGAAGGCCAGACCGAACACGATCACCATGCGGGTGACCAGGTCGAGGTAGTCGTCGACCGGCAGCAGGTTGCGCGCGTGGTCGGGCGTGAACTCCAGCATGATCGTCGCGGTCTGCGGAAGGATCTTGTACGCGAGCACCGCGCCCACGCCGAACAGCGGCGCACCGACCGCGACGAAACTCCGCGCGTACTTCTTCTCGTGGTTGTGCAGCCCCGGCGCCGCGAACGCCCACAGCTGGTACAGCCACACCGGCGCGGACAGCACCACACCCGACATCAGCGAGACCTTCAGGGCGATCGAGAACGCCGAGATGAGACCGTTCACGGTCATGTCGGCGCAAGGGTGCCCGTTGCGCTGGGTCACCACCCCGTCCCTGCAGCCGACCGAGTCCAGCATCGGCTTCAGCAGGAAGTTGATGATCTCCCTGTAGAAGAAGGCCGAAATGATGGTGATCACCAGGATCGCCAGGACCGACTTCAGCAGACGGTTTCGCAGCTCACGCAGGTGCTCGACAAGAGGCATCCGCCCTTCGGCGTCCTTGTCCGTCTTCTCCTGCTTGCGGGCAGACTTGAGCAACCCACGTCCCTTGTCTCGTTGCAGATGACTGGCGCGTACGGCGTGCGTCAGCCCTGGGCGGCGCGGTTCGTCTCGCTGACCGGGCGGGAGCTGGTGACGTCACCGGGCGCGGCCTGGATGGTGCGCGGGGCGGCGGCCTGCTGCGCGGACTGGTCCGCGACCGTGGCGGCGGTGGACGTGTCCTCGCCCTCGCCGTCCTTCTTCATGGCCTTGGCCTCGCTCTTGAGGATGCGGGCCGACTTGCCGAGGGAGCGAGCCATGTCAGGAAGCTTCTTGGCGCCGAACAGCAGGATGATCACGCCGACGATGACGAGGATTTCCCAACCCCTGAGGTTGCCCATAGAAATCTTCCTTTTCTCCGAGGTTCACAGCGCACCGGTACGGGCGCCTGGGACTTTCTCTACCGAGGATCGTAACCCCAGGGGGTTAACGCCCGGCAATCCCCCGGCGTCCCCCGTCTTGCGTCCTGGCCGGTTGTCAATCCCCCCGTCACACGCCCGTCTCGTTCGCTACGGTCGCACGCCGCGCCCCGCCCTGGCCAGGTCCGCGGCCGCCCGCTCCAGATCGCCCGACGCATCGGTGATCCGGCGGCTGGCCCGCTCCACCTGCGTGGAGAGCCTGCGCACCTCCGCGTAGACCCGTACGGCCAGCACGGCGAGCACGGCGACTCCGAGGAAGCCCAGGGCAATTGCGAACATCGGCCACAGCATGGGGCGAGCCTAGGCCACCGCCCGCCTCAGATGCTGCGCAGGGTGCTCACGCCCCCGCCCGTCAGCAGCTCCACAATGCGCTCACCAGCAGGTTTGCGCACGGAGGCACCGCATTCGGGACACGTGAAGGAGTAGAAAGTGGCCCGTCGGCTGCCGCCGATGGCCAGCCGCAGGGCCCCCGCGTCCAGCTCGAAGCGGGCCCGGCAGTCGGGGCAGGAGGCCTTGAAGGCGACGGGCCCGGACGTTGGCGACATCGGCCGCGCTCCCCTCAGAGCTGTTCCCCGTACCCCGCGAGTGCTTCTCGAGCGGCGCTCCGCGCGCTCTCCGCCAGCTCTGTGGGGGCGACGATCCGCCCCTCGCGCCCGAGCCGCAGCGCGAGCCGGCGCAGCGAGGCCGGATCCGGACTGCGCAGCGTGATCCGCAGGCCTCCGTCGGCCAGCTCCTCCGCGCTGTCGTGCGGGTAGTACTCGGCGACCCAGCGCCCGCCCGGACCGACCTCGACGACGACCTCCGGGTCCTCGGCGGCCGGCTGGACCAGGCCCTCGGACAGATCGCGCGGCTCGATCGCCGGCGGGTCGGCCCGCTCGTCCAGCAGCCGGATCTCCGCCACCCGGTCCAGGCGGAAGGTGCGCCGGGCCTCGGAGAGGTGGCACCACCCCTCCATGTACGTGTGCCCCACCGCGAACAGCCGGATCGGGTCGACCTTGCGCTCGGTGAGCTCGTCCCGCGCGGGCGAGTAGTAGCGCAGCCACAGCCGGCGGCGCTCCGCGATGGCCCGGTCGACGTCCGCGAAGACCCCGCCCTCCGATTCGAAGGTCACCGACAGCCGGGAGCTGGCCCCGGCGACCTCGCCGGCCGCGGCCTCCAGCTTGGCGGTGGCCCGCAGCAGAGCGTCCCGGTCCCCCTCGCGCAGCCCCGGCAGGGTGGCCACGGCCCGGGCGGCGACCAGCAGCGCGGTCGCCTCGTCGGCGGCCAGCCGCAGCGGCTCGGCGGTGGACTCCCCCGAGGCATCGGGGTTGCGCCACCAGATGCGCTCCCCGTCGGTGTCGATGTCGAGCAGGTCCCCGCCGCGGAAGCTGGTCCCGCACATGGGCAGCACGTCGAGGTCCGAGATCAGCTCGTCCTCGGTGATCCCGAAGGCGCGGGCGACGTCGGCGACGTGCGCCCCCGGGCGCTCGCGCAGGTACGTCACCAGGGACAGCATCCGGCGGGTCTGGTCGATGGCGTTGGCAGCCATGCTGGTACGTCTCCCCCTCAGGGCACGTCTTCGAATGGGGCGGCCGCGCATGCGGCGGTCTCGAAGGTGGCGGTCTCTCGAATGCGGCGGATCCGGTTCAGGCCTTGGCGACGGCCCTCAGCCGGTCCACCACGTCGGCCCGCAGGTCGGCGGGCCCGACCACGACGACGTCGGGCCCGAACTCCACCAGCCAGGCGTCCAGCCCGTGCCCGTACGGGATCTCCAGCTCGTCCCAGCCGTCCGCGCCCTCGCGCACCGCCGTGGCCTTGGCCCGCAGCGGATAGCCCGCCCCGGCGCGCAGCCGGATCAGCGCGGAGCGGTCCGCGCTCTCCCCGGCCCAGCTCGCCACGGTCTCCCGTACGGTCACCACGTCCGGGACGTCAGCGGTGTACTTGGCGGCCCGGGACTTGACCTTGCCGGTGATCCGGGACAGCCGGAACACGCGCTCCGCCCCGCGGTCACGGTCGTAGCCGGCCAGGTACCAGTGGCCGCGCCAGCACTCCAGCGCCCACGGCTCCACCTGCCGGGTCTCGGGCCGGGCGGCGGTGGACTTGCGGTAGTCGAAGACCACCGGCCGACGGTCCCGGCAGGCCAGCATCAGCGGCTCGAAGGCCGCCTCGTGGACCGGGATGCGCGGCTCGATGGCACTGTGCTGGCCCTCGTACGGGTCGCCCGCCTCGGGCATCCCGCCCGCGCGCAGCTTCTGCAGGGCCCCGCTGGCGGCTCCCGCCAGGCGGGCCTGCTGCCAGACCTTGGCCGCCAGCCCCAGGGCGGCGGCCTCCTCGGCGTCCAGCGAGACGGGAGGCAGCCGGTTGCTGTCCCGGCGGGCCAAGTAACCGGTTTCACCGTCCAGGTTCTCCACCGTCTCGATGACCAGACCGAGTTCGCGCAGATCGTCCTTGTCCCGCTCGAACATGCGGTTGAAGGACTCGTCGTTGCCGGCCTCCATGTAGGCCTCGATGGAGCCGCGCAACTCGCGCTTGCTCAGCGGCCGGCGGGTCCCCAGCAGACACAGCGCCAGATTCATCAGCCGCTCGGCCTTGGCAATCGCCATCGACGCCCTTCCCCCGTTCTCGACACACTCGTGACCGTTGACCGTACCGCCCCGGCGGTCCCGGACAAAAGCGAGGGCCCCCGCCTCACGGCGGGGGCCCTCGGAGCGGCTGCCGGTGAATCAGGCGGCCATCAGGTCACAGACGAAGATCAGCGTCTCGCCCGGGGCGATGGCACCGCCCGCGCCGCGGTCACCGTAGGCGAGGTGCGCCGGGATCGTCAGCTTGCGACGGCCGCCGACCTTCATGCCCGCGATGCCCTGGTCCCAGCCCGCGATGACGCGGCCGGCACCGAGCGGGAACTGCAGCGCGGAACCGCGGTTCCACGAAGCGTCGAACTCCTCGCCGGTGGAGAAGGCCACACCCACGTAGTGGACGGAGACCATGGCACCGGCCTTGGCCTCGGCGCCGTCGCCCTCCCAGATGTCCTCGATCACGAGGTCCTTCGGGGCTTCGCCCTCGGGGAAGTCGATCTCGGGCTTCTCGAGCTTCTGGCTCACGGAACTGCTCCTCATACGTACGAAACGGTCAACCGGAACAGTCTTACATCACGGTGAGGATGTCGAGGCTGAAGACCAGCGTCGACTTGGCCGGGATGGTCCCCTGCTCCTTGTCACCGAACGCCTGGTCCGGCGGGATGACCAGCAGGATGCGGCTGCCGACCTTCTTGCCGATCAGGCCGTCCTTCAGGCCCGCGACCGAGAGCTCCTTCAGCGGCCACGTGACCGTCGAACCGGAGGTGTACGTGCTTTCGAAGGTCTTGTCGTCCTTCCACGTCTTGCCGTTGAACTTCACCACGACGGAGTCGGTGTCCTTGACCACCGCGCCGTCGCCCTCCAGGACGTAGTTCGAGACCAGCTTCGTCGGCTCGGCGGTGTCCTTCGGGACGGACACGGAGACCTCCTGGCCGTCCGTGTTCGTGCCGACCTTGGGCAGGTCCTTGTTGTCCTGGGCGACCTCCTTGCCCGTGGCCGAGGCCGGGACGGTGGCGCCCTTGACGATGTCCACGACGAAGACCAGCGTGGCGTTCGGCTTGATCTTCGGCTCCGAGCCCTGCGCCCCGTAACCGAGGTCCGGCGGGATCACGAGCTCGACACGGCTGCCGACCTTCTGGCCCTCCAGGCCCTGGTCCCAGCCCTTGATGACGCCGCCGGCACCGATGGTCAGGTCGAACGGCGCGGGCCGGCCGAAGCTCTGGTCGAACGGCTCCGCGCCGTCCCACACCTGGCCGAGGTAGTTGACCTGCGCGATGTCGTTCTTCTTCAGCACCTGCCCGGTGCCCTCGCTGATGGTCACCACCTTCAGCTCCTTGGGCGGCTCGCCCTTCCCCTTCGACAGGGTGGGCGTCTCCCCGAACTTGGCACCCTTGGTGATCGCGGGCGCCCCGTTCTTCATCTGGGCGGAGTCGGAGCCGCTGTCGTCGCCACACGCTGCGGTCGTCAGCAGCAGAAGGGGTACGACAAGCAGGCCGGCAAGTCGGCGCACGGGTTCCTCAGATCTCAGACGGCAAGGCGGTCGCCCGCCACTCTAAGCCGTGCACAGGGCCCCGTACGAGAGACGTACGGGGCCCCGGTAAGGAGTGCGATGTCACATTGCGGTCCTACATGCCGGCGATCAGCTTCTCCACCCGGTCGTCCACCGACCGGAACGGGTCCTTGCACAGCACCGTCCGCTGCGCCTGATCATTGAGCTTCAGGTGCACCCAGTCGACCGTGAAGTCCCGCCGCTGCTCCTGCGCCCGCCGGATGAAGTCCCCGCGCAGCCGCGCCCTCGTCGTCTGCGGGGGCACCGACTTGCCCTCGAAGATCTTGAGGTCATTGCAGATCCGCGCCGCCTGCCCCTTGCGCTCCAGCAGGTAGTACAGCCCGCGCCGACGGTGGATGTCGTGATACGCGAGGTCTATCTGAGCCACCCGCGGATTCGACATCGTCATGTTGTGCTTCGCCCGGTACCGCTCGATCAGCTGGTACTTCATGACCCAGTCGATCTCGGTCCCGATCCGGTCCAGGTCCTCCGCGTCGATCGCGTCCAGCGTGCGACCCCACAGCTCCAGCACCTGGTCCACCACACCGGTACGGATCCCCCGGCGCTCCGCGAAGTCCACCGCCTTGTCGTAGTACTCCCGCTGGATCTCCAGCGCCGACGCCTCCCGGCCGCTGGCCAGCCGCACCTTGCGCTGACCCGTGATGTCGTGGCTCACCTCACGGATCGCCCGGATCGGGTTCTCCAGGGTCAGGTCACGCATCACCGTGCCCGCCTCGATCATGCGCAGCACCAGGTCGGTGGCCCCGACCTTGAGCAGCATGGTCGTCTCGGACATGTTCGAGTCACCCACGATGACGTGCAGCCTGCGGTAGCGCTCGGCATCCGCGTGCGGCTCGTCCCGGGTGTTGATGATCGGCCGCGAACGGGTCGTGGCAGAACTGACACCCTCCCAGATGTGTTCGGCCCGCTGGCTCACGCAGTAGACCGCGCCCCGGGGCGTCTGCAGCACCTTGCCCGCGCCGCAGATCAGCTGCCGCGTGACAAGGAACGGAATGAGAATGTCCGCCAGGCGGGAGAATTCCCCGTGCCGGGCCACCAGGTAGTTCTCGTGGCAGCCGTACGAGTTGCCCGCCGAGTCGGTGTTGTTCTTGAAGAGATAGACGTCGCCCGCGATTCCCTCCTCGTGCAGGCGGCGTTCGGCGTCGACGAGCAGTCCTTCGAGAATGCGCTCGCCTGCTTTGTCGTGGGTGACCAGTTCGGTCACGTTGTCGCATTCGGGAGTTGCATATTCCGGATGCGAACCCACATCGAGGTACAGACGGGCGCCGTTCCGCAGGAAGACATTGCTGCTGCGGCCCCATGACACAACACGGCGGAAGAGGTAGCGCGCCACTTCGTCAGGAGACAGTCGGCGCTGTCCCCTGAACGTGCACGTGACGCCGTACTCGTTCTCCAGCCCGAAAATGCGGCGGTCCATGACTGAACATTACGCCTTCTGCCCTCTTCTGAAACCGGGTTCGGGAGCGCCGTTTCGATCAGTTCCCCCGAGCGAGCCCGCCGACCCGTCACCGAACAGGCCCCCCGACCCGCGTGGCGCCCCCACATCACCCCGCCGAAGAGGCCCCCGACGCCACCTCACGCGAACCCTCCGACACCCCGTCAGACGAACCCGCCACCGCCCGGCCCGGCCCCGCAGTTGCCAGCACCCGCTGAGTGACCATCAGCACCAGCAGCGCCGCGACCCCCGCCACGCCCGCCACCCCGAAGCCCGCCGCCGTACCGCCCAGCTCCACCGCAGGCCCCGCCGACGCCGTACCGATCGCCGCACCCACCCCGAAGAACGTCACCAGCCACGAGAACGCCTCCGTCACCGTGCCCGCCGGAGCATGCCGGTCCACCACGATGAACGCACACGCCAGCGCCGGCGCCAGGAACACCCCCGACAACGCCGCCAGACCCGTCATCGCCACCGGCCCCGGAGTCAGCATCAGCGGCAGATAGCCCAGCGCCAACAACGCCACCAGCATCCGCAGCCGCCGCTCCGGCGCACCCGCCCACTGCCGCGCCCCGTACGTCACCCCGCCGATCAGCGCACCCAGCCCGAGCGCCGCCATCAGCCACCCGTACACCGCCTGGCCCCCGTGATCGTCCGCGTACGCCACACCCGCCACCGTGATCGAACCCAGCGCCATCCCCACGAAGAAGAAGGCACCCAGCAGCGCCAGCAGCCCCCGCGAACGCAACGCACCCAGCCAATGGGCCTCCCGCGGCGCCGAACGCCACGTGCGCGAAGGCTCGCTCACCACCACCGACAGCGCACCCAGCACCCCGATCGCATTGAGCGCCAGCAGCGCCCCGGCCGGCGACCACAGCGCCACGAACAGCGTCACCAGCAGCGGACCGACCGTGAACATGACCTCCTGGGCCACCGCGTCCATCGCGTACGCCGCGTGCACCTTCTCCTCACGGCCCCCCAGGACGCTCGGCCACAAGGCCCGCAGCCCGCCCTCCAGGGGCGGCGTGAAGAGCCCCGCGACGACCACCGCGGCATACGCGGCCACCGCCGACCCCGTACCCGCCAGCGCCAGCCACACCACGCCCAGCGCCGAGACCACGGCCGCCGGCAGCTGCACCCGCGGCTGCCCGAACAGGTCCACCGCCCGGCCCAGCAACGGCTGGCCCACCGCGTTGGCCACCCCGTACGCGGCGGCGAGGGCCCCCGCGAGGCTGTAGCTGCCGCCCTCCGCGCGCGTGAACAGCACGATCGCGATCGGCGCGGTCGCGTTCGGCAGCCGCCCCACGAGCGTGCCCACCAGCAGCCTCGCGGCGTGCCGGGTCCGCAACAGCTCCGCGTATCCCGCGGCCATGTCCGCCCCCTTCTGCCCGGATCCTGCCGGGGTAATACGTATAACGTGACGAGTCATACGTACCATGGCCGCAGTCCACGGGTCCACCCCACCGACCCCGCCACCACCCCCGAAACCACCCCCGACCTCGCACTTCAGGAGCCACCTGTGACGAGACCCACCAGCCGCGACGTGGCCACCGCCGCCGGGGTCTCCCAGGCCACCGTCTCCCTCGTCCTCGCCGACAAATGGCCCGGCCGCGTCTCCGAACGCACCGCCACCCTCGTCCGCGAAACCGCCACCCGCCTCGGCTACCGCCCCAACCTCGCCGCCCGCAACCTCCGCCTCGGCTCCACCCGCACCGCCCTCCTCGTCGTCCCCGCCCTCACCAACGAATTCTTCGCCCGCGTCTACACCGGCGCCGCCCGCGTCGCCGCCGAACACGGCTTCGGCGTCGTCCTCTACCCCTCCCCCGACGGCACCGGCCCCGCCCGCGACCCCTTCGCCTCCGCCCGCGCCGCCCTCGACGGAGTCATCGCCTCCTCCATGGCCGCCGACGCCCTCGACGCCATCGGCGGCAACACCCTCCCCCTCGTCATGCTCGACAGCGACCCCGCCGCCGGCACCGCCGCCGCCCACGTCAACCTCGCCATGGCCGACGGCATGCGCCAGATCACCGCACACCTCCTCACCCTCGGCCACCGCCGCTACCTCCACCTCGCCTCCGCCGTCGACTCCTGGACCTTCGACACCCGCGCCGAAGCCCTGGCCGCCCTCCTCGGCCCCGACAACGAACTGCGCACCGTACGGTCCCCCCTCACCGTCGACGGCGCCCGTACGGCCACGGAAGCCGCCCTCGCCACCCCCCAGGACAGACCTACCGCCATCGTCTGCGACGACGACATCCTCGCCGCCGGCGCCTGCAAAGCCGCCCGCCGCCTCGGCCTGCGCATCCCCGAGGACCTCTCCGTCACCGGCTTCGACGACCTCGCCCTCGCCACCGCCGTCGAACCCGAACTCACCACCGTCCACCTCCCCGCCGAACACGTCGGCGAACAAGGCATGACCGCACTCCTCGCCGTCCTCGAAGGCACCCCCTGGACCGCCCCCGACATCCCCGTCCGCCTCGTCGTCCGCGACTCCACCGGCCCCGCCCCCACCCCCTGAGCGGCCCCGGACCGCAACCGGACACGACAAAGCCCCGGCCCGCCGAAACGGCGAACCGGGGCTCCACTCATCAAGCGCCTACTCGGCGTCGTCCTCCGGCGCCTCGTCGTTCGATACGGCATCCGCCTGCGCCGCCGCCGGCACATCCGCCTCCAGCAACCGCGACAGCTGCCGGCCCCGGATCCGCTTGAACTTGCGCTGCTGCGCCCGCGTACGGTCCAGCACCGCCACCTCAAGCCGCTCGGCCGGAATCGCCTTGTCCGCACCGTTCGCCTGGCTGGACAGCGCCTGCACCGCCAGCTTCAACGCCTCGGACAACGTCATCCCGTCCTGGTGACGCTGGTCCAGGAACGTACTGATCTGCTCGGCATTGCCACCGACCGCGACCGAACCGTGCTCGTCCACGATCGACCCGTCGTGCGGCAGCCGGTAGATCTGGTCCCCCGCCGCCGTCGCACCGACCTCGGCGACGACCAGCTCCACCTCGTACGGCTTCTCACCCGCACTGGAGAAGATCGTGCCGAGCGTCTGCGCGTACACGTTCGCCAGCCCACGGGCCGTCACATCGTCACGGTCATAGGTGTACCCGCGCAGATCCGCGTACCGCACACCACCGATCCGCAGGTTCTCGTACTCGTTGTACTTGCCGGCGGCCGCGAAGCCGATCCGGTCGTAGATCTCGCTGAACTTGTGCAGCGCACGGGACGGGTTCTCACCGACGAACACGATGCCGTCGGCGTACTGCAGCACGACAAGGCTGCGACCGCGGGCGATGCCCTTCCGGGCGTATTCCGCCCGGTCGGCCATGGCCTGCTGGGGTGACACATAGAACGGAGTCGACACCGGCTGTCCGTCCCTTTCTTCTGGGCTCCTACGGGGCGACGGATGGTCAGAGCAGGGCGGCGCGCGGGCCGTCGGGCTGCTCGAGACGACGGTTGGTGACCGTACGGGCGAGTTCCTGCGACTCTGCGTCCGTCAGCCTGCGGAATCCCTCGTCGGTGATGACGGTGACGATCGGATAGATGTGGCGGTACAGGTCCGGCCCACCGGTCGCCGAGTCGTCGTCGGCCGCGTCGTACAGCGCCTGCACGACCAGCGTGGTGGCCTGCTCCTCCGTCAGATCGGGACGGAAGAGCTTCTTCATCGAACCCCGGGCGAAGATCGAACCCGACCCGGTGGCGGCGAAGCCGTGCTCCTCGGAGCGGCCGCCGGTCACGTCGTAGGAGAAGATCCGGCCCTTCTCCTTGGCCTCGTCGTACCCCGCGAACAGCGGCACGACCGCCAGCCCCTGCATCGCCATGCCCAGATTGCTCCGGATCATGGTGGACAGCCGATTGGCCTTGCCCTCCAGGGAGAGGGTCGTCCCCTCCACCTTCTCGAAGTGCTCCAGCTCCAGCTGGAACAGCTTCACCATCTCCACGGCCAGGCCGGCCGTACCGGCGATGCCGACGGCGGAGTACTCGTCCGCCGGGAACACCTTCTCGATGTCCCGCTGCGCGATCATGTTCCCCATGGTCGCCCGCCGGTCACCGGCGAGGACGACCCCGCCGGGGAAGGTGGCGGCCACGATGGTCGTCCCGTGCGGCGCCTCGACCACACCCTCCGGCAGCCTGCGGTTGCCGGGCAGCATGTCGGGCGAGTGCGCGCCCAGGAAGTCCATGAAGGACGACGACCCCGGCGTCAGGAAGGCTGCCGGTAGACGCCCTGTGCTACGAGTGTTGGGTTCCACAGGTTTCCTTCCACGTAAGCGGCTGCACGCCTCATGACGTCCGGCCGATCCTTGAACTGCCCCAGGGCTGCGTTACAGCTGAAGCACAGTACGCCTCGGACCTTACCCGTCTGATGATCGTGATCCACATGTTCCGCCGGAGCATTCCTACAGAGCAGGCAGCTCCCGCCTTGAGCCTCGATCATGGCGTCACGTTCGTCTTCGGTGATGCCGTAGTGGCGCTTGAAGTACGAGGCCCGGTTCCGTTGGGCTCGGCACTCTTTGCAGTAGCTGGCCCAGCCGTCCGAGCTCGTCTTGTTCCGCTCCCACTGCGAGTGGGGCTTGATCTCCCCACACTGGGGACATCGCTTGTGCCCGGACGGCACGGGAACCTTCACCCGCACCGTCCGCCCCTTCGCCTCTTGCTTCTGCTTGTAATGCTCGGCCTGGCATTCACGGCAATACGCCTGCAGGCCGTCCCGCATTGCGCGATTACTTGCGAAGGCCTCGCATAACTGAACGCGCCTGCATCGCGAGCAACGCTTCATGCCTTCAGGTACCACCTCGGCCACCCCCGCCCCCAACCTTCGATTCGAAGGTTAAATGGCCTCGGCGAGCCCTACTGGCCACCCTTTTGGACGAACGACCTCACGAAATCCTCGGCGTTCTCCTCCAAGACATCGTCAATCTCGTCAAGTACGGAGTCGACGTCGTCGGAGAGCTTTTCCTGGCGCTCCTTGAGGTCGGTCGATTCTTCGACCGCGGCCTCCTCGACCTCCTCGGTCGAGCGCGTCGCCTTCTGCTGTCCGCCGCCGGTGTCCTTGGTCGCCATGTCTACCTCACCCCGCTCGGTTCGCACGCTCACGTCGAGAGACCCCGGGATTCGGGATCTCTCAAGATCAGACCCTATGTCGGACCTTACTAGGATGGTCCGACATTCGTCCCCGCACTTTCACAACGTCCGGTTCTCCACATGATTCCCGGACCGGGGCCCTTTCAGGCCCCCATGGCACCGCTCACTGCCCCGAAAGCACCCGCACCAGGTCCTCCGCCGTGCGGCAGCGGTCCAGGAGCTCCTTGACGTGGTTCCGGGTCCCCCGCAGGGGTTCCAGCGTCGGGACGCGCTGGAGCGAGTCCCGGCCGGGAAGGTCGAAGATCACCGAGTCCCAGGAGGCCGCGGCCACGTCGTCCGCGTACTGCTCCAGGCAGCGGCCGCGGAAGTAGGCCCGGGTGTCCTCCGGGGGCTTGCTCTGGGCCCGCTCGACGGCCGGCTCCTCCACCAGGCGCTTCATCTTGCCCCGGGCCACCAGACGGTTGTAGAGGCCCTTCTCGGGCCGGACGTCCGAGTACTGGAGGTCCACCAGGTGCAGCCGCGCCGCGTCCCAGCCCAGCCCGTCCCGGCGCCGGTAGCCCTCCAGGATCTCCCGCTTGGCGATCCAGTCCAGCTCCCCCGACAGGCTCATCGGGTCGCTCTCCAGCCGGCCCAGCACGTCCTCCCAGCGGAGCAGCACGTCCTTGGTCTGCTCGTCCGCGTCGGAACCGAAACGCTCCTCCACGTACTTGCGGGCCAGCTCGAAGTACTCCATCTGCAGTTGCACCGCGGTGAGTGTCCGGCCGCTGCGCAGCGTGATGAGGTGTTTGAGGTCGGGGTCGTGGGAGACCTGGTGGAGGGTGCGTACGGGCTGGTCGACGGCGAGGTCGACGTTGATGAACCCGTCTTCGATCATGGACAGGACAAGTGCGGTCGTGCCGAGTTTCAGGTACGTGGAGATCTCGGAGAGGTTCGCGTCGCCGATGATCACGTGGAGGCGGCGGTACTTCTCGGCGTCGGAGTGCGGCTCGTCCCGGGTGTTGATGATGGGCCGCTTGAGGGTGGTCTCCAGGCCGACCTCGACCTCGAAGTAGTCCGCGCGCTGGCTGATCTGGAAGCCGTGCTCGCGGCCGTCCTGGCCGATGCCGACGCGGCCGGCGCCGGTCACGACCTGGCGGGAGACGAAGAAGGGGGTCAGGTGGCGCACGATCTCCGAGAAGGGGGTCTCCCGCTTCATCAGGTAGTTCTCGTGCGTGCCGTAGGAGGCGCCCTTGTTGTCGGTGTTGTTCTTGTAGAGGTGGATCGGCTGGGCGCCGGGCAGCTGGGCCGCCCGTACGGCAGCCTCGGCCATGATCCGCTCGCCGGCCTTGTCCCAGAGCACGGCGTCGAGCGGGTTGGTGATCTCCGGCGAGCTGTATTCGGGGTGCGCGTGGTCGACGTAGAGCCGTGCGCCGTTGGTGAGGATGACGTTGGCGAGGCCGATGTCCTCGTCGGTCAGCTGGCTGTTGTCGGCGGCCTCGCGGGCGAGGTCGAAGCCGCGGGCGTCCCGCAGCGGATTCTCCTCCTCGAAGTCCCAGCGGGCGCGTCGCGCCCGGTGCATCGCCGCCGCGTAGGCGTTGACGATCTGGGACGAGGTGAGCATGGCATTGGCGTTCGGGTGCCCCGGGACGGAGATCCCGTACTCCGTCTCGATCCCCATTACTCGCCGTACGGTCATGCGGCCCTCCTTGCCCGGCGGCGCTCCCCTTCGGGAGCGGCGCTCAAGTACCGCTGGTGCTCCGGTGCGTGTGCCTGTGCGGTGCCCGTCCCCGCACTGCGCGTCCGGCGGTACGGAAGAGCCTAGAACCACTGCGCGCTCGTGGGGAGATCATTTCCGTCATTGAATCCGCCCTTTCACCGGCTGAAAAGCGGCCGGTAAAGCGGTCGGGTAAAGCAGTCGGCTGCGGATGCCCGGGGAGGGCATCCGCAGCCGCTCCGCTTCAGAGGTACTGACCGGTGTTCGCCACCGTGTCGATGGAGCGTCCGGTGTCCGCGCCTTGCTTTCCGGTGACGAGGGTGCGGATGAATACGATCCGCTCTCCCTTCTTTCCGGAGATTCGGGCCCAGTCGTCCGGGTTGGTGGTGTTGGGCAGGTCCTCGTTCTCCTTGAACTCGTCCACGCACGCCTGGAGGAGGTGGGAGACCCGGAGGCCCTTCTGGTTGTGCTCGAGGAAGGCCTTGATCGCCATCTTCTTCGCACGGTCCACGATGTTCTGGATCATGGCGCCCGAGTTGAAGTCCTTGAAGTAGAGGACTTCCTTGTCGCCGTTGGCGTACGTGACCTCGAGGAAGCGGTTCTCCTCGGTTTCGGCGTACATCTGCTCGACGACGGTCTGGATCATGCTGTGGACGGTGCCGTCCTTGGAGCCCTGGTGTTCGGACAGGTCGTCCGTGTGCAGGGGCAGCGAGGCCTTGAGGTACTTCGCGAAGATGTCCTTCGCGGCCTCGGCGTCCGGGCGCTCGATCTTGATCTTCACGTCGAGCCGGCCGGGGCGCAGGATGGCCGGGTCGATCATGTCCTCGCGGTTGGAGGCGCCGATGACGATGACGTTCTCCAGGCCTTCCACGCCGTCGATCTCGGCGAGCAGCTGGGGGACGATGGTGTTCTCCACGTCCGAGCTGACTCCGGATCCGCGGGTGCGGAAGAGGGATTCCATCTCGTCGAAGAAGACGATGACGGGGGTGCCCTCGCTCGCCTTCTCCCGGGCACGCTGGAAGACGAGGCGGATGTGCCGCTCGGTCTCGCCGACGTACTTGTTGAGGAGTTCGGGGCCCTTGATGTTCAGGAAGTAGGACTTCCCGGCGGGCTGGCCGGTCACCTCGGCGACCTTCTTGGCAAGGGAGTTGGCGACGGCCTTGGCGATGAGCGTCTTGCCGCAGCCGGGCGGGCCGTAGAGCAGGATGCCCTTCGGGGGCCGCAGTTCGTGTTCCTTGAAGAGGTCCGGGTAGAGGTACGGGAGCTCGACGGCGTCGCGGATCAGCTCGATCTGGTCGCCCAGGCCGCCGATCTTGTCGTAGTCGATGTCGGGGACCTCTTCGAGGACGAGTTCTTCGACCTCGCTCTTGGGGACGACCTCGTAGACGTAGCCGGAGCGGGGTTCGAGCAGGAGGGCGTCGCCGGGGCGGATGGTGATGTCCAGGAGCGGCTCGGCGAGCCTCACCACCCTTTCCTCGTCGGTGTGCCCGACGACCAGGGCGCGCTCGCCGTCCTCGAGGATCTCCTTGAGGGTGACGATGTCCCCGGCCCGCTCGAATTCCATGGCCTCGACCACGTTGAGGGCCTCGTTGAGCATGACCTCCTGGCCGCGCCGGAGGTCTTCCGGGTCGACGCTGGGGCTGACGTTCACGCGGAGCTTTCGGCCTCCGGTGAAGATGTCGACGGTGCCGTCCTCGTTGGCCTGCAGGAAGACACCGAAACCGGCCGGCGGCTGGGCGAGCCGGTCGACTTCTTCCTTGAGGGCCACGATCTGGTCCCGGGCCTCACGGAGGGTATTCGCGAGTCGTTCGTTCTGTGCGGATACGCCGGCAAGATTTGTCTGCAGCTCGACGATCCGCTCTTCGAGAATCCTCGTGTGTCGCGGAGAGTCGGCGAGCTTACGTCGCAGGACGGCGATTTCCTGCTCGAGATAGGCAACCTGGCCGGCGGGGTCCTCAGACCCTCGCCCGGGCCGGATGCCGCGGTTGATGTCGTCGTCGTGGGCTGCCACGGTCCTCACCTCCTCCAAGGGGAGCTGGACGCTTCCTGACCCTACCTGGGCTGGTGGTGATTGAAACCCCTAGATCACAAAGACGGTAGAGGTGTGTCCGATCTTCACCCTTGCGTACTCCCTCACGCCAAGGAAATACCCACCCATCAAACTCGGGAAGCGGCCGGTTGTAAGGTCGAACTGTTCAACACCCGTCAGGGCTCGCGCGACTTGCTGCGGGTTGTGACCGGGATGGATCACTCAGCGCAGGGAACGGCAGGAGATATGACCGTGCAGCACGAGGCTCCGACGGGCGCGGCCGGTGAGGCCGGCGAGCCGCTTGAGGTCTGGATCGACCAGGACCTCTGCACCGGGGACGGCATCTGTGCGCAGTACGCGCCCGAGGTGTTCGAGCTGGACATCGATGGTCTGGCGTATGTGAAGAGCCCTGAGGACGAGCTGCTGCAGGACGCGGGGGCGACCACTCCGGTTCCGCTGACGCTGCTCCAGGACGTGGTCGACTCGGCGAAGGAGTGCCCGGGGGACTGTATTCACGTAAGGCGCGTTTCGGACAGGGTGGAAGTCTTCGGTCCTGACGCCGAGTGACGTTTCAAACACTCCTGGCGGCTGAGTCCGTCAGCTCCTGGCGGAATTTTCCGTCGCTCCAGCGCCACTTGGCGAGCTGTTTGGTGTCGGGGCAGCAGCGCGGTACGGCGGGTGCGGAGTAGCCGAGGAGGCTCGCGGTGACGACGCGGTCGCGCACGGTCAGTTCCGTGACGGTCTGTCGTTTTCCGGTGTCGAGGAGGGTGGCGACGACGCGGGGGCGGGCGCCTTCGGTGCGGTCCTGGGTGAGGACGTAGATCGCGTGGGGCGGGGTGCCTGAGCCGGCTTCGCAGCGGACGGCGGCGACGGTCTCGGGGCGGGCGTCGCCGTCGAGGTCGCCCTGGGCGGTGGCCGTGACGGCCTGTGGGGCGCCGTTGCAGTCGAGGGGGTAGGTGACGGCTGCGGCGTCGGGAGCGGCGGCCTGGGGGCCGTTCGCGGTGGGGTCCGGCGTGGCGGCGGGGGTGCCGGTGGCCGGCTGTACGAGTCCCGCTGTGGCTATGACGGCGGCCATGGCGGTGGCCGTGGCGAGCCAGTGGAGGGGCCTGGCCATGCTGTGCGCCAGGGTGTCCGGGGTCGGCGTCAGCTCGGCGGGGCTGTGCAGCACGCGGGGTGTCTCCTGTGCGAAGGGTGACGGGGAGCCAGCATCGTGCCATACCTCACACGGAGGTGGAACGGCCGGGTCCGGTCCTGTTGGTTCCGGGGCGGGTGACCGCGTGCGGGCCGGGCGGGACGGAGTCGGCACGGGGACAACGAAAAGGCGCTGTGGTGCAGTTCCCGGTCGGTCCGGGGAACTGCGCCACAGCGCCGTCGTGTTGGGTCGGCGGTGCGGTTGCGCGGTGTGGTTACGCGGAGCGGTCGCTGCCGGGGCCGTCGTAGTCCTCGCCGTAGGCGCCCTTGGCGGGGCGGCGGCGGCGCATGGGGGGCTCGACGCCGTCCGCGAGGCGGCGGGCGGTGACGAGGAAGCCGGTGTGGCCGATCATGCGGTGGTCCGGGCGGACGGCCAGGCCTTCGACGTGCCAGTTGCGGATCATCGATTCCCAGGGCTGCGGTTCGGCGAAGCAGCCGATCTCGCGGATGGACTCGACGGTCTTGGACAGCTGGGTGGTGGTGGCCACGTAGCAGCAGAGGATGCCGCCGGGCACGAGGGCCTTCTTGACCGCGTCCAGGCACTCCCAGGGGGCGAGCATGTCGAGGATCACGCGGTCGACGTCGGTCTCGTCCAGGTTGTCCTGGAGGTCGCCCACGGTCAGCTTCCACGCGGGGTGGGGGCCGCCGAAGTAGCGCTCGACGTTGGCGGTGGCGATCTCGGCGAAGTCCGCGCGGCGCTCGTAGCTGTGGAGCATGCCCTGGTCGCCGATGGCGCGCAGCAGGAAGCTGCTCAGGGAGCCGGAGCCGACGCCTGCTTCCACGACGCGGGCGCCGGGGAAGATGTCGGCGAAGGCCAGGATCTGGCCGGCGTCCTTGGGGTAGACCACGGCGGCGCCGCGGGGCATGGACAGGACATAGTCGGGGAGCAGGGGACGCAGCGCGAGGTAGGCGACGTTGCCCGTGGTGCGGACAACACTGCCCTCGGGGGCACCGATCAGCTCGTCGTGGGGGAAGGAACCCTTGTGGGTGTGGAAATTCTTCCCGGCTTCGAGCGTGAACGTGTAGTGGCGGCCCTTGGGGTCGGTGAGCTGAACCTGGTCCCCGACCTCGAAGGGCCCGCGTCGGCGGGCGGCACCGGTCGGTTCGGACATGTGACCAGTGTATTGGCTTCAGGACTGGGGCCGTGCCATGGCCTTCACGAAGGCCTTTTCGACGTCGAGGGTGGACAGGACGCCGTAGATGGCGCCGCCGGGTTCGAGGACGAGGTACTCGGTGGCGGGGGTGGCGCGGAGGCGGTCGAGGAGTTCTTCGCCGGTGAGTTCCGCGGAAACCTTCATGCCGTCGGTGAGGTCCTGGGCGAGGGTGCTGACGGCGACCCAGGGGCGGCGGTGTTCGGGGACGGAGGCGATGGCGCTCTCGCGGACGATGGCGGTGGGGTCGCCGTGGCCGTCGACGACGACGAGGGCGCGGGCGCCGGCTTCGTTGGCGCGGCGGAGGGCTTCGGAGAGGGGGGTGGCGTTGTCCACGGGGATGGCGCGCCGGGTGAGGGTGCGGGCGCGCAGTTCGGGGAGGTGGGCGCGCAGGCGGGCCATGCGGAGGCTGTTGCCGGCTCCGGTCCAGATGATGGCGGCGAGGATGGCGGCGAGCAGGGCGTCCATGACGGTGTTCATGCCGCCGATGTCCTGGGTGCGGTTGCCGAGGAGTCCGGTGTGGGTGAGGAGGGGGAGGCCGAGGAGGACGGCGACGGCGAGGCCGCGGCCGACCCAGGCGGCGGCGATGGTGCCGGCCATGGGTTTGCCGGTGATGCCCCAGATGACGGCGCGGAGCATGCGGCCGCCGTCGAGGGGGAGGCCGGGGAGCAGGTTGAAGGCGGCGACGAGGAGGTTGGAGATCATGAGGCCGGCGAGGAGGACGCCGGGGACGCTGGCGGGTTCGACGGCTTTCATGCCGAGGTGGAAGGCGCCGGCGAGGAGGAGGGAGAGGAGGGGGCCGACGAAGGCGAGGACGAATTCGCGGCCGGGGGTCTCGGATTCCTTTTCGATCTCGGAGACTCCGCCGAAGAACTGGAGCTGGATGCGGCGCACGGGGAGTTTGAAGCGGAGGGCGGCGACGGTGTGCGCGAGTTCGTGGACCAGGACGGAGGCGTAGAAGGCGACGGCGAAGAAGAGGGAGACGAGGTAGCGGACGGGTCCGAGGTCGGGCAGGATGCGGTCGAGCTGGTCGCCGAAGACCCAGGTGATGAGGGCGGCGACGAGGAACCAGCTGGGCGAGACGTAGACGGGTACGCCGAAGGGGCGGCCCATGAGGATTCCGCCGCCCGGTCCTGAGCGCCGGCCCGCGCGCTCGCCGGTTTCGTCGGTGTCTGCCACGGCTGTCCTTCGTTCCTCGGGGTCCCCCCGGACGGAGTCCCGGGGATCGGTGTTTCCAGTGTGGTCCGCAGTGCGTAAGCGGGCGGTGATGCTCCGATCATGCAGTGCGAGGGGGTCCGGCGTCGATGGTATGCGCGTGCTGTCGGTGGCGGGTCGTAGGGTTTTGTCCATGACGACGAGCCCCGGTGCTGTGCCTGGCGCAGCCGATGCCGTGACGCCGAGTGCTGTGGCGCCCGCTTCGCTCTCCCCTTCGCGGGCGAGCGATTTCATGCAGTGCCCCTTGCTGTACCGGTTTCGGGTGATCGACAAGCTGCCGGAGAAGCCCAGTGCTGCGGCTACCCGCGGGACGCTGGTGCATGCGGTGCTGGAGCGGCTCTTCGATCATCCGGCGTCGGAGCGGACGGCTCCGCGGGCGAAGGCGCTGGTCCCGGGGCAGTGGGACCGGTTGCTGGAGGCGAAGCCGGAGCTGACGGAGCTGTTCCCGGAGGGTGATGAGGGGGCGGGGCTGGCGCGGTGGCTGACGGAGGCGGAGGCGCTGGTCGAGCGCTGGTTCACGTTGGAGGACCCGACGCGGCTGGAGCCGGTGGAGCGGGAGTTCTTCGTGGAGACGGAGCTGGAGTCGGGGCTTCGGCTGCGGGGGATCATCGACCGGGTGGACGTGGCGCCGACGGGTGAGGTGCGGATCGTCGACTACAAGACGGGCAAGGCGCCGCGGCCGGAGTATGCCGAGGGTGCGCTGTTCCAGATGAAGTTCTACGCGCTGGTGGTGTGGCGGCTGAAGCAGGTGGTGCCGCGGCGGCTGCAGCTGGTGTATCTGGGCAGTGGGGACGTGTTGACGTACGACCCGGTGGTGGCGGACCTGGAGCGGGTGGAGCGGAAGCTGCTGGCGCTGTGGGAGGCGATCCGGGAGGCGACGGCGTCGGGTGAGTGGCGGCCGCGGCCGACGAAGCTGTGCGGCTGGTGTGATCATCAGGCGGTGTGTCCGGAGTTCGGGGGGACTCCCCCGCCGTATCCGCTGGTGATCGGACCTCGGCCGGGGTCGGAGCGCCCGGCGGAATCATGATCGTCGGATCAGGGCAGAATGGACGGGCCCGCCGTAGCCGTCCGACGAATACGAGGTAGACCCCGTGGCCATCCGCGTCCTGCTGGTCGACGACCAGCCACTTCTGCGCACCGGCTTCCGGATGATCCTGGAGGCCGAGGAGGACCTGGCGGTGGTGGGTGAGGCCGGGGACGGCTTGCAGGCGCTGGACCAGGTGCGGGCGTTGCAGCCCGATGTGGTGCTGATGGACATCCGGATGCCGCGGATGGACGGGGTGGAGGCGACCCGGCAGATCACGGGTCCGGGCCGGGACGGTCCGGCGAAGGTGCTGGTGCTGACCACGTTCGATCTGGACGAGTACGTGGTGGAGGCGCTGCGGGCGGGGGCGAGCGGGTTCCTGCTGAAGGACGCGCCGGCGGCGGAGCTGGTGCAGGCGATCCGGGTGGTGGCGGGTGGTGAGGCGATGCTCGCGCCGAGCATCACGCGGCGGCTGCTGGACAAGTACGCGGGGCATCTGCCGTCGGGTGAGGAGAGCGTCCCGGACACGTTGGGGACGTTGACCGAGCGTGAGGTCGAGGTGCTGAAGCTGGTGGCCCGGGGGCTGTCGAATGCGGAGATCGCGGCGGATCTGTTCGTGAGCGAGACGACGGTCAAGACGCATGTGGGGCACGTGCTGACGAAGCTGGGGCTGCGCGACCGGGTGCAGGCGGCCGTGTACGCGTACGAGAGCGGTCTGGTGCGTCCCGGCGCCCAGTAGGGGCGGGGGGAAGCGGAACGGGCCGGCAGCCGCGTGGTGCGGCTGCCGGCCCGTTGTGCGTGGCCCTGTCGGGTCAGCCCTTGCTGATCTCCCAGAAGCGGAAGACGGTCGAGGCGTCGAGGGACCACTGGAGGCCGTTCACGTTCTGGCGGGTGACGGCGTACTGCTTGCCCTGCCAGAGCGGGAGGATCGGGACCTCGTCGGCGACGATGTCCTGGAGCCGGTTGTAGTCGGTGTTGGCCGCGGTGCGGTCGGACTTCGCGGAGGTCGACGGGATGATCGTCCCGGTGATCTCCTTGTTGTCGTAGTTGTTGTGCAGGACGTTGTCCGGGCCGAAGAACGGCTGCGTGAAGTTGTCGGCGTCCGGGTAGTCGGGGACCCAGCCCTTCACGTAGACGCCGTACTTGCCGTCCTGGATGTCCTTCTCGTACTGCTCGAACTCGACGGACTTGACGTCGGCGTCGAACAGGCCGCTCTCGTTGAGCTGCTTGGCGATGACCTCGAACTGCTGGTCCGTGGAGGGGCCGTAGCGGGACGGGGTGGAGTACAGGGTCAGCTTGACCTTGCCGTTGATGCCGGCGGCCTTGAGGACGGCCTTGGCCTTCTCGGGCTGCGGGGTGCCGCCGTAGCGGTCGAAGAACGGGGTGGTGTGTCCGGCGATGCCGGTGGGGACGATGGAGTAGAGCGCGGTGGCGGTGCCCGCGTACACGTCCCTGACGAGGGCTTCGCGGTCCACGAGGTAGGCGATGGCCTTGCGGACGGGCAGCTTGCCGACGACGGGGTCGTTGACGTTGAAGACCATGTGCTCGACTTCGGCGCCGGTGCCCTGGACGACGTCGACCTTGTTGTCGCCGGTCTTGGTCGAGGCGAGGGCGGCGATGTCCTTGGCGGCGAGGCCGCGGAACGCGAAGTCCACGTCCCCGCTCTCGAGGACCTTCTTGAGGCCGGTCTGGTCGCCGTTGAAGAACTTCAGCGTGACGCCGGTGTTCTTGGCCTTGGCCTTGCCGCTGTAGGACTCGTTGACGGAGAAGGTGGCGCTCTTCTCGCTGAACGAGTCGAGCTTGTAGACGCCGGAGCCGATCGCCTTGTTGTCCGTGCGCAGCTTGTCGGCCGGGTACTCGCTGTGGTCGACGATGGAGCCCGCACCGGAGGCGATCTTGCTGGGGAAGGTCGCGTCGGAGGTCTTGAGGCGGAAGACGACGGTCTTGTCGTCGGGGGCGTCGATGCCGGCGATCGACGCGAGCATCACGGCCGGGCCGTTCTCGTCGTTGATCTTCAGGGTGCGCTCGAAGGAGAACTTGACGTCCTTCGAGGTGAGGGTGTGGCCGTTGCTGAACTTCAGGCCGTCCCGCAGGGTGCACTTGTAGAGCTTGCTGTCGCCGCCCTCGAAGGCGCAGGACTGCGCGGCGTCGGGCTCGGGGGTGGTGCCGCCCTTGGGGAAGCTCAGCAGCGACTGGAAGACGTTGTTGAAGAGCAGCCAGGAGCCCGGGTCGTAGCCGGAGGCCGGGTCGGTGGACTTCACCTTGTCGGATATGCCCATGACCACGCCCTTGCCGCTGCCGGCATTGGAGCCATCGGTCGAACCGCAACCGCTGAGCAGCGCGGCGGCGGTGGCTGCGCCGAGCGGGGCCGCCAGCCACTGGTTACGTCGATTCACGCGAACGTCCTTCACAGTCGAACTGTTTCGTTGCCCGGCTCGCGACACCCGCTGCCGGTCGTTGCCTTGCTCAGCCGCTTACGCCGCGGCCGAGCTCCCACAGCTGGAGGTCGGAGATGGCGTTGACCGACCACTCCACTCCGGTGATCCCGTCGCGTGCGGCGACGTACTGCTTGCCCTGCCACAGGGGCAGGACGGGTACGTCCTCGGCGACGATGTCCTGTATCTCCGTGATCGCGGGGACGGCGACGCCTCGGTCGGCCGCGCGCCGCGATTCGGGGATGAGCCTGGTGCGCACCGTGTTGTTGGCGTACGGCGTGCCCAGGAAGTTGTCCTGCTCCAGGAACGGGGCGAGGAAGTTGTCGGCGTCCGCGTAGTCGGGGAACCAGCCGAGCCCGTAGGCGGCGTGGTCGCCCTTCTTCTGCGCGGGGCGGAAGTCGGCCCACTCGCTGCCCTGGACGGTGATGTCGAAGAGCTGGGTGGAGTTGAGCTGGGCCTTGAGGGCCTCGAACTCGGCGGCCGTGCCGTCGCCGTAGTGGTCGTTGGTGTAGTGCAGCGTCAGCTTGACCGGGGTCTTGATCCCGGCTTCCTTCAGCAGTGCGGCGGCCTTGGCCGTGTTGGCCTCGCCGTACTTGTTGTAGAAGGAGTTGACGTGGCCGGTCACGGTGGTGGGGACCAGCGAGTAGAGCGGCTGCGCGGACTTGCCGTAGACCTTGGAGATCAGGGCGCCGCGGTCGACGGCGGCGGCGAGCGCCTGGCGTACGGCCTTGTCCTTGACGACGGGCGCCTCGGTGTTGAAGCCGATGTAGCGGATCTCCAGGCCGGGCATCGGGACGAGCTTGACGCCCTTGGGGGGCTGCGCGGAGAACTCGGTGATCTGGGCGGGCGACAGGGTGCGGGAGACCATGTGGATCTTCCCGTCGGTGAGTGCCTTGCCCATGGCCGGGGAGTCGGGGTAGGTGCGCAGTTCGACCTTGTCGTTCTGCAGCTTGAGGTCGCCCTTGTAGTGCGGGTTCTTGGTGAAGACGGCGCGGACCAGCTGGTTGCCCTTGACCTCGGCCTTCATCGTGTACGGGCCGGAGCCGTCCACGGCGAAGCCCTCGCGGAGCTTCTTGGCGTCGTAGTTCTTCTCGCTGACGATGCCGGCGGCGGGGGTGGAGAGCTTGAACGGGAAGGTCGCGTCCGGGGTCTTCAGGTGGAAGACGACGGTGTCGGCGCCCTTGACCTCGACGTTGTCGAGGGTGGAGAGCAGCGAGGACGGGCCGTTCTCGTCCTTGATGGCGAGGACGCGGTCGATGGAGAACTTGACGTCCTTGGCGGTGAGCGGCTCGCCGTCGGCGAACTTCAGCCCGGGGCGCAGGGTGCAGCGGTAGCTCTCGTTGCCGGTGTCGGTGAAGCGGCAGGCGGAGGCGGCTTCGGGGACGGGCTGGCCGCCGCCGCGCGGGGTGTGCATCAGCGTCTGGACGGTCTGGCGCAGGACGTTCCAGGCGCCGGCGTCGTAGGCGTAGGCCGGGTCGAAGGGGGCGGGAGCGTAGTCTGCGGCCTCGAACCGGTCGGTGGTCCCGACGACGATCGCTCCGGATCCTGCTCCTCCGCCGCTCGCGCTGCCGCATGCGGCGAGCACGGGGGTGAGCAGTCCGGCCGCGGCCGTCAGCACCAAGGTCTTGCGGTTCATGCTGGAAGTACTCCCTGTAACCGGCACTTGCTCAAAGCGGCGTAAAGGGCACTTCGCGGCGGTCGCCCGTTCAGGGCGGAACGATCGGGCCGGTGTAGTGACGATCGGTCCACGCGGTCCCGGCACAGGGGTGTGCGTCCGGGACGGCAGAGGTGCGGCGTAGTGCCCGCGCTGACATTAGTGGTCCGGGACGGGATGGCTGGAACTGGCCGGACTTGGGGTGTAATCGCACCGTGATGGGAGCGAACTGCCTGTTCATGCGCAGGGGTGCGCAGATTCGGTCAGGGACTGATCAATCCGGACACAAGGGAAGGCGCAGGGGGCCCCGAACCGGCATATGAGGGGGTTGGCGGGTGACCAAGGTCACTCTGAGCAACTGACCGGGACGGGATGGAATTTCAGCCTCCGGGGCCCGCGACGGAAGATCCTTCCGCCGGACCTCGATCCCGCAGGCGTTCCATTCGGTACGGAGCGTGCTCGGGGAATGCCGGTCCGTATCGGCACCCGCGCGTGGGCGCCGAGGTTGCCGTGGGTAACCAGAGGGTGGGGCGGGCAGGAGCGGGTGCCCGCTCAGTTCATCGAGGCGATGAGGGAGCGCAGGAACGCCAGGTCCACGTCCTCCAGGGAGCGCACGACCGTACGCCCCGGAGCCGGTTCGATCACGCCCACCGAGGGGATCGCCACGACCCGGCAGCCGGCGGCCTCGGCGGCCGCCACCCCGGTCCGGGTGTCCTCGATGACCGCGCAGCGCGAGGGGTGGGCGCCCAGCGTCCGCGCCGCGAGCAGGTACGGGTCGGGGTGCGGCTTGGTTCGGGCGACCTCGTCCCCGGCGACCGTCATCGTGAAGCGGTCGCGGCCCAGGGTGAGCAGGACCCGGTCGATGACCCGGCGGTGCGAGGCGGAGACGAGGGCGGTGGGCACGTTGTGCCGGGCCAGCTCGGCGAGCAGCCGCTCGGCGCCGGGCATCAGCGGCACCCGGTCGGCGATGCGGGCCTCGAAGCGCTCGTTGAGCAGGACGCTCAGCTCGGCGAGGCCGATGGCGGCGCCGGTCGCCTCGATCAGGAAGGTCGCGCTGCGGCTCATCGGGCCGCCGACGACCACGTCCCGCCAGGAGTCGTCGAGCCGGTGGCCGAGCTCCTGGAAGATCTCCGCCTCGATCTCCCACCAGAAGCCCTCGGTGTCGACCAGGGTGCCGTCCATGTCGAGCAGCACCGCCTGCAGGGCAGAGCCGTCGGCCGTACGGGCGACGGGGGCGGGAATGGTGCTCGTCATGCGCGTACCTCTCGGAGGGGACGAGAAGGCCGGTCACCTCTTCCCGCGGGGCATTCCCCGGGGAGCAGGCGACCGGCCTGTATGGGACCGACAAGTGTACGTCGGTTGACCTCAGCGTGCGTTGAAATACTTCGCTTCGGGGTGATGAATCACGATCGCGTCCGTGGACTGCTCCGGGTGGAGCTGGAACTCCTCCGACAGGTGGACGCCGATCCGCTCCGGCTGCAGGAGGTCGGCGATCTTGGCACGGTCCTCCAGGTCGGGGCAGGCGCCGTAGCCGAGCGAGAACCGGGCACCGCGGTACTTGAGGTCGAACATGTCTTCGACCTGGGTCGGGTCCTCGCCGCCGAATCCGAGCTCGGCGCGGACGCGGGCGTGCCAGTACTCGGCCATGGCCTCGGCGAGCTGGACGGAGAGGCCGTGCAGCTCCAGGTACTCGCGGTAGGAGTCGGATTCGAAGAGCTTGGCCGTGGCCTCGCCGATCTTCGAGCCGACGGTGACGACCTGGAGGCCGACCACGTCGGTCTCGCCGGACTCCTCCGGACGGAAGAAGTCGGCGAGGCACAGGCGGCGGCCGCGGCGCTGGCGCGGGAAGGTGAAGCGGGTCCGCTCGTTGCCGTCGTCGTCGAGGATGATCAGGTCCTCGCCCTTGGACACGCAGGGGAAGTACCCGTAGACGACCGCGGCCTCCAGGAGGTTCTCGGTGTGCAGCTTGTCCAGGAGACCGCGCAGCCGCGGGCGTCCCTCGCTCTCGACGAGCTCCTCGTACGTGGCCCCGCCGGCGCGGGCCTGCTTGAGGCCCCACTGGCCCTTGAAGAGGGCGCCCTCGTCGAGCCAGGAGGCGTAGTCCTTGAGCGGGATGCCCTTGACGACGCGGGTGCCCCAGAACGGCGGGGTGGGGACCGGGTTGTCGACGGACACGTCGGAGCGGCCGCCCGGCTCCTCGGGCTCCTCCACCTGGAGGGCGGGCGTGTCGCGCTTGGCGACGCGGCGCTGCTTGAGCTCGGGCAGGGAGGCGCCGGGGACGCCGCGCTTGACGGCGATGAGCGCGTCCATGAGGCGCAGGCCTTCGAAGGCGTCGCGGGCGTAGCGGACTTCGCCTTCGTAGATTTCGTGGAGGTCTTGTTCGACGTAGGCGCG
>NZ_JBIAVU010000016.1:0-247042 GCF_042894695.1 Streptomyces sp. NPDC001513
CGTGACGCCATGATGAGCAGCGGCAACTGGACAGCCGAAAGAACGGTCGTCGTCCTGGACACGGGTGCTGAGATCGCGGATGTTTTCCTCGGCCCCGCAGACCACATCGCACGCTTCGACCCAGCGCGCGTCATGACGGAGGTCGACGCAAAGCGGGCCATCGTGGATGCCTACGACGGGTCACCGGGGAGCGACGACGCAACGGCGACCTCCCACGAGGGGCTCCACACTGCTGTCCTCCTGCTCGCATCCGTGTACGCCGATCACGCCGACTACCGCGAGGAGTGGCGCCCCTAACCGTCATAGGCGATTACGGGACAGTCCTTAGGCTGGCTTTGTACCCGTGAGTCAGGTTCTGGCACACCTTTCATGAGGACGATCAACGGCGTTCGGCCACGGCGACGTCTCGTCATCTGGGCCGAACGCCTGCTCTATCTACCAGACCGGGTATACAAACGCGTCACCGGGGAGGAGTGGGACCGCGACACGCGCCACCACAGCGTCGGCACAAAGCCTCGCAGAACAGGCTGACAAGCGGCATCGAGGATCAGCACACTGAGCGCATGCGACACGAGGAAAAGGCGAAGCTCACCGCCGCGAGAGTCCTGGTCCCGGCAGTCATCCTTCTCACCTCACCGGTGCTGCTGATAGCCGGAGCACCCATCCGCCGCCGATACCTCCGCTACGTCTACCGGGATGAGGCTCCAGCGATCCTGGACAAGGAGCAGGGCAGAATCAGCGTCCACTGGTTCGTGGTCATGAGCCCACTTCTTGGATGGCTCTGCTGGCCCACAGAGGCACTCGCCCGACTCATCTCGCGCCGAGGTTAAACGGCGAGCTTACTCAAAGCGCGGCCGGTGGACGACTCACGCGGCAGGCCATGGCCCCATGCCCGGACCAACGAGCTCCAGGTCGGCGGTGGTCAGGAAAGCCGCAAGTCAATCCACGGGATAGTGTCCCCTGGCAGCAGGTATCGCTCGGTCTCGACGAACCCGTGCTTCTTCGCGAACCGCAGACCGTCCTCGTTTGATGACAGGACGACGGTGTCGATCACCCTGGCACCCAGCTCCCGCGCCCGGTGGAGCCCACGTGCATAGAGTGCTTCGCCGAATCCGTGTCCGCGGTGACTGGCAAGCACGCGGGCGATCACTGTCGCCGTCATGGTGGCGTCCGCTGGCGGGCGCACCGTGCTGCAGCCGACGAGTGCGTCATTGAGATACGCGATCTCCAGGTGGTGGCGCTCGGAACGTTCCCGTACCTCTTCCAGAGACAGGATGTGGGTGGGGATGATCACGTTGTGGATGTACCGCCAGTCTTTGAGAGCGGCATCGACGTCAGGCTGTTGGAAGCGAAGGTCAGGCATCCCAGCAGGAGACCCGAGTGCTTCTCGGACGTCAACTCCGTTGCCAGCCAACAAGCGCCATGCGCCAGCCGCCACTGAGACGACCTCTAAGCCGTCCTACGGGACTTCGGTTACCCATCAGCCCCTCCTGCATGTCATGAACGGCTCAGGCGCAGGTATGGAGCCGTCAATGCGCACGCATCAAGGGATCAGCAGCGAACTTCATCAAAGCCGCTTAGTGCTCGTGGATGAGCTTGTAGCCGGCTCCGCGCACGGTGACGATGCTGGAGCGGTCGAACGGGGTGTCGATCTCGCGGCACAGCGAACTGATGTAGACCTCGACCACGTTGAGCTGCCGGGTGGACGGCGCATCCCGTACCCGGCTGACGATGTCCTGCTTGCTGACGACTTGTTCGACCTGATCGGCGAGGCAGGCCAGGACGCTGCATTCCTTTGCCGTCACGACGACTTCGGTCCCTCCTCGCCACACGACCCATTCGGCGCACCCGGTCCGTCCGGAGCGGCGGACCAGCGCCCGCAGCCGGGCGACGAGGACCAGGAAGGAAGGGGGTTTGACGAGGTAGTCGTCGGCGCCCACCTCCAGCCCTTCGACGATGTCGTATTCGCCGCTCTTGGCCGTGAGGATGAGGATGGGGGGTGGTCAGGCTCGCCATACGGACCCGGGTACACACGTCGTAGCCGTTCATCCCGGCCAGCAACACATCGAGCACGATCACGTCGTCACTGCCTTCCACGGCACGGCGTAGCCCCGCATGTCCGCTGGAAGTCCATTCCGAGTGGATTTCCTCGGCTGCCAGTTTCGACCGCAGAACGTCGGCGAAGTGGGCACTGTCCTCCATCAAGAGCAACTGCATGGCCCCAGCAGGCGGAATCCCGTTCCCGGCGTCGGATATCCCTGAACCATGATTCAGCTTGGCTCTGCCGGAGCAACCTGCGGGATTTTTCAGGACGTTCGCTCCTGTTGCCCGTGTGGGCGCCCGGCAAGAATTCATGTCGTGCCCGGCTGACCGGGCACGTTTCATTCAATTCGCTGAGAGCCCGTCCATTCTGCCCGCGTTCCGCGTGGCGAAGTCGGGTGTACGAGGTGTGCGTCAAAACCCGTCCGGGAAAGGGCGTGGGGCGCACGAGAGGCCTCGCAAGAAACGGAAGGCAAGAAAATGCAGAAGGTTACGCAGTCGGCGCAGGCCGGTGCCGAGCGGAACCGCAGGAAGAAGGCCATCGTCGCCGGCGCCGCCCTGCTGGGCCTCGGCCTCACGGCGGCCGGTGGCTACGCGGCCTTGAGCTCGGACGCTTGGGTCTCCTCGGGCCGGTTCTCGTCGCACAAGGCCGAGTCGGTCAACCTCTTCGCCAACGGGAAGAAGAACTCCTCCCTCAAGGGCCTGTCCGCCAAGGACATGAAGGCCGGCGACGTGACCGTGCCGGAGAGGGTGACGCTCTCCAACAAGGGCAACACAGGCATCAACAACATCGTTCTGAACACCAGTATCCCCAACAGCGAGGATGCCAAGGCGCTCGCGGACGTGATCGACATCGAGATCGAGGGTGGGCACGGGATCGTCCCCACGAAGGTCAGGCACTCGCTGGCCGAATTCGTCAAGGGCAGCGTGGACCTGTCGAAGGAGCTCGGCCTGTACGAGCTGAAGGGTGACGAGGAAAGCAAGGAAACGATCCACATCAAGGCGGTGATCTCTGATCGCTTCACCGACAAGCAAGCCGGCAAGACGCTGGACGAGATCAACTTCCGCTTCGTCGGCACGGCGGACGCGTCGAAGGCTGAGAACTAGGAACTGACGACGGCCGGCTACCCCGCCTTCCAGGGCGGGGTGGCCGGCCTCTGCTGTGTGCGGTGAGCGATGAGGAAGAACCAAATGGATCGTCAGGGCAGCGGAGCGGTAGGGGAGAAGAAAGTGCGGATGACCAGAGGCGGTCTCTCCGAATTGCTGTGGTGGGGGGCGGCCATCGTGATGGTGGTGTCGGTCGGCGTGGGCTGCTGGGCCTACTGCGCCAAGGAGTACCGCTACGTTCCGATCCTCTCGGGATCCATGGGGCCGCACACCCCCAAGGGCGCGCTCGTCGTCACCGAGCCGCTGCGCGCCCAGGACATGAAGCCGGGCGACGTGGTCGCGTTCATGCCGCCCGAACCGTGGACACCGGGCGACGGTCTCCCGATGGTCCACCGCATCGCCGCGGTCACCCGTGACCTCGGTGGCGCGGTCCACATGACGACGAAGGGCGACGCGAACGACATCCCGGACCCCTGGCAGATCGACCTCACGGACGGCGCGGGCACGTACGCCCGGGTGGTGTACCAGATCCCGTACCTCGGCGGCTGGATCGTCATGGTGCGGTCCGTCGGACTCGTGGCCGGCATCGGCATCGTCACCGGTGTCGTCATGCCGTGGTACGCGGTCAAGAGGACACTGCGGGTCAGGCGGCGCAGGAGCGCGGGCACGGTCGCTCGGGGGACGGCATCGGGCTCGTAGCCTTCCCGGACGGCGGCGTGCTCCTGTCGCATCCCGGTCCGGTTGTCCCTCGCGGGCATTCATGCTGCCCCCTGCAGTGGCGCTGTGCATCTCCTGTGCCCATGGCCGTACCAGTAGCGTCCTGTAGGCAGACCGTCTACACGCGGGGAGTGTGCGTCGTGCCGTTACGCAAGGACCGGGAAGAGGCCGAGGCCGAGGTCGCGGCGAAGGCGAACCGACGCGCAGCGGATCCGGACTGGGGCCAGCGGGTGGCGCCGGAGCTGGGACAGGTCAATCCGGCCATGGCCACGGCCATGCAGCGCTCGGTGGGCAATGCGACGCTCGGGCGGATGATCGCGCAGGGCCCGGCCGGGCCAAAGGTGCCGCACGCCGCTCCCGGTGCGCGCGGCAAAAAACGCACCCAGGACGAGGTCGTCGAGCGCGGCGAAAGCCCGCCGACCAACCAGCAGAAGACCGAGGCGGGAGCGGCCACCCGGGCCACCCGCAGCGGCAAGGCCGGGGCGACGCCCTCGGTGAAGGGCAAGGAACAGCGGGTCGAAGAAGAGATCGGCAACCCGACCCTTGTCTTCACCTCCCGCTACGACGGCGACGAGGAGCAGTCGCTGAACGGCGACTACAGCATCGGCTTCGCACAGACGGCAACGCTGCGCCGCGCGGACGGGATGCAGACGCCCGCGGCAGACGCGTACGACTTCTGGCAGGAGGTCTCCGACGGAAGCCGCCAAATCGTTCCGGCGTCGGTGAATTACCGGCCCAAGAAGTCCAGCCGCGCCTGGGTCGTGGACGGCCCCTTCCACCCCCCGTACAACGATGAGGACGGCAACGTCGTCAACGCCGCCGACCGCATCACCTTCGTCGACAACCCCGGCTTCTCCACCACCACACGCATGTCGGCCGGCTACTTCCTCGTCGACTACACAGTCCGGTTCCGCTGGAAGGTCCGCAAGAAGCAGGGCGGACGCTTCACCAAGGCCGAGCCGTTCTGGGCGAGCGACGAGATGGTGCACCGCGTCACGTCCGCCTTCGATGCGGAAAACCTGGAGGAGGCCGTGCGAGTCAACCACCAGGCGGCGGGCAACCGCACCTGGAACGTACAGCTGCCCAACTGACCGGCCGACGCGGACCTGTTCGCCGTGTCTAACGCACTCGGCCGTACAGGTTCGGGTCGTAGTGACTGAACGAGGAGATCCGGACGTCCTTCCCGGGCCGCGGGGCCTCCAGGTACTGGCCGTCGCCGAGGTAGACGGCGACGTGGTGGATACCGGAGGCCCGGCCGTCGCTCGACCAGAACACCAGGTCCCCGCGGCGCAGTTCGGACCGGGAGATCGGGGTGGTGGCCCGGTACTGGTCGTCGGCGACCCGGGGGAGGCTGATCCCGGCGCTCTGGTACGCCGCCTTCACCAGGCCCGAACAGTCCCAGCCGTGCGGTCCGTTGCCGCCCCAGACGTACGGATCGCCCAGGTGGTTCATGGCGAAGGCGATGGCTGCCTCGGTGCCGTACCGGGTGGGTGTCCCGGAGCTGCCGGAGCTGCCCGAACCGCCGGTCCTCCCGCCCCCGCCGCCGCCCTCGCCGGCAGGGGGCCGGGCGGAGCCGCCACCGCCCGAGTAGCGCTCGTACTTGTCCTGGTGACCGGTCCACCACCAGGACCCGTTCCGCTGGTACCAGTACACCCGGTCGACGGGATCCCAGCCCTGGCGGCCGCGGAACACCGGCTCCGAGGTCCGCTCGTCACCGCCGGAAGCGCCGGCCTGCTGCTTCGCGCTGCTGCTGCCGCCGCCCGTCTGCCCGGACTTGGCGCGGTACTTGTCGTAGTGCGAGGTCCAGCGCCACCAGCCGGTGTCGTCCTGGTACCAGTACTTCGAGCCGTCCCAGCCGGCCCGGCCGGGCGCGGGCTCGGCGGCGGCGGGACCGGCTCCCGTGCCGACCAGCACCGCCGTGCCGACCGCCGCGACCAGGGCTCCGCGGACGGTGCAGCGCTGCCGACTCGTCCGGGCGGACCTGGTTCCGGACGCGGTACGGGCGCAGGCGGCGCAGTCGCAGCGGTCGGGGACCTCTTCGGTGAACTCGGGGGTACGCAAAGGCAAGACGATGTCCTTTCGGGTGGAGAGGGGAAGGGTCGCGGAACGGAGGGGCCGTTCAGCGACGGGCGTCCGCGGCGCTGCCGCGTGCCGTGTAGAAGGCGACCGTCAAGTCCTTGACCAGCGCCTTGCGTTCGTAGTCGTCGAGGCCGACGAGCCCCCGGTCGGCCATGCGGTGCACCGCGTCGTCGACGGCGTCGATGACGGAGGTGAGGACCGAGTCCCGGTGACGGGCGTCGATCGCCGCGATACGGCGGCGCTGCATGGCCCCGGCCACCTCGGGGGCGTATGCGATCTGCAGCGGCCGGGCGGAGAACACCTCTATGCCCACGGCCCGGCATTCGGCCGTCAGCACGCGCGTGAGCTCGTCGCCGACCGCCTCCGTGTCGCGCAGGTTCGCGAGGGTGGTGTCCGCATCGGTCTGCACGGCGGTGTCGGCGACCTCGTGGACCGCGACCTCGTGGACGGCGTCGCCGAAGGAGTCGGCCGGCGCCCGCGAGAAGACCCGGGCGGCGCTCGACTCGACCTGTTCCCGGAGGTAGGCGAGGTGGTCGTCGACGGCGAGCCGGGCCCGGGCGGTGTCCTTCACCCGCCAGACGACCAGGACGACGGCGTGCAGCGCGGTGCCCTCGGCGTCCACCACGGCCAGCGGTTCGCTGCGCCAGTGCCGCAGTCGTACGTCGATCCGCGCGTCCCGGGGAAAGGGGGAGGACCACAGGAGGCCGGTCCGGCGGATCGTGCCGCGGTAGCGGCCGAACAGGGTCAGCACGCGGGCGTGTCCGGCCCGGCCGCGTCGCAGTCCGGCAGTGGCGAGGAGGGCGACCAGCAGGCACCCGGCCACGGCCGCGGTCGGCCAGGACGCCGGCTCGATCCGGGTGGGCAGACCCCGGTCCAGGCTCAGCCTGGTGGCTGCCGTACCGGCCGCCGCCAGGGACAGCAGGGCCCACCAGCCGGAACAGGCACGGGCCCGGCGCTCGGCGAGGCCGCGGTCGAGGACGGGCGGCACCGCCCGGCGCGCGGCGGGGCGGGAAGGAGGACCCGGCTCCGGCCGTTCCGGCCGCGGTGTCCGCGGAGGCTCCGGCGGCCGAGTGCGGTGTTGGACCCGGCCGGCGTGGTGCCGGGCCGGCTCCGGCAGGGGGGCGGCGCCGGCCACGGCGGGCTGTTCCAGGGTGTCGGGCTCCGGATCCCCGTCGCGGAACAGCGGTCCCAGCACGACGGGGTCCCGGTACGAACGCACGACCAGCGCGGGCATGGACGGGGATCTGTCAGGGGGAGTGGACTCTCGGGACGTCCGCCCCCCGGTTCCACTCGGCGCGTGCGTCAAGGCCACCTCGGAAGGTCGATAACGATCATGAATGGATCGATCTTCCGGGATCCGAGCGGCCCTCTCACCCCACGAAGGTCCTGAAGGCCGGGACCTTGGTCCCCTCTCACCGGCGTGCCGTCATGAGCCCCGGCCGGCAGCTGAAGCGGCCCTCAGCTTTCCCGTGCTCGTGGCGCACTTGCAGGCATGCTCACGGCGGAAGGAGCGCAGTGACTCAACACATACAGACGGTTCTGCCATTTGTGCTGGAGGGCTGGGACGGCGAGTTCCCCCTCGTGGCACGGCTTGGATACCGGCCCGACCATCCGTTCGAAATGTCCTTGGAAGTGCTGGCCGCTCCCGGGGACCGCATCCGCTGGGTCTTCGCCCGAGATCTGCTGCTCGACGGTCGTCACCGCTCCTGCGGCGAGGGGGACGTACAGATCTGGCCCCGGCGGTCTCCCCGCGGCGGGCGCGTCTGGATCCGCCTCTGCTCCAGCAGTGCGCAGTGCGCGCTGTCGCTCGACGCGGCGGACGTCGACGGCTGGTGCCGACGGATGACCGACCTCGTGCCCGCCGGCAGCGAACGGGACCACTTCGATCTGGACGAGCAGCTGCGGCTCTTCCTCGCGTGATGCCGTCTCCCGGCGGCCTCCGCCCCCCGTCACCTCGCAGCCTCGGCTACTCGGGTCGTCCGTCGTCCGCTTCCGTCTCGCCCGCTTCCGTCTCGCCCCCACGATCGGGGAGCCTGGGATGCCGGTCACCGGCGGTGGCCTTGGCCACCATCTCGGCCAGCAGGCTGCAGGCTCGCGCGATCTCGTTCTGGGTCTGGTTGCGTTGGCTGACGGCAGCCGCGACCAGCAGCGCGGTCAGCGAGGAAGAACCGTTGAACGCCTGCAGGGTGATCATGTTGGTGAGCAGGTCATGACCGGCGAACGGGCCTGAGCCACGGGCAGCGGCGACGATGGCGAAGGTCACCACGCACAGGGCGCAGAGCGCGGCACCGGCCAGCTGGAAGCGGAAGGCCGCCCAGATCAGCAGAGGGAAGCCGAGGAACATGAGCGGCGTGTTGCCGGTCGCCAGGAAACCGACGCAGATCGTGGCTGCCAGCAGCAGCAGTCCCTCCGCCCAGCGGGACGGCCGCACGTCTTTCGGCCGGCGTGCGAAGCGGAGTACGAGCAGGACGGGCGTCACCACCAGTACGCCCATCGCGTCGCCCGTCCACCAGACCGACCACGTCGGCCAGAACTCCTCGGCGCTCAGCGCACCGGCGAGGGCCAGCGTCCCGCTGCCCACGGTCGCACTGATCAGCATCCCGGTGAGCGCGCCCAGAAAGATCAGCCCCAGCGCGTCCTGCAGACGGTCCAATTCCGTACGGAACCCCGTCCGACGGAGCAGTGCGTACGAGCAGACGGGCGCGAGGGTGTTTCCGGCCACGATCGCGAGCACGGCCGGGATCGACGGGCCGAGCGGCACGTTGACCAGGAAGGCGCCCAGCGCGATCCCGGGCCAGACCCGCAGACCGAGCAGGAGCAGGCTCGCCAGGGCGATCCCGGTCGGCGGCCACAGCGGGGTGACCTGGCCTCCCACCAGTTGCTGGACCAGTCCCAGCGTGGCTGAGCCGTAGTACAGCGCGGCAACGGCGCAGATCTCCAGGGCGGCCAGACCGGCCCGCCGGAGCCGTTCAGGCCGCGCGGCACGCATCAGGCGACACCTCCGCATCGATATCGCCCCGAGGTCCATCATCCGTCGGATCCCTCGGATCCTCCATGGCACGGTTGAGCCGGGTGGGGGACACGGGGATCAGAGGTGCGGGGTGCGCAGGGCGAGGATGGCCAGGTCGTCGTGACCGTCGCTGGGGTGGTGATCGGCCAGAACCTGAACGAACTCCTGCAGGGGCAGGGCGGCGTACTTGGTGGCGAGATCGCCGAGCCGGTCGAGCCTCTCATCGATCGGGTGCTCGGGATGCTCGACCAGCCCGTCCGTGAAGAAGACCACGGTGGTGTCCGGAGGCAGGAAGCGGGAATGGTCGGGTCGGGGCTGCTCGGGGTCGACCCCGAGCGGTACCCCGGGCTCGGCGAAGAGGTACTCCGCCGGGCGCCCAGGGGCGATCAGCAGGGGTGGGACGTGGCCCGCGGTGCTCCAGTGGATGCGCCAGCCCGGTTCCTCGGGCTCGATGCGCGCCAGGGTCGTGGTGGTGACGGGATTGCTCGTGATGGCGTGCAGGGTGCGGTCGAGCTGGGTGAGGATGGCGCTGGGCGGATGGCTCTGGTCGAACAGCAGAGCCCGCAGCATGTTGCGGGTGGAGGCCATGGAGGCCGCGGCCTCCAGATCGTGACCGACCACATCACCGATGACGACCGCCACGGTGTTGTCGGCCAGCGGGATGGCGTCGTACCAGTCCCCGCCGAGTTGACTGGGCTTGGCCGCGGGCCGGTAGATGGCGGCAGCCGTGAAGGGTCGCAGGTCCGGCAGGGTGGGCAGCAGAAGCCGTTGGAATTGCTCGGCTCCGAGGCGAACGCGTTCGAACAGGCGGACCTTCTCGATCGCGATTCCGGCGGCACTGGCCAGGGCGATGACGACGTTCTCGTCATGGACGTCGAAGGGCTGTCCATCGCGCCGCTCGGAGAGGTAGAGGTCGCCGTAGATCTCGCCGCGGACGCTGATGGCGACTCCGAGCAGCGTGTGCAAGTGCGGGTGGCCGGACGGGAACCCGGCGGACGACGGATGGGCTGAGATGCTGTCGACCCGCAGGGGTTCGGGGTGGTGGATCAGGTGCCCGAGGACTCCCAGCCCGCGGGGCAGACCCGTCTCGGCCAGATCGGCGCGTTCCTGCTCGGACAGGCCGGCGGTGATGAACTGCTCCAGGTGCTCGCCGGACTCGCCGAGTACGCCCAGTGCCCCGTAGCGGGCGCCGACCAAATCCATGGCGGTGGTCACGATGCGGTCCAGAACATCCGGCAGCTCCACCTCCTGGCTGATCGACACCACCGCGTCCAGCAGGCCCTGAAGCCGGTCCATGGCGGCCAGCAGGGAGCGAAGTTGCTCGTCGATCCTGGCCAACTCGGTACGCAGGCGCACGTGCAGGTCGGGAAGGTGAGGCTGCCCGGGGTGTTTCCCTTCCTCCTTTCCTGCCATCACGAGCGCCCGGCGTCAGGATTGCTCCACTTCCGCACCGACGTCCCCGGGTCCGCACGCAGGGCAGGATGGATCCGCTGATACGACCCCTCACCCGAGCGGTGCATTCCGGTCTCCTGACACGACCCTGATCAATCGGGACCACAGCGTGGCACGGCGGTACAGGCAAAACGGTCATTACTCCGAAGGTGGCATGCCACTCAGGGCCGGCCCGTCGGCACTCCTCTGCCGACGCACAGCGGCGCGGTGATACTGAAAGTAGGCCGACTGCCCCGTCCCTCGTCTCTGATCACTCCGGGTAGTCGCCGCGGCAATGCCCGCTGTGCGGTCCGTTCGGCAGGTCGAGCAGGTCGAGCAGGTCGAAGGGTGGCAGCGATGGACGCACCGGCGCCGGGATCGGGTGAGGTGCCCGAGGACCCGTTCGAGCTGCCCAACTCCGCCTCGGCGGTTCTGGACGACCGCGGCAGGGTCGTCGGCTGGAGTGAGCGCGCACGGGAACACCTCGGCTACCTGCCCGATGAGGTGCTGGGCCGCATGGCCTTGGAATTGTTCGTCGACTCTCGTGACCATGAGGTGGTCCGGGAAGCAGCGGCGGCGTGCGAGCGCGACCAGGGCTGGTCCGGCGTCCTGCCCGTCCTGCACCGCAGCGGTCGACGGGTGGAGCTGGGCTTCCGAGTGCGCGCCGTCATCCGCGCCGGTTCGGCCCGCGAGTGGTTCCTCGTCGTCGCCCCGGCGGAGGAGCTGCTCCAGTGGGAGACGGATCGGTCCGTCCTGGACGGCCTGTTCCGTCGCTCCCCGATCGGTCTGTCCGTCCACGCCCCCGATCTGAGCATCCTGCGGATCAACCGGGCGCTTGCTTGGTACACGCAACTTTCCACGGCGGAGATCCGGAGCCGGCGCATCGGCGACTTCCTCATCGGCCCGGACCTGAAGACCATCGAGACCCGGCTGCGACGGGTGCTGGAGACGGGCGCCCCCCTGATCTTCACCGAGCAGCCGTGCCGTCTGAGGAGCGACCCCGACCACGAGCGCGTGGTGTCGGTGTCGGCGTTTCGGATGGAGGACCCCTCCGGCAGGATCCTCGGAGTCACCCAACTGGTGGAGGACGTCACCGACCGCTACCGGGCCCGGCGGCGGCTCGCCCTGCTCAACCGGGCGAGCGCCCGCATCGGGACGACACTGGATCTCGGCCAGACCACTCGGGAGCTGGCCGACGTCGCCGTTCCCGACCTCGCGGACGCCGTCTCGGTGGATCTGCTGGAGTCGGTCGCCCGAGGCGACGAGAGCGCCGAGGAGACGAGCGGAACGGTCCGCAGGATGGCCGTCCACTCGGTCGTGCCGGAGGCGCTGCAGGTGATGTACTCCGCCGGAAGTGTCTTCCGCTTCGACCCCCGCACCCCGCACGCCAGGTGCCTCGCCGAACAGCAGCCCATCCTCGAACCCGAGCTTCGGAGCAGCCCAGGCTGGTACTTCCAGGATCCGGAGCGCCGACGGCGCGCCCTCGACCTGGACGCCCACTCACTGATCGTCGTACCGCTCAAGGCCCGCGGGCTGCTCCTCGGCCTGCTCAGCCTGTGGCGGGCCAGGCGGCCCGAGCCGTTCGAGGAGGACGACCTCACGCTCGCGGAGGAATTCGCCGCGCGGGCCGCCGTGTGCATCGACAACGCCCGCCGCTACACCCAGCAGCACCAGGCCGCTTTGACATTGCAGCGCAGCCTGCTGCCGCAGGAGCTGCCCGACTCCAGCGCGGTCGAGGTCGCGCACCTCTATCTGCCCGCCGATCCCGCCACCGGCGTCGGCGGCGACTGGTTCGATGTCATCCCGCTTTCCGGAGCGCGCGTCGCCCTCGTCGTCGGCGATGTCGTCGGCCACGGGCTGCACGCCGCGGCCACCATGGGCCGCCTGCGGACGGCCGTGCACACCCTGGCCGGCCTCGACTACGCTCCGGACGAGGTCCTCTCCCACCTGGACGACCTGGTCAACCGCCTGGCGGATGAGCAGGAGCCGGCCGACGGACGCTCGGGGGGCCAGCAGATCGTCGGGGCGACCTGCCTCTACGCCGTCTACGATCCCACCTCCCGGCGCTGCACCCTGGCCCGGGCGGGCCACCTGCCGCCCGCCGTGGTGACCTCCGACGGCACGGTGACCGTGCCCGACCTCCCCGAGGGTCCGCCGCTGGGGCTGGGCGGACTCCCCTTCGAGTCCGCCGAATTGGAGCTCGCGGAGGGAAGCCTGCTGGCGCTGTACACGGACGGCCTGGTCGAGGCGCGTGGTCTCGACCTGGATGAGGGACTCTCGCGGCTGAGGGAAGCCCTGTCCCGGCCCGGCCGCTCGCTGGAGGAGACCTGCACGGCGGTGCAGGACGCCCTGCTGCCGGAACACCCGCCGGACGACGTCGCACTGCTCCTTGCCCGTACCCGCGTGCTGGCGCCGGAGCAGGTCGCCTCCTGGGAACTGCCCGCGGAGCCCACCGCCGCCGCCCGGGCACGGCGGCTGACGGAGGCCACACTGACCGGGTGGGGTCTGGAGGAGCTGGCGTTCACCGCCGAACTGGTGGTCAGCGAACTGGTCACCAACGGCTACCGGTACGGCGGCGGCACGCCGGTGATGCTGCGGCTCATCCGCGATCGCAGCCTGATCTGTGAGGTCTCCGACGGCAGCAACACCGCTCCGCACCTGCGACGGGCGCGCACCACCGATGAGGGCGGCCGCGGTCTCTTCCTGGTGGCCCAGCTCACCGAACGATGGGGTACTCGCTACACCCGGGACGGCAAGACCGTCTGGACGGAGTTCCCCCTTGCGGGATCACCAGGGGACCTGCTGATAGTCCTTCAGGAGGACACCGTGGAGGGGTGAGCCGGCCTGCCCTTGCACGATGGGGTGGTAGATACGGGCGGCACCGTCGACGATGTCCAGGGGCGGGCGCCAGCCCGTGGCGGCGTGCCGGTTACGGGCGGGGAGGGGCTTCTCATCGGTGACCCAGCCGGTGTCGACGCTGCAGGTGTGGATGCCGCGGGTGGCCAGGTCGGCCGCGCTGGTGCGGGTGAGCATGTTCAGGGCGGCTTTGGCCATGTTGGTGTGCGGATGGTCGCCGGTCTTGTTGCGCACGGTGAACTGGCCTTCGACCGCCGAGACGTTGATGAGGTAGCGGTGGGGGTGCGGGGAGGCATCGAGCAGCGGGAGCAGGCGGTCGGCGAGCAGGAACGGGGCGACGGCATTGACCAGCTGGACTTCCAGCAGCTCCGTCGGGTCGATCTGCCCCAGACGCAGTGTCCAGGAGTTGGTCGCGGTCGTCTCGGGCAGCAGGCCCGCCTCGTCGACGCCCTCCTGCGACGGCGGGGCGGCCACCGAGGTGTCAGCCGTGTGTGCGGTACCGGCCAGGGCGTGGGGCGCTCGGGACCGTGGGGCGAGCTCCGCCGTCCACGGCAGGGGTGTGGTGCGCGGACCGGGTACGGAAAACCCCGGAGCGGTCCAGAGCTGCGGCGGGGGGAGGGACGCCGGGGTCGGCGTGATCGGCGTGGTTTCCGCGCCACACAGTGCGCTGTACGCCTGCGGAGAGCGGCGTAGGGTCTGGGCCGCGTTGTTGATCAGAACATCCAAGGGCAGCCCCTGGGCGAGCATGTGGTCCGTGAAGGCGAGGACCTGCCGGGGATCGCGCAGGTCCAGGGCGGCGATCCGCAGCCGGTGCCACCACTCCGCGGCGCCGGGAGCCGCCGCGAACCGGCGCACCGTGTCCTGTGGGAAGCGGCTGGTCACGGTGAGCTCGGCGCCGTCCCGCAGGAGCATCAGCGCGACCTGGAAGCCGATCTTGACGCGCCCGCCGGTCAGCAGCGCGCGCCGGCCGGTGAGGTCGGTGCGGCTCGTGCGGCGGGCGAGGTTCTCGCCGGCGCACGTGGGACACAGCAGGTGGTAGAAGTCGTGGACGTGCCGGTAGTGGTTCTTGCAGACATAGCAGCGCTGGGGACGGTTCAGCAGCCGTGACGGCCCGTCACTGTCCGGCACACCTCGTTCCGGCCGGGCCGGTGCGGGCAGAGCGGCGTCCATGACGCGGTCGCGGGCGCCCATCGCGGTGGCGGCGAGCAGCTTCGCGTCGACTGCGGCCCGTGCCGCGCGTCCCTCGGCACGGCGTCGCAGGCGGCCGTCGCGGACGAGTTCGCCGGCGGCCTGTTCCAGCAGGCGGCGCTGGGCATCGTCCACGGGCAGCTGCCGTGCCTCGTGCATCAGGTCCAGGCAGGTCTGTATGCGCTCACTGTCCATGGGGTGCCTTAGGTGTGATGGATCGTTCGCGGCTCTCCCCGCACGCGGACGACCGGACCACGCACAGGCGAGGGCGGCCGGGGTGGTGATCAGAATAGGCCGAAGGCAGGACGGCCGTGGCGCATTTTCCAGCCCGCGTACGAGCCCGAGCCCCACCGCAGACGCACTGTAGCCGTGACCCCGGGAGGGGTCACGGCTACAGCGGGCCGCACGGCCATCCTCGCAATGCGCGAGGAGTGGTGCGACCGACAGGCCAGTGTCGGTCGCACCAGTCCTGGTTTCAACGCCGGGTGACTACCACTGCCCGACGACGGGAGCGTCGGTGGGGATGCCGAAGCGGACCCTGTAGATCTCCGTGTCGGAGTCCTTCGCAGCACCGAAGAAGCTGTAGTCGGCCGGCCGGTGGACACCGACCTTGTCGATGCCGTCGCCGTTCCAGTCGCCCTTGATCGGGACATCGCCCGGGTTTCCGAACTTCACCTTGTGATCGACCGTTGCGGAAGTGTGCGAATCAGTGAGGTAGAAGGTCGTGTCCGAGGAACGGTAGACACCGACGGTGTCCTTGCCGTCGCCGTTCCAGTCACCCACCATCGGGGTGTCGGTCCCGATTCCCATCCTCACGACGTAGGCCGCCGAGACGTTGTCGTTGGACAGGTAGAACGACTCGGTCGAGGCACGGTACACGCCGATGGTGTCGACACCGTCACCGTCCCAGTCCCCGACCAGCGGCACGTCACCCGGGTTGCCGAACTTGCCCGACACGGCCACGGACTTGTTGTCGTTGGAGAGGTAGAAGCTCTGATCGCTGGGCCGGAACACGCCGAAGGTGTCCTTCCCGTCCCGGTCCCAGTCGCCCGTCAACGGCAGGTCACCCTGAGCACCGAAGTACGCCCATCCCGCCAGGTTCCCGCTCCGGTCCGACAGGTGGAACGAGGAATCGGCCGAACGGTACACACCGACGGTCGCCGCGGGAATCCTGGTGCTGTCGGCGATCCACTGACCGAGGCCGTCGGCGCGGGCGGCGATGGCGCCGGTGCGGGTCTCGGTGGCGGGCGCCCCGAGGCAGCCACCCTGCCAGGAGCGGCTGTTGACGCCGACGAGTTCGCCGGCCGCGTTCAGCAGCGGACCGCCGGTGTCGCCCTTGCAGAGGGCGTCGGTGCCCTTGCCGGTGATGGTGAGGGTGCCGGCGGCGGACGCGTTGGTGGTGAAGGTGCCCGTGTGGAGCTTGTCGGGGACCCACTGGGTCTTCGTGCGCCCGAACCCGACCGCGGTGAGCTCGGCGCCCACTGCGGGAGCGTTCTTGCCTATCTTGGCCGGCGGGAGAGTGGTCGCGACGCCGGCCAGTCGGCCGAGGACCAGGTCGCGGTCGGTCCGGGGAACGAGGTCGGTGATCTCGACGGCCTTGCCGTCGGAGAGCGTGGCGATGGACTTCAGCGCCGGCTTGCCGGCCGGGACCGAGGTGCCGGGGGTGGTGGCGAAGCAGCTGGCGGCGGTCAGGACCCAGCGGGCGTCGACCAAAGTCCCGGTGCAGGCACGGGAGTTGGCCTCGTCGCCGATGGTGAGCCTGACGACGGACTTGTGGCTGTCGGCGGGGGCCTCGGGGCCGGTGACGGCGAGGGCGGGGGCCGCGGAGATCAGGCCTGCGGCGACCGCGGTGGCGGAGAGCAGGACGGTCATCCGCGCCGGGCGCAGACGGGGTGCGAGCATGGTTCTTCCTTCGGTGAGCGGGTGCGTGGGGAAGCGAACGGGCGCCGCGCGGGCGTCACTTGGAGGTGCGGATCTCCATGAGCGTGAACTTGCGGGCCTGCTCGTCGTCGCTCTCGCCGACCGGGGTCCAGGAGTTCTTCTTGATGTCCCACGTCTTCTCCTCCGCGCCGGTCTTCATGTTGACCTGGGTGGAGTAGCCGTTGCCCTTGATGACGAAGACCGAGGGGATCTCCAGGGCCAGGTAGCCGGTGGTGCCGGTGACCTTGAAGCAGACCTTCTTCTCCTCGTCGGAGCGGGGCAGGATCTCGATGAGATCGTTCGCGCTCGCGCAGTCGGCGAGGAGGATGTGGCCGTCACCGCGCTTGAGGATGATGTTCTGCTCGGCGAGGATCTTGTCGGCGTTCGGGTAGCCGAAGTCCTCGATGGCGTAGCCCGGGCCTTCCTCGGCTACGCCCTTCATCGCGGTGGCGTCCGTGGAAGCCCCGCCCGCGGTGGCAACGCCCGCCCCCGTGAGCGCCAGCCATGCCAGCGCTCCGGCGGTGGTGGCCGCGGCCACCGTGCGGACGAGCTTCTTGCGTGCCTTCATCCCTACCCCAGTCTTCGGTTCCGGTCACTGCCCCGGAAAGTCCCATGTCCAACCAATAAGAGCCGCGTCGAAGGCGATCTCTCCCAGGAAGCCCCCCAACTTCCGACGGGATCTTAACCGCACACCTGCGACAGAAATCAAGTCCGGAAAAAGGAAGTCGATAGCCCGACAGTCAAAAACGCGACGGCAATCAACCGTGGTTGACGCGAACGGGAAGCCGGGCCGAGTGATCTGACTCACGCCGCATCGAGATCCTGACCTGGGAGTATGCGGCAATCGATGGGCTTGTGTCCGATTTGGGTGGCGAACTGGAGACTCCGGAGGGCTGTGTAGGCTCCGGGTTCATAAACGTACGTTGATTCAGCATCATCTAGCGTCTGGTCAAACCGGCCCGTCCCGCGTAGGGTCATGCTGCGCGCCTCTCGGACCTCGCAACGCGATGCACGGTCCGGCGATTAAAACGCGACTCACACCTTGCCGCCCTGGACTCGCCGCATTCTTTTACGGCATGCCATGCGCCGATAGCGAAGGACCGTTTTGGACACCATTTATTGGAGTAGGCGGCGCATTCTCGGCGCCATCGCGGCCACCACGGCCGTCGTCACCACTTCCAGCCTCGTTCTCAACCCCACGTCGGCCTGGGCGGACACGCCGCCTCCGGAAGCCGACCCGTTCCGGCTGCCGGACACCGAGCGCGCCAAGGTCGTCAAGGCGTGGGTGCTGGGTGGTCCGGCCGTGCGCGCCGCCGCCGCCGTCGCATTGGCCGGCTCCGACGCCGACGTGCAGAACTTCCTGACCGTCAGACTCGACTCGGAAACCGCGGTGGACAACCGCGCGGCGCTCCTGGGCAACCTTGCGATCGTCGGCCAGGGGATGCGTCGTGGAGTCACCGCCGCACTCAACGGCGATGACGCCGCCGTCTCCGCGTTCCTCGCAGGGGGCTTCCAGCCCCTCCTCCTGGAGGACCTGCGGGTGGCCACCGCCACGGTGATGGCCACCGGTGGCAAGGCCGCGAACAGGATGGGCAACGCCGCCTTCAACGACGGCTCGCGAGCCGCGTTCGAGAAGTTCCTCACCACCGGCCGGTTCACGGCCCGGCTGGAGGACATGCGCTTCGAGACCGCCAGGCTCTTGTCACTGGCGGGCCCGGAGGTGCAGAAGTACGCCGACAGAGCCCTGTCCGGCACGGAGTCCGATGTCCAGTGGTTCCTCGACACCGGCCAACACATCGCCCGCGCCCGCGATCAGGAGCGGTCCAAGATCGAGGAACTCGTCGCCATCGCCACCCGCGAGGGCAAGACGGCCGAAGCCAGGACGAAGGAGGCCGAAGAAGCCTGCGCCCGGGCCGTGGAAGCCTCGGCCAAGGCCAAGGAGGCCGCCGAAACCGCCGAGGCCGAGGCCCGCCAGGCGGAGAAGGACGTGCAGAAGGCCGCCCAGGCGGCCCGCAAGGCCTCCGAGGCGGCCAAGGGAGCGTCCGACGCGGCCCGGATGGCGACCAACGCCGCGAATGCCGCGATCCAGGCTTCTCGGCGCGCCTCGAACGCGGCCATGGCCGCGAGCCAGGCGGCAGCCGCCGCGGGCAAGGCCGCCTCGACCGCGTACGGGGCGGCCATCTCCGCCTCCAAGAACGCCGGGACCGCCGAGAAGGCCAAGGAGGCCGCCGCCTCGTGCCGGAGGATCGCCGGCCTCGCCTTTGTCACGGCGGATCAGGCCGCGCTGGCCGCCGACTTCGCACAGAAGTGCGCCGACATCGGTTCCAGGGCAGCCGGCGCGGCCCGCAAGGCCGCCGCCACGGCCGAAGGCGCCGCCAGGTCCGCGGACATCTCGGCCGGTGTGGCCGGGAGTGAGGCCGCTGAGGCCAAGCGTCAGGCACAGATCGCCGGCACGAACGCCCGGGTCGCCACCAACGCCGCCGGAACGGCGCAGGCCCTCGCGAGCGCGGCCGCGACCGCAGCGCGCAATGCCCGCAACGCCGCTTACAGCGCGGCCGACCATGCGATCAAGGCCGCGGAGGCCTGTGAGTGGGCCGTCGCGCACGCCGGCCAGGCAGCGGACTACGCGAACAAGTCCACCGAGTTCGCCAACGAGGCCACCAAGGCCGCCGACAAGGCCACGGCAGCGGTCGTCGAGGCGGTCAAGGTGGAGAAGGACGCGCGCGCGGCCGAGCAGCAGCGGCTGGACCACGAAACCCAGCGCGCGATCGAGGAAATGCGTCTGTTCGCCCAGGTCGATGCGATCGAGCGGGCGGCGGGCGAGGCGAAGCGCACCCAGGCAGAGCAGACCTCCCAGGCCACGCAGGACCTCATCGCGCAGGCCGAAGCGGCGCTGCGGGGCGGCAACCCGGCAGCGGCGGCCGCCGCGGGCCGCAAGGCGGCCCTTGCCGTCATGAACTCCCACGGAATCTGGTCCCGCGAGGCCGCGCAGTTCGCCCTGGCCGGTGCGGACGAGGACATCCACGTCTGGATCGACAGCGACCGGCAGATCGCGCAGCGGCAGGACGACAGGGAAACCGTCGTCCATTTCGCCCGCGTCTCCTCCTCGAAGATCGGCTTCGCCGCGACCGCGGCGCTGAAGAGCAGCGACCCCGACGCCGCGGCGACGTTCCTCCGCACGGGTGTCATCCAGGCCGCGGCCGGTGACAACCGGTTCCTCGTCGCGCGCCTGCTGTCCGAGAACCCCGGCCGCGCGGTCACCGAGGCGGCCAACGCAACACTGAACGCCGGAACGCCCGAGGCGCTCCACCAGTTCTTCTCCAGCACGTTCGAGAAGGCACAGCGCGAGGACGACGCGGTGGCCGCCGCGACCCTGCTCCGGACCGGGGGTCCCTACACCCAGGCCTATGCCCAGGCCGTGCTTGAGGGCCCCTCGTGGATGCGCCGGAACTTCATCGGCACCGTCCAGTACGAGACCGCGCAGCTCGACCACGACTTCGCCACCCACGTCGCTGCCATGCAGGGTGCCATCGCCGCGGCCGCGAAGATCGCCGACAAGGCGCAGGAGGACGCCGCCCGCGCCCAAGAGGCCGCGGCCACGGCTCGCAACGCCGCCACGGAAGCACAGGCGTGGGCAAAGAAGGCGGACGCGGCGGCTGCTCGGGCCGCCACGTCCGCCCAGCAGGCGAACACGTACGCGGACCAGGCCGAAGCGTCCGCCCGCAACGCCCAGGCCTCGGCCGACAAGGCGAAGCAGGCAGCGGCCACCGCCCGGACCGCCGCCCGCGCGGCGAACTACTCCGCCAACCAGGCACTGAAGTCCGCTCGCAGTGCGCGCATCGCCGCCGGCGATGCCAAGGCGCAGGCGAAGGAGGCTCGCGCCTCCGCGAAAGCGGCGGGCAGGAGCGCGATGGATGCGGCCACCGCGGCCAGTGAGGCTCGCCTGGAGGCGAAGCAGAAGCGGGAGGCGGCGGACAGGGCAACGGCCGAGTTCGAAGCGAACCAGTGGGCAGCCGCCGAAGCCGCCAAGAAGAATCCCGCAGACAGCTCCGAGCACGACGAGGTCAGGCTCGGCCTCTCGACGTCGACCTGGCAGGATGTCAACCACTTCACACATGAGTTGGCCTACTACACCGGCGCGGCCGCTGCCACGGCCGGTGGCATCGGTGTGATCATGCTCGAGACCCCCGCCGCTCCGGCGGCCCCGATAGCGCTGGGGATAGCGAGCACCCTGGGTTGGACCACCGCGGGCCTCGACGTCGTGAGCGCGGGCTCCGCGGGCCTGGGCTACGGCTGGAAGAGCACTGAGTTCCAGACGTCGGCCGGGCTGGCGGTGTTCAGCGTCCTCACCCTCGGAGTCGGGAGGAACCTCATGCGCATTCCCACCGTCTCCCACGCCGTCGGCGAGCTCACCAAGGCCGCATTCGACGGGTTCGGCTCGATCCTCAACCGGCTGACCGCGCACTGAGAGGCGTACAAGAACACCTGAGGGGCCGGTCACGGGGGTGTCGGCCCCTCAGGGCGTCCGCACCGGCGGGTTTTCGTCCGTGCCGCGTGCCCGTCCGGGCTCGTACGGCTTTCGCGTACGCCGCCCGGTACGGCCGGGTGCCGCCGCCAGGGCCCGGGAGATCGAGACCAGCAGGTCGCGGTCCTCGGCCTCTGCGGCGTGCATGGCGGCCACCGCGAGGTCGCTCTGGTCCGTCCCCGGCCGCGACCTGCGCGTACGGGCGTCGGCCGCCGCCGTGAACATGGCGGCGAGTCCGGCGGCCACGGCCTCGCGCTCCGGGGCCCCGCCGGCCTTCGCCCGCCGGTAGGCCGGCTCGCGCACCTCGTCCGTGCAATAGGCGCACAGTTCGAGCATCCAGTCGTGGATGGTGGTCATCCGGTAGAGCAGGACCTGCTCGGGTCCGGCGTACCAAGGCGGGGGCAGGAACATCGCGTTCCTGGCGGTGGGCCCGGGGCGGCGCACCAGACGCCACAGGGGCCGCAGGGCGGTGATGCCGACCAGCGGGTTCCACACCCGGTCGATCAGCCCGGGTCCGTAGGCCGGTACGAGGAGCCCGACACCGATCATCATCCCGCTCACCGCGATGAAGGGCGCCAGGCTGTCGTTCAGCGCGTCCCAGTCCCGTCCCGTCCAACGGGCCGCTATGGCGGTCAGCTTGAGCGAGCCGAAGACGATGTTGCCCAGGGCCGCGATCACCAGGACGAGCAGCCCGACCCGCAAGGACCTGTCGACCGCGGTCTTCGGCTCGTGCGCCGTCCTGCGGTCGATGTCGAGGACCCAGTTCCAGCACACGACGGTCGTGGCCACGCCCGCGGCGACGTACGCGAGGAGATAGATCACGAGCATCTCGCTGATGAACGGGGTGGCGGCGTAGTACGTGTCGAAGTCCCGCGGACGCTCCACCGGCACCTCGCCCAGGGCGAAGAGCCCCACCAGCGCCACGATCACGACGCCGCATCCGATCCTCCACACCCGCACGCGCCGGCACGTACGGGCGTACTCACCCGATCCGCCTCTCCAGTGGTCCAGCAGCACCAGGGACGCGCACGAATAGGCGGTCAGGATGCAGTGGACGAGGAGGGCCGAGAGGTTGCTGATGCCGGTCAGCCGGTTGACGGCGGTGATGGTCGGTGCCGAGGAGAAGACGAAGCCCGCGCAGGGCAGGAACAACAGGAGGTGCACCGTCCGGACCGCCGGGCTCCGCCAACCCCGCAGGAGTGCGGGCAGCCTCGCCAGCAGGGCGGCGCCCAGAACGAGGGCGGGTACGTAGTAATCGACATCCGGGCGGACCATCAGCCCCCCAGCGATGCCCAGATGCGGCCGGCCACATCGTCGGGGGGCGTGCCGGCGCGCTTGCCGAGCAGGAAGGGCCGGAACTTCGCCGCGAGCATGCGACCGAACCGCTCCGCCCGCCGTTCCTCGGCCACGCTGTAGTCGGTGCGCGCCGCGACATCGGCGATCACGTCACCGACGGTCCGCTGGTTCCCGTTCCCGAGTGCGCGGGCGGCCACGGTGCTGCCGGCCCCCTTTCCGGACCGGCCGGACCGGCGCTCCTGGCGGTGCCACAGCTCGTGTCCCAATATCACCATCTGGTGCATGTGCAGGGTGTTCTCCTCCACCACGACCACTTCGTAGTCGCCCAGGTCCAGCCAGAGCCCGCTGACCGTGTCCGGGGGGAACGGCTCCAGCATCAAACGGACTTCTCGGCCGCTGCTCTCCGTCAGATAGGCGCAGATCGCCCGGAACAGTTCATGCGGATCCTGTGTGGTGGGGCGCGAGACTCCCGCGAAGAGTTCGTCCCGATGGCGTTTCATTGCGCGCGAAAGACCCACTGCGTCCCACATGTCTTCCCTACCCGGACGCGTCCCTTGTCGGACATCGTTCTCGACTTCGAACGCTGCGCGGCACGCGGTCGGTTCATACTGCCAGACGACGCGATCGGTGCGATGAGGTTCGTGCGGTGCGTCGGCGTGTCAAAGTTCCAGGATCCGGGGCGGGTTGGTCACTGACACACCCTCACGCGGCTGGGACTGGGACTTGGACTCGTACGGACACCCCCGCGTTCGCGACAGTAGTCACTCCGCGGAGCTCAGGCAAGCGGGGCCTGCCCGCGCATCGTCCCTGGCCAGAGGCCTTTGGCCGCCGGCGTGCCGGACAAGTGGAGTCGGCGCGGGCCGAGTTCGGCGCCGCCCGCCGGAGCGGGGCAGGCGCGGTCTCCGTCGCTCGCCCCGCCGGGAATTTCTGCTCTGGGCGAGACGGCTATCCGTGCGCGTCTGCCCGGCCCTCGCGAGCGCGCTCCTCGCGCGAGCGCCGGGCAACGGATTCGATGAGGGCGATGATGGGCTGTGCGGTGTCCTCCGGCACGTCGGCGAGGGCCCGTGCGGCGTAGTCGACCACGCCGAGAACGGAACCGGGGGAGTCCGCGGAGCCGGTCTTCCTGAGGCGCCGGAGGTCCTGTTCCTGGCGGGCGACCGTCTGCTCCAGAAGGTCCTTGTGGATCAGCTGAAGCACCCGGTCCAACGCCTGGGCGGGCTCGGCGACGAGGAAGTCGATGCTCTCCCCGAAGAATCCCGCGATCCCCGCCGCGTGATCGAGATTCGGAGCCTTCTCCGTCCTGATCATCTTGTCGAGCCACTGTGTGCTCGTGCCCGCACCCGCGGCGACTTCCGCCAGTGAATAGGCGCGCCGCTGTCCATCGGGGGACGTGTGCAGTCGCGTGGAGCGCAGGAAGACGATCCGGGCGACCACCCGGCGGTGACGCTCCTCCACCGGATCCGCCCCGCCGCCGTCACCCTGCGGCAGCAGCTCACCGCGCAGCAGTGCGTGTACGTGGTCCACGGGCAGCCCAGAGGCGTACGAGAGGCCGCCTTCGCCCTCCACCCGAAGCACGTCCTCGCGTCCGAGTCCGGCGCGCTCAAGCAGGGAGACGATGTCCCGGGCAGTCCTGGCGGGATCCGCGACGTATCCCTCGCTCATTTCCGTTCCCCCGGTCCATGCCTGCCCGCAACCAATGACCTAATTAGGCATCAAACAATATCGATTTCAACCGGACATTGGCAACAGAAGGCTACCAGCGGGACCTGCGTTGATGACAGGGTGCGACCAAGGAATCAAGAGCGTCAGCTCTGTGCGGTGTCGTCGCCCGCCTGGTCGGCGTCCTCGGCTCCGCGTGCCTTCTCGCGCATCTTGCGCACCAGCTCCGCCTTCTGGTCGGCAGCACCCTGGCGGTCGCGGTTGCGGTGCGGGCCGTTGTTCTGCCGTTCGGCGCGGGACAGCCGCTTGCGCGGGCCGCCGCCCTGGCCCACGGGGTTGTTGATGTTCTTGCTGTCGGTCATGGGTTCCTCCGGTGGTGATGTGAAGCGATCTACGGATTCATCGTGCGGGACGGGCGGGGACGTCGAAGGACGTCGGCAGGGGCCCATCACGCCCTCACTCGTAAATCGGCCTCTGGAAGAACATGACAAAGACGTTACCCGGTTCCGTCGGCCCCGCACACCAACCCTTTCGCCGCCCCGGCGTCGGCCGGGCCTTCGGCGAGCGCCCGGGGGAGGGGATCTGTCAGGGCTGCGAGGCATCGCTCTAGACTTCAGGTCAACGTTTCGCAAAGCCAAGTACGGCGCGGGGGAACCCCGTACACGACGATTGGGTAGCCAGTGCTTCTGAAAACGTTCGGCTGGTCGTTCGCGGTCACCGCGCTCGGCCTGATCGCGGCGGTCTTATACGGGGGGTGGGCCGGCTTCGGGATCGTGGCGATCCTGTCCATCCTCGAAATCTCGGTGTCCTTCGACAACGCCGTGGTCAACGCCGGGATCCTGAAGAAGATGAACGCCTTCTGGCAGAGGATCTTCCTCACCATCGGTGTCCTGATCGCGGTCTTCGGCATGCGTCTGGTCTTCCCCGTCGTGATCGTCGCCGTCAGCGCCAAGATCGGTCCGATCGAAGCGGTGCAGCTCGCGCTCGACGACAAGGACAAGTACCAGCAGCTGGTGACCGACGCCCACCCGTCGATCGCCGCCTTCGGCGGCATGTTCCTCCTGATGATCTTCCTTGACTTCATCTTCGAGGACCGCGACGTCAAGTGGCTCGCGTGGCTGGAGCGTCCGCTCGCCAAGCTCGGCAAGATCGACATGCTCTCCGTCTGCATCGCCCTCGTCGTGCTGCTCGTCTCCGCGATGACCTTCGCCACCCACGCCCACCAGTACGGCGGCGTCCACGCGGACAAGGCGCAGACCGTCCTGATCTCCGGGGTCGCCGGCTTGATCACGTACCTGGTCGTCGGCGGTCTCTCCGGTTACTTCGAGAACAAGCTCGAGGAAGAGGAGGAGCGTGAGCACGAGGCCGAGGAAGCGGCCAGGACGAGCGGCACGAAGGTCCCGGCGGTCGTGATGGCCGGCAAGGCCGCGTTCTTCCTGTTCCTCTACCTGGAGGTCCTGGACGCGTCCTTCTCCTTCGACGGCGTCATCGCCGCCTTCGCGATCACCGACGACATCGTCCTGATGTCCCTCGGCCTCGGCATCGGTGCGATGTACGTCCGCTCGCTCACGGTCTACCTCGTCCGCCAGGGCACCCTCGACGACTACGTCTACCTGGAGCACGGCGCGCACTACGCGATCGGCGCCCTCGCCGTGATCCTCCTCGTCACCATCCAGTACGAGATCCACGAGGTCATCACGGGCCTCGTCGGCGTCATGCTGATCGCCTGGTCCTTCTTCTCCTCGGTCCGGCGCAACCGCAGGCTGGCGGCGGCCGAGGCGAAGGGCGCGGGAGCCGACGCGAGAGCCGAGGTCTCCTCCGGCGTCTGAACCGGGCCGTGCAGAGACCCGGGCCGGGAAGATGTGGCGAAGCCCAGGCCGGCGGTGCCGTATGGTGGAGGCATCGACGCGGGGTGGAGCAGCTCGGTAGCTCGCTGGGCTCATAACCCAGAGGTCGCAGGTTCAAATCCTGTCCCCGCTACTGCTCGGAAGGGCCCGGATCCTCAACAGGATCCGGGCCCTTCCGCTGTTTTCCCGGGGTCCCCGCCCGTTACATCGGGTCGGGGAAGATGTCCATCATGCTCCAGGCGACGCTGAAGCACGGGGGGAAGGAGTAGGTCTCCGGCTCGGTGTCCAGTGCCTGGAGCGCGAGGATCTGGCTCATGGATGCTCACCACTTTCTTCTCGGGTTCGTGTCGGTCGGTCACTGCATACCCGGGCGCGGAGTTGGTCGCCTTCGTGCCCAGGGGTTCATGGGACGTCCGCCCGGCGCCGTCAGCCGGCTGCCGGGATCAGGGGACGCGCGTGGTGGGGTTCCGTCAGGAGCGGGCCGGCCAGCAGGCGGTGCAGGGCCAGCAGGACACCGGCTCCGCCACTGGACAGGTCGGCGGTGAACCGCTGCGAACCCGCTCCGAGGAAGCGGACACCGCGCCGGTACGGGACGGCGTACTTCAGCAGGCCGGTCGCGGCGCGTACGGCGTCCTCGCGGGCGGCGTCCGTGCCGGTGAGCTCGGCGTGCCCGGTCAGGAACCAGGTCAGTCCGGCCAGCCCCCGGTACAGGCCCGCCTCCTTCGTGGTGCAGGAGACCCGGATGCCGGCGACCAGCCTCGGCAGCGCCTCGGCGCAGCGCTCGTCCGGCGCGGTGGTCACGTAGCGGGTGAGCGCCGCCGCGACGCCGGCCGCGCCCGTGGCCAGGTACGGCATGGCGCGGGTGAACCGTGCGTCGTCGGAGATGGACAGGGCGCCGTCGTCCAGCGGGAAGGTCCGGTCCAGTTCCTGGTGGAGCAGCAGGCGGCCCGCCTCCAGCCAGCGGGCCTCGCCGGTGTCGCGGGCCAGGTGGTGGAGGAAGAGGGCGAGCCCCGAGCGGCCGTGCAGCAGGCCGCGGGCGTCGTGCTCGCCGAGGGCGGCCGGCAGGTCGGGGGTGCGCAGCAGGCCCTGGCCCGCCGCGACGGCCCGCTCCAGGTGGCTGCTCTCCCCGGTCAGCCGGTGCAGGGCGAGCCAGCCGAGGCCGACCCCGGCCCGGCCGCCGGCCAGGGTGCCGCAGGAGGCGGTGAGCGGGTGGTCGTCGGCGTCCCGGAGCAGGTCGACGGCCTCGTCGAGCAGGCCGAGGCCGGCCAGTACCCGGGCGATGCCGGCCGAGCCGACGAGCAGTCCGGGCGGCAGGGCGTCGCGCTGCGCCAGCGTGTCGCGGCGCAGCCGTTCGCGGATCTCCTCCGGCACCGCGGCCCCGGCGCGGTGCAGGGCGTGCACCACCCCGGCCGTGCCGTAGGCCAGGCACACGGTGTTCGTCCGGAACGCCTCGGGCGAGGGCGGGAAGACCCACTCCGGCCGGTCGGCGTCGGCCATCTCCAGCAGCCCCGCCGCCACCTCCTCGGCCAGCCGGGTCAGGCAGCCGCGCGGATCGGAGTCCAGCTCGGCGGGGGAGGGCAGGCGGTCGGGCTCGTACCGGTCCCGCGCCCGGTCCTCCGCCAGGTGGAAGGCGGTCGCCCGCTGCCACAGGTCCTGCGGCGGAGCCACGTCCGCCAGATCGCGGCGCAGCAGTGCGAGGTTGGCGGGCGCGTGTTCGGCGGTCTCGTGGAACGGCGCCAGGAAGGCGAACGCGACCGCCGACATGCCGTACCGGTCCTGCAGCAGCGGATCGGTGTCGGTCCGGGCCAGGCCGGGCGGCGGCGCGAACCCCGGGGTCCCCATCCCGGAGGGTGCCGCGGACAGCGCCGAGGCCGCTTCGAAGTCCACCAGCCGGACCCGGCCCGACGGCGCGACCAGGACATTGCCCAGGCTGAGGTCACCGAACCGGTAGCCGGCGGCGTGCAGCCGCTCCAGCGCGGCGTCCAGCTCGGCCAGCAGGCTCCGGCACGCCTCGTAGTACGCGGCCACGGACTCGGCCGTGCGGTCGGCGCGGGCCAGCGGGGAGGACCGGCTCAGCCAGCCCACCAGCGGCTGCCCCGCGACGTACTCGGTGACGAGGAAGTCGTGCTCCCACTCCGTGAAGTGGTCCAGCGGCTCCGGGCCCACCCCGGGGGCGGCCGCGTGCAGCTCGCGCAGCACCCGGTACTCGTGCCGCAGCCGCTGCTGTGCGTCGGTCCCGTCGAAGACCAGGCCGTTGTGGGCGCGGGCCTCCTTGACGAAGACGGCGCGGCCGGTCCGCCGGTCCCGGGCCTGGTAGGCGCCGCCGGCGTTGCTCAGGCGCACCGCGCGGGTCACCTCGTAGTCGCGGATCAGGATCGGGCCCGCGTGCGGCTGCTCCTCCTGCTCGACGAAGGGGTCCGCGATCCCCGCGGGCAGGTGGAAGGCGGGCAGCCGCCGGTCCACGACCTCGCGGCCGGAGCCGTCGAGGACCAGCCCCTCCCGGGTGCCGTCGGCCCGCAGCCGGCTGCGGGCACCGAAGGAGCCGTAGCGGTAGTGGACCGTCCGCGAGTCGCGAAAACGCCGGTCGGTGAGGATGTACGGCCCCTCCTCCCCGTCGAGCGCGTCGCTCAGGCGTTCCAGCAGCCGGTGGGCCGTCGCCCTGTCCGGCGGGTAGACGGCGCAGAACTTGCCCGACTGGGCCCGCCCGGCGTGCTTGTGATGGAGGAACAGGAAGAAGAGCCGGGCGCTCAGGTGCTTGAACGGCACGCCTTCGGAGAAACAGATCCCGGCGACCGTGTCGAGCACGTGCTGCGCCCGGTCCAGCCGCGCCGACACGTGGATCTTCCAGCCCTGCTCGGCGGGCCCGGTCCGCGGACTGCCCCAGACCGTCCAGATGCCCTGGGCGGCGCCGCGCAGGCCCGGCGGCACCTCGCCGGGAGCGAACCGCGGCCCGGGGTCGGCCACGCTGGGCAGCGGCAGGTAGTACTCCCGGTCCGCGAGCGCTTCGCCGAAGCCTTCGAGCACGGGATCTCCTTGCGGGGTGGTGGGCGGTCGCAACGTCGTGCCGGACGCTAGGGCGGGGAGGTATGGATTCGGTTCGGCGGCGGCATGCGACCGGTATCCCGCCCAACTGGGCGCTCGGCCGGGGCTTGAGGCCGGGTGGAGAAAACATGGGGGACTCTCCCCCATGCGGGGAGGGCCCCTCCCGTACCAGGATCGTGCGTGGCACGGAGCGGTGGGTCGGGGGCGGGGAGCAGCGATGGTGGCGGGGCAGGCGCGGGCCGGGGTTTCACTCTCGGCGGTCGAGCACTGGTGGGGGGCCGGGCTCGTCGGCGGTGGCGGGGGTGAAGGGCGGCCGGACTGGGCCGCGTTCGCCGAAGAGGCGTCGGCGGCCGCGCCCGAGGAGGCCGTGGCGCCCGAGGGGCACCATCCGGGACTGAGCGGTTTCGAGTGGGTGCTGCGGCCGTTCACCGTCTGTGCGGGGGAGCGACTGGAGCGGGGCCTGTCGGGGCGGGCGCGGAGGCTCGTGGACATGACCGCCGTGCGGGACGACCTGGAGCGGCACCTCAGCGGCAGGCTGGCACGGGCGGCGGCGCGGACGCTGGTGCTGGAGCTGTACGGGGCGCGGAGCGCCGGGCGGCTCGACGGGGACGACACGCGGGCCCGGTTCCGGGACTTCCTGGGGCGTACCGCGTCCCGCCGCGGCCTGGCGGCCCTGCTGGCCGGCCGGCCGGTGCTGGCGCGGATCCTGGGGCGGGCCGCCCTCGACGCGGCGGACGCCGTCGCGGAGGCCCTGGAGCGGCTGGCGGACGACCACGCCCGTCTGACCGCCGGTCTCCTGGAGCAGTCCGGCGACCCGGGGCTGCTCGTGGGTGTCGAGCCGGGCGCCGGCGACGGGCACCGGGGCGGACGGAGCGTGATGCTGCTGCGCTTCGCCGACGGGACCCGGCTGGTGTACAAGCCACGGCCGCTCTCCGCGCACCACCACTTCAACGACCTCGTCGCCTGGTTCAACGGACTGCCCGACTCCGTGGATCTTCGTACGCTGCGGCTGCTCGACCGGGGCGACTACGGGTGGGTGGAGTTCGTCGCCGCGGAGCCGTGCGCCTCTGCCGCGGAGGTCGAGACGTTCTACCGCCGCCAGGGCGCGCTGCTGGCGCTGCTGCACTTGATCGACGGGACCGACCTGCACCACGAGAACCTGATCGCCGTCGGCGCCCACCCGGTGCTGGTCGACGTGGAGACCCTGTTCCACCCGGCGCCGGCGGGTACCGACACGGATGATCCCGCCGCCCGCGCACTCCATGACTCGGTCTACCGGGTCGGGTTGCTGCCCCAACTGCTCGTGGGCGACCACAGTGCCCTGGACGTGTCCGCGGTCGGCGGCGGCCGCGAAGCGGTGTCGCCCGTCGTCCGGGCGGACTGGGCCGACGCCGGCACGGACCGGATGCGCCTGGTGCGCAGGGCCGGGCGGTTCGGCGAATCCGCCAACCGGCCACGCCTCGCGGACGGCGGGCCCATAGAGCCGGCGGCCCACATCGAGGCACTCTGCGCCGGATTCCGCGCCGGATACACGGCGATCGGCGCGGCGAGAGAGGAACTGTTGCACGAGACAGCCTTGTTGAAGGCGTTCGCCGAGGACGAAGTGCGGGTGGTGGTACGCCCCACCTGGGTGTACAGCACGTTGCTCGACGAGTCGACGCATCCCGATCTGCTGAAGGACGCGGACGAGCGGCAGCGGGTTCTGGAGACCCTCCGGACCGACGTGCTCGGGACGGTGCGCGAGCCCGACCTGGTGGACGAGGAGATCGCCCAGCTCTGGGCGGGGGACGTACCGGTGTTCACCGCCCGTCCGGGCCGGGACCGCCTGTGGGGCGCGTCGGAGCGGCCCCTGGCCGGGCGCACGGACCTGTCCGGGATCGCCCGGGTCGCCGCGCGGCTCACCGCCCTGGACACGGTCGACCGCCAGGACCAGGAGTGGATCGTACGGGCCGCGATGGCGACGGCCTCCCAGGCGCCCGTGCACCGGCCCGTCGAGGACCGGCGCACCCGTACGGCGGAGCGCGCCCCGGAGCCGGAGCGGCTGCTGTCGGCGGCCCGGTCCGTCGGGGACCGGCTGGTCTCCCTCGCGTACCGCGAAGGACCGCGCAGCAACTGGATCGGCCTGGAGCTCCTGGACGACCGCTACTGGCGGATCTGCCCGATGCCGGCCGACCTGGCCGGCGGGTACACCGGGCCGGCGCTGTTCCTGGCCCAACTGGCGGCGCTCACCGGGGCCGGACACTACGCGGAGGTGGCCCGTACGGCCCTGGCACCCGTACCCGGGCTGCTCGACGCGCTGGGCGCCCGGCCCGCGGACCTCCGCGCGGTGGGCTCGGGGGCCTTCTCCGGCCTCGGCGGCATCGCGTACGCGCTCGCCGAGACGGCACGGCTGCTGGACGATCCGGAGGTCGGCGCCTGGGCGTCCGCCATGCTGCGGCTGGCGGGCGCGGCGGCCCGGTCCGAAACGGAGTACGGGGTGGGCGCGGGCGTCGCGGGCGGGCTCGTCGCACTGCTGGCCGCCGACAGGGACGGGGTCGGGGCAGGTGCCGGGGACGACGGGCAGCAGACCTGGCGAGACGCGCAGGCCTGCGCGGACCGGTTGGCCGCGGCGGACCCCACGGCCGGCGGGCGGGGCTTCACGACGGGGGCCGCCGGGCTCGGATGGGCCCTGCTGCGGTTCGCCGAGGCCGCGGCCGCCGCGGGGTCCGGGGGAGCGGCCGCCGAGGGCGGTGACCGGTACCGGCTCGCGGGTCTGTCCGCGCTGCGGGCGGCCGTGGCCGGGCAGCCGGACGCGGGCCCAGGCCCGGGCCACGGGGGCCACGGGGGAGCCTCCGTGCGCTCACCGGCCGACGGGCCCGCGGGCGAGGCCCGGGCCTCGGCCTGGTGCGGGGGGCGCGCCGGCATCGCACTTGCGGTGCTGGACGCGCCCGGCGCCCTGGCCGACCCGCACCTCGCGGCCTGGTCCCGCAGGACCGTCGAAGCGCTGGGCCGGGACAGGCCGGCTGCCGACGACAGCCTGTGCCACGGCGAGGCCGGACTGTGCGAACTCCTGGGCCACAGCGCCGTCCCCGAGGCACGCCCGCACTGGATCCGCCGGGCCGGAGCACTCCTCGCGTCCGTCGAGGAGACCGGGGCCCGGAGCGGCGCCCCGGACGGGGTTGCGCATCCCGGCCTGCTGACCGGGCTGGCGGGGATCGGGCACGGACTCCTCCGGGCGGGGTTCCCGGAACGCGTGCCGTCCCTGCTCCTCCTGCAGACGCCCGGCTAGGAGCCGATCCCGAAGACGGGCGCCCGCGACCGCCGCCCGCCCGCCCGACATCACTTTCGGCCGCCGTCCGCGGTGCTCCGCCACGGAGCACCCGACCGCACGACGGGACACACACCACCGCACAGCTCGGCACGACCACCACTCCTGCGGATACGAAGGACAGACGATGACCACGCAGATCAATCACTCGGTGAGGTACGTCGACAGCGGCGCCGGCGCGGAGACCGCGGCCCACGACCACCCGGTGGGCGAGGTGATGCTGGGGGCGAGCGGGATGCTGGGACTGCGCAGCCGACTGCTCAGGACGGCGGACTCCGACGCCGCCGCCTCCGTGGACGTGCCCTGGACCACCGGCTCCCTCACGCTGTTCTGAGGGGAGGAGGGGCACGTCGCCCGGTGAGATGTCCGGGAATTCGTCTTGACGGATCGAGCGGAGGCCCGCGGATCCGTGGCCCTCTGCCGCGGGTGAAAAAGATCAAGTAGCCTGCGCCCATGCGAGCGACGTCGTCGGTCATCGTGGGGCGGGACGCCGAGATCCGACTGCTGGACGAGGCCTTGGAGAGCGTCGGGAAGGGTGCCGGACGGGCGGTGTTCCTCGTCGGCGAGGCGGGGATCGGCAAGTCCCGGCTGGCCGGCGAGTCCGCCCTACGCGCGTACGACCGGGACATGCCGGTGCTGCGCGGCCGCGCCACGTCCACGGGGCTCGTCGTGCCCTTCCGACCCCTGGTCGAGGCGCTGTCCTCGCGGTTCCGGGCGGCCGGTGCTCCGGACGACCCGGAACTCCAGCCCTACCGGCCCGCGTTGGCCGGCCTCGTGCCGGAGTGGCGGGCCGGGACGGTGGCGCCCGGATACGCGATCTCGCTGGTCGAACTGGCCGAGGCGCTGCTCAGGTTATTGGCGGTGCTCGGCCGCGAGCGGGGCTGCGTGATCCTGCTGGAGGACCTGCACGACTCCGACACCGAGACGATCGCGGTCGTCGAATACGTCGTCGACAACGTGGCGGAGCTGCCGGTCCTCCTGGTCGGCACGCTCCGGCCCGACCCCGGCCCGGCGCTGGACCTCGCGCTCGCCGCCGAGCTGCGCAACACCGCCTCGCTGAGGGAGCTGCGGCCGCTGGACGAGGCCGCCGTACGGGACATGGCGGCCGCGTGCCTGGACGTGGCGCCGGGTGAAGTGCCCCCGGCCGCGCATCGGCACCTCTCGCAGTGGGCGTGCGGGAACCCGTACCTGGTGGAGGTACTTCTGGCCGATCTGCTGGACACGGGACGGCTGAGCAGAGCCGACGACGGATGGCGGTTCGCGGAGCACGGCGAGGCGACGGTACCGACGGGCGCCGTCCGCAGTTGGGCGCGCCGGCTGGACCGGCTCGACGAACCGGTGCGGGAACTGCTGCTCGTCGCGGCGACGCTCGGCGGCCGGTTCTCCGTCGGGGCTCTCAGGGCGGTGACCGGACTCGACGACCGGGCGCTGTTCGCCCACCTCCGGTCGGCCTCCGAGGTGGGGATCATCGCCCCGGACGGGGCCGCCCACGACCACTACACGTTCCGTCACGTTCTGACGGCGGACGCGCTCAGGGCCTCGCTGCCGCCCGCCGAGCAGGCCGCGCTGGCCCGGCGCGCGGCCTCGGCCATCGAGGAGGCGGCCGGCGAACTCTCCGGTGACCAGCGCCAGTTGGTGGCTACTCTGCGGTTGGCGGCGGGCGACAAGGTCGCGGCGTCCCGGCAGTTCGCCCAGGTCGGACGGCAGATGCTGGACGCCGGTGCGTCCGGCTCGGCCGCCGTGTTGCTGGAGCGCGCCCGGGGGCTCGCGGCCGACGAGGAGCGGGACGAGGTCACGGTGCAACTGGCGATCGCCCAGGCCGAGTCCGGGCGGCTCGACGAGGCGGCCGCGCTGCTCGACGACCTTCCGCCGGCGCCCGCCGGGTCGCGTGCCGCGGAGGAACGGGCCCAGGCGCACACGCAGGTGGCCTGGGTCGCGACCATGGCGGAGCAGCAGGAGGAGGCACGCCGCCGGATCCGGGCGGCCCGCGCCCTGCTCGGGGCCACCCCGCGCCCGGAGCAGGAGGCGGCGCTCGCGGTGGTCGAGGGCCATCTCGCGCTGCTGCCGGAGCAGGACGGCCGGGGCGAGGGGCGCTGCCCGGTGGACCGGGGCGGCGAGGACGGCCGCGAGCGGCTGGAAGAGGAGGAACGTTCCGCCCGATGGGCCGCCCTCACGGCGGAGCAACGCGGCCGGCCCGTGGTGGCCTGCCAGGCATGGCAGTTGCTGGCCATGCTGTCCCGGGAGCGCGGGTTCGACGAGGCCGACGCCTGCCTGGAACGGATGCTCGCGGTCGCCGAGGAGCACCGCCTCGCGGTCTACCGGGCCGAGGCACTCGTGCGGCTCGGCACCAACGCGTTCATGCGGACCGGCGAGGCGACCCGCCTGGAGACCGCCCGCACGGCGGCGCACGAACTCGGTTCGCTGGCCCTGCTCCAGTCCGTCGACGGGCTGCTCGCCATGCAGAGCGTGCTGGGCGGGCGATGGGACCGGGCCCGGGGGATCGTCGAGCGGTCGGTCGAGGCCAGCGCCCGCCTCCAGAACCTGTCGACGCACCGCTATCTGCTCCTCGTCGACGCCACGCTCGCCGCCCACCAGGGGCGGGCCCGCGAGCAGGACCGGGCCCTGGTCCGGTTCCGCCGGGCGGGCGGCGAGGAGTCCATGCTCGTGCCCCTGCAGCGCGGACTCTGCCAGGCCGTGGGCGCGTTGATGGGGGAGGACCGGGAGCGGGCGAAGGCCGAGCTCGACGCGGCGCTGGCCTGGGAGCGGGAGCACCCGAGCTTCTTCTACCTCAGCGGCCGGTACGGGCTCGGCCCCCTGTTACGGATCCTCGACGGCGAGGACTCCGGCCGGGAGGCGTACCGGGAGGCGCTGGCCTCGCCGGGCGGGCAGCTCGCCTGGAACCGGATGTTCCTCGGCATGGCGGACGCGGTGTTGCGCGGCCGGGACGGCGACCCGGACGGTGCGCGGCGCGCCGTGGAGCAGGCCGGCCGTGCGGCGACGGTGTTTCCGCAGGCATGGCATCTCGCCCTGCGGCTCACCGCCGAGGCGGCGCTCGCCGATTCCTGGGGGGAGCCGGCCGCCTGGCTGCGGACCGCCGAGGAGTACTTCCACGAGGCGGGCGTCCTGCCGGTGGCCGGGGCCTGCCGGGCCGTCCTGCGGCAGGCGGGCGTCAGCGTCCCGCAGCGCCGGGGCGGCCGGGAGCGGATCCCCGCGGGCCTGCGCACCGCGGGCGTCACACCGCGCGAGTACGAGGTGTTCGTCCTGCTCGCGGAGCGGCCCGGCAACCAGCAGATCGCCCAGCGCCTGTGCATCTCGCCCCGAACGGTGGAGAAGCACATGGCCAGCCTGATGGCCAAGACCGGCTCCGCGGACCGCTCGGCCCTGTGCGCCCTCTCGGCGGAGTGCGCGGACGCCTGACCGGGGCAGGCGGGAGCCGGGATGGGGGTCGCTCCCGTCTCTATGGGGGCACGGTCCCCCATGAGGCGGTCACCGGCGGCGCGACTCTGCGGGCTCGGCACCGATGTGTGACGGGTGCGGGCGGCGGATCATCGAGTGGACCGACCCACTCCCGTCACCCACCGGAGGTTCGCTCGATGCCGCGTCCGTTCGCGCAGCCCGCAGTGCCACCCGGCACGCTCGGGTTCTCCGTCCTCGGCCCGCTCACGGTCCACCGGGACGACCGGGCGCTGCCCCTCGGCCCGTTGAAGCAGCGGGTCGTGCTGGCAACCCTGCTCGGCTCCGCCAACACCCCGGTCTCCGTGGACGCGTTGACCGACGCGGTCTGGCAGGAGGAGCCCCCGCGCACCGCCCGCAAGAACCTCCAGGTGTACGTGAGTGCCTTGCGCGCGCTGCTCGCGGATGACGGCCAGGACCGGCCGCGGCTCACCCACACGCATGGCGGATATGTGCTGCGCGTGGCAGAGGACGAGCTCGACCTCCTGCGGTTCCGCTCCCTGGTGCGGGCCGCCGAGGGGCAGGAGCCCCGCCCGGCCGCCCGACTCCTGCGCCAGGCCCTCGACTTGTGGCAGGGGCCGCCGCTGGGCGACGACCTGCGGCAGTCGCCCCGGCTGGCCGAGGAGGCCGAGCGGCTGGAGCTGCGCCATCTGACGGCCTACGAGAGCTGGGCGGAGGCAGAGCTGGAGCTGGGCGGCGCGCCGGCGGTGGTCGAGGGGCTGCGTGACCTGGTGGAGCGGCACCCGCTCCGGGAGCGGCTCCGGTCCGCCTGGATGTGCGCGCTCAGCGGGTCCGGCCGGCAGGCCGAGGCCCTTGCGGCGTACGACGACTACCGGCAGCTCCTCGCCCGCGAACTGGGCCTGGAGCCGGGTGGCGCCATGGCGGCCCGCTACCGGAAGATCCTCGCGGGCGACGACCGGGCCGGGGCGGGCGCGGGCGCGGCCGCCCGGCCGCGGGCCGCCAAGCCGCCGGCCGCTCTGCCGCCCGACCTCGTCGACTTCACCGGCCACGGCGAGGAACTGCGGTATCTGATAGGCCACTTGGAGGACGATGCCGCCGGCCGCATCGTGCTGCTGTCGGGCCCGGCCGGGGCCGGGAAGACCACGCTGGCGGTGCGGGCCGCCCACCTGCTCGGCGACCGGTTCGCCGACGGGCGGATCTGCGTCTCCCTGCGTGACGCGGACGGCCGCACCCGCCCGCTGTCGACGGTGCTCGCGGAGCTCGGTCAACGGACCGGCCAGGCTGGGCTGTCCGGGCCCGAGGCGTGGCGGGAGTGGCTGGCGGAGCACCACGTGCTGGTGATCCTCGACGACGTGCCCGACGAACGCGCCGTACGCCCCCTGCTCCCCTCCGGCGGGCGGGGCAGGGTGCTGCTCACCGCGCGCGGCCAGCTGGGCGGTCTGGCGCCCGTGCACCGGCTCTCCGTCCCGCCGCTCGGCACCGCCGAGTCGGTGCAACTGCTCGCGAGGCTCGTCGGCCAGGACCGGGTGCGGGCCGACCGGGAGGCCGCACTGCGCATCGTGCGCGCCTGCGGCGGGTCGCCGCTGGCGGTCCGGGTGAGCGGCATGCGGCTCGCGGTGCTCCGCCACGTGCCGCTGCGGGAGTTCGCGGACCGGCTCGCCGACCCCGCGGGGGCCCTGGACGAACTGACCTCCGGGGACGTGTCCGTCCGGCGGTGGCTGGCCCACGGCTGGGAGGCACTGCCGGAGGCGTGGGGCCGCGACGCGGGACGGCTGGCCGCGGGCACCGGGGAGGGTCCCTTCGGCCTGACCGAGGCGGCCGAGGCGCTCGGTTGCGACGAGCGGCACGCCGTACGGGTGGTGGAGGCGCTCATCGACGCCGGAATGGTGACGTCGCCCTGCGGCGAGGTCACCGCGCACGCGGCGCAGTACGAACTGCCCCACCTGATACGGCTGTACGCGCGCGGCTCGGGACTCGTCACCACCGCGGTGACCTAGGGCCTGTCTTTCGGATCAGGCCGGGCCCGCGGCGCCTGGCACCGCACCTCGCTGCGTTCTCGTCGGTCGCCGACGTCCCCCAGCTACCGCTGGGAGGTGCCCCCACCGCGTCGACTCCCTCCTCGGCCTTGCGATGCACGGCACCAGACGCCGCGGGCTGATCCGGCCTGATCCAAAAGACAGGCCCTAGAGCCTGTCTTTTGGGACCGCTGTACTGGGCCGGCCCCGGCCGCCCCCGTCGGGCGGCCGGAGCCGGCGTTTCAGGGGGCCGCCGGACCGGGACGGTCCGGGGCCGGGAGCCCCACCTGCTCCGCCAGGAAGGCGAGGCACTCGGCCTGCAGGGCCACCGCGCGGGACGCGGACCGGTCGCCGTGCCCGACGCCGCGCTCCAGCCGCAGCAGCACCGGGCCGGTGCCGGAAGAGGCGTGCTGGAGCGCAGCGCACATCTTGCGGGCGTGCAGCGGATCGGTCCGGGTGTCCCCGTCCGCGGCGACCAGCAGCACCGCCGGGTAGGCGGTCCCGGGCGTGACCCGGTGATACGGGGAGTAGCCGAACAGCGTCGGCAGCAGGGCCGGGTCCTGCGCGCTGCCGTACTCCGGCGTCCAGCTGGGCCCGAGCCCGGACCCTTCGTAGCGGACCATGTCCAGCAGGGGGGCCATGCACACCACGGCGGCGTACTTCCCCGGCTGCTGGCTGAGGGCGGCGCCCACCAGCAGCCCGCCGTTGGAGCCGCCCATGATCGAGAGGCGGCCCGGCTCGGTCCAGCCCTCGGCGATCAGGCAGTCTCCGGCCGCGGCGAAGTCGTCGAAGGTGTTCTGTTTGTTCTTCCCGCTGCCCGCCAGATGCCAGGCCTCGCCCTCCTCGCCGCCGCCGCGCAGGCCGGCCCAGGCGAACACCCCGCCGGCCCTGACCCAGGCGAGGACCTGGGCGCGGTACCGGGGCGACATCGTCTTGCCGAAGCCGCCGTAGCCGGTGAGCAGCGCGGGGCGCGGCACGTCCGGACGGCCGGTGGGGGAGATCACGAACATGCGCACCGTCGTGCCGTCCCGCGAGGGGAAGGCGACCTGGCGGGTGACCGCGCCGCCGACGCCCGGGGCGTCCGGGGCGCCCGGGGCGTCCGGGGCGTCGCGCTCCCAGCGCGAGGCGCGGCCCGTCCGGGCGTCGAAGCGGAGCACCCGCGGCGGTGTGACGAAGTCGGTGTAGGCGAAGTAGGCCTCGTGACCGCCGGGCGGTCCGGCCGAGAAGTCGCCGACCGCGCCGGTGCCGGGCAGCGGGACCGTGGCGGTCTGCCGCCCCTCGACCAGGTCGTGCACGGTCACCTCGGCGACCGTGTTGCGGGTCCAGGCGGCCAGGCCGAGCGGGTGCTTCAGCTCCGGACCGGACAGCACGACGAGGTGGGTCAGTACCGCGTCGGGCCGTTCGGGGATCACCTCGCGCCAGGCGTCGGGGCCCAGGCGCAGTTCGTCCGGCCGGCACGCGACGACGCGTCCGCGCGCGGCATCGCGGTCGGTGCGCAGCCACACCAGGTCGCGCGGGCCGGTGCCGGGCACCGCGTACAGGCGGGTGGCGGCGTCCATGCCCTCCTGAACGGGCCGCAGCTCCGGGCGTTCGAGCGGCCCGGCCGACAGGTCGGCCAGGTAGAGATCGGTGCCGCGGCCGGTGCCGAGCGTGGCCGTGACGCCGAGCCAGCGGCCGTCCGCGGTCACGGAGACGCTGTAGAACTGGGTCTTGTCCCGCCCCTCACCGAAGACCAGGGCGTCCGTGTCGGGGTCCGTGCCGATCCGGTGCAGGCACACGCGGCGGTGGTAGCGCCCCTCGCCGGGGTGCAGCCGGGGGTCGAGGTTCCTGACGTAGTAGTACGCCTCCCCGCCGGGCAGCCAGCCGATCGAAGACCTCCGTACCCGGTCCACCGGCCCGTCGACGACCTTCCCGGTGGCCACGTCGAGCACCTGGAGCAGCGAGTCCTCCGTGCCGTTCCGGGACACCTGAAAGGCCAGCAGATCGCCCTCCACGGAGGGCTCCCAGGCGTCGAGCACGGTGCGTCCGGACGGGTCGAGGGCACTGGGGTCCAGCAGCACCCGCTCCGTCGTGCCCGCCCCGGCCTCCGCCACCATGAGCACCGGATGCTCCTGACCGGCGTCCTGCCGCAGCCAGAAGACCCTGCCGCCGCGGACCCTGGGCGACCGGACGCGGTCCACGGCGTCGATCGCCGCCACCTCCGCCTTCCAGCGCTCCAGGTCCGCCCAGGACGCCCGCTCCGCCTCGTAGAGCGTTTCCTGCTCCGCGCCCCAGCGGAGCGTCTCAGGGGACTCGGAGTCCTCCAGCAGGCGGTACGGGTCGGGGACGCGCAGACCGTGCAGTTCCTCGACGACGTCCTGCCGTTCCGCGTACGGATAGCGGCGGGGCTCCCGGGTCACTCGTTGCTCCCTCATCCGTCCGTGGGTCAGAGGTCGTTGGAGCGGTTGATGACGCAGGCGGCGAGTTCCTCGTCGTCGCTGTGGGCGACGACCTCGATGTCCTCCCGCTCGTTCGGCTCCGGGTTCGTGGTCTCGGTCTCGGGCATGTCCGTCCTCTTTCGGGTGAGGCGTCCGCCGCGCGGTCCGTGCGCGAACGGACGGGTCTTCGGTCGGGCAACGTGCTTGTCGGCGGGCTTGCCGTCGGGCTTGTCGGTGCCTTCCGTGCCGGGCAGGGCGGCCATCGCGAAGACACCGGCCAAGAGGACGATCAGCCCCGCCGCGGCGATGATCGTGTCGACGGGGCCGAACCGGAGCCCGCCGATCGAGCCCCCGACGCCTTGCAGCGCGGATCCGGCGAGCCAGCCGGACAGGGCCGCGGAGAGCATCGACGCCAGCCGCGTCACCGGGTAGAACACGGCCATCACCCGGCCCCGGTAGTCCGGGGGCGCCGCCGCGAGCAGCAGCGGTGACATCGCGGTGTTCAGCATGGTGAGCGGAACGGTGAACACGAAGAGCAGGGCGACACCGCCCAGGAAGCCGGTCTGCCGGGAGTAGGCGACCAGCAGCACACCGCTCACCAGCAGGCCGACCCAGGTGGTCCTGCGCGCCCCGAGCCACTGCACCACCCGGCCCGCGCCCAGCGCTCCCGCGATGCCACCCGCACCCATGGCCATGCCGAGGTATCCGTAGAGGTGGGCGTCCGCGTGGAGGTTGTCGGTGGCGAAGAAGACGTTGAGGGTGCCCAGGGTCCCGACCCCGAACTGGCCGATGACGGCGAGCAGGAGCAGCGCCACCAGGAACCTGCTGCCCGCGAAGAAGCGCAGCCCGTCCATGAACTCCCGCCGCAGCATGCCCTTCTGCCGCTCGGCGGGCTTCTGCGTGCCGAGCGGTCCGGCGGAACCCGTGTCGGGCACACGTACGCCGATGGAACGGATCGCGATGTACGACACCACGTACGAGAGGCAGTTGAAGAGCAGGGCCCACTGCAGTCCGGCGGTGAACAGCAGCGGGGCGGCGAGGGGCGGGCCGACGATCCAGGCCGTCTCACCGGTCGCCTGCGCGATGCCGGCCGCCCGGGCGCGGTCGGCATCCCCGGTCACCAGGTCCGCGAGGACCGCGAAGCGCGCCGGGGCGAAGAACTGGCCGGCCGCGTGGAGCAGGAGCACGGACCCGTAGATCAGGCCGAGCCAGACACCGGTCGGGAGGGTGCCGGCCGGCAGGAAGGTGACGGCCGTCAGCACGGCCACCAGAGCGCCGCGGACCACCTCGGTGCGCAGCATCGTGGCGAGCTTGTCCCAGCGGTCGACGAACACGCCCGCGAGCGGACCGATGACCAGCACGGCGACGCCCGACGCCATCACGATGCCGCTGACCGCCACCGGCGCCCACGACTGGTCCTTCGCCAGTACGGTGGCCACCCACAGCACCAGCGTCGTGCTGAAGACGGCGTCCCCGACGGACGAGACGGCCTGGCCGAACCAGAGCCGGGTGTAGTCGCGGTTGATCAGCGTCAGCTGCGGTGTCACGACGGCCTCGGCGACGAGACGATCAGTGCCATGAGGGCGGTGACCAGGGTCGTGTGGTATGCCTTCGCGAAGAACTCCGCGCCCGAGGCGGACGGGTGCGCCGCCTGCGCCGCCGACCGCCCCGGGAGCGCCCCGTCGGGCCGCTGGGCCCGCACCAGGCATTCCACGGCCGCGGCTCCCGAGGGCGTGTCCAGCGGCTCGCTCCCCAGGATGAACCGGGTGAGGACCAGCTCCGCGGCCAGGTCCCACCGGTCGTGTTCGACGCAGTGCCGCAGCAACCGCTCGACCAGGTCCTGGGCGTGCGCCAGTGCGTCCCCGCCCAGCCGGGGGGCGGTCCGGCCGAAGTCGCCGAGATAGAAGGCGGTGTGCGTCACGGCGTACGCCTGCGGTTCGGTGAGCGGCGCCCCGTCCTGGGAGTTCGCGCCCCCCGGCTCGGCGGCGCGGAACGCGACGAGCGGGCTGCGCGGCAGGAGTTCGGCGTACGGCTCGACGGTGTGGCGGACACCGGCCTTGTCCGCGTAGTGGCGGATCTCGATGCGCTGGTACGCGGACTTCCCCTGCGGCGACAGGAACTCGGGGTCGAGCCGCGCGAGCGTCGCCCGGACCTGGGTGTCGTCGATCGCGTCGGGGGCCAGCGCGGCGTAGATCAACCCGTAGGTGGACGCGTACTTCGGGACGTCGGCGAACAGCCGCGGGAGGTCCGGGTCCTGCCAGAGCTTGCGGACCAGGGCCCCCGCTTCGCCCAGCGCCCCCGGAGGGTCGGCCAGGCGTGCCGTGCAGTGGCAGAGCAGCGCAAGTTCCAGCGCCGCCTTCGCCTTTCCGTGGGTCGCCGACCGGGAGCTCGCCGAGAACGGGTCGAAGTAGTCCAGATTCCCGCCCAGCCAGCCGAGCGCGCCGGCGGAGAGCCGCTCCAGGGGTGAGGACATGACTACAGGCGCCCCGTCTCTTGCAGGTAGTCGAGCAGGGCCGTGTCGACGGAGTCGCGGAACCGCGCGAGCGTCCGCGCGTCCTCGTCGAAGCGGTAGAGATCCTGGCAGGCGATCCAGCGGTCGCGGGTCTCCGCGCCCGGCAGATAGCCGTCGGTGACCGTGCCGACCTCCCAGTCGGGTTTGCCCGCGGTCTCCCAGCAGCTGGCGAGGGTGCCGTCCGCGCTCACCACCGCGCCGTAGCGGCCGTCGGTGTGACCACAGGTGACACAGGTCTTGCGGGCGCCGGGGCGGCCCACGGTGAAGCCGAGGTCGAGCGCCCGGCGCTGCCACCGGGTGAAGGCGGCCGAGAGTTCGCCCGTGTGCAGCAGACTGTTGGCGTACCCGACCCCCACGTCGCCGATCCGGGCGAAGTACAGCGTGCAGCGGGCGGGGTCGAGCGTGGCGGACAGCCGGTCGATCAGGGCGTCCACGCCGTGGAAGGTCTCCTGGGAGACGTTCACCCGCAGCGTCCACTGGAGCGGAGTGTGCTCGGAGGCCTTGGCGATGTTGCCGACGATCTTGTCGAAGGTGGCGCCGCCGTCCGCCCGGCCGACCCGGATCCGGTCGTGGTCGGCGCGGTCGCCGTCGAAGGTGACCTGGACGGACGTCAGCCCCAGGTCGGCGAGCCGGCGGGCGAGGGACGGGGTGAGCAGCGTGGCGTTGGAGATCATCCAGGCCGAGGTCGGCGCGATCTCCGCGGCCCGCTCCAGCAGTTCCAGGCAGCCGCGCGGGTTGAGCAGGGGCTCCCCGCCGAAGAGCAGGATCTTGAGCTTGTCCAGGCCGACGGCTGCCATCTGCCGCTCGGTGAAGCCGAGGATCTCGGTGATGGTCTCGGAGGTGAGGCGGGTCTGGGCGATCCGGGGCGGCCGGCTGCCGCCCAACTGGTCCTGGGCGGTGTTCTGGAAGCAGTACCCGCAGCCCAGGTTGCAGTGGGTGCTGGTGAGGACGGTCAGTGCGTAGGACCTGATCCGGCCGGGGGTGAACATGCCGCTCTCGTGCAGGCGTTGTTCCGCATCGGCGTGCAGGGCGCCCTCGGCGGTGACGTGCCGGTCGCGGAGCCGGGCCACCCCGCCCGGGCCCAGGAACCACCAGTTCCGCTCGCCCTTCAGGAGGCGGGCGCCGGAGGGGAGGGGCTCGGGCGGGGCGGCGGGGCCGAGGTTCACGGGCAGGCCGATATTCACCGCTTGGTCGATGCTCACAGGGTCTCCCGTATTGCCGTTGCCGTTGCCGTTGTCAGGGCAGGCTCGTCGGTCCGGCCGCCGGTGACGACGAGCGTCATCAGCGCCACGACGAGGGTCACTTTGTAGGACTTCCGGAAGTACTCCACGGGCGTCGCGTCCGCCGGGACCCGCCCGGTGGCGGACCGCCCGGGGATCGCCCCGTCGGCGGCCTGGGCCGCGTGGAGCATCCGCAGGCCGGCCGCTCCGGAGGGGGTGCGCAGTGGATCCGCGCCCAGGCAGTACTGGGCGAGCAGCAGCTTCGCCACGACGTCCCAGTCGCCGAGCCCCACGCAGTGGTCCGTCAGCCGTTCCACCACGCGCAGCGCCCGCCCCCGTTCCTCCTCGGGAAGGCGGGGATCGCGCAGGCCGAAGTCGCTGAGGTAGAGCACGGTGTGCGCGACCTGGCAGCCGTCCAGATCGGCCACGGGCAGGGTGGCGGCGCGGGGGAGCGGACTTGCCTCGTACAGCTCCTCGTACGGGGCGAACCGGTGCGGGACGCCCGCGAGATCGGCGTAGAACCTGGCTTCCAGATGCAGGAACGGCGGCTTCCGGCCCGGCGTCAGGTAGCTGCCGTCCGTCAGCCGCTCCAGCACGGCACGGGGCGCGTCGGTGGCGGCACCGACCGGTGCCAGCGCCGCGTACATGAGCTCGAACTGCCGGGCGCGCCTGCCGTCGAGGGTGAGGAGCCGGGGGAAGTCGGGGCGCTGCCACACCTGTTCGACCACACTGGTCACCTCGGTCAGGGCGGGGTCCGCGGGCGCGCACCTCTCCCAGTAGCGGAGGAGCATCGCGAGCTGCAGGAGGGCCTTCACGCGCGGGACCAACGGCAGTTCGGCGTGGGCGGCCGGGGAGTCGAGGTAGGCCGCGTGCAGCCCGATCCACCGCCGCGCGCCCGCCGACAGGCTGGTCACGGCCTCATCGAGGCCTGCTGATCGCGTACTCATGCTTCTCCTTTGCGGAAACGGACGCCTCGGCCGAGGGGGCGGTGGACGCCTCGGCCGGGCAGGCGGCGGTGGCCCCGGCCGAGGGAGCGGCGGATGCCCCGGCCACCCGCTCGACGATGTCGGCCGCGCGTGCCGCGCTGTCCATCGCGGCCAGCCTGCCGCCGAGCACATGGGCACGAGCCCGCAGACCGTCGTCCCGCCACGCGGACTCCAGCAGCGCCGAAGCCTCCACGGACGGGCTCTTGGGGAAGTGCGCGGCCACGCCGGCGCGCAGGCAGGCGCCGGTGAGCAGGGGCTGCTCGGAGCCGTTGGGCGAAAGTGCGAGGGGCCGGCCGTGCAGGAGCGCGGCCAGCACGGGCGCGGAGGTGCCGCTGCTCAGCACGAGGCCGGCGCGGTCGACGAGCGGTGCCATCCATCGTTTGCGGACCAGCATGATGTCGGCACCAGGGGCGGGCTGCGGGTCGGTTGAGCGGCCCTGCTCGACCACGGCCTGGAACCGGCCGCCGGTGAAGGCCTCGTTGAGCCGCGGCCACAGGCTCCGGCCCTCGAAGAAGCGGCCGAGATGGACGTAGACGACGGGCCTGCCGTTCCGCGACAGGTGGTCCCCGATCTCCTCGACCTCCGCCGGGTCGGGTGTCGGTTCCCAGGACAGCGGTCCCACGTGATGGGCCCGCTCGGGCAGCTGCGCGCCCGGATACTCCAGCTCCGGATCCCCGCGCAGCAGCAGCGCGTCGCCCAGCAGCGGTTCGTTCCCCCACCGGGGGGCACGCCCCGCCAGACCGGCCTGCTCCCGTACGTCGGTGTAGATCTGCAGGCAGTCCTGGGTCCGGCTCTGCCGGGACCGGCCCAGGTGCGGCTCGTCGTCGCCGCCGGCCCGGTAGTCCCACAGGTGCACCGAGAGCCCGACCACCACCACAGGGATGTCCAGTGCCTCGGCGGCGACCAGGGCGCCGTTGCAGAGTACGGAGGTGACCAGCAGGTCGGCCCCCGTCTCCCGGGCCGCGCGTACGGTCGCCCGGTACTGCGCCGCGCCGGTGGGCCCCCACCACGTGGCGGAGAACGCCCGGCGGGCGTCGAAGTCCTCTGCGGCCGCGAACGGGAGTCCGGCATCGGCCGCGACGGTCTCCGCGGTGGACCGGCCCAGCACACTGACGTCATGGCCCCGGCGCCGTAGTTCCCGGCCGGCCGCGATCGCCGGGTAGAGGTAGCCGCCGTCGCTGAGCGGGCAGAGAAGGATCTTCATGACGTGCCGCTCCCTCGGTGGCGGTGGCGGTGGCGGTGGCGGTGGCATTGGCGGTGGCTTTGGCGGTTCCGGTCCCGGTTCCGGGGTGGTGTGGCCGCGGGCCCCCGGCTCAGGGCAGGATCTGCCGAGAGTCGGGGGGCCCGCGCGGTGCTCAGGCTCGCTTACGAGCTCTTAGAGCTCGTGGGAGTGGTTGACGACGCAGCCGGCCTCGGCCTCTTCGTCCTCACCGTGGGCGACGACCTCGATGTCCTCGTTCTCGGTCTCGGGGTTCGTGTTCTCGGGCATGTTCGTCCTCCTTGTTTGACGGCGTCGTTCCGCCGGCTGGGAAGAAACGTACGAACACCCGGTACGGGAACGCCTGTCCATCGGTTCGGCACCGGTATACGCCGAGCGCACGGACGCCGTACGCCCCCGAAACCCCGCCGGCACGCCCCGCCGAGCCCCGCCACGCCCCGGGCGTCCGACCGCCTCGACCTGCGGACCAACCGATCACCAGGCGTTCGTGAACCGGAAGTCTGCCGCGCGCGGGCACGATCCGGGGCACGATCCGCGCGCGGCCCGAGCGCGCGGCACGAGCACGCAGGAGGAGACATGGAGCTCGCGGAGCTCATCGGCCTGCGGCCGGTGCCCTGCGGTGGCCTGCTGGTGGCGCTCACCCGCCGCTGCCCCATGAGCTGCGCACACTGCTCCACCAACTCCTCCATGTCGGTCTCCGAGCAGCCCGACCCGGAACACCTGCTGCGCTTCATCGGCTCGTTCGGCGCGGAGGACCGCCCCGAGGTGGTCATGCTGACCGGCGGCGAACCGTTGCTGCTGCCGGAACTGGCCGCCCGCCTGGCCGGTCTCGCCCGCGCCGCGGGCTCCCGCGTGGCGCTGCTCAGCGGAATGTTCTTCGCCCGTGACGGACGCATCCCGGACCGGATCAGGCGAGCGATCACCTCCCTCGACCACTTCTCGGCGAGCCTGGACGTCCACCACGAGCGCGAGGTCCCCCGTACGGAGGTGTTGCGCGCCCTCCGGGCCGTGCTCGACGCCGGGATCCCCGCCAGCATCCACCTCACCGGTACCGGACCCGACGACCCGTACCTGGCGGACGTCGTCGCGGACGTCCGCCGCGTCTTCGCCGGCCGGGTGCCCCTGCTCGTCAACGAGGTCCGGCCGCTCGGCCGCGCCGCGGGCCTCGTCCGGCCGACACCAGCCGGACCGGGCGGCTCCGTGGCGGCGCCGTGCACCCTCGCCGCCTGGCCGGTGGTCGCCTTCGACGGGACCGTGGCCGCCTGCTGCAACCAGTGGACGGTGGACCGCCGCCCCGTCCCCCGGCACCTACGGCTCGGACACATCGCCGACGACGACTGGCCGGCCGTCCGCGCGCGCTCCCTCGGCTCCCCGGTGCTGCGGATGCTGCGCGCCGTCGGCCCCCAGCGGCTGCACGCCCGCTACGCGACCTCGCCCGCCCCGGCCGGCTACTGCCAGAGCTGTCACGCACTCGCCGACCGCCCCGAGGTCCTCGCGGGCGCGGCACGCGACGCCGGCGGCCGGGTCGGCGAACTCCTCGACCGGCTCAGCGCGGAGCAGCAGCTCGCCGCGGGACCCGCCGCCCTGGTCGGCCGCATGGGCTGCGCCCGCTACGCGCACCTGGTCGAGTCGCTTCCCGCAGAGGAGAAGAGCTCCCGATGACCGCCACCGCGTCCCTCGCGCTCCGGACCAAGCTCGCACCCACCACCACCGTCCTGAGCGCCGCGACCGCCGTCCTCTGGCGACCGGACGGACTGCGGCAGCGGTACCCCCGCTACCTGGCAGCCATGCACGCGCTCGTACGGGCCTCGGTGCCGTTGCTGGAGCGGGCCGCCGAGCGGTGCGTCGAGCTGGACGACCCGGCCGCGCGGACCCTCGCGGCGTACTACACCCGTCACGCCGAGGAAGAGCGCGACCACGACACCTGGCTGCTCGAAGACCTCGCCGCCGCCGGTGCCGGGCCGGCCGCCGTGCCGCCCCCCGTCGTCGTCGAACTCGCCGGGGCGCAGTACTACCGGATCGAGCACGAACACCCCGTCACACTGCTCGGGTACATCGCGGTCCTGGAGGGCCACGCCCCCGGGCCCCGGCTCGCCGACCGCCTCACCGAGGCCACCGGGCTCCCCGACGGCGCGTTCCGCACCCTCAGGGAACACGCCGAGCTCGACGGCGGCCACCTCGACGACCTGCACCGGGTGCTCGACGAACTCGCGCCGCCCCCGGCCCAGCAGACCGCCGTCTCCGTCAGCGCGCTGCACACGGCGAACCTGCTCATCCGGCTCTTCCTCTCCCTCGCCGCCGACCCCGGAGGACACCCGTGACCGAGGACAACACGCCGTACGACGAGCCCTCGTCCGGTGATTCCCCGCCCGAGCCCACCCTGGAGGCGCTGACCGCCGCGGGGTTCGACCTCGACGCCCTCAGCGAAGAGCAGTACGAGGTCCTGCGCGCGCTGGCCCCGGAGGAACTGGCCCTGCTCGTCGACATCAGGGGGCGGCTCGACGCGGCGGCTCCCGAGGTGCAGGCCCACGCCGACGTGGCGGGCGGCGCCCTCTTCTGACCCCGGCCGCCCCGCCGTCCCGCGTCCACCGGAGGAACCCATGCCTTGCACCTCGTGCCGGAGCCCACTGCCGCCCGATGCCCGGTTCTGCCCCTTCTGCGGCAGCCCGTGTGCCCACGGGCCGGTCACGGCCACGCCGACCGGCCGCAAGGTGGTGACCGTCCTCTTCTGCGACCTGGTGGGTTCCACGGCGCTCTCCGGAGCACTGGACGCGGAGACCCTGCGCTCGGTGACGCTCCGCTGGTTCGACCTGATGAGGCTGCGGATCGAAGAGCAGGGCGGCACCGTCGAGAAGTTCATCGGGGACGCCGTGATGGCCGTCTTCGGCATGCCGGTCGTGCGGGAGGACGACGCCCGCCGGGCGGTCGCCGCCGCCCTGGCCATGCGGGAGGCGCTCGCCGGACTCAACGTCCGGCTGGAGCAAGGCGTCGGCGTACGGCTGCAGATGCGCCTCGGTCTCAACACCGGCCAGGTGGTCACGGGTTCGGCAACCCTGCGGCAGGCGATGGTCTCCGGCGAGGTGGTCAACGTCGCCGCGCGCCTGGAGCAGAACGCCGCCGCCGGGGAGATCCTCATCGGACCGGACACCCTGGCGGCCGCCGGGCCGGGCGTCCGGACCACGGAGACCGGCCCGCTGCTGCTCAAGGGCAAGAGCGACCGCGTCACCGCTCACCGCCTGCTCGGCCTGGACGAGGAGGAGGGCCCGGAGGCGCTGCGCCGTTTCGACCTCGCCTTCGTCGGCCGGACCCGCGAACTCGCCCTGATCGACGAGACGTTGGACCGTTTGGTCCGGACCCGCCGGGCCGAGCGCATGGTGGTCGGCGGGGAGGCGGGCCAGGGCAAGACCAGGCTCGTGCGCGAGTGGCTCCACCGGGCCACGGCCACGGCCGGCGGTCCCCGTCTCGGCGTCGGGCGCTGCCGGGCCCGCGGCGAACAGCCCAGCCTCGGACCGCTCGCCGACGCCGTGGCCGACCTCCTGAGGACCGGCGGCACGGTCGAACCGTCGCCCGAACTGGACCTGCTCCACCAGGGCCTGCTCCTGAACGGGACGCCCAACCCGTCGCCGGCGGACACCTGCGCCGCGCTCGCCAAGGTCCTGGCCGGGCTCTGCGCAGCGGAACCCGTGGTGCTGGTGATCGACGACTGCCACTGGGCGGCGCAGCCGCTCTTCGACACCCTCGACCGGCTGCTGCGGGCCCTCACCGACGCGGCCGTCCTGATCATTCTGCTCACCCGCCCCCAACTGTTCGACGTACGACCCGAGCTGGCCCTGGACACCGTGCCGCTCGCCGGGCTCTCCGACGCCGAGGCACAGCTCCTCGCGGCCGAGCTGACCGGGGGCGCGGCGCACGGCGAGCCGCTCGGCCCCCGGGTCCTGGCGCGTGTGGGCGGAAACCCGCTGCACCTGGAGCAGTTGCTGGTCGCGGGTGTCCCGGTCGACGCGGACAGCGTCCCGCTCCCGCTCCAGGCCCTGATCGGCGCCCGGATCGACGCGCTCGACCCGCCCGAGCACCGGGCCCTGGGCCTGGCGTCCGTCCTGGGCGGCGACTTCACCGCCGACGAACTGACGGCGCTCGCCGGACAACCCGCGCCGGCCTGGACCGGACCCGAACTCCGGCCCACGCTGCACCGGCTGGTCCGGCACCGCCTGATCAGGCCGGACGGCGAGGCGTTCCGCTTCGCCGGAGGGCTGATCCAGGAGGTCGTCTACGCCAGCCAGTCCAAGCAGGACCGGGCCGACCGGCACGAACGGGCGGCCCGCCTGGACTCGGTCCGTCAGCGGGGCAGCGCGGCGGTCGGAGGCCACCTGGAACAGGCGTACCGCTACCGGGTCGAGCTGGGCGCCCAGGACGCGCACACCGACGGGCTGCGCCGGCGCGCCGCCGACGCGCTCGCCGAGGCCGGACGGCTGGCGCTGGCCCACGCCGACCCCGTATGGGCGGCCGACGTACTGTCCAGGGCCACGGCCCGGTATGCGGCCGGCGAGCCGGGAAGTACGGCGACACGCCGGCGGCTCGGCCAGACGCTGCTGGACCTGGGACGCGGCACGGAAGGCAGAGCGCTGCTCGAAGAAGTGCTGGCCGAGGCCGTGGCCGGCGGCGGGGAAGCGGCGGAGACCGCGCACGCCCGCCTCGCCCTGGCCTCGGTCGGCCGGTCCGCCGGACCGGACGAATCACCGGCACAGGCCGCCGGCGCCACCCTGACGGTCTTCGCAGCGGCCGGCGACGACCTCGGCCAGGCCAGGGCCTGCCTGCGGCTCGCCCAGCACGCCCAGGAACAAGGCCGGCACCGGGCGGCGGAGCGCCTGCTCGCCCGCGCGCTGGACCACGCGGTACGCGCCGACGCCGAGCCGGAGCGGGCCGCTGCCCTCGGCGCGATGGGGGTCTCGCTCTGGCGCGGCCCCCAACCGGTCGCGGACGCCGTGGCTCGGTGCCGCGAGCTCCTCGCCGACCAGGGGGCCGGCCGCCGGGCCGTCCGGCTGACGCTCAACTGCCCGCTGGCCGTGGTGCTGGCCCTCCACGACGACCGTGACGGGGCCCTGGCCTGCCTCGCGGAGGCGGAGCACCTCGCGAAGCGGCTCGGCTACGCCGAGGCCGACGCCTTCCTCCCGATCTTCACCGCGACCGTGGCCGACCTGACCGGCCGCCGGGAGGAGGCGCTCCTGAGCCTGGAGCGCGCCGCCGCCGCCGCGCGGGACCTGGGCGCCACGGCGCTGCTGCGCAGTGCCCTGCTGGACGCCGCCCGCATCCGGCTGGACCTCGGCGACTGGCGTACCGCCCGCGACACCCTCGCCGAACTGGACGGGGAGCGGGCGCAGCCGGCCCGACCGCGCGCCGAGTCGGCGGACCTCGACGGCCTGCGCGCCCGGATCGCCGCCGCGCGAGGACAGGCCGCGACCGCCACCCGGCTGGCCGCCCGGGCGCTCGCCACCGCCGCCCGCACCGACTCGCCCATCGTCCAGGGCGTCGCCGCCCTCGACCTCGCCCGTACCGCCCTCGCGCTGGGGCGCCCGGCCGACGCAGCCGCGGCGGCGGCGCGCGCCCGCCGGCGCTTCGCGGCGAAGGGCCATCTCCCCGCCGTACGCCAGGCCGAGGCGGTGGTCTCCCGCTGCCACCGCCGCTCGCCGGGGCACGGCTCCGCCGTCGGACGAGTCACCGTCGCCGGAAAGGAAGCATCCCGATGACCACCGCGCAGCAACCGGCGCGCCCCCTCACCTGGGGCCTGCGAGGGCGGGGCCCCGCGGACGTACCCGTGGACGCCGACGGACCACCGGACCTGCCCGAGAGCGGTCTCCTCGGAGGCACCGGGCGCGGCGTACGCGTCTGCGTGGTCGATTCGGGTGTCGAACGGGACCACCCCCTGGTCGGCCCGGTCGCCCAGTCGTGGCGGGTCTTCAAGGACGACGACGGGGTCCACGTCGAGGAGACGGAGGAGGGGGACGCCTGCGGTCACGGCACGGCCTGCGCCGGGATCATCCGGCGCACCGCGCCGGACTGCGAGCTGTCCAGCATCCGGGTGCTCGGCGACCGGTTCTCCGGCAGCGGGGACGCCCTGCTCGAAGGAATCCGGTGGGCCGTGCGCCAGCGGTTCGACGTGGTGAACCTGAGTCTGTCCACGACCCACGACCGTTTCGTGGACGAGCTGCGCCGACTGGCCGACGAGGCGTACTTCCAGCAGACCGTGATCGTCGCCTCCGCGCACAACACGCACGTGGAGAGCTTTCCCTGGCGCTTCTCCTCGGTGATCTCGGTCGGCAGCCACCAGGAGGACGACCCGGACCTCCACCTCTACAACCCCGAGCCCCCGGTGGAGTTCTTCGCCCCCGGCCAGAAAGTCCAGGTGGCGTGGCTCGGTGGCACGTCGATCCGTACCTCCGGCAACAGCTTCGCCACCCCGTTCATCGCGGGGCTCTGCGCGCGGATCCTGTCGAGCGCGCCCCGGCTGACGCCGTTCCAGCTGAAGAACGCCCTGTACCTGTCCGCAGCCAACGTCCGTGTCCACGGCCGCCGGTAACGACCGGCGCCGGAAGGGAAGTCCCATGGCTCAGACGATCGCCCCTGTCGTGCCCGCAGCACCCCGGCCGGATCCGGGTGTGGCCGAGCTCTTGCAGTCGGTGGTGGACACCGCGCGTGCCATCTTCGGCGCGCAGGCGAGCTCCATCATGCTCCTGGACGCCGCGGCGGACGAGCTCATCTTCGAGGCCGTATCCGGTCAGGGACAGGAGTTCCTGGTGGGCCGGCGGTTCCCGGCGGGCCGGGGCATCGCCGGGTGGGTCGCCGCCTCGGGGGAGCCGATGGTCGTCGACGACCTGCACGACAGCGTTTCCTTCGACAGGGACATCGCCGAGTCCACCGGCTACGTCCCGAACGCGCTGATGGCCGCCCCCCTCATCCGCAGGGACCGGGTCCTCGGCGTCCTGGAGGTGCTCGACCCGTCCCCACAGGCCCGGTCCGGCCTGCCGGAGCTCGACCTGCTGGGCCTCTTCGCCCGTCAGGCCGCCGTCGCCCTGCACGTCCTCACCGCCTACGCCCCCCGGCCGGCCCCGGACGCCCCGGGCGGCGCCCCGGACGATCCTTCGCGCATCGAACTCCTGCGCCTGCTCTCGGAAGCCCGCCGCCTCCTCGGAGAGTGAGCGGCGCTTTCGGAAAGTGGTCTCGGAAAGTGGGAGATTCCCGATTCGGCCAGTGGACGTCTGTTTCGCGCCGGTTGGGGATGATCCGGGTGTCGGGTTGTCCGATAAGTGATGTGCTGGAGGAGCTGCACCCGTCGGGGGCAAGCGTCGGACCGTGTCAACAGGGGGTCTTCAGCGATGGCTTCTCTGCACTACGAAATACTCACCGATCCGGCTCCGCTCCAGGTGCCGGTCGCGGGCGAGGAACGCCAGGGATCGGTCTACATCGTCGTCTCCAACCCGACCATGGACGAGGTGATCTGGTACTCCATCGAGGTACGAGTGCCCTGCGGCCAGGCGGACGGTGATCTGACGGCACATCCGAAGACGATCACCGCGCGGGTCGAGCAGAACACCGCGACGAAGCAGGGGGAGGAGCCGATCGTCGCCTGGGACGACAACACGGGTGTCCTCACCGTGACGGCCCGGCCGAACACGCTGTTCCAGGAGGCCGGATCCATGGCCCTGGTCCTGGACGGCTTCCCCGTCTCCAGCGCATCGGGACTGGTGCTGCTGCGCGTCACGGAGAGGGCGGCGAACGGCGCCTTCGTGAGGAAGACCCCCGTGACCCTGAGCCTGCTGAAGCAACTGCCCAAGGTCCCGCGCAACTTCCGTGCGAGGCGGACCCTGGTGGCCGGAGGCCAGGACGTCGTCCTGCAGTGGGACGGGCCCGACACCCTCACCTACCAGATCCAGGGTCCGGACGGGCCCCCGGAGACGGTTGCGCCGACGCAGGGCGCGACCGGCTGGCAGTGGTCGCCGGCGGCGGGCCAGGAGCCGAAGCGCGACGCCACGTACACCCTGATCGCCACCTCCCCGGGCGGGCAGCAGCCCGGGTACTTCCTCGCCACCACCGTCCACCTGCGCAGCCCCGAGTTCGAGAGCGTCACCGCGACGAGCGGTGTCCACAGCCCGTGGGTCGAGGGCACGACGGACAAGGGCCGGATCGTCTTCACCCCGCAGGGCGCCCAGATCCGCGACGCCGCGAGCGGCCTCGGCACCCTCTCCGGCGCCAAGGCCGACGTCGAAACCGTGACCGCGGCCCGGGTCCGCGGGCGCGAGAGCGACGCCGGGTGGATCGCGTTCCCGTCCGACGGAATCAGGGTCGGCCGCGGGGGCGGAAGCGACTTGGGAACCGTCACGGCCGACAAGATCAGCGTGAACGGCATCAACACCCAGTGGGTGCAGGGCCGTACGGCCGCCGACGGATGGATCGAGTTCCCGGCCTCCGGGATGAACGTGTTTCAGGGCTCCGGGAGCCGCCAGTGGGGGACCGTCGCCGCCGACAAGGCGGACCTGAACGACGTGGTCACCCACCGGGCCCAGGTCAAGGAACGCCTCACCCTCCAGGGCGGGCTGAGCGTCGACAACGTACTGGAGACGCAGGACGGCCCGCCGCGGCTGATCGTCCACGGCCGCCTGGACGCCGAGGGCGAGGTGAAGGCCGAGCACACGGTCACCGTCAACGGAGACCTCACCACCCTCGGCATGCTGCGCGTGCAAGGCGAGTCGCGCTTGCAGGGCAAGGTGAACGCCGGCGCGCATCTGTCGGTCCGCAACGCAGGCGACTGGATCATGCACACGAACGACGGGAAGGTGGCGATCAACGGCGACCTGCGCGTCCACGGGGCGTTCCGCTCCGATTCCTGACCGGGCTGCGCCTGCCGGCTGCGCGGCGAACGGCACCGCGCCGCCGGCAGGCGCCCACCACCGGGTGTTGCGCCGCGCGGGGGTACCCGGGCGGGTCGTGCGGCACCACGCCCGGTGGCGGCGGGCGGGGACCTGCCGGCGGTGGTCTCCTGGGACGGGAGCCGACGGCGTGCGTGCCGCGGGGGCTCCTGCCGTCTCCGCACCCCCAGGGAAAGGGTCCCCGCCCGGGCGGCCCCCGCACCACCTCCCGCGCTCAGCCCCACCCGCCGAGGACCGCCCTTCATGCTCCGTGGCCGCCGGGTAACCGGCACCCGTCCCTCCATCGCCCTGGTGCTGCCCGCGCTGATCGCTGTCCTGTTCCTGCTGCTGCCGCTCGTCGGCATCCTGGCGCGGACCCAGTGGAGCGAACTCGGCACCCACCTGACCAGCCCTCCGGTGGTCGAGGCGCTCAAGCTCTCGCTGATCGTCTCCTTCTCCGCACTCGGACTGTCCCTCGTCCTGGGCGTGCCCCTGGCGTGGTTGCTGGCCCGGGTGGAGTTCCCGGGGAAGACCCTCGTACGGTCCCTGGTGCTGCTGCCGATGGTGCTGCCCCCGACCGTCGGCGGTGTCGCCCTGCTCCTCGGCTTCGGCCGACGCGGCCTGCTCGGACCGTGGCTGGAGGACACCTTCGGGATCGTCTTCCCCTTCCACACCTCCGGCGCGATCCTCGCCGCGACCTTCGTGTCGATGCCCTTCCTCATCATCAGCCTGGAAGGCACGCTCGCCGGCCTCAAACCCACCTACGAGGAAACCGCCTCCTCCCTCGGCGCCTCCCCGGTCCGGGTGTTCTTCACCGTCACCCTTCCGATGGTCGCCCCCGGACTCGCCGCCGGCGCGGCCCTCGCCTGGGCCCGCGCACTCGGCGAGTTCGGCGCCACGATCACCTTCGCGGGCAACCTCCCCGGTGAGACCCAGACCCTGCCGCTCCAGGTCTACCTGCTCCTCCAGGACGCCCCCGAGGCCGCCACCTCCGTCTCCCTGCTCCTCCTCGCGATCGCCATGGGCGTCCTGGTCGCCCTCCGCGGCCGCTGGACCGGCTCGGTCGGCCGCCCCCGCACCGTCACCGCCAAGCCGGAGCCGGCCGCCGCGGTCCTGGCCACCACCGAGCCCCCGGCCCCGCCGCGCAAGACGGAACCCTGGTCGCTGCACGCGGAGGTGACCGGCTTCAACGAGCTCACCCTGGACGCCCAGCCGGGCACCACCATCGCCGTCGTCGGCGAGAACGGCGCCGGCAAGACCACCCTGCTCCGGGCCCTCCTGGGACTGACCCCACGCGCCCACGCCGAACTCAAGCTGGGCGACCTCGACGTCACCGCCCTGCCCCCGCACCAACGCCACGTCGCCTGGGTCCCGCAGGACGGCGCCCTCTTCCCCCACCTCAACGCCCTCGCCAACACCGCCTACGGCCTCCGCGCCCACGGCATGCCCAAGGCCGAGGCCCGCACGGAGGCCCGCCGCTGGCTCGACCAGCTCGGCGTCGGCCACCTGGCCCACCGCAAACCCGCCGAACTCTCCGGAGGCCAAGCCCAGCGCGTGGCCCTCGCCCGCGCCCTGGCCGCCCGCCCCCGCCTGCTGCTCCTCGACGAACCGCTCGCCGCCCTCGACCAGACCACCCGCGCCCACGTACGCCACACCCTGCGCCGTCACCTCGCGGGCTTCGGCGGGGTCTGCCTCATCGTCACCCACGACCCCGTCGAGGCCGTCTCGCTCGCCGACCGGGTCCTCGTCCTCGCCGACGGCCGCACCCTCCAGGACGCACCGCCCTCCGCCGTCACCCGACACCCGCGCTCCCCGTGGGTGGCCCGCATGCTCGGCCGCAACGCCTGGCCCTGCACCGCCGGCCGCGAAGGCCTCACCCTCGACACCGGCGGAATCCTGATCGCCGCCGACCCGCTCCCCGAAGGCGCCCACGCACTCGCGATCATCGCCCCCGAGTCCGTGTCGCTGCACCTCGACAAGCCCGCCGGCAGCCCCCGCAACGTCTGGTCCGGCACCGTCCGCGAGATCACCGTCGTCGGCAGCCGGCTACGGATCCTGATCACCTCCGATCAGGCCCCCGACCTCATCGCCGAGATCACGCCCCAGGCCGCCACCGACCTCGCCCTCGCCGACGGAACCGACATCTGGGCCAGTCTCAAAGCCACCGAGATCACCCTCGTCGAACTCTGACCCAGGAGAGGGGGAGTAGGGCTCACACGCGGTCGGCGCGGCGCGTGAGCGGGCTGGTGCACGAAGGCAATCCGCCGCGTAGGCGATGGAAAAGCGGTGGCCGGAGGCTGGCTCCATGGTTCTGATGACTGGTGCCTCCTCCGCCGTGGACTTCGCAGCCGCCCGCGAGACGAGTTGGTCTGAGGCGCGCGCGCTCGCGCACCGGGCGCCCCTGCCGCCGGCCGCCCGCACGGTGCCGTTGGCCGCGGCGGGCGGGCTGACCCTGGCGGAGGACCTGCGTACGCACCACCCGCTGCCGGCGTTCGACACGGCGGCCATGGACGGATACGCCGTGTCCGGCCCCGGGCCGTGGCGCGTCAGAGGGGTCGTCCGAGCGGGCGCCGCCTGGGGCGGCCGGCTCCTTCCGGGGGAGGGCGTGGAGATCTCCACGGGTGCCCTGGTCCCGGCCGGCGCGTGCGCGGTGCTGCCGGTGGAGCTTGCGGCGGGAGGCGAAGGCTGGGTCTCGGGACCGGCGCCGTCACCGGGGAAGCACATCCGGCGTACCGGCGAGGACGCCCCGGCGGGAACGTGTCTTGTCCCGGCCGGTACCCGGGTCGGCCCTGCACTCCTCGGGCTCGCCGCAGCCTGTGGCCACGACGCCTTGCGGGTACGGCCCCGGCCGCGGGTCGGGGTGCTGGTCACCGGTGACGAGCTGGACCGCGGCGGGCGGCCCGGTCCCGGGCGGGTACGGGACGCGCTCGGGCCGCTGCTGCCGTCGCTGATCGCCGCCCTCGGGGGCGAGGCCGCGGGTGTACGGCACGTCCCCGACCGGCCGGCCGGACTGCTGGCGCACGCCGTGCGCGAGGCGCGGGACTCGGACGTCATCGTCGTCACCGGATCCACTTCCGTCGGGGCCACCGACCAGTTGCGGCAGCTGCTGCATGACGCCGGCGCCCGGATGGTGGTCGACACCGTGGCCTGCCGGCCGGGGCACCCGCAGCTCCTGGCCGAACTCGCCGACGGGGGCTGGGTGGTGGGGCTGCCCGGCAACCCGTACGCGGCCCTCGTCGCCGCCCACACCCTCCTGGCCCCGCTCATCGCCGGGTTGTCGGGCCGCGGCCTCGCACCCCTGCCCCAGGTGCCGGTGAGCGGCGGCGTACGTCCCGTTCCCGGCCTCACGCGGCTGGTACCCGTGGCCTGGGAGGGCTCTGGCGCCCGGATCATCGGCGGGCACCGCTCAGCCTTCCTCCACGGGGCGGCGGTGGGCGACGCCCTCGCGGTGATCGCGGACGACTGGACGGACGGCAGTCCGGCGCCGCTGGTCCTCCTGGCCGGATGAGCTCGGCCAACGATCCGATCCGGACGTTGAGTTGCCGAGCCGTGCCCGATGCCTCCGCGGCCGGTCCGCATTGGATAGGTTGAGGCGACCACGTCAGTGGCAGGTTGGCACTCCAGGAGGTTTACCCGCATGGCCGGCCCGGCTCCTCACCAGTTGTTCTCCTACGGCACGCTGCAGTCCCGCGAGGTCCAGCTCGCACAGTTCGGCAGGCTGCTCGAGGGGAAGCCCGACGCGCTGCCCGGACACCGGATCACCTACATCGAGATCACCGACCCCGAGGTGATCGCCGTCAGCGGGAGCGACCGGCACCCCCTGCTCGTAGCCTCGGCCGAAGCGTCCGACGCCGTCGAAGGCACGGTCTTCTCGATCACCGACGAGGAACTCGCCTCGGCGGACGACTACGAGGTCGACGACTACGCGAGGACCCAGGTCGTCCTGCGCTCCGGTACGAAGGCATGGGTGTACCTCGGCGCGCAGACGGAGCAGAGCCCCGACGGCCGCTCCACTGCGGCCGCCTGACCAGCCCCGCCTAGCGGGAGCCTGTACGGGATCTTCCTCGTCACGGAGTCGCGCGCACGATGACGAGCGACCCTTCGTACGCCGGCTGCGTGCGCAGGTGGCCGAAGCGCTCGTCCCACAGCCCGGATTCCAGGTCGCGGCGCAGGGTCTCGTCGAAGCGCTGCCGCACGCCGTCGTCGACGAAGCTCCATGCCGAGCAGGCCTGTCGGGCGGCGGGGTCGAGAAGCATCTCGGGCCGACCGTAGTAGGCCTCGTTGAAGCCGTCCGTGCAGTCGAGCGGGATGGGCACGGTCTGGATGACGCCCGTGCCGCCGAGGGCTTTGGCCATGTCCTCGATCGGCGGATGGCGACGTGCCTCGGTGTCGAGGACCTCGGGCGCGTACTCGTACAGCCAGAAGTCGTGTACGAGTTTCGGGTCGCAGGTCAGGACGACGACCGGGCCGCGGGTCACCCGGCGCATCTCGCGTAGGCCGGCCGTCACGTCGCTCCACTGGTGCACGCTGAAGAGCGTCATCGCCCCGTCGAACTCGCCGTCCGCGAAGGGCAGTTCCTCGGCGACGGCGTTGACGGCCCGGGCGAGGCGCGCGGGGCGCCGGGCGCGCATGGACTCGGAGGGCTCGACGGCGGTCACCGTGCGGGCGGCGCTCTCGTAGGAGCCGGCGCCGGCCCCGACGTTGAGGACGGTCCGGGCGCCGTCCAGGGCCTCGGCGATGAACCGGGCGATCCGGGAGTCGGGCCGCCGGTAGGTGGTGTATTCGGAGCCTATGGCGCCGTAGTCGACGTCTCCGGCGCTGCCGTCCCGGGTGCGTGCGTTCATGAGTCCTTACCTCGCCTTGTGAGCAGGAACAGGGGACAATGCATCCTGCATCCGCGAGGCCCGTTTCGTAAATCAGATGGCAAATGCTTGTTGAATCGCCCAAGAGAGCCACAGATGCGACTCTGGGTGATGTGCTCTCCCTGACGCTGCTCGGTACAGCGTGTGGTACCGAGCAGCGGGTCTCGGGTCTCGCACAGGGGGTGCTCAGTTGAGAGGGACGCTGGTGGCCGCGCGGGTTCCCGGGGCGGTCGGGGCGGGGATTTCCTGGAGGCCCTTGTCGGCGGAGGAGGCGGGGGTGCCCGCGCCGACGGGGGTGGTGGTCGTGGGGCGGTCGGCGACGCAGCGCTGTTTCTCGGTCTCGGTCATCGGGCCGGTGCGTTGCATGAGCCGGTCGGGTACGGCGCGGGAGGGGCCGTCGATGACCGCGTGGAGGCGGTAGTCGTCCTTGTTGCTGAGGAACCAGCCCTCCACGCGCTCCCTGCTGGGCTGGAGTTCGACCCAGCTGACCTCGCCGGGCATGATCTTCTCGTTGATCTGGCGCTGGTCGCTGCTGAACCACTGCCAGGGCCGCTGCCAGGTCTTCTCGTAGGCGAGGGCGAACTGGGTGGCCATGGGACGGGCCTTGATCCGCTTGACGTCCTCGGCGCGGTCGCCGGTGGTGGGCAGGCGGGCGACTTCTTCCAGGGCGAGGTTGGCGTCGGTGTAGGTCTGGGCGATGCTGTCGTGGCTGCGCTCGGAGTAGTTCAGGACGCGAGTGTGTTCCAGCGGGTTGCGGGTGCAGTTGATGAACGTCTCGCCGATGACGCGGGCCTGACCGAAGTAGCGGAAGGAAGTCCGCTTGTCGGGGCGGAAGGTGCAGGCGTTCTCGCCGTTGCAGGCGGCCGCCGCGTTGTGCAGGGACTTCTCGCGTTCGTTGCCCTTGAACGCCTCGGACGTGCCGAGCGCGGTCCGGTCGACGGTCTGGTCGACGGCCGGGGGCACCTCCACGGCGCGGATGGCGGCGATCATCGGGGTGCAGGTGAGGTGCGTTTTGGTGCCTGTGACCTTCGAGGTGAAGGTGAGCGCGGGGTCGCTCTCGCCGGCGGTGAACGCGTAGGTGCGACTGGTCCACTTGCCGGTTCCGGGAGTGCCCTTGACCCGGCCGGTGTCTGGGGCGGTGGTTACCGCCTGGACCGGTCCGCCGCTGCCCTCGACGGTGTAAGGCTGCCCGCTGTCGACGTCGGCGGCGACGCACTCCTTGGAGACGGCGGGGCTGTCCTCGTAGGTGACGGTGACCCGGGCTCCGGCGCGCACCCCGCGGAGCCGTTGCCGCAGGGTGTTGCCGTCCTTCTGCAGGGCGACGGCGTGGGAGGTGCCGGTGCGGCCGGAGGCGGTAGGGGAGTAACGCTGGTTCGCCCCGGTCCAGTTGTCGATGGTGACGGTGGTGGGGCCGTCGCCCTTCATGGCGGGCTCGGCGAAATCACCGTTGAGGACGGCCACGGGCTGTTCGCCCGGCGCGGCGTGGACGGCGGTGGCGAGGGGCGGCAAGAGCACGGCGGTGGCGGTGAGTACGGTCAGCGTGGCGCCCAGGGGCGGGCGGAAGGGGTGTCTCATGGCGGGGACCCTCCTCGGGTGGGGCGGCGGGCGGCTGGGCACGGGGTGACGCCCCGAGGCGACGAGGCGCTGGGGCGGACGGCGGCGTGGGCCGGGATCTTCCTCACGGGCCGGGGACGCCGGGAGCCGAGTTGCCGGGGGGCCGGGTGCCGCTGCAGAGCCCGCCGGGGGCGGTGGAGGTCTGGGCGACGAAGTGGCTGTCGTTGGCCATGGAGGGGCTGTCCACGGCCACGTTGAGGATGCTGCTGCCCTTGTTCGTGACGAGCTGGCCGACGATGCGGCGCATGGCGACGGTCGCGCCGAACACCATCATGTCGTGGGCCTTGACGGTGCTCTTGTAGGTCGTGGACTCGGTGGTGTCCACCGTCCACGTCTTCGCGTACGCGGCCTTGAACGCGGCCTGGAAGGCGAGCTTGGCGCTGGTCTCGCCGGCGATCTTCCCGCTGCCGCCGACGTTGACCTTGGTGGCTGCCTCGGTGGTGGGGCCCTTGTCCAGGTTGGGCCCCTTGAGGGTGAGGCCGCTTTCGTTGGCGAGGGTGGTGGTGACCTCTCCGGAGGCCTGGATGGTGCCCTCGGCGGTGACGGAGCCGGAGATCTCGCCGTTGATGTTGTCGGTGGTGACGGCGTGCAGGGTCACCGTCCGCTCGACGTTCATGTCGTTCTGGGTGCAGTTGATGACGGAGTTGCCCAGGGACCTGATCGTCGTGGCGAATTCGATCCCGAGCTTGCGGTTGATCTTGAAGGTGCAGTCGGACGCCTTCCGTTCGCAGTCCTTCAGGACGTCGGCGACCTTCGCGGGGCGGCCGTCCGCGGTCACGGCGCGGGGGACGGGCACGGGGCCGGGGTCGGCCCCGGGCTGGAGCGGCCCGGCGGCCAGGGCTGGGAGGGGAGAGACGAGGGACACGGCGAGGGCCAGAGCCGGGGCGGCGAGCACGATGCGGCGCGCGGGCATGGGGGGATCCCTTCAGGGAGTGCGGGGGAGCAGGGGGAGCGCGTCGGTCAGCCGCCGAGCAGGGCGCACAACTGGGCCACGGGGAAGGGGCTCTGGGAGTCGTCCGCCGATCCGGCCGGCAGTGACGCGAGGAAATCGGCGCAGGTGGAGGTGACCGCGGTGGTCGCGTCGCCGGCGGGGCCGGGCTTGAAGCCCTTGACGGTGCCGGTCATGTCGGTGATGCCCTGCTTCTCGCCCATGCCCGGGCCGGTGAGCCCCTCCATGCAGCTGCTGGAGCCCGGCTCGCACTCCTCCAGCTTCTTGCCGACGTCCTCGATGGTCTTCTCCGCCTTCTCGGCGTCCTCCTCGGTCTCCTTCTGCTTCTCCTCGACCTTCTGCTCCTGCTCCTCGGCCTCCTTCCGGTCCTTGCACGCCTGATCGTCGGGGGCGCAGTCCTCGATCGGGACGATCGGGACGGTCGGGGCAGCCGGAGCCCACGGGAGGCCCAGGACGTCCAGCGGGCTCGGGACGTCCAAGGCATCCCGGGCCTCGTACCCGGCTGGCCGGGCGTGGGCGGGCGCGGCGAGGAACACCGCGGCGGCGAGGGACAGGGATGCGGCGAGCAGGGCGGCGGACAGGGCGCGGCGCGCGGACGTGCGTGGGTTCACCTGAACTCCCGGAAAGGTCGGTGGAGGGCGTCATGGAGCCGACGCAGGGGGCCGCAGAACGCGGCCTCCGTGATCACCAAAGATGATCAGACGCTAATCGGACCGACCCTGGCGGCACGGCAGGACACACGGGTCGGCGCGGCCCACCGGTCGTGTTCACTACAACGGCCGTGGCGCCCAATTGCCCCGGATGCCACGCGAGAAGGAAGGGTGGCGTGGCATCGGGGGCCGACCCGCGCACCCGTCTCCGACACCCTCCGGGATGACCGGCACTCCTTGGAGGACCGCTGTGGGGGCGCCGCCTTCCCCCGTCGGCTGCGGCCGATCGGCGGCCCGCCGGACCCCCCTCCCTCGCTGCCACGTTCGGCCCCTGGTGCTCCGTGTGGGTGGGGACTCGAACGAGTGCCCGGCATTGAGGTGGTTCCGCGTCCATCGCTCGCAATGGTGATCATTTCCGGTAACCCTAGGGACAGGCCCGACGGCGTCGACAGGACTCACCGCCGGGCTCGTGTACGTCCCCGCGGGCCGTACGCCCCGGCCGGCAGGCGTCTTCCCCACCCCACTGCGCGCCGAGGTTCCGTACGCCCTCATCTCAAGGAGAGCAGCGCATGACCCCTCGACTCCCCTCAAGCTCGGACCGGGCACGCTCCCCGCACGGCGCAGCCGCGGCACCCGCGTCCGTCCGGCACACTTCGGCCCGCCGCCGCTGGATGCTCGCGGCCGTCACCACAGCCATGGCCACGGCTCTGGCCGCCCCCACGGCCACGGCCAACGAGGGCAACCCGACCGTCCTGAGCTGGGGCGCAGGCCGCACCGGCCAGCTCGGCAACGGCACCCTCGCCGACAGCCTTTCGCCCTCCTCCGTCACCAGCCTCTTCCGCGGCGACGTCGACGAGATCTCGGCCGGCGGCACCTCCTCGGCCGACTCCTTCGTCCTCGCCCGCACCGACAGCACCGTCAAGTCCTGGGGCCACAACTCCTCCGGCCAGCTCGGCAACGGCGGCAACACCAACCAGACCGTGCCGACCACCGTTCCGCGCCTGACCAACATCAAGAGCGTCGCCGCCGGCGGAAAGCACGGCCTCGCCCTCGACACCTCCGGCCAGGTCTACTCCTGGGGCGACAATGCCTACGGCCAGCTCGGCAACAACCGCACCGGAGACAGCCGCACCGTCCCCGACCGGGTTCAGGGCATGCCGAAGGTGAAGCAGATCTCGGCGGGCTGCGACTTCAGCCTGGCCCTGCTGGAGAACGGCAAGGTCTACGCGTGGGGCCGCGGCATCCACGGTCAGCTCGGCAACGGCAGCCGCGCCACCAGCTCCGTCCCGCGCCAGGTGCAGGGGCTGGAGAACGTCGTCGAGGTCGACGCGGGCTGCCACCACGCCCTCGCGCTCACCGCCGAGGACACCGTCAAGTCCTGGGGGTACAACCTCTATGGCCAGCTCGGCAACTCCAGTACCAAGTCCTCTCCGGTTCCCGTTGACGTCGACTGGGTCGACGGTGTCTCCGACATCGAGGCCGGCGCCTTCCACAACTACGTCAAGACCAGCGACAGCCACGTGTGGGGCTGGGGCAACAACCAGTACGGACAGCTCCTTGAGGGCGACGAGTCGTTCGGCGACAACATCTCGCGGACCAACCGCACCGCGCCGGTCGAGATCCCGCGCCTGGCGGGCGTCCAGCACCTCGCCGCCGGAGCCCGCCACGGCGTCGCGGTGACCGCGGACGACGTCTTCACCTGGGGCCACAACGGCGAGGGCCAGCTCGGCAACGGCACCACCGTTCCCCGCTACGAGTCGGTGAAGATCCTCAAGGAGGGCTCGGCGATCAAGGCCGTGGCCGTGTCCCTGGGCGGCAACACCACGTACGCCTACTGAGGGGGTGCGTCACGCCATGACGTACCCCAGTCGACGCGCAGGTCTCGGCGTTCTTCTGGCCGTTTCCGCCCTCCTCGCCACAGCCGCCCAGGGCCCGGCGCGCAACGAGAAGCCCGAGCCATGGGTACGGGCCTGGGGCAGCAACGCCGTCGGCCAGCTCGGCAACGGCTCCACACTTGACCAGCAGACGCCGTCGGCTGTCCGCGGCCTAGCCCGCGACGACGTGCGCGAGCTGGCAGGCGGCGGCTGGCCCACTACGCCCTTCGCCGTGGCGCTGCTCAACAACGGCACCGTGCAGGCCTGGGGCGACGCCTCGCAGGGGCAGCTGGGCGACGGCACCAGGGCCTCCCGGTCGTACCCGGCCGCCGTCGCCGGGCTGTCCGGTGTCTCCGAGGTGGCCGCTGGAGCCGTATCCGCCTACGCGGTACGCAACGGCCGGGTCCTCGGCTGGGGCGGCAACACCTACGGCCAGCTCGGCAACGGAAGTACCGGGGCGGGCGGCGACCGGCCCGTCCCCGTCCAGAGCCTGAACAAGGTCAAGGACATCGCGGCGGGCTGCAACCACGTGGCCGCCCTCCGCGAGGACGGCTCGGTCTGGACCTGGGGAAGGAACGACCAGGGCCAGCTCGGCAATGATTCGACTGCCGGCCGCGACACACCCCAGCGGGTGGCCGGTCTTCAGGAGGTCGTCGCCGTCGCGGCCGGCTGTCTTCACACCCTCGCACTGACGGCCGATGGCACGGTGAAGGCATGGGGCCGGGGCGCCAACGGTCAGCTCGGCATCGGCACCACAGCAGCCAGCCCCGTACCTGTGAACGTCCCCTACCTGGATGGCGTCGTGGGCATCGTCGCAGGCGGCCACCACAACTCTGCGCTCCTCGACGACGGGACCGTCCGGGCGTGGGGCTGGAACAATGCCGGCCAACTGGGCGACGGCACCAGGACGGACCGCACGACGCCGGTCCCGCTCCCCGCCCTGACCGGTGTCAAGGCAATGGCCGGGGGTTGGACCCACACCCTCGTCCTCCTCGACGACCAGACCGTTGTCGCCTGGGGCGACAACGCCAACGGCCAGCTCGGCGACGCCAGCACCACTTCATCTCTCACCCCTGTCACGGCCCTGCCCGCGGGCAGCGGAACGACCCGAGTCGCCGCATCCCCCGGATGGAACTCCAGCTACGCCTACTGACCCCCGGGCGCACACACCGCGCCCTCCCACACCCCACGCGAAAGGCATGCAGATGACCCCACCTCTGCGCCGCACCCTGCTCACCGCCCTCACCCTCACCGCACTGACCGCTGCCACCCCCTGCCTGTCGGCCCAGGCCGCCGGCACCGACCCCTGGATCCGCGCCTGGGGTGACAACGCCCTGGGGCAACTGGGCAACGGCAGCGTCCTCGCTCAACAGACCCCTGCCGCCGTGCTCGGCGTCACCCGTGACGACGTACGCGAACTCGTCGCCGGGGGCGGCGACAAGAACCCCTTCGTCATCGCCCTCCTCAGGGACGGCACCGTCAAGAGCTGGGGCGCGAACCTCACCGGCCAGCTCGGCAACGGCACCATCGTCAACCAGTCGTTCCCCGCGACCGTCACCAAACTGTCCGGCGTCAGCGAGATCGCGGCGGGCTCCAACCACGCCCTCGCGGTGAAGGGCGGCCGCGTCCTGGCCTGGGGCGACAACGCCAAGAAGCAACTCGGAACGGGCCTGGACGCCACCACCCCGTACCGGACGCCGGTCGACGTCCAGAGCCTGGACAAGGTCAGGGACGTCGGCGCGGGCTGCGACTTCAGCGTGGCCCTGCGCCAGGACGGCACGGTCTGGACCTGGGGCGCGGGGGCCAACGGCCGCCTCGGCACGGGCAATGCGACCGACCGGGCCACGCCACAGCAGGTCCCGGACCTCGCCGACGTCGAATCCATCTCGGTCGGCTGCGACCACGTCCTCGCCCTCACCGCCGACGGCACCGTGAAGGCGTGGGGCAAGAACACCGAGGGCCAGCTTGGCAACGACAGCGTCACCGACAGCAACAAGCCGGTCGACGTCGCCTACCTCAACACCGTGGCGAAGGTCTTCGCCACCTCGGCCTCCGGCTTCGCCGTCCTCGACGACGGCAGCGTGACCGGCTGGGGCAAGAACACCGAAGGCCAGCTCAGCGACGGAACGAAGGCCAACCGCACCACCCCGGTCCCCCTCGACCACCTCAAGGGCGTCCAGGACGTCAACGGTGGCGTGGACTTCACCCTCGCCGCCCTCGACGACGGCTCGGTGATCGGCTGGGGAGCCAACGCCCTCGGCCAGCTCGGCGACGGCACCACGACCGCTCCCGCGTCGACGACCACTGCCCTGCCGCCGGGCAGCCAGATCACCCGCGTGGCGGCGACCCTCACCGGCAAGTCCGGCTTCGCGTACTGACCCGCTCCGCCTCCGGAACACCAGCCCGTGCGTGACACCGTGGACATCAGTCGCGCACGGGCCCCGCGAACCGGCGTACGGAGCGGCCCGATCGATGATGCGGTGGAGCCAACACGCTGACATCTACCGGGGGTTCATCGCACGGACCGCGCCGAGTATCTCCCCCGTCTGGGCGGACCGGAGGGGGCCCGGGCACGAGTGGCCGCCCCACTCCCGGCCGCCCATGCTGTGGATGCCGAACCCCCGACCCAGCGGTGTGGAGGCGGGTTCGAGGGGCCACCGGTGCTGTGCCATGCCCCAGGCGTAGATCCGGGCGACGGAGTCCACCTGCTGCGCGGTGAGCGGTCGGCTCGCGAATCCGGAGGTCTCCACGGAGAGCCACGACGGGTTGCCGGCGGACTGCGCCCAGGCCCGGTCGTACGCGGAGACGTACTGTTCGATCTCGCCGGACTGCGAGACCCAGAAGTGTGAGGAACTCTCCACTGCCGGGTCGCTGAAGCGTTCGTGGAGCGAGTTCTCGCCCTCCTGCACGTGTAAGATCAGCCCCCGCATCTCCCTGATCCCGCCCGGGGTGAAGTTCACGGCGAGCGGCTTGTGGGTGACGTCCGGCATCCACGCCTGCCCCGGTGCGGGAGTCGTTTCGGCGGGCGGCCCTGCCCCGCCCTCGTCCAGCGTTTCCGTTCGGCCGGGCTCGGCGTCCCCGCTGAAGTCGGCGACGACGATGCCGAGAGCGGTGGCGATGAGTCCGCCGCCGGTGCAGGCCATGGCGGTGCGGCGCGACACCAGCCGTGGCTTCGGTTTGCGGTGGCTCACGCGAGCGGTTCCGCATCCGCACGGAGCATCGGTGGATCCTTTGCTGGACTGACGTTCTCCGCCGAATAGTTGCTGACCTTTGGTGTCGGAATGGGACCGGATGATGACCGTTTCGTGACGGCCGAACCGGCCGGGTCCGTACGCGCCGGGAGGCTGGCGCCCTCCAGTACTCGGTGATACGCTATAGCTGTACTCGGTACCACGCAGTACTGAGAGGGCTGAGGAGGGGTGCGATGGATGACCTGACGGAGATGCTGAAGGGCACGCTCGAAGGGTGCGTGCTCGAAATCATCGGCAGCGAGGAAACCTACGGGTACGCCATCACGCGCCGGCTGAACGAGCTCGGCTTCGCCGACGTCGTCGAGGGGACGGTGTACACCATCCTGCTGCGACTGGAGAAGAACGGACTCGTCCAGATGACGAAACGACCGTCCGGGGTCGGTCCGCCGCGCAAGTTCTACGCGCTCAACGACGCCGGACGCGAGGAACTCGCGAAGTTCTGGGCGAAGTGGCAGTACGTCTCATCACGCATCGACAGGCTCAAGGGGGGCGGGAGATGAACTTCTGGGAGACCATCACAGGCAGTGATCTCACCAGGGAATGGAAGGCGTTCGAAGCCCGGGCCGCGGCCCTGCCGGACGACTACCGGGCGGCGTGGGAACAGATCAAGAACCACCTCCTCCCCCATGGGGACTTCACCGGCCGCAACCTGATGCCGATCCTCGACGCCGCCCTGGGCCTGCTCGAAGAGACGGCGGCGGACGGGCAGAGCGTCCACGAGGTGCTCGGCGACGACATCCGGGGCTTCTGCACGGCGCTGGCCGGTGGAGAAGAGGCTCGCACCTATCGCGACCGGTGGCGCGAGCAGTTGAACAGGAACGTCGCGAGGAAACTGAGCCGGCTGGGAGGCTGACGTGGGCATCCAGGACATCATCGAGGGCAAGAAGCAGTGGCGGGCGCACATGGCGCGGGTCAAGGCGCTCCCGCCGGACTACCAGATCGTCTACAAGGAGATGCAGAGGTACCTCTTCAAGGTCGGACCGATCGACCTGCCCGACGGGCCCCTGCTCCCCGGGATCGTCGACTTCTTCGAGGAGGGCGTCGCCGCGGGCAAGGGGGTCCTGGAACTCATCGGCAACGACGTCGCCGCGTTCTGCGACGGCCTGGTCCAGGACTCTCCCACCTACGCGGACGTCTACCAGGAATCCCTCGGCGGGGAACCCGGCAGGGCCGGGAAGTAACACCCGCCGCACCGTGCCGGCGAGCCCCGGCCCCGGCCGCTCAGCGCCGGGCCGGGGCGGACGCGGCCGCCGGCTGGTCGGTGTCCCCGTGCCAGGTGGGCCAGCCCAGGAGGTTGGGGCGTTCGGTGACCCATGCGTGGGTGTCGGTGCCGATCTCGGCGCTGATGAGGTCTTCGAGCAGGGTGTTGTAGCGGGCGACGAGCTCGCGGTGGGCGGGGTCGGCGGCGAGGTTGCGCATCTCGTGCGGGTCCTCGACGCGGTCGTAGAGGACGACGTCGTTCTGCGCGTAGAGGGCTTCGGGGCCGGCGGGGCGGTTGGGGTTGAGCGGGGAGAAGTAGCGGCCGAAGGTGTGCCGGCTGTCGGTGTAGCCGCGCAGGAACCCGCGCTTGGTCCAGTCCGGGCGAAGGTCGCCGGACTGGATCCGCTTCGGTGCTTCGGGGTCGGCGAACTCGAACCAGAAGGAGGCGTCCAGGGCCGTGACCGACTCGACGGCGGTCAGGACGCCGTCCCGGATGGTGCCGCCGTTCAGGACGGGGCTCAGGGAACGGCCCTTGAGTGCGGGGTGGCGGGTGGCGGCCTCGGCCGGGTCGACGCCGGCGAACTCGAGCAGGGTCGGGGCGATGTCGACGGCGGAGGCGAGGGCCTCGGTGCGAGCGCCGCGGGGGAAGTCGGGGTGGCTCAGGATGAACGGGACGTGGAAGTTCTCGTCGTAGACGAGGGCGCCCTTCTGGCGCAGGCCGTGGGAGCCGGCCAGCTCCCCGTGGTCGGAGGTGAAGACCACGACCGTGTGGTCGGCCTGCCCGGAGGCCTCCAGGGCGTCGAGGACGAGGTCGATGCTGCGGTCCACGTCGCGGATGGCGTTGAGGTAGAAGTTCAGGCCGTCGTGCCAGTGCTGGTCGTCGGCGACGGGGCCGAAGATGGTGTCGAGCATCCGTGCGAACTCGGCCACTGCCGGCGCCGCGCCGGACAGGTCGTCGTGGAGGCTGGCGGGCAGGTCGAGGTCCCAGCGGCGCCGGTAGACCGGGATGTCGGCGGCCGCCTTGGACACGACGGCGTGGGCCAGGCCGAACGGGAGGCGCACCTGGGACGAGCCGCCGTAGTCGAAGCTCATGATGTCGTGCGGGTTGACGAAGTTGACCGCCATGAACCAGGGCTGGTCGGCTTCCACGACCGGGGCCCGGTTGCGCAGCCAGCGCACGGCCTGGCCGGCGATGACCGGGTCGATCTTGAGACCGGCCCAGGCGCCGCCGTCGATGTCGCCCCAGTCGTTGAACTCGCTGAACCCGTAGGGCTCCAGCGCGTTCGTGGTCGGGCCGGGGTTCTGGCGCGTGACGTAGGCGTTGGAGAGGTGCCACTTGCCCTGGTAGGTGCAGTAGTAGCCGGCCTCGCGGAGCATCGTGCCGAGGGTGCCCAGCCGGGGATCGAGCGGGCGGATGTACGGCATGTTGTCGTTGTCGTAGATCTCCGTGAGCGGCAGGTGCTGCCCGGTGTAGATGACGGATCGGGCCGAGCTGCACATGGCCGAGGCGGTGTAGTACCGCTCGAAGGTGGTGCCCCGCTCGGCCATCCGCTCCCGGGCGGGCAGCGAGAAGCCCTGCGGACGGGGAAGCGCCGCGCGTTCCTCGTCGGTGACGATCATCAGGATGTTCGGACGGCGTGTCATGGCCCTCAGTCCTCCGAGGTGATCCCGGCGCCCGCCCGAGTGATGCGGGAGCGGGCGCCGGCGCGCGGGGGTGCGTTCCGGGCCGAATCTAGATCTGCGGCCGTGCGAAGCCTGCGAGGACGCGGCCGTCCGGGGCCGTCCGGGTGAGCTCGGCCCGCACACGATGTCGCCTGCCCGGCCGTTCGCGCGCGGTGAGGGGTCAGCGGGCGCTGCCGATGTTGCGGTCGGCGTCGGAGCCGCTCAGCATCAGGGTGGTTTCCTCGATGCGGTGGAAGCGGCCGTCGGGGGCGAGGTCGGCGAAGACGTAGACCTCCATGGTGACGGTGGTGCCGTCGTTCTTGGTGACGTGGCAGGTGTGCCGGTCGGCGTACTTGTCGCCGTCGTACAGCTCCTCGTGGACCTCGACCTTGCCGCCGGCGACGATGCCGCGCAGGTGGCTGATGTGGTCGAGGAACTCGGCGCGGTCCGCCCACTCGCCGTCCGTGCGCTGGCGGTACCCGGGGGCGAAGTGGCGCTCGGCGGCCTCCTCCAGGGTGATGTCGGGGTTGAAGAGCAGGTCGGTCAGGGCGGCTTCGATTCCGGTGCGGTTCATGGTGACTTCCTTGTGGTGTGAGGTGGTGCGGGAGGATGGGGTCCGTGTGACGGGGGCGTGCCGGCGCCGGCCGGGCTTTCAGCCGGCGGTCGCGAGGGTGGTGTCGAGCCAGTCGTAGATGCGGGCGAGGGCCAGGCGCATCGCACCGGTGTGGCAGTGGGCGCCGGCGCCTTCCTCGGTGGTGAACAGCATCAGGGTCTTGGGGCAGGTCAGGTGCTCGTAGAGCTGCTCGGGCTGGCCCTTGAAGAACTCGTCCTCGGCGGCGTCGCACACGAGGGTGGGGCACTGGATCCGCTCCGCGATGCCGCCGGCGAGGGTGTAGTCGAGGTAGGAGGCGCTGAAGGCCCGGGGCGTGTCCACGCCCATCACGTACATGCCGTGGTGGATCGCCCAGCGCGCGGTGGCGTCCTCGGCCACGATCTGCTCCATGCGCGCGTCGACTTCGGGGGCGGATTCCGCGCGCAGGAGCCGTTCGGCCTGGTCGCGGTCGCCCGGGATGCCGCGGGTGGACACCTGGCCGAGGTCGTAGATGCCGTCGACGGCGATCAGGGCGGCGAGGCGGTGCTCGAACGCGGCTGCCCTGGGGGCGAGTACGCCGCCCATGCTGCTGCCGAGGAGCGCGATGCGGCTGTTGTCCACCTCGGGCAGGGTCTCGGCGAAGTCGACGACCGGGGTGATGACGTTCTCCCAGTCCGGGCGGAAGACCAGGCCCTGGTGGTGGCGGGGGCCGGGCTGCCCGGGGCCGTCGAAGGTGAGGACGGTGTACCCGCGCTCCACGGCGGCCAGCGCGCCGCTGAAGTGGAGTTCCTCGGCGGTGCCGTCGAACCCGCTGTGCATGATCAGGGTCGGGCGGGGCGTGCCGGTGTCGTCGGCCCGGTAGAGGTAGCCGGGGAGGGTGGTGCCCTCGTAGGGGATCCGGACCGCTTCGATGCGGGGGGTGTAGAGGGCGGCTGCGGCCTGGAAGCAGGCCACGCTGCGGTCGTAGGCGTGGTCGTGGCGGGGGTCGCACGGGTTGCCGTGCTGGAAGAACTCCGCGGACCGGTAGTAGTTCGAGGCGCGCAGGAATCCGTCCCGGGCGCTGACGGTGTGGCCCGCGTCCAGGGCCCGCCGGGCCTCGTCGGACACGCGGTCGGCGGTCGCCGTCCACTCCTCGTACCAGCTGTCGTAGTCGCCTTCCTTGATCCGGGCGCTGGTGGAGACGACCTCGCCGAAGTCGGCACCGCCGTAGGCGATGTGGCTCATCGAGCGCAGGGTCTCGTACCAGAACTGGGGGTTCTCGGGGAACAGCAGCGGCTTCATCACACTCTCCTTAAGCACAGATCTGTGCGTACGGCAGAACTGTAGGCACACGAGTCGCCGGGAAGCAAATATTTGTGCTTACGATGGGTGGGTGAACTCGAAACAACCGGCACCGCGCCTACGCAAAAGCCCCGAACAGGTCCGCTCGGCCGTCCACCAGGCCGTCATCGACCTGCTGTCCGACCCCGAGGGAGCGGACCTCACCATCCCCGCGGTCGCACAGCGCGCCGGGGTCAACCACACCAGCGTCTACCGCCGCTGGGGCAGCAGGGAGGCACTCCTGGCCGACGTGGTCGTCACCCGTCTCGAACGGGACTCGCCGCTGGCCGACACCGGCAGCCTGCGCGGCGACCTGACGGCATGGGCCGAAGGGGGCGTCGCGAGCATCCGTACGCCCGAAGGGCGACTGCTGATCCGGGCGGTCGCCCTGTCGATGTCGGGCAGCGCCGCGGCGCAGGGGGAGCGCGCGCAGCAGTTCGAGCGCCGCATGGGCGCGATCGAGCGCATCCGCGAGCGCGCCGCCGCCCGCGGCGAGGTCCCCCCGCCCCTCGACCAGATCCTCGACCAGCTCGTCGCGCCGCTCTACCTGCGGGCGATCTTCGGCATCGACCCGCCGGCCTCCGGCTACCCGGAACTCCTCGTGAACCGCCTCCTCGGCAGCGAGGCCACGCACTCATGAGGACGCGTTGACGACTCCGAACGGGATGTGAACGCTGGGGGTGGCCGCCGCGGTGCCGTTCAGGTGCGAGACCTGGTCGTCGAAGAACATGTGCGGATCCAGGACGCTCATGACGGCAGCCTTGTCGATGCCGCCGAGGAAGAAGGCGTCATCGACCCGTAGCCCCCACTGCTTGAGGCTCAGTACGGCACGCTCGTGCGCGGGGGCGTCCCGAGCCGTGACCAGGGACACCCGGAGGCGGGGCTGATATCCGGGATGCTTGCGGCGCTCGGCCTCCTCCCGGCGCTGGATGCGGTTGATGCCGGAGAGGAACCGGCTCAGCGGTCCCGGATCGTGCGGCGTGGTCGCGTTGCGGACCTCGTGCGCACGGAACTCGTCGAGGCCGGCGCCCTGGAAGATCCGCTCGGAGGCATCACCCGCCAGCACCCCGTCGAAGTCGAAGGCGATGCGCAGTTCGGGGTCGGTCTCGTCGTCGACCCGTGCCGTCTCGAGCACGTGCCCGGCCGGCAATCCGTCTGCCACCGCCTCGCGAACGTCGGCCCCGTGGGCCGACAGGAACAACGACATGTTCAGCGCCGGCATGAACCGGTGGGGTGAACGGCCCTGCCGGAAGACGGCCCGGCTGATGGGCAGGCCGTGCGCCTTGATCGAACGCATCACCCGCAGCCCGGTGTCCGGATCGTTGCGCGACAGGATGATGACCTCGACCAGCGGATCGGATGGATCCGCGAGGTCGTTCAGTGACAGCAGGCGACGGACGAAGGGGAAGGCCACCCCCTTGGCCAGGACGTCGTCCACGTGCGCCTCTTGGTGGGAGCGGTACGCGTCCTCTCCCCGCTCGCGGAACACCGCGGCGCCGTCGGTGAGGTCGAACAGGGCACTGGAGGCGATCCCCACCACCAGGCGACCGGACAGGTCGTACTTCATGACGCCCCCCAGCTGGCGTGCGCGCGGTGTCGGGAGGGTTATCACCCTGACGCGCATCCGAAAACCTCAGTCGTCCGCCGGGTGGACCACCTCGACGCCCTGGTCGCGCAGCGCTTCGACCGCAGGGGAGTCCGCGGGGGCGTCCGTGACGACGAGGGCGATCTCCTCCATGGAGCAGATGCGGCCCAGTGCCGTACGGCCGATCTTGTCGGCGGTCGCGACGAGGATCACGCGCTGCGCCGAGGCGACCGCTGCCCGCTTCACCTGTACGTCGTCGAGGTTGTAGGCGGTGGCGCCCTGGACGGGGTCGACCCCGCAGCAGCCCAGGACGAACGTGTCGAAGCACAGGTCCTTGAAGGTCTGCACGGCCGCGTGGCCGTGGAAGGACAGCTCCTCGGGCCGCACCTGTCCGCCGGGCAGCACCAGTTGGATGCCGGGGTACGCGGACAGGGCGAAGGTCGCGTGCAGGGAGAGGGGTGCGACGGTGAACTGGCGCTCCGCCATGGCCTTCGCGACGGCGACAGCGGTCGTGCCCGTGTCCAGCGCGACGGTCTCGCCGTCGGTGAGCAGTTCGACCACGGCGCGCGCGAGCCGTTCCTTGGCCTGCGAGCCGGACATGGCGCGGATCGCGTACGGGGGCTCGACGCCGCCGGGCAGGCTGCTCACGGCACCGCCGCGCACCCGGCGCAGCGCTCCCCGGGACTCCAGTACCTCCAGGTCCCGGCGGATGGTCATCTCGGACGCCCCGGTGGCCTGGGCCAGCTCGGCCACCGTCGCGCGGTTCTGCTGCATCAGCAGTCCCACCACGAACTTGTGCCTCTCCATCACATTCATGTGTCTGCTTTTAGCACAGATGGGGGCTGCGGGAAGCCCGACTGAGCGTTTCGCACATGGATTCTGTTGAAACGAACATCTTGAGTGTGTAGCTTGAGGGGGAGAGTGTGAACTTCAGGCCGATGCGAACGTTGATCGTGTTCATTCGGCTATGACCGATGAGGAGAGCCGTGACCGCCACCAGTGAGGCCGATCTGCCGGAAGGAGGGAAGCCACTTCTCACCACCGTCGCGATCGTCGCCTCGTGCCTGGCGTTCGTGCTGATCGGCGCCCTCCAGGCGCTCTACGGTCCGGCGATCCCGGCCCTGCGGGACGAGTACGGCATCAGTCCGACCGTGGCCGGGCTGAGCCTCAGCGCGCACTTCGCCGGCGCCCTGCTCGGGGTGCTGATCTACCACCTCCTGCGGGGCCGTCTGAACAACCGGATGCTCCTCGGCGGTTCCTACCTGCTCATGGCCGTCGGCGCGGTCGTCTTCGCCTTCTCGCCGAGCTGGTCCCTCGCTCTCGCCGGCACGTTCGTCATCGGCCTGGGCTTCGGCGGCATCGACTACGGCCTCAACCGGCTCTTCGCCGTCGGTTTCGGCCACCGCGGCACCGCCATGCTCAACCTGCTGAACGGGCACTTCGGCATCGGAGCGATCGCCGGCCCCGCCCTGATCGGCCGCTTCGGGGCGGACAGTTACCCGGAGCTCTTCGTCGGCGCCGGGGTGATCAGCCTGCTGATCCTCGTCACTCTCGGCGGGGTGGCCGCCCGGGAGCCGGCCCCCGCCCCCGTCTCCGCGGACAGCGCCTCGGCGGGCGGCGCCCGGGTGCTTCCGATCATCGGAGTGTTCATCGGGGTCTACGTCCTGCACGTCGCCATCGAGACCGGCGTCGGCGGCTGGGAGCCCACCCACCTCGAAGCCGTCGGATACGGCACCGCCACCGCCGCGACGGCGACCTCGGCCTACTGGGCCGCCATGACCATCGGCCGGTTCGTCGCCGCGCCGATCAGCCTGCGCTGGTCCGCGCCGTCGATCCTCCTCGTCAGCTGCGTCGGCATGGCCGGCTTCCTCCTCCTGGCGACGGTCCCGGCTCTCGCTCCGTACGCGTACTTCGGCGTCGGCCTGATGATCGCGCCGATCTTCCCGACCTGTCTGCCCTGGCTGAACCGCGCCGTGCCCGGCGTGGCCGCCGCCGGCGCCTATGTGATCGCCGCCTCGATGATCGGCGGGGTGGCGTTCCCGCCCCTGCTGGGTGCCGTCATCGACACGATGGAGGTGAACACGGTGCCGCTGCTGCTGTTCCTGCTCGCCGTCATCTGCGGCGTGCTGAGCCTGTGGCTGCGGCGCAACGCCCCCGACCCCGGCGGCGTGCCGGGGCCGCGCGACCGCGCGCGTACGGACTCCGTCACCGCTCCCTGAACCCGTGGAACGTGAGGAACCGAAGGATGAAAGCCGTCCTCTTCGACTTGTTCGGTGTCATCGCGCGCGTCCAGTCGCCCGAGTCCATGGCCGTCCTGGAACGCACGGCCGGTGGCGACCCCGACCGCTTCTGGGCGGCGTACTGGTCGCAACGGCCCGCCTACGACCGCGGTGAGGTCACCGGGCCCGGCTACTGGCGGGCGGTGTGCGCGCACCTGGGCATCCCGTGCGACCGCGGGCTGACCGACGCGCTGACCGCCGCCGACCTCGCCGGCTGGAGCGAGATCGACCAGCATGCCGTGGACCTGCTCGGCCTCCTCGCCGACCGGGGAATCGTGCTGGGCCTGCTCTCCAACATTCCCGAGGACCTGGCCGTCCTGTACGAGGCCACCCACCCCTGGCTGGAACGGTTCGCGGTCCGCGGACTGTCCTGCCGGATCGGCAGCGCCAAGCCCGAGCCCGCCGCCTACGAGTGGTGCGTCCGCGAGCTCGGACTGCCGCCCGGGGAGATCCTGTTCGTCGACGATCGGGCCGAGAACGTACAGGCGGCCCGTCAACTGGGCCTCCAAGGGCATGTGTTCACGTCTGTGCAAGGGGTGCGGGAGGCGGTGTCGTGGTGACGGCGCCGGCGCAGGGCGCGGCGAGGAGGCCGGGGCCGAAGCCCGCGGCCTCCCGGGGCGTTCAGCCGACGGGGGAGGGGCTCCGGGGGTCGGCCGGGCGGGGGACGAAGACCGGGGAGTCCGACTGGTAGAAGAGGTCGATGTCGGCCTCCTCGCCGCCGACGATCAGGGTGTCCCAGGCGCCGCTCTCCCGCAGGGTGCGGAGGGTGGCCGGGGCGATCGAGGCGAGGTGGGAGCGGAGTTCCGCGTCGTCGGGCAGGCCGGGCATGCGGGGCGCCAGCCGTTCGCGGATTCCGGCCATCCGGTCCAGCAGTGCGTCCAGGTCGGTCCCGTCCGCGGCACCTGATCCGACACCAGCGGAACCGGCACCGGCAGCCGCACCCCCGCCGGCCTCCGCGCTGCGCGCGATGATGTCCTTGATGGCGCGGGTGACGCCCTGTTCGTCGGTGGTCACCATGGCGTTCCAGGCCCGGCTCTTGTGCCGGTACTGGAGCATGGACATCGCCGCCTCGTGCCGGATGAAGTCGGCGTCCCGCAGCGGCTTGCCCTGCCAGGCGCGGCTGAGCGAGCGGGCCAGCGAAGTGGCCGAGGCCAGACCGCTGTTGAGGCCGCGGCCCGGCCAGAAGTGGATGGCGTTGGCCGCGTCGCCCAGCAGGAAGCCGTAGGTGCCGGGGGTGGTCGTGGTCGGCCGGTGCAACTGTGCGGTGAACCGCGGGCGCTGCACCATGTCCAGCCGGAACGAGGTGATCGCGGACAGGTCCTCCTCGGCCACCCCGAACAGGCTGAGGCCCTGCCGGATCTCCTTCCAGAGCGGGGAACCGCGCAGCAGGGCGGGCAGGAAGAGGGTGCCGTGGGTGGGGCAGCGGAACTCGTTGTCCTCCTCCTGCCGGCTCATCAGGCAGGGACGGGCGGCGATGCACTCCTCGAAGACGTGGCGGACCGGGTCGATGCCGATGACGCTCTTGGTCTCCTCCCGGGTGAGCCGCATGTTCAGGAAGCCCTCGCCGCGCAGCGAGTTGAGCAGGAACCTGTTCTGCGACACGGTGAGCAGCACGCTCATCGGGTCCGGCAGCTTCGACTTGACGCGCAGCCCCAGCACGATGTCCTGGAGGTGCTCGCCGTCGAGGGAGTAGATCGAGGCGTCGGCCGCGCCGAAGCGGTCGGCGTAGTACTCCCGGGTGCGGGAGCGGCCGCCCTCGGCGACCACCAGGACGTGATCCTGGGTGATCCGGTTCTGCTCCTCCGCCACGTCGAAACGCTTGGGAACCAGGCGGATCGAGGGCTTCCGGTTGGCCAGGTCCAGCAGCCGGTCCTCGATGTGGGCGATCCGGATGTTGCGGGGAGGGCGGCCGTCGACCGAGTCGGGGCCGACGGGCCACATCTCGGAGTAGGCGCGGTCGTCGTCGAAGAGGACGGCGAGCACCTCCTCGGGCAGGGCGAGGTACTGGCGGCTCTGTACGGTCACCACCTGCTGGCGGCGGAAGTTCCCCTGGGTCTCGTCCTTCCAGACGACCGAGGAACCCTTCCTGGTCCAGCGCCCGTCGTAGAGGGTGATGGCGGTCCGCCCGGGCAGCATCTCGTCGAGCGCCAGGGCGAAGGCGAGGCCCACAGGGCCGCCGCCGGTGATGGTGACCCGCAGCGTGCCGGGGTCCGCGGCGCTCGGCCGGGGCACGTCCAGGAGGGAGAGGTCCATGACCGTCTCCATGGCGTCCTGGGCCTCGTACAGGAACGTTTCGTCGCCGATCCGGATGCGGTCGTTCGGACGGAGCACATGCCGCGTGACGCGCTGGTCGTTGACGAACGTGCCGTTCCGGCTGTCCCTGTCGTAGAGGACGTAACCGGCGTCCTCGGTGAGGATCTCGGCGTGCAGCCGGGAGGAACTGGGGCTGACGATCACGACGGTGTTGTCGCTCTTGCGCCCGAAGCTGACGGGCTCGCCGTCCAGGACCACGCTCTGCCCGGTAAAGGGGCCCGTGCTTCCAACGATGACCGAAGCCACTCCACACTCCTTGAAAAAGACGCCTACTGACTCCTCGTACGACAGCAACACGCAGTCACGAACGTGTTCGGTTCAACCATTTTCAAAAATTTTCGGTCAGTTCGTTGAACCGGAAGCCGCGGTTCGTACGTGATGTTGGCGTCGGTAGGCGATCAGAGGAGAACCGCCCCCATGCACAACGAGGAATCCGAGACCGTGACGGAGAGCACGCTCGCGGCCACCACAGCGGTTACGGCGGCCACGGCAGGCACTGCCGCGACCGTGGACACGACCGCGACCGCGGACACCACTGCGGACACGGCCACGACTGCAGCCGCACCGGGCGCACCGGCCGCACCGGGCGGGGAACGGCTGATCGCCGGCCGCTACCGGCTGCTCTCCCGGCTCGGCGAGGGCGGTATGGGCACGGTGTGGCGGGCCCGCGACGAGACCCTGCACCGCGAGGTCGCCGTCAAGGAGGTCCGTGCCCCGGCCCATCTGCGGGCCGGCGACATCGCGCGGATGTACAGCAGGCTGGAGCGGGAGGCGTGGGCGGCGGCCCGGATACCCGACCGCAACGTGGTGACGGTCCACGACGTGGCCATGGAGGACGACCGGCCGTGGATCGTCATGGAGCTGATCCGCGGGCAGTCGCTGGCCGATCTGCTGCGCGCCGAGGGACCGCTCACCCCCCGGCACGCCGCGCACATCGGCGCGGAGGTGCTGAGCGCGCTGCGCGCCGCGCACGCCGTCGGGGTGGAGCACCGCGATGTGAAGCCGGCGAACGTGCTGCTCGCCGAGGACGGACGGGTGGTGCTCAGCGACTTCGGCATCGCCGTGGTCGAGGGCAGCACCGCGCTGACCCTGACCGGCGAGGTGGTCGGCTCCCCCGAGTACCTGCCGCCGGAGCGGGCGCTGGGCCGCCCCTCGGGCCCCGAGTCGGACCTGTGGTCCCTCGGCGTGATGCTGTACGCGGCCGTGGAGGGGATCTCGCCGTTCCGGCAGGACAGCGCGCTGAGCACCCTGCGGGCCGTCGTGGACGAGGAACCGCCGGTGCCGACGCGGGCCGGCCCGCTCGCCCCGGTCATCGCCGGGCTGCTCCGCAAGGAGCCGGCCGAGCGGACCTCCGCCGCCGAAGCCGCCGAGGCCCTGCGGGGCATCGCCCACGAACCGGACGCCACCACGACCGCCGCCCGCGTCCTGCCGGCGCCCGAGGTTCCGGCGGCTCCGGCTGCACCCACGGAGCCCATGGAGCCCGCCACGGCAGAGGCACCGGTCCCGACAGGGGTGCCGGAGGCCACCACCACGGCGGAGCCCGCTGCGGCGGCGACGCACGCGTCCCCCGCGCCGGCGTCCCCCGCGCACCCGACAGCCGCAGAGCCCGTCACCCCGCCCCGTAAGCGCCGTACGACTGTCTTCGTCGCGGCCGGCGCGGCCGTCTGCGTCCTGATCGGCGCCGGAGTGGCCTACGCCCTCAGCGGCAACGACGACGACTCCACCCCCGGTGCGGGCGGCGTACGGATGTCGGTGGCGGGCGCGAACACCAAGTACACCGGCAAGTGCCCGACCCCCGAGAGCCAGGCCCCGGCGTTCACCGCGACCTTCACGGCCTCCGAGCCCACCCTGATCTCCTACCGATGGGTATCCGGCGACGGCTCGGTGGTGGATCCGCACTGGCGCACGATGTCCATCGGCGACAAGGCCAACCCCACCGGGCACGACACCGTGCGGCTGACGACGTACGCGAAGGCCGGCAACCTGACCACCGGAATGGCCGTGGAACTCCAGAGCCCCACCCGCACCACCTCCAACCCGGTGCCCTTCTCGATCACCTGCACCGGCTGATCGCGGCCGGATCTCCTGTCAAGCCCCGAGGTTCCGTGCCGTGACCCCGGCCCGGAACCGGGGCGCAATGGAGTGACAAGGGCCGGCGCGGCCACGGCACGCCGCCGGCCCGCCCGCCAGCCCCACCACCCCCGATCCCCGACCCAGGAGCCCACCCCCATGACCGGCACCCGGACCCGACGCCTCGCCCCCCTGCTGATCGCCACCCTGCTCACGGCCGGAGGCGCCTCACTCACCACCGCCGCACACGCCTCACCCACCACCGCACCCGCCGTCACCACCGACGACAGCCCCACGCCGGGCAAGTCCATCAAGCGGATCGGAAGGGCCAAGCCGCAGTCGATCAAGCGCATAGGGCGAGCCGACGCCTCCGACGCCCTCCAGAAGGCCGACTCCCGCAGAGATTTCGCCAGGCGGTGCTTCCCCCGTACGTCTGCGTCGCCTTACTCGGTGGTGGGTGGCCCTGGCGGGGCTCCCAACCCTTGTACCGCAGCCAACTGAGCGGCCCCGTCCCACGGCGGTCACCCCTTCAGCGCCAGCACCTGCCCGGCGACCACGAGGAGCACCTCCTCGCAGGTCCCGCCCACCGCGGCGTTGAGCCAGCCGAGCTCGTCGCGGTACCGCCGCTGCCAGACGGTGCCGGGTTCGACCCCGGATCCCACCTCGCTGCTGACCAGCACCACCCGCCGCCGGGTTGCCCGTACCGCGGCCGCCAATTCGGCGGACTGCGCACGCAGTTTCTGCTGGCCGCCGCCCAGCCAGGCCGTATCGTCCCCGGCGTCGATCCGCTCCATCGCGTCGGCCAGCCACGACGCCAGGCAGTCGACCAGCAGCGGCGGACCGTCCTGGGCGAGCAGCGGGAGCAGGTCGCGGGTCTCCACCGTCCGCCAGTGGGCGGGACGCCGCTCCCGGTGCAGCTGCACCCGTTGCACCCAGTCCGGGTTCCCGTCGCGGCCGCCACCGGTGGCGGCGTACACCACGTCCGGGTGGGCCTCCAGGCGGCGCTCCGCCTGGAGGGACTTCCCCGAGCGGGTTCCGCCCACCACCAGGGTCCGGCGCGGTACGGCCGGGGCCGGCACCGGCCGGCCGGTGAGCACTGCGGTCCCGTCCGGCACGGCCCGGGCGCCGGCGGCCACGCAGCGGCGGTCCAGTTCGGCGCCGAGCGGGTCGTCGTGATCCAGGTGCACCGCGATCACGTCCGTGCCGGGGCCGACCGCGCCGGAGGCCCGCAGCCGGGCCAGCGCCTCCGGGCGGCCCAGCACGTCCGCGAAGACCACCTCGTACGGGCGTTCCGCGGCCCGGTCGGCCCCGTCCCCGCCGGTGGGGGCCGCGCCGGGCGGCAGGTAGAGGGCGCGGGTGCCGTCGGGGCCGGTCACCGCGTAGCCGGTACCCGGTACGTCGACGGAGACGGCCCGCACCCGGTGCCCGGAAGCCGCCGCAAGCTGCTGCCCGGCGGGCAGCCGACCCGCCGGGGGCAGGCCGGGCACCGGCGCTCCGGCCGGGCCGCCCTTCTCGGGGCGAGCCGGCAGCACGTAGCGGATCCCGGACGGTGCGTGCCCGGCCCGCGCGGCGCCCGCGCCGGCGCCGGGCGTCGCGTCGAGGAGCAGGACCCCGTCCACGAGCACCGCCGTCGCGGCGCGGGCGTGCGCGCCGACGGAAGCGGCGCAGCCCGCGCAGGGGCAGCCGGGTCGGGGCAACCCCTCGGGGGCGGCGGTGCCGAGCAGGGTGAGTTCCACGGGTGGTCCTTCCGGAAGGGGCGGGCCGGGAGGCGGGGCGGCACTTTCTGTCGCGCCGATGCGTCGCCGGCCCTTCCAGGGAACGTGCCCCGCCCTCCTGCCCGCATCCTCCGAACGGACCCGTGCCGGGGTGAACGCCCAGCCCGGCCTCGGCGAGGGCCACCTCGCCCGCCCACCCCCGAGGCGCTGGGTATCGAGCCTGATGAGACACGAGTGCACAACCCGCGCCGCCTGCCCGTCGACCCGGCGAGACCGTTCAGCCAAAGCTGGAAAGTCGTGTGCAGGGAACGGACTGAACACATGACCCGGGTCCGGAATTCGGGGTCGTGGCCCGTCTAGACTTCCGAGCCCGAGTGACGGAAGGCCGGCGCCATGCGGAGACTGCTCTACGGCATGAACCTGTCCCTGGACGGCTATATCGCCGCGCCCGGCGACGACATCGGCTGGGGCGGGCCGCCGAGCGACGAGCTGTTCCAGTGGTGGCTCGACGAGGAGCGGGCGATCAGCCTGTTTCTGTACGGGCGCAAGCTGTGGGAGACCATGAGCGCCTACTGGCCGACCGGCGACCAGCAGCCGGGGGCGACCCCGGCGCAGATCGAGTTCGCGCGGAACTGGCGGGACACGCCGAAGGTGGTGTTCTCCTCGACGGTCGACAAGGTCGACTGGAACACCCGCCTGTTCACCGGCGACGACGCGGTCGCGGAGATCACTCGGCTCAAGGCCGAGGACGGTGGGCCGATGAGGGTCGGTGGCGCGACGCTCGCCGGGGCGGCGATGCGGGCCGGGCTGATCGACGAGTACGAGATCGTCACCCATCCGGTCCTGGTGGGTGGCGGCACACCGTTCTTCACCGCGCTGGACAGCTGGGTGAACCTGAACCTGGTGGAGACACGGACGTTTCCCGGCGGCGTGGTCCTGACCAGGTACGAGACGAGGCGCTGAACGCGCTGGTCGAGCGGTGCGGCATCGACGACGACCAGCCCGCGACGCCCCAGAGCTTGCTGCACATGGCATGATCAGCCGCATGACCGAAACCTCTGCACGGAAGGGCGTCCACCGCCCCGTTCGATGAAGTGGCTGGACGAGGCCGTGTCCGCGGGACACGCCACGACTGCCGCCCACCCTGCCCGTATCGCGGTCCTCGACGCGATACGCGCCGACCGCACCGGCCCCGTGTCCGTCCGGCTGCTTGAGCTCTCCCGGGCCGACGACACGTTCGTACGCCGTGAGGTCCTGGACCTCCTGTCATCCGCCAGGGCCGGGCGCCCTTGGCCCGATGCCGCCGAGGCCGCGCTCGCTCGACTCACCGACCCCGATGACGAGGTACGGCGCCGGGCCGCGTACCTCGTCGTGCACGCCGGAGGCAGCGATGTTGCGCTCAGGGCTCTCGGTGAACTCACCGAGCCCGTGGTGCGTACCGCCCTCGCCGAGTGGCTCCGTGGCTCCCTCGCGCACCTGCACGACGACTCCCTGGCCTCCGTCCGCTTCCTGGCCCGACTGGAGACCCTGAGCGTCGCCCCTGCCCGGCAGTGGCTCCGGCTCGACAGGGCGCTGCTCGCCGATGCCCGGGAGGCCGCGTGCCACCTGGACGGCGTCGGCTGGCGCTGGGGTCGGGTCCTGTACCGGCTGGGGCGCGAGCGTCACGTCTACGCCCTGGTGGCGCGGCTCCTTGGCGATCCCGCCACCCGGGACATCGGCGCGGGCCTGGCCCGGGAGGCCTGTCACGACTGGCGGGCGGCCCCCGTCGAACTCCTGCCCCTGCTCGTCCGTCACTGCGGACAAGGAATCAGCTCGGCCTTGGCCAAAGCCCTTACCACCGCCTCCATTTCGGAGGCCGCGATGCACACCCATGGCGCGCTGGTCGCCGAGGTCCCCTTCACTCCGTATCCCAAGGCCCGTCGGCCTTCCGGCAGTCCGACGCCCTCGTACGACAGCGCCACCGCCGCCGCGGTCCTTGACGCCAAGCCCGTGGGCACCGGGCGACTTCACCAGGCCCCTGAGATCTTCGGGGCCCTGCTGGACGCGGGTCCGCTGACCTTCCGGCAGGCCGCCCAGTTGTACAACCTCACCTTCAAACGGCCTGGACGCATGCAGGCGGCATGCGCTCCGCTGTGGCTGCGGCACGCCGGCCCCATCGCCCTGCCCCGCGTTCTCGCCCTCATGACACCGCACCTCGGTGACTACGCGATCGGCGAGTACTACTCGGAAGGCCTGGCACGCATGGGCCGGCACGCGATGCCCGCGCTGCCGTCGCTGACGGCACTGATCGACCGGCGCACCCGTCTACCGGTCAACGACTCCACACGGGACGGCGAGACGATGCTGGACGAGCGCCTGCTCGCCGCCGCGATCAACGCCCGCCGTGCCATCCTCGCCGACGCCGCTTCCTGATCGCCATCGCCGCCCGTGATCGGCTTGACCTTGCCGCAGCGTCACCGTTTCCACTGAGGGCATCCGGCCCGAAGCGATCACAGGGCGCACGGCGGTTCCCCTGAGAGGACAGCGAGATGACCACCACTGCCGAGAAGAACACGGCTCTGCTGCGCACGGCATACCAGGCCTCTTCGGCGTCGACGACGAGGTCACGGTGCTGCTCCCGTTCCGTGGAACCCAGTTGGGCACGTTCCAGCACTCCGCAGCAGATCTCACCCGCCCATGCCGACGACTGAGCAGCGAACTCGCCGTCAATGACGGACGGGCTACGGAGCGGGCGGGAGTGTCCTGTGGGCCATCCGGACGGCGAATGAGCGCGGCGGTTGCCAGACGCGCCGGTCTTCGAACGGCCAGGCGTAGATCGGGGCTCCGTCGCGGACGCAGCCGAGCAGGTCCGGCGCCGAGAGTTCGTGCGCCGACCACTCGTAGAGCTGTTGCAGTCGCGGAACGATCACCCCGTAGTCCAGGAGACGGCCGAAGCCGATCTCCCTGTCGAGGTGGGACTGCACCGTGCCGCTGAGCGGGTACTCGTCGGGGAGCACACGGGACAGCTGCAGGAAGATCCCGGTCATGCCCAGCCTCGGATCACCGAGCAAAGGGGCGAGCGGACGCAGCGGGCCGAGGGAGATCCGGGGCGCCGCGACGAGGGTGTGGGCGTAGAGCACGCGGCAGAGGACGACGTTCATGAAGAACCGCTCGCTCTCGTTCTCCGCCTCCGCGAGGCTGCGGTTCCCGAGGTAGGCGGCGACCACGCTCCCGTTGTGCGCCCGGTACCAGGCCCGGGCGGTGGGGTGCTCGGCGAAGGACAGCCAGTGGTCGACCGTACGCGAGGAGGCCGGCCCGGGAAGCCCGCCGCTGAGGGCCACCGCCTCGCAGCCGTCACGGAGGATGCGTTCGTTCACCGCACGCCACCACGGACTGCCGGGTCGGCCGCCCGACGTCGGCCGCAGCACGCCCCGCCGTACCTGCCAGCCCATGAACGACAGCGCGGCCCGGCGGAACGGCAGGTGCTGGGGCGCCTTGCCGAACGGGCCGGAATAGCAGCGCTCCATCAAGGCCGTCCGCCCGGCAGGGTCGTCGCGGACCCGGGCGACCTGCCGCGCCGCCCACGCCGCGGCCGTGACCTCGGACGTCATGCCCACAGGATGCCACGTACCCGGCCCGCGGCACCGAACCAAACCTCCGTGCCGGCCGGAGCTAGAAGGAGTGCGGGAGCCAGGGGGCCGGCTCGTTGCCGAAGGCCAAGGAGGCTCGTGCGAGCGTTCCGCGGCTCAGCTCGTCGGCCCGTCCGGCCCGCCCGGCTCGTGCGAGGGCGGTCAGGGAGACGCCGCCCAGATAGGCGGAGGCCAGTGCCCGTACGTGCAGCGTCACATCGGCCGCCGCGCGGGTGCGCGTGCACGACGCGCCGCCCGTGTCCCCGGCGAGCCGCCAACGGCCTTCGTTCCAGGGGCAGAAGGGGTCCGTGACCTCGAAGACGAGCTCGACCGGAGCACGGTACGTACGGGCCGCCAGCGCGGCGCCCACATCCACCAGCCGGACGAACAGCCCGTCCCGCAGCTGCCTTTCGCACCGGCGGACGTCCGAGACGAGGTGCTGCCACGCGTCGTCCACCGGGCGGTTCTGTGCCACGAGCGTCGACGTCAGATCGATCTCGAAGAGGAAACGCCACAGCGCCGCGTACGCCCCCGGATCCCGGGCCTCGAGGTCGCGCAGCACGATCGCGCCGTGTGCGCCCGAGAGGTTCCACTGCGGGGTGTTGTGGAAGCGGGCGTATCCGACCGTCGCCCCGTCCCGCTCGGCGACGACGCACTGGAGCGGTGAGCCGTCGCCGCCGCCACCCTGGGGTGTCAGTACGGACAGGCGCTCCCAGCCGGGCGGGCGGGCCGGCATGCCCGGCCGGCCGGCGACCTGGTCCGCGTAGACCGCTTCGCACGCCGTCAGCGCGGACACCGGATCGGCGTACCGCAGCCGCACCTCGCTCACCCCGTCCGCGCCCTCGCCGGCCGGTACCTCCATGCGTACGCGCGTCGTGTCGATGGTCGTCGTGAGCTGTTGCGTGGCCATGCCGTAGCCGAAGCGGCCGTAGATGTCCGGCTCGGAGGCGACCAGTGCCGCCAGTGGCTCACCCCGTTCGCGGATGTCGTCCAGCTGGCGTCGCATCATGGCCGTCATCAGGCCGCGCCTACGGTGCGTGGCGGACACGCTCACCATCGTCACGCCGGCGGTGTCGACCAGGGCGCCGCCCGGCACGGACAGGCGCAGCGAGAAGGCGCCGGCGGTACCCACGCACTCGTCGCCGTCCCAGGCGCCGATGGACCGGTCGTGTTCGGTCAGGCTCTGCCACAGCTCCCGCGTCTCCGGGGGCGTGGGCGGCCCGCCGAACGCCCGCTCCAGGGTCCGGTACCAGGTGTCCCATTCCCGGGCCTCCAACGTCCGCAGCTGTGGCGCCATGGACCACCTCTACCAGGGATTTCCAGCGGGGGCTTGACGAGTGCACCCAAAGATATGACACTCGAAGTGCAAGTTGTTTTGTCGCTATTCGTAGCTGTTCGTAGATGTTCGCAGGATTTGTTCGCTGTCCGTAACGAAAGGCGAGACATGTCTGTCCACACCGCCCGAGCGTCCGCTGGGCCCAACCGTGTCCGCGCAGGTCGTCGCGGCGGAACCGTGCGCGTGTCCGCCGCCTACGCCGCCGCGGGCGCGGCCGTGGCCGCCGTGTGGGTCTTCGGCGGGGACATGCCCGCCTGGGAGCACGCACTGCGCGTCCTCGTGGTGGTGCTCTGCGTCAGCGTGGCCGGACGCTTCGTCGGCCGCCGTCTCGCCCGCACCGGCAGGGCCACGCTCGACCGCGGCCTGTTCTTCGCTCTGGTGGCGGGGAAGGTGCTCCTCGTGGCCGTGGCTCTGCTCGTCGACTGGCTCGTCGGCCTGCGGTTCGCGGAACCGACCATGATCACTGCCGTGTTCCTGTTCGTCGTGGTGGCCGTCGGCGGCCCCGCCCTGCACGGCCGGCTGTCGCACGGTACGCAGGCCCGGCAGGAGCAGGACGAGACGGCTTAGGCCTCGGCGGTGGACGGTGCGGGAGGCCATGACACCGTCCACGGGCGAGTGCCGCCGTGGCGCAGGCGCAGGAGGAAGTCGAGGATCCCCGCCGCCCCGTTGCCGTACTCGGAGCCGCTCGTGGCATCGGCGACGAGGCGCAGCCCGTCGGATGCGCAGTGCTGGGCGTCGATGACCGCGGCGAGGCCCTCGGCCTGTGCGCGGTAGCGGGCCTCGCCCGTGATCTCGGCCAGGTCCAGGAGGAAGTGGCCGGTCCCGGCGTTTCCGCAGCACGCGCCCGCGATCGCACGCCACGGATCGCTCACGCCGGCCGCCGCGGCCTGTTCGGCGAGGTCCGCGAAGTGCTGCCGGCCGGTCGCCGCCCACAGCCGGATGAGGAAGGTGCCGATGCCCGCGGGCCCGTTGCACCACTGGGTGCTCGGCCGGAACTGCGGCTCGCCGCCCACTTCGGCCGGCCATGCGGCCCGGCCGTCCTCGACCCGGGCGACGCGGACGAGCGTGTCGCCCGCGCCGAGGGCGGCGGCTGCGAACCGGCCGGCCTCTCCGGTGTGCCCGCGGACCTCGGCCGCGGCCGCGGCGGCCAGGAGGAACGCCCCGACGCCCGCTGTCCCGTGGGCGAACCCGTACGTGTGCGCCCCGGCGAGTACGGAGTCCGTGGCGCGGGAGGTCGGCCAGGTCCAGTCGCCGTCCGTCCGGTCGGCGGCGTCCAGCACGGCATCGGCGCGGGCGAACGCCGCGTCGAGGAGGGACTCGTCGGCGGTGGCCTGCCACAGGTGCAGGCACGCGGTACCCGCCCCGGAGAGGCCGTGCGTGACGTCGGGACTCGGCCACCGGCTCGGGAGCCGCCCGGCGAGCGCGATCGCCCGATCGGCCATGGCCGTGTCACCGAGCAGCCGAGCGGCGTCGTAGAGCGCCCAGGCCGTGCCGGAACGGCCGAAGCACAGGCCGGGCAGCAGCCGGTCCACGCTGAACAGGCGCTCGTCGAGCCAGCGGGCGGCCTCGGCCACCGTGGTGAGCAGGGAGGTGTCGCCTCGTGCCTGCGCGGCGTGGGTCAGGGTGGCGAGCACGCCGGCCGCGCCGTTCCAGGTGTTGCAGGGATCGCTGCGCGGCACGTTCCATTCCGGTGCGGGCCAGAGGGTGGCGCGCCACGGGGTCATGGTGCGTTGCAGGTGGGCGAGGCCGTCGTCGAGCAGCCGGTCGATCGCGTCCGGCCGGTACGGGGGCAGCGCGGCCCGCGGGGGCGTGGCTGGGGCCGGGGCCGCGGTTTCGGGCGTACCGGTGCTCGGCCCGTTCGGCCCGTTCGGTCCGGACAGCCAGGCCAGGGCGTGCGGGAGGGTCCACCGGGTGCCGGGGTCGGTCCGGGTCAGCCCGTCGATCAGCTCGCCGAACGGAGCCAGCGGGGGATGGGCGAGGGCGATCAGCGGGAGCGGCCGCTGCCCGTCTGCCAGGCTGTCGGCGCCGTCGGTCCAGCCGGCCGCCCACCGCGGATCGAGGTCGGTCAGAAGCGAGAAGAGGACCACCCCCAGGCTGAAGCGGTCCGCCTCCGGTCCGGCGACCTCGGTGGACTCCGCAGCCGATGCGTGCAGGCCCAGGGCCCTGACCTCGGGTGCGGCGAACCCCCGCGTGTACGCCGGGGCGCGCTCCTGCCCCGCTTCGATGACGTACTCCGTGTCGATCAGGCGGAGCTCCCCGGACGGGCCGACCATGACGTTGTGCGGCTTGAGGTCGCGGATCACGAAGCCCGCCTCGTGAACGGTCCGCACCAGGGTCACCAGCCGCGCGACCATGGCGGCGGCCTCGTCCGCGCCCGGTCCGCCCTCCCGGGCGCGCGCCGACTGCCACAGGTGCAGGGGCTGTCCGGGCACCAGTTCCTCGGCGAGGAACAAGTCTCCCTGCTCTTCGAACAGTTGGAGCTTCTCGGGTGTGACCCCCAGCGGTGCGAGCTGGTCCAGCATCCTTGCCTCGTCCCGCAGCCGGTCGCGCACATCGGTTCCGTCCAGGCGGGCGCCTACGTGGGCCCGCGCGTGCTTGACGATGACTTCGAGGCCCGTCCGCTCGTCCAACGCCCGGTAGACGCCGCCCTTGTTCGCGTGCCGGACGGCCCGCAGCACCTTGAACCTGCCCCCGAGCAGCACCGGTGCGGCCGCCGGAGCGGGGGTGACGGATGCATCGGGAAAGGGGTACGTGGCCCAGGGCGGGAAGGCGAACCCCGCGGCGCGCTCGTCCTTGACCCTGCTGCCGTCGGGGCCGGTCATCCACGGTTCGAGGACACCGTCGTCGGTCAGGACCATCTCGCCGCTGAACTGCCCGTACCGGAAGAAGACGAGGCTGCCGGGCCGCACCGGCCGGTCGGACAGGATCCTCGGGCCGCTCAGTCCGGCCGTCGCGGCGTCCAACTCGCTCGCCAGGACGCGGAACCGGTCATCGTCCTCCGGGTAGACGGTGATGAACTTCCCGCCCGTGCCCCGGTCGTGCCAGACGTCCCCCAGCCGGATGACCCGCTCCAGATCGACGGCGAACTTGAAGGAGGCCGAGCGGCGGGTGAGCACCTCCGCCGAGCGGGCGAGGACGAGGGCGGCCGACAGCGGCGTCGCCGAGACGTGGAGCTTCCATCCGTGCTTGCGCCGCACGGCGGGACCCGGAGGCCGCACGAAGCACCACGACTCCGTCGGCTGCAGTGTCCACCGCTGACCTCCGGAGCGGCCCAGCACCGCACGGGCGACATCGAGCAGCAGGAGCGAATCGGCCGACACGTCCCCCGGCGGGGCGGCGGGATGCGGATTCGAGGTCATGGGGGACCAGCGCTCTCTCGGATCCTCGGCGGATCACGGTGCGTATGCGCAGCTCACCAGTCTATGCCCGCACCGGCACCCCCTCCTGTCGGCCCGGACACAGCCCAAGGTAAGTATTTGCACTCCAAGTGCAAAGAAATCCCCAAGTCCGGTGTTTTATCGATTTGTCGGGGTATCGACCATGTGTTGGGTCGAGGTGACCCGAGAGGCGGGGGATGAGAGAGGCAACCGGGGGATCAGAGAGGCAAGACGATGAACGAGACGACGATCGACCTGAACGCCCTGGAGCTGCTTCCGCAGGAGCAGGAACAGGAACTGTCGGAGCGGGACTGCACCGGTTGGTCCAGCTGCACCCTCACCCTGGCGGCCGATGAATGACCGCACGGCCGCCGACCCGCGCCGCACCGGCGCCCCGTCCGGCAGCCGATGACCCGATCCCCGCCCGCGAGGCGGGGATCAGTCGCGTACGAGGGGCCTAGCTGTCGGCTGGGGGCTGGTCGGTGGTGGCGAGCAGGGCGTGCACGGCCGTCTCCATGGTCCTGGCGGCCGATTCGGCGCTCAGGCCGCTGCTGCGCCAGTGGTACCAGGCGCCCCAGGTCGTCACCGCGTCGAGGCCGTGGAGCACTTCGGACCTGCGTGACGCGGGCAGGCGTTCGAGTTCCTCCGCGAAGATCTCGGCCAGTCGCGCCCGGGCGAGGTCCAGCACCTCTCGGGTGACCTCGGCGACGCGGTCACCCGGCGTCGCCAGGCGCATCAGGGTCAGCTGGGCCGGTGTGATCCACTCCAGGATCCGTGCGCGCTGTTCCGTGAGGGCCGCCACCCGAGTGGCGCGCGGACCGGACGTCGGGAGCGGCTTGATCTGCTCGATCAACTGTTCCAGGCGGCGGGTGATGGCCGTCTCCACAAGCTCGGACATGTCGGCGAAGTGGTGGAACACCAGGCGTCGGGACACGCCCGCGCGCTCGGCCACCCGCTCGGCGGGGAAGGTGGACTCCCCGTCGTCGAGCAGGGACAGGACCGCCTCGGCGATCTTCACCCGGGACTGACGGCCGCGCTCGGCGCGGCCGTCAGCGGCGCGCCCCTCGGTCCGTGGTCGTCCGGCCGACTCGTTCACGGCGCCCCTCCCCACCTCGCTCGGTGCCATTGTCGCAAACGAGCCGACGGGGAAGCCCTTGCCTCGCGGCTGCCGACCGTACGAGTGGCAGACCGCGACCGTCCCGGGGAGCCGCAGGGCGCGCCTGTTTGGTTCGGTGCGCACGTGTCTACGAATCGCGGGCCGGTGTTCGAAGAACAGCCCGGCGTGCCCTCCGCTTCCGAAGGAGACCACCCCACCATGCCCCGAAACCCGCGATGGCTCGTCGCGCTGGCGGCCGGAGCCGCAGTACTGAGCGCGGGCCCGGCCGTAGCGTCGGCAGCGCCGCCGGCCGCGGTCAACCCGGCCCCCTTCTCCACCATCACCGTCGACCGCAGCACCGTGGCGCACGGCGAGAGCTTCACCGTGTCCGCGAGCCGCTACTGGCCGAACGAGGAGGTGTACGTACGGCTGATCCCGGAAGGCCGGGCCGATGAAACCCGCGCCGTGGAGGGATTCGACGGGAACGGCGACCCGCGCGCCGGCCGGCGCATCGTCACCCTCGCGATCCTCCTCGCGAACGCCGAAGGCGAGGTCTCCGGCACGGTCAGGGTCCCCGAGCGGCACGGCCGCTATCACCACCTCCGGGGCGAGTACCGCCTGGAGCTCGCCGGACACGGCTCTCAGCTGTGGCAGTCCATCCCCTTCAGGGTGGTCGCGCCCGAAGGCGAATGGCACCACAAGCCCGGCCACGGTCCTGGTGAGGGCCCCCACGGGAAGCCGGTCGCCAAGCCCCACGAGGACGACACGCACGAGGAAGACGCGCACGAGGACGCCCGCGAGAGCGCCCGCGAAGACGCGCACGAGAACCCGCACGAGAAGCCGCACGGGGACTCGCCCGAGGTGTCCCCCGAGGTGTCCCCCGAGATCTGACCGCGACACGACGGCGTTCCGTGGTGCGTGCGCCGAGTGGCCCTAGGCCGGGCGCCGTATGACAGTCACTCAATAGGGAGCAGAGCGGACGCGGAAGAGTCCCCAGAGGGTAACGATGCCGCGACCCGCTCGCTCCTCACCCCAGAAAGCAGAAGCTCTTTGATGCGCTCTGATCTCCCTCGGCGCGGCCGTACGGGGCCGCTGACCAGTCGGCGGATTCCCCAAGCCTGCGGGGCTTTCGCAGTGCTCGCCGTGTCCGTGGCCGGGCTCTCCGGTACCGCGACGGCGGCCCCGGTGCAGACACCGAGGCCCTCGTCCCTGGTGCAGGCGGACCCCGAGCCGAACAGTCTTTGTCCGCCCTGGCTGGACTGCGGTTCCTATCTGCCGGGCCCTCCTTACGGCCGGCCGCCGGCGCACCGTGAGGACGGACCGCCGCAAGACGAAGGCAACGAAGGCCACGAAGGCCACGAAGGCGATGGCGGGCACGAAGGCGACGACGGGCACAAGCGTCCGGGTCCTCCCGGCCCGCAGGGCCCGGCCGGACCCGCCGGACCCGCCGGGCCCGCGTCCACCTTCGAGGTCGTCGGTGATCCCATCACCGTGGTCCCCACCGAGGAGGGCACCATGTTCGCCACCTGCCCGGCCAGGAGCACGCTCGTCAGCGGCGGGTACCTGATGAGCGGCGCGGTGCAGGTCCTGCTGAACTCCCGGGCGGCCACCCCCAACACCTGGACCGTCACCGTCCTGAACAACTCGACGGAGAACGCCACCGTAACGGCCGTCGCACAATGCGCGCCGTGACCGCACGCCGGGCCCATCCGCCCGCCCCTGAAGGGAATTTCATGCTCAGATCGGAATGGGTCGTCAAAACCCTGGGGACCGGCGCATGCCTGGCCTCCATCCTGGCACTCTCCGCACCGACCGCCTCGGCTACGACGACCGACATCTCGTGCGGCGAGATCCAGACCGGTGTGGTGTCCTGCCTCCTGCCGGACGGCGCCTCCTCGTACGACACCACGGCTCTGCTGGCGGCCGCGCAGGCCGAGACACAGGCCTCGCTGACCTTGACCACGCCCCTGGTCGTGACGGCGTACGGCGGTGCCGGGCGGTACGGCAGCAACGGCGGCGGCCTCTACCGGGGCGGTGACGGCGGCTACGGCGGCAAGGCGCAGACCGTGACGTCGATCGCGAATTTCCGGACCGCGTTCGGAGACACCCTGTACTACTACGTCGGTCAGCTCGGCGCGACGTCCGCCGGCGGCCGCGGGGGCGCCTCCACGCTGGTCTCCGGCGTGGACCTGACCACGCAGAACCCGTGCATCGCGGGCTACGGCACATGCACCACGACCAACCTGCTCGCCGATGCCGCCGGCGGCGGCGGGGGCGGCCAGGGCAATGCCAACGGGAACGGCGGCGCCGGAGGCAACGGAGGCACCGCGGTCTCGGGACAGATCATCTCGGCCGGATCCGCGGGCAGTGACGGCAAGGCGACCACCGGCAGCCTGACGCGTACCGGTGCGGGCGGCAGCGGCGGCAGCAGCGGTGACGGCGGTTCGGGCGGCCGTGGCGGCTCCGGGGTGGACCACAAGGCCGGGACCAGCGGCATCGACGGCATCGGCGGTCTCGGCGGCCCGGTCCACACCAGCAACGGCCCCAATGCCGGGGCGAGCTGGACGAACAACTCCTCGCTCTTCTTCGGCAATGCCGGGCAGGGCGGCGAGGGCGAGTGGCGGACCAACGGCACCAACTACGGCAGCGGCGGAGGCGGCGGCGGTGGCTGGGGCGGTGGCGGCGGAGGCGGTGGCGGCGGTGAGGCCATCACCGGTGGTGGCGGCGGCGGTGGCGGCAGCTGGGCAGCCGCGAACACCGACACGGCCGCGAGCGTCCCGGTGATCTCCAACGGCAACAGCGGTGAGAACGGCGCCGTCTACGCCACGTTCGTCGCTTCGAGCTGATACCCGGCACGGCCGGCGAAGGCGTGCCCCGCGCCCCGGGGACCCCTGCGCCGGCCGTGCCCCGCTGTCGGGACGATCCGGCTCGCGGCCGTCTATCGATGGACGTACGAAGCCCCGCGGCCCCGCCCCCCTCTCGGGGCGGGGCCGCGGGGCGTTGGCGGGGGAGAGGTCAGCCGACGCAGGAGGTCACGGCCGCCGGGCTGTAGCGGCAGTTGGTCGGCGCGTTGTCGGTGATCGTGGTGTTCGTGACCGCGGTGATCGGGGTGATCGTCCAGATGCCGCCGGGCGCGGGGGCGTCGGGCGCGACGTTGAACCGCACCGAGGAGTCGGTCAGTTGGTAGGTGCCGCCCGCGTTGTAGATGCCGGCGCCGCGTGAACCCGTACCGGAGACCTTGTTGCGGTCGATCGCGGACTTGCTCACGGTCACCGCCGGGGCGGTGCCGAAGAGGTTCGCCGTATAGATTCCGCCGCCCAGCGAGTAGCGGCCGGCGGCGAGGTTCCCGGTGACGGCCGACCCGTTCAGGAGCTGCACGGTGCCCCCCAGCGCGCTGATTCCCGCGCCGTGGCCGGCTTCCCCGATGAGTTTGTTCCCCTTCACCTTGGTGTGGTCCAGCGTGAGCGCTCCGCCCAGGGTGAAGATGCCGCCCCCGCCGTCGTCCGACGCCCGGACGGTCACGGTGTTGCCCTCGATGGTGGCGTTCCTGAACGTCTGAGTGCCCCCGAAGCCGATCTGCACCCCGCCGCCGGTGCCCGTCCCCTGACCGCCGGTGGTGACGCGGTTGTCGGTGATGGCGGTCCCCGTCACGTTCAAGGTGCCGCGTCCGTCGGAGTCGATGCCGCCGCCGTTGTCGAAGGCGGTGTTGTGCTTGATGCTGCCCCCGTTGATGGTGAGCGTCCCCATAGCATGCCCGATACCGCCGCCGATCCGCGCACGGTTGCTCGTGATGTGGGTCTTGACGAGGGTGACCTGGCCTTCGGAGTACAGTCCGCCCCCGTTGCTCGCCCCGCCGCTGGTGCGGTTGTCCGAGATGCGGCTCTTGGTCAGGGTTCCCGTGGTGCCGGGCAGGAACCTGATGCCGCCGCCGATGTTCGCCGTTCCTCCCTGGAAGGCGACGTTGGTCCCGGCGAAGGTGCTGTTGCGGTTGACCAGCACGGCGCCGCCGCCGCTGGTGCCGGAGGGCTGCCCGTTCATGACCGTCAGGTCGTTGAGTGTCAGCTTGCCCAGAACCGTCGCGGAGGTTCCCACCTCGAACAGGCGGAAGGGCGCGGCGCTCACGCGCTTGATGGTCGCGTGGTGACCGTTGATCGTCACGCCGTTGGCGTTGGTGATGGGCGGAAGCCCGTCGTCGGCCAAGGCCATGTAGGGAGCCGTGACCTCGTAGAGGCAGTACGGCTCCAGGTCGATGACCGTGTCCACGTTCAGGTTGGCGTTGTTGATCGCGGCGATCAAGGCCGCGGTGTCACACGGCACCGAGACCGCGTGGGCCGGGACCGTGGCGGTCGCCGCCGCCACGCCGGTCAGGGCAAGGGTGACAAGGGAGCTCAATCCCCGGTGACGCGTGCTGCGCCGTCTCATCGTCGTGCCTTTCGTGAAGCCGTTCGCGGTGCCCTCCGTGGTGCGGCACGCGGCCTGAGGCGATGCCGTCAGGCTCTGCTGCGCTCCTACGCCGAGGGCGCTGGGACCCGGGGAAGGGGTAACCGTGTAGGGCGCGGTTCATGCCCCGTACCTCGGCGTGGCCGGGGACTGTCACACGTCCGGGCCCCGTCAGAGAGCCGGTCGGCGGGTCGGTCGGCGGGTCGGTCGGCGGGTCGGACGGCGGTCGGGCGGTGGTCGGGCGGAGATCGGACGGCCGGGGCCGGAGCCGACCAGTCGGCTCCACACCCGCTCGCCGGTCCGTACGTCCAAGGCCGTGAGGTACCAGGCGTCGCGCATCGCGGCGGTGCCCTTCGGGCGACCGGAGCGCAGTTCTTCGGCGGTCGGGTGCGTAAAGGTGGACAGGAGGCCCGTCGGCCCGGCTGCGAGGGTGTGACCTGCGGTTTCGTGGCCCGGCAGGCGATCCCCGGGGCCTCCGTGCATGCTGGGAAAAGCCGGGCCCGGAGGCGCCGATCCGGGCGCCCTCCCACGCCCCGATCCCGCGAGCCCCACGAGGACACGCCATGAGTCGAGCCATGCTCCGGCAGATCATCGACTACGCCAACCGCGCCGATCCGTACCCGCTGTACGAGGAGCTGCGCAAGACACCGGTGTTCCACGACGAGGACGGGCCGTACGTCGTCAGCACCTACCACGAGATCCACAGCCTGCTGCACGATCCGCGCATCAGCTCCGACCCGCGCAATCTGGCGGATCCCACGAGCGACCCGCTGGCACAGGACGAAGGGGACGACTCGGCCCTGCCGCCCGTCTTCCTCAAGCTCGATCCGCCGGACCACGACCGGCTGCGCCGCATCACGAACCGGCCCTTCGGGCCACCGCACTCCCCGCACAGGGTCCACGACATGCGCGGCGAGCTCGGCGGCATCGTCACCGGGCTCATCGACGGCATCGCCGGCGCGGACTCCCTGGAGCGGATCGACCTGGTCGACCAGTTCTCCTACCCCTTCCCGGTGACGGTGATCTGCCGGCTGCTGGGCGTGCCGCACGAGGACGAGCCGAAGTTCCACGGCTGGGCCGACACCATTGCCGCCAGCCTGGACCCCGCCCCGGACGCCGACCCCACCGTGAAACGCAAGGGCGCGTCCGACGCGCAGATAGAGCTCGGCATGTACCTGGCCGGGCTGATCGAGGAGCGCCGCAAGAACCCGGGCGAGGACATGCTGTCCCAGCTGGCGGCCGCCAATGAGGAACCGGACGGGGCCATGAGCACGCTGGAGGTCATCAGCACCGCGGCGCTGCTGCTGATCGCGGGCCACGAGACCACGGTCAACCTCATCACGAACGGCATGCTGACCCTGCTGCGCCACCCGGACGTGCTCCAACGGCTCCGCGAGGACCCGGAGCTGTCCGTGCCGATCGTCGAGGAACTGCTGCGGTACGAACCGCCCGTGCAGCTGATTCCCCGGCGCAGCACGCTCGACGACATCGAGGTGGCCGGGGTGCACATCCCCAAGGGCGCCACGGTTTCGCTGATCCTGGCGTCCGGCAACCGCGACCCGAAGCGCTTCGAGAACCCGGACCGCTTCGACCCCGACCGCAAGGACATCCAGCACCTCGGCCTCGGCAGCGGCATCCACAGCTGCTTCGGCGCCCCGCTGGCACGCCTGGAGGCCCAGCTGGCACTGAGCGAACTGGCCCGCCGGCTGGAGAACCCGCGCCTGCTGGAGGACCCGCCGCCGTACCGCCAGAACGCGGTCCTGCGCGGCCCGCGCCACCTGCCGATCGCCTGCGACGGCATCCTCGCGCCCTGAACCGTGAGCAGCCCGATCGCCGCCGCCGACCGGGGACGTCGGCGGCGGCGATCGGGGATGGGCGGGGCCGGCGCTCGGCCCTGGGTGGGGCGATGCGTCGTCTAAACTTCAAGGCGGTTGCGGGGCGGTGACTCGTCACCGCGCGTGGCAACTGCGGAACGGTCGGTCCGGCCGCTCGCGGAGGGGGGCCCGGGCCAGGGCTTCGGTCCGGGACGGGGACCACATGGCGTCGATCATGAAGATCTTTGGGAATCCAATGACCGCTGGCACGCGTCTCAGTGGTGTGGGGTGTCCAGCCCACCCGCCCGCGATCAGAAGAAACCCAGGGAGAAGTGAGGTATGTCAGTGATCTGCGTCGGAGGCATGATCGGGATCGGCAAGACGAGCGTTGCCGAACTGCTCGCCAAGGAGCTGGGCAGCGAAGTCTTCTACGAGAGCGTGGCAGACAACCCGATCCTCCCGCTCTTCTACACGGCGAGCCCCGAGGAGATCCAGGCCAAGCGCTACCCCTTCCTGCTCCAGCTCTACTTCCTGCAGACGCGGTTCGCCTCGATCAAGGAGGCGTACAAGCAGGGCGACAACGTCCTGGACCGGTCCATCTACGAGGACTGGTACTTCGCCAAGGTCAACCACGACCTGGGCCGGATCAGCTCCCTCGAGATGCAGGTGTACGACGGACTGCTCAACGAGATGATGCGCGAGATCGACGGCCTGCCGTACCGCAAGGCACCCGATCTCATGGTCTACCTCAAGGCGGACTTCGAGACGGTGCTGCACCGCATCGGGCTGCGGGGCCGTGATTTCGAGCAGGACGAGAGCCTCGTCGAGTACTACCGGACCCTGTGGTCCGGCTACGACGACTGGGTGCACAAGCACTACTCGGCCAGCGAAGTCCTCATCATCGACATGAACCACACCGATGTGGTGAACAACGCCGAGGACGCGGCCCGCGTGGTGCAGGAGGTCAAGGACGCCCTGGCGGCGGCCAGGCTCCGCGCCTGAAGCCGCTCCACGCGGACGCCGCTTCCGGCCGGCCCCCGGCCGAGCGGCGCCGCCCCCGCCCACGGGCCCGCCGCCGGGCGCGGGTCATCACGAGGACCAGGGCCGCCGCGGCGCCGTACGCGAGGGTGCTCAGCGCCGCCTGATGGCCGAACCTTGCGCCTAGTACGTAGACCGCGGCGCCCGCGAGCGCCATGCCCAGCCACTCCCAGCGCCCGTCCAGGGCCACGAGCGCGACCAGGAGCAGGGAGTACCAGGAGTAGCCGGGCGTGAGGAGGGCGAAGGCCCAGCCGGTGACCAGAAGGGCGCCGCTCCACGGACGCCGCGGGTCCCCGCGCCCCATCACGTACAGGGACACGCCCGCGACGATGACGACCAGTACGGGAAACGCCCAGGCGTCGGGCAGGACCAGGCGCAGCAGGGCGTACCGGGACCCGGCCGAGGGGTCGTCGTAGCCCTCCTCCTGCACGTAGCCGCCGAGGTAGCCGAAGACCGATCCGTGCGAGAGCAGGACGTACGGGAGGTAGGCGAGTACGGCGAACGACGCGGCGGGCAGCAGCACGGCGGCCGCGTCGCGGACGCGGCGGACCCCTGACAGGGCGCCGGGGAGGACGACGGCGGGCATCAGTTTCGTGGCGATGGCGGCGCCGATCAGCAGGCCGCCCGATGCCCGTCGGCTCATGGCCCGGGCGGATACGAGGCCGAGGCCGACGACCGCGAGGAGGGCGCCGAGGACGTCGACGTGCGCGTTGTTCACGGCCTCGATGGGGACGGCCGGGCACCAGGCCCAGTACGCGGCCTTGCGGAGGTCACTGCCGCGCCGCCGAAGGATCAGCAGGGTCGCTCCGGTCACGCCGAGGGAGAGGAGCCCGGCGCCGATCTGGAGCGGCTTGTGCCGGGTGCCCGTCGGGGAGAGCTGGTCGACGACGAGGAAGTAGGCCTCGGCGACGGGCGGGTAGATGGTGTGCACGGCAGGCCTGTTGATACGGGTGCAGTGGGGTGTGCCGCCGGTGTGGGGGACACCTGCAAGATCCGGGCCGGCACAGGCGGTGCCCGTCGGGAAGAGCCACGGGTCGCGCAGCCGGGCGAGCGCCGGGTCCTGCGGGGTGTGGTCGTAGGGGGACACGCCGGCGGACTGGACGCGGCCGTCCCAGGCGTAGCGGTAGGAGTCGGTGCTGGTCCGCGGCGGCCCCACCAGCCCGGTCACCGTGACGGCGACGGCCCCGGCCGTGATCCACCACGCGACATGGCGGGCCGGGACCCGGCGCAGCGCCGACAGGGCCACGGCGAAGAGCACCCAGCAGGCCGCGTACCAGCAGAACAGGCCGACCGGATCGCTGAAGTAGCCCCCGTACCGGACGGTGAGGACGAGGACCGTCGTCAGCGCGGCGAGCGTGACAGCGAGAGCGAGGGAGAGGGCGGTAAGGGGTTTCACCTGCGGAAGCGTTCCAGGAATCGGCCCTCCGTTGCTCGGTGGCGCCCCGGACGTCCGTGTTTCGTAAGGTGTTCCGGCAACCTGCGCGTGCCGTGCGGGGGTGTGATGGAGGCATGCGTTTCCCCCTTCCTCCCCGGCCGCCCGTCACCTTCAAGGCGCGCCTGCACGATGCCCGTACCGCGACCGCGATCGGCCGCTGGCTGGGCCTGGCCATGGTCGTCTGCTTCGCGACCGGTGTACTGAGCCACTACCTCCAGCACCCGCCGGGATGGCTGGCCGACCGGCTGCCGAGCCGGCCCTCTTGGGGCTACCGGCTGACCCAGGGCCTGCACGTGGCGTCCGGGACCGCCGCCATCCCGCTCCTGCTGGCCAAACTGTGGGCGGTCTACCCACGGCTGTTCGCCTGGCCCCCGGTGCGCTCGGCGCTCCACGCACTGGAGCGGATCTCGGTGGCCGTTCTCGTCGCCGCCGGACTGTTCGAGCTGTTCACCGGCCTGCTGAACACCTTCCAGTGGTATCCCTGGCCCTTCGACTTCGTTCCCGTGCACTACGCGGTCGGCTGGCTCCTGATCGGCTCGCTGGTCTTGCACGTCGCCGTGCAATGGCCGAAGATCCGGGACCACTTCACGCGCCGTTCCCCCGGAACCCTGGCCCTGCCCGAAGCCGACGGGCCGGACCGGCGCCAGCTCCTCCTCGGCGTCACGGCCGCGGTCGGAGCGGTGACGCTCACCACCGTGGGACAGTCCGTGACCGCGCTCGGTTCGCTGGAACTGTTCGGCCCCCGCAGCCCCGACCACGGGATCCAGGGACTGCCCGTGAACCGGACGGCAGCCGCGGCCCGTGTCACCGAGGCCTCGCTGGCCGCGTGGCGGCTGACCGTGGACGGGCCCCGCCCGTACACCCTGACCCTGGACGAGCTGCGCGCCATGCCGCAGCACGAGGTGACCCTGCCCATCGCCTGCGTCGAGGGATGGAGCAAGTCCGCCCACTGGACCGGCGTACGGGTACGGGACCTGCTGGAGCGCGCGGGTGGCGGCCCGGGAGCGCGGGCCCGCGTGGTGTCCCTGGAGGCGGCCGGCGCCTACCGGGTGATGGACATGGGCCGTCAGTACGCACAGGACCCGCTCACGCTGCTCGCGCTGCGCCTCAACGGCGCGGTGCTGTCCCTGGACCACGGCTACCCGGCGCGGATCATCGCCCCGAACCGGCCCGGTGTCCTGCAGACCAAGTGGGTCGGCCGACTGGAGGTCGCGTGATGAACGGGCGCTACGTGGCAGGGGCCTTGGGGCTGCTGTCGGCGGCCTGGGGCGGGTGGCTGCTCCTCGGGCAGCGCGAGCCGTGGCGGATCGCCGTCTGGCTCGGGGGAGCGGTCGTGGTGCACGACGGGTTCGTCGTCCCCCTCGTGCTCGCGATCGGTGCCCTCGCCGCCGCGGCGGGGCTGCGCCTGCGCGGGATCCCGCGCGGGGCCCTGATCGTCGCGGGCTCGCTCACCGTGATCGCCCTGCCCCCGCTCCTGCGGCCCGGAGGCGTGGCCAACCCCACCGTCCTGCCGCTGGACTACCTGCGCAACTGGCTGCTCGCCATGGCGGCCATCGCGCTGCTCACCCTCGCCTACGCCGGCACACGTGCCGTGCTGCGCAGGGTGGGCCGACGCGCCTGATCGGGGGCGTCGGCCCACCCTGCGCAGAGAACCGCCGTGGTGGGATCCGTACTGCTGCGGATCCCACCACGGCGGTTCCCCGCGCGGCATCCGTCAGCGGGTGAGGTGCACGAAGTGCCGGCCCGCGGACTGCCAGGTGTCGTACGGGATCCAGTGCGCGGCCTTCGCCTCGGCGCACAGGGCGCGGGTGCCGAGCCGAGCCCACCAGAAGGACGCTCCGCGGCCGCCGTTGCCGTCCTCGACGTACACCTCGACGCGTTCGTCCACGTCGGCCGCGGCCACCTCCACCAGCAGGGAGCCGCCGGGCGCGGTCAGTTCGGCGGCGCGGCGCAGCAGGGCCGCGGGGTCGCCGCCGATTCCGATGTTGCCGTCGATGAGCAGGACCGTGCCCCAACTGCCCTGGCAGGGAAGCGGGTCGAACACCGACCGGCACAATGCGCTGCCACCCGCCCGCACGGTACGGGCCACCGCCTCGGGGGTGACGTCCACACCGAGGGCCGTGTGCCCGAGCCCGGCGAGGGCGGCGACCAGCCGGCCCGGCCCGCAGCCGATGTCGAGGACGGGCCCGGTACATCGGGCCAGGACGGTGTCGTCGGCCGAGTCGGGCTCGGCGCACCACCGCTCGACTTCGAGCGGCAGCAGCCAGCCGTCGTGACGACGCAGATAGAGCGGGCCCTGGCCGGCGCGCAACGCGTCGGCGTACGGGTCGGCCTGCCAGGTACCGGTCGCCGGTTCGGTGACCTGGGCCGTCATCGGGTCACCGCGCACAGGCCGGAGTGCAGTGTGGCGAACCGGGTCCGCGGCGCGGCCGCCGCGACCCGTTGCGCGTCGGCGGGGGTGTCCACGTCGCAGAGCTCGGGCAGGTCGCGTACGGCCAGCCCGGCATCGCTCAGCCGCCGCCGCTGCACCGCGCCGGTGTGCGCCACGGACATGGGAACGCCGAGCAGCAGGGACGGGTCGGGGTCGGCCAGGCCCAGCGCCCAGAACCCTCCGTCGTCGGCGGGCCCGAACCAGGCGTCCGCCTCGGTGAAGTCGAGCCCGAGCGCGAGCAGGCCGGGGGTGACCTGCGGGGTGTCCATGCCGATCAGCAGGGCCGGTCCGCCGGCCAGGGCGAAGGCGGCGGCCAGCCTGGCGTCCAGGCCGCCCGTACCCTGCGGGACGACCTCGATGCCGTCCGGGATCCAGGGCCCCGGTCGGCCGTCGAGGACCAGCACGCGGCGCCCGGCCGGCGTGGCCAGGACCGCCGCGAGGGTGTCCTGGAGCGAGGCGAGGGCCAGGTCGGCTGCCTGCTGCGGGGTGAACGCGGTGGTCAGACGGGTCTTCACGCGGCCCGCGACGGGCGCCTTGGCGATGACGAGGAGGGTGCTCATGCCACGATCCCCTCGGCCGGTGCGGGTCGGGTGCCCGGTGGCTCGGCCAGGACCCGGCGCATGTCGCGGACGGCGTGCCAGGTCCCCCGCCAGGTCCCGGTGACCTTGGACTTTCCGGAGCGGGGCAGGTACGGGATGTCCGTCTCGGCCACCCGCCAGCCCGCGTCGGCGGCCCGTACGACCATCTGGAGCGGGTAGCCGCTGCGCCGGTCGGTCAGCTCCAGGCCGAGCAGCGCCGCGCGGCGCGCCACCCGCATCGGTCCGAGGTCGTGCAGCCGCAGGCCGGTGCGGCGGCGCAGCATGCGGGCCAGGGCGATGTTTCCGGCACGTGCGTGGGCGGGCCAGGCGCCGCGTCCTTGCGGGCGGCGCCGGCCGAGCAGCAGGTCCACCTCCCCGGCGGCGACCCGCTCGGCCATGCCGGCGAGCAGCGCGGGGTCCATGGAGGCGTCACAGTCGCAGAAGCAGACCAGATCGGCCCGCGCGGCGAGCAGCCCGGCATGACAGGCGGCGCCGAACCCGCGCCGGCTCTCGTGCACGACGGTGGCGCCGAGGCGGCGGGCGATGTCCGCCGAGCCGTCGGTGGAGCCGTTGTCGACGACGATGGCCCGCCACCCGGCCGGCACCCGCGCCAGCACCCAGGGCAGGGCCTCCGCCTCGTCGAGGCACGGCAGTACGAGGTCCGCGCGGGGCGGACGACAAGCAGAAGAAGTCACCCTCCACACCGTAGGAACCGGACGGCGAAGAACGGCGCCCGAAGACCTTACGAAACGCGGACACCGCGTCGCCTGGCGGCAGGCCCGGGTCCGCACGGGACGGGCGCGATGTCACTCTTGGGGCATGGCATCCAGCATCGAAACCGGCCCTGGCCCTGACCACGGCCCCGGCCCCGACCGTCGCGCCGTGCCCGGCGACGTCACGGGCCGCGTCCTGGTCGTGGACGACGACCCGACCGTCTCGGAGGTCGTCGCCGGCTATCTGGAGCGGGCCGGGTTCACCGTGCACCGGGCGGCCGACGGCCCGGCCGCGCTGGAGGCCGCCGCCCGGCACCGGCCCGACCTCGTCGTCCTGGACCTGATGCTGCCCGGCATGGACGGCCTGGAGGTCTGCCGTCGGCTGCGCGCGAACGGGAACGGGACGCGCTCCGTGGCCGTGGTCATGCTCACCGCGCGCGGTGACGAGGACGACAGGATCCTCGGCCTGGAGGTCGGCGCGGACGACTACGTGACGAAGCCGTTCAGCCCGCGCGAGCTGGTCCTGCGCGTACGGTCGGTCCTGCGCAGGGTGTCCTCGGCCGTCCCGGCCGACGAGCCGCGGCTCGCGGCGGCCGGCCTGACCGTGGACCCCGCGGCCCGTCGGGCGACGCGGGACGGAGCGGAACTGGCCCTCACTCTCCGGGAGTTCGACCTCCTCGCCTACTTCCTGCGGCATCCCGGGCAGGTCTGCGACCGGGAGCGGCTGATGCGCGAGGTCTGGGGCTGGGACTTCGGCGACCTCTCCACCGTGACCGTTCACGTCCGCAGGCTCCGCAGCAAGATCGAGAAGGATCCGGCCGATCCGCAACTGATCCGGACGGTATGGGGCGCCGGATACCGTTTCGAGGCGGGCCCGTACCCGTCCGATCGCGCGGAGTCCGCAGCCGGGACCCGGGTGGCGGCGGACGGACATGCGTGACCTGCTGCTGATCGCCCTGTACGCCTTCCTCGGAGCGGCGGGCGCCGGGCTGCTCGGCGCCGTCGCCCTGCGGATCCTGCGGCGGCGCAGCGTCGCCGTGTCCCTCGCGGTCGTCGCGGCGGTCGCCGTGTCCGCGATGCTGGCGGGGACGCTCGCGGTGGCCTGGGCGATGTTCCTGTCCTCCCACGACCTCACCGTGGTGACCACGGTCGTCGCGATGGCCGCCGCCGTGTCGCTGGGCACGGCCCTGCTGCTGGGCCGGCAGGTCGTGCGGCGCATCCGGGAACTCGTCGGAGCGGCACGCGACTTCGGGGAGGAGGGCACCTTCTCGGCTCCCGCCGTGCCCGCCCCCGCCGAACTCGCGGCGCTGAGCCGCGAACTGGCCCTCACGAGCGAACGCCTCGCCGCCTCGCGTGACCGCGAGCGGGCCCTGGAGACATCACGGCGCGAGCTCGTGGCCTGGATCTCGCACGATCTGCGGACCCCGCTGGCCGGGCTCCGTGCGATGTCGGAGGCGCTCGAAGACGGCGTGGTGGCCGATCCGGCCCGCTACCACCAGCAGATGCGCGCCGAGGTGGAGCGCCTCAACTCCATGGTCACCGACCTGTTCGAGCTGTCCCGCATCCATGCCGGGGCCCTGTCCCTCAGCCCCACCCGCATGTCCCTCTACGACCTGGTCGGCGACGCGCTCGCGGGCGCCGATGCCCTGGCCCGTGAGCACGGCGTACGGCTGGCCGGCGGGAGCGTCGCCCCGCTCCCGGTCGAGGTCGACGGCAAGGAGATGACGCGGGTGCTGTCCAACCTGCTGGTCAACGCCATCCGCCACACCCCGGCCGACGGGACCGTGGCGATCGCCGCGGAACGCCGCGCGCACGCGGTCGTCCTGTCGGTCACCGATGCCTGCGGCGGGATCCCCGAGGAGGACCTTCCGCGCGTCTTCGACACCGGCTGGCGGGGGTCACAGGCGCGCACGCCTCCCTCGGGCGCGGGTCTGGGGCTGGCGATCGTCCGGGGCATCGTCGAGGCCCACTCCGGCCACGCCGACGTCCACAACGTGCCCGGCGGATGCCGCTTCGAACTGACCCTCCCGGCCCCCGCGTAGGCCGAACCCGGCCGGTGCACCGCGTACCGGACCGGAGACGACGCCCGCGTGCTCAGCCGGCGGTGCCCGCCGACGCGCGCTGCCCGGCCCGGGCGAACTCGGCCATCCCCTCGACGAAGCCCACCTCCGGACGCCAGCCCAGCTCCGCACGCAGCCGGGCGGAGTCGGCGGTGATGTGCCGTACGTCGCCGAGGCGGAACTCCCCCGTCACCACCGGGGCCGGTCCGCCGTGCGCGGAGGCCAGCTCGGCGGCCATCTCCCCGACGGTGTGCGGTTCCCCGCTGCCCGTGTTGTACGCGGTCAGCGTGCCGGCCGGCCCGCTGCCGACCGCCTCCAGGGCCACCGCGTTGGCCGAGGCCACGTCCGCGACGTGCACGAAGTCCCGGCGCTGCGCGCCGTCTTCGAAGACGCGCGGTGCCTCGCCCCGGGCGAGCGAGGAGCGGAAGAAGGAAGCGACGCCCGCGTACGGGGTGTCACGCGGCATCCCCGGTCCGTACACGTTGTGGTAGCGCAACGAGACCGCCCGGCCGTCCGTGCACCGCGCCCACGCCGCCGCCAGGTGCTCCTGCGCGAGTTTCGTGGTGGCGTACACGTTGCGCGGATCGGTCGGCGCGTCCTCACCGACCAGCCCCGGCGCGAGCTCGGCCCCGCACGCGGGACAGCGCGGCTCGAACCGGCCGGCCGCCAGGTCGGCCGTCAGCCGGGGGCCGGGGCGCACCACCCCGTGGCGCGGGCACGCGTAGCGGCCCTCCCCGTAGACCACCATCGACCCGGCGAGGACGAGTTCCCGAACCCCGGCGGTCGCCATCTCCGCCAGCAGTACGGCCGTGCCGAGGTCGTTGCAGCCGACGTACTCGGGGGCGTCCGCGAAGTCCTTGCCGAGTCCGACCATGGCCGCCTGATGACACACGGCGTGGACCCCGCGCAGCGCGGCCCGTACGGCGCCGGCGTCCCGTACGTCGGCCCGGACGAACTCCGCGTCGGGCAGCGCCGGCGTGCCGGGGTGGGCGGCGGGCAGCAGGGCGTCGAGGACCACGGGGTCGTGGCCGCGGCCCCTGAGGGCGGTGACGATGTGGGAGCCGATGAACCCGGCCCCTCCGGTGACGAGTACGCGCATACCCGGGACGTTACGCAGCGCGGAATCCCGTAGGGGTCTCCCACGCGCGCACGTAAGACTTCCGTCATAGGGGCGCCCGGGCCGGTCCGGCGGGCGGGACGACGGGCCCCTGGCCGCGCGGCTCGGCGGGGCTTCTCGTACGCTGCCGCCATGGCTTCCACTCCCGTCCCTCCTGCTCAGGCGCTCGACGACCTCCTCGCCGGGAACCAGCGCTTCGTGGCCGGGGCGCCGCAGCACCCGAACCAGGACGCCGCGCGCCGGGCCGAGCTCGCCCCGGCCCAGCAGCCCTTCGCCGTGCTGCTCGGGTGCTCCGATTCGAGGCTGGCCGCCGAGATCATCTTCGACCAGGGACTGGGTGACCTGTTCGTGGTCCGCACCGCCGGCCACGTCCTGGGCCCGGAGGTGCTGGGCAGCATCGAGTACGGCACGAGCGTGCTGGACTGCCGCCTCGTGGTGGTCCTCGGACACGACTCGTGCGGCGCCGTCGCGGCCGCGCGTGCCGCCGTGGAGGAGGGGCTGCCGGCCGCCGGGTACGTCCGCGACGTCGTCGAACGCGTCACCCCCAGCGTGCTCGCGGCCCGCGCCGCCGGACTCACCGCGGACAGCGACCTCATCGACACGCACATACGGCACACCGTGGACCTGCTCCTCGACCGCTCCCGCGTCCTGGCCGACCAGGTCTCCTCGGGCCACACCGGCGTCGTCGGCCTCGCCTACCAGCTCGCCAACGGCAGCGCCCGACTCGTCACCGCCCACGGCCTCCCCACCGCGACCTCGTCCGCCGCACCCACCGGCTGATCACCCCTACGGCTGAATCCAGGCCCGGAACCCCGAGCCCGGCGGGCTCGGCGCTGCGTACGATGCCGCCGAGACCCACCCGAGTGAAGGACGGACCCATGGCCGAGCGCTACGACTGCTCCGAGGCACCCCAGCGCGCTGCCGGGCTGAGCGCGGCGACGTCGGCCGTGCGGGGCGGCCGGCTCGTCGTACTGCCCACGGACACCGTCTACGGCATCGCCGCGGACGCCTTCGACCCGCAGGCGGTGGCCGCCCTGCTCGCGGCCAAGGGGCGCGGCCGGCAGATGCCCTCACCCGTCCTCATCGGTTCCCCGGCCGCCCTGGACGATCTCGTCACCGACCTCCCGGACGACGCCTGGAAGCTCGTCGAGGTCTTCTGGCCCGGCGCTCTCACCCTCGTCGCCCGGCACCAGCCGACGCTGAAATGGGATCTCGGAGACACCAACGGGACGGTCGCCGTCCGCATGCCGCACCACCCGCTCACCATCGAACTCCTCGACCAGACCGGCCCCATGGCGGTCTCCAGCGCCAACCTCACCGGCCGACCCTCCCCACAGGACTGCGACGCCGCCCGGCACATGCTCGGCGACTCCGTCGCCGTCTACCTCGACGGCGGCCCGACCCCCGCCGCCGTGCCGTCGTCGATCGTCGACGTGACCGGCCCCGTCCCCACCCTCGTCAGGGCCGGCGCGCTGACCGCCGAAGAGCTCCGCACCGTCGTCCCGGACCTGCACGTACCCGCCTGACGGGCCCGCTCCTGCCGCACCGATTCCGGGACGTACGGACCCGCAGGCGGCGCGCGACGGCCGATCGGGTCACACTGGCAGGAAGACGCGAGCGGCAGGGAGGCGGGATGAGCTGGGCATCATGGACCACACGCGGGATCTTCACCGGGCGCGGCGGGGTCGAGACCGGCGAGACCGGCGAGAGCGGGCACGTCCTCACCGGTGAGCTCGACATCCACACCACCTGGACCGAGGACGACAGCCTCGCACACATCACGGTGCAGTACGCCGGGGCGTCCGACTGGCTCCCGCTTGCGGGAAGCCCCGTCCTGTGCCCCAGCGAGGGCGCGAGCCGCGACCTGCACGACGCGGTCATCCACGCCATCCGAGGCGGAGCCGCCCGTCCCCTGGGCGCCGACATGCCCCGCGCCGACCCCGCGGCTCCGTAGCGGCTCCGTGGCGGCCCCGACCCGCGTGCCCCCCGGTGTCAGACCGCCCGGGGCAGCGGCCGCTGCGGCGGACCGGTGTACGCGCCGAGCGGCCGGATCAGCGCGTTGTGCCCCAGCTGCTCGGTGATGTGGGCCGTCCATCCGGTGATCCGGCTCATCACGAACAGCGGGGTGAACATGGGGACGTCGAAGCCCATCAGGTGGTAGGCGAGGGCCGCCGGGTAGTCGAGGTTCGGGTGGATGCCCTTGCGGTCGATCATCGCGTGTCGCAGGGCCGCGTGCAGGGCCGCGAGGGTGCCGGCCTCCCGGTCTCCCGTCCGGTCTCCCTTCCCGTGTCCCTCCCGGTCTCCGGCCCGGGCGACGAGCCGGTCGGTGGCCTCCTGCATGATCGGGACGCGGGAGTCGCCGTGTTTGTAGACCCGGTGCCCGAACCCCATGATCTTGCGCTTGTCGGCCAGGGCCCGGTCGAGCCACTCCCCGGCCCGTTCGGGATCGCCGATCTCCCGCAGCATGTGCATGACCGCCTCGTTCGCTCCGCCGTGCAGCGGACCCTTCAGGGCGCCGATCGCCGCCGTCACCGCGCTGTAGAGGTCGGAGAGGGTGGAGGTGACCACCCGCGCGGTGAACGTCGAGGCGTTGAAGCTGTGTTCGGCGTAGAGGATCATCGAGATCTCGAAGCAGCGGACCACCTCCGGGGCGGGCACCTCCCCGAAGCACATGTGGAAGAAGTTCTCCGCGTACCCGAGTTCCGGATCGGGTCGGACGGGATCCTGCCCGAGGCGGCGCCGGTGATCGGCCGCCACGACCACCGGCAGCCTGGCCAGGAGCCCGAGCGACTTCGTGAGGTGTCCGGCCGTGCCCTCCTCGTCCTCGGTGGGGTCCTCCGCGCCGAGGAAGCTGACGGCCGTGCGCAGGACGTCCATCGGGTGGCAGGTCCGGGGCAGGCCCGCGAGGAGTTCGGCGGTGGTGCGGTCGAGCGGGCGCAGCGCGCGTTCCCGGGCCCGGAACCGCTCCAGCTGTCCGGCGTCGGGGAGTTCGCCGTACCAGAGGAGGTGGGCGACCTCCTCGAAGGAACAGCGTGCGGCGAGGTCCTGGACCGGGTAGCCGCGGTAGGTCAGGGAGTTGGTCTCCTCGATCACGGTGGAGATCGCGGTGGTGTCGACGACGACACCGGCGAGTCCGCGGTGGATCTCAGGGATGGTGGCGGTCATGGCGCACTCCGGTGGGATCAGGTGCCGGGAGGCAGGGTGAAGTCGAAGACGTTCCCGTCGAAGGCCGAGTACGCGTCGTACCCGAGGACCTCGTAGAGCCGGGAACGGGTCTGCATGCGGGGGAGGAGCGATTCCTGTGTTCCCTCTTCGGCGAGCGTGCGCAGGCCGTCCTCGACCGCGCCCATGGCGAGGCGGAAGAGGGTGACGGGATAGATCACGAGGTTGTAGCCGAGGTCCTCCAGCGTGCGCGCGGACAGCAGCCGGCCCTTGCCGAGCTCGGTCATGTTGGCCAGCAGCGGCACGTCCACGGCCGCGCGGAACGCCTCGAACTCGGCCTCGTCGGCCAGGGCTTCGGGGAAGACGGCGTCCGCACCCGCGTCGACGTATGCCTTGGCGCGGTCGATCGCCGCTTCCAGCCCCTCCACCGCGCGGGCATCGGTACGGGCCATCAGCAGGAAGTCCGCGTCCCTGCGGGCTTCGACCGCCGCGCGCACCCGCCGCACCATCGTCTCCCGCGGGACCACGGTCTTCCCGTCGAGATGGCCGCAGCGCTTGGGGTTGACCTGGTCCTCCAGGTGGAGGCCGGCGAGACCCGCGTCCTCCATGAGCTGGACGGTCCGGGCGGCGTTCAGCGGCTCCCCGAAGCCGGTGTCGGCGTCGACGAGGGCGGGCAGGTCGGTGGTCCGGGTGATCTGCTGGGCGCGGGCCGCGACCTCGGTCGAGGTCGTCAGGCCGATGTCCGGCAGCCCCAGGTCCGCGGCGAGCACCGCCCCGGAGAGGTACACCCCGTCGAAGCCGGCCTCCTGGATCAGGCGTGCCGAGTACGGATTCACCGCGCCGGGCATGCGCAACAGCCGGCCGGAGGCGAGCTGTTCCCGGAAACCCCGGCGCCTGGAGGCCGCGGTGGTGTGGGTGTGCAGCATCAGAACAGTCCCTTCGGGAGCGTCCTGTCGTACGCGGCCGTACGGCCCGTGTCGACCGCGGGGAACAGGGCGGCGAGCCCGGCGGTGTCCAGTTCCGCGAGTCGGCCGGCCGCGTCGAGGAAACGGTCCTGGGCGTCGGCCGTGACGATGCCCTCGGTCAGGCTGCGGAACTTGCCCGTGTAGGCGGCCCGGTCGAAGGGCCGGGCGCCGGCGGGGTGGGCGTCCGCGACGCCGAGCTCGTCCTCGATGACGCTGCCGTCGTCGAGGGTGATCACCAGGCGGCCGCCGAAGGCCCGGCGCTCGGGATCGGGGTGGTGGTAGCGGCGTGTCCACTCGGGGTCCTCGACGGTGGAGATCTTCCGCCAGAGGGCGACGGTCTCCGGACGCCGCGCGCGCTCGGGGGAGTAGGAGCGCTCGTGGTGCCAGGTGCCGTCCTCCAGCGCGACGGCCAGGATGTACGGGACGGAGTGGTCCAGGGTCTCGCGGCTCGCGGTGGGGTCGTACTTCTGCGGGTCGCCCGAGCCCGAGCCGATCACCTGGTGGGTGTGGTGGCTGGTGTGGAGGACGGCCTCGCGGATCCCGGAGGCCGGGACGGTCTTCTCCCGCATCCGGCGGGCCAGGTCGATGATCGCCTGGGCCTGGTACTCGGCGGAGTACTCCTTCGTGTAGGTGTCGAGGATCGCCCGCCGGGGCTCCCCTGGGGCGGGCAGCGAGACGCGGTAGGAGGCCTGCGGGCCGTTCAGCATCCAGGCGAGGAAACCGTCCTCGCCCTCGTAGACGGGGGAGGGGGAGCCCTCCCCGCGCATCGCCCGGTCGACGGCCTCGATCGCGGCTTTGCCGGCGAAGGCCGGGGCGTACGCCTTCCAGCTGGAGATCTCCCCCTTGCGGGACTGCCGCGTCGCGGTCGTGGTGTGCACGGCCTGCTGGACCGCCTGGTGGACGGTCGCGGTGTCGAGGTCCAGCAGGGCGCCTAGCCCGCAGGCGGTGGCGGCGCCGAGGTGGGCCACGTGGTCGATGCGGTGCTCGTGCAGGCAGATGCCCCGGACCAGGGCGACGTGCACCTCGTAGGCGGCGACGATCCCGCGCAGCAGGTCGGCGCCCGAGCGGCCGGCGTGCTGGGCGACGGCCAGCAGCGGCGGGATGTTGTCGCCCGGGTGGGAGTAGTCGGCGGCCAGGAAGGTGTCGTGGAAGTCCAGCTCGCGCACGGCCGTGCCGTTGGCCCAGGCCGCCCACTCGGGGGAGACCCGCACTTCCGGCGGCAGGCCGAACACGGAGCCTCCGGGCGTCGCCCGGTGGGGTGCGGCCTGGGCCCGGGCCACCGCGACGGGGCGGCGCAGCAGGGAGGCCACGGCCACGGAGGCGTTGTCCACGATCCGGTTCACCGCCATGTCGGCGGCCCGGCGGTCGAGGGCGGGGGGCCGCTCGGTGCCGGTGGCCGTCTCGGCCAGCTTCCAGGCGAGCTGTTCCTCGCGCGGGAGACGGTCGGCGCTGGGATGGACGCGTACCTCGTGCTCGATCACGGAACTCCTCGGGTGCGGAAATCGTCGGGTGCGGAAATCGTCGGGTGCGGAAATCGGGCGCTTCGATGTCTCACCCTTTCCCGCTTTCGGAGCCGGGTCGACCGCTCCAACCTGCGGAATCACTCCCGGGGAATCCTGCGAATCTGCGAATCTTGCGAAAGAGGCGAGTGCTACCTTCGCAAGAGAGGACCAGGTGGAAAGGGACGCTGTCGCCCATGGGACGTACGGTCGGACGCAAGATCTACGCCCACGCGAAACTGCGCAGACTGCGGCGCGAGCGGGGCATGAACCAGGTGGAGCTGGCCCGCGCGCTCGACCTGTCCACCAGCTACCTCAACCAGATCGAGCACAGTCAGCGGCCGCTCACCGCACCCGTCCTGCTGAAGATCGCGGAGGTGTTCGGGGTCGACCCCGAGTTCTTCTCCGAAGCCCATGAGGAACGCCTCACCACCGATCTGCGGGCCGCCCTCGCGGACGAGGCCGGCGGGGTCTCGGTGGCCTCCCAGGAGATCGCGGACATGGCCCGGGACCACCCGGACATCGCGAAGGCGCTCGTGGCGCTCCACCACCGCTACCGCGACGCGGCCGAGCAGGCGGCCGCCCTGGCTCCGCCGGGAGACTCGACCGCCGCGGTGCGCGCCGAACCGCACGACGAGGTAAGGGACTTCTTCTACGCCCACCACAACCACTTCGACGAGCTCGACACCGAGGCGGAAGCCGTCGCGGCGAACCTGCGCGGCGGCTCCGTGTCCCGTACCGCGGACCGTCTCGCGGAAGTCCTCGCCACCCGGCACGGAGTGACCCTCCTCGACGGCGCCCCCGACCGCTCCTCGGACGCCCGCCGGTTCGACCGCGACCGGGGCCTCCTGTTCCTGTCGCCCTGGCTGACCGACGCGCAGCGGGCCTTCCAACTCGCCACCCAGCTGGCGCTGCTGGCCCACGGCCCGCTGCTCGACTCCCTGGTGGACGACACCGACTTCGACTCCGAGGCATCCTCGGGGCTGGCCAGGGTCGGGCTGGCGAACTACTTCGCGGGCGCCCTCCTGATGCCCTACGGGCCCTTCCGGGCGGCGGCCGAGGAACTGCGCTACGACATCGAGCTGCTCCAGGCCCGCTTCGGGGTCGGTTTCGAGACGGTCTGCCACCGGCTGAGCACCCTCCAGCGCACCGGGCAGCGCGGGGTGCCGTTCTCGTTCCTGCGGGCCGACCGGGCCGGGAACATCTCCAAGCGGCAGTCCGCGACCGACTTCCACTTCTCCCGGCTCGGCGGCACCTGCCCGCTGTGGACCGTCTACGAGGCGTTCTCCGCCCCCGGCCGGATCCTCACCCAGGTGGCCGAAATGCCCGACGGAAAGAGGTACTTCTGGATCGCGCGGACCGTGACCCGCGGCGCCCACGGCCATCGCGCACGACGGGCCGAGTTCGCCGTCGCGCTGGGCTGCGAGCTCCGCCACGCGTCCCGGCTCGTCTACGCCGAGGGCCTCGCGGTGGCGGATCCGTCGGCCGCGACCCCGATCGGCCTCGGCTGCCGGATCTGCGAACGCCGCGACTGCGCCCAGCGGGCCAGGCCGCCGGCCGGCGGCCGGCTCGCGGTGGACCCCGACCGTCAGACGTACGTCCCCTATCCGGTGTTCACGGGCGGATGATCTCGAATCGCCGTCCGATATCTGGAACGCTCTGCCCATTCTTTAGTCCGGCCGCCTAGTGTGGACCTCGCAGCTGGTTCGCCCCCGTCCGCCAGGCGGGAGGCGTCGTAAGAGGGAACCCGGTGGGAATCCGGGACTGCCCCGCAGCGGTAAGTGGGAACGACCGCCGTCATAAGCACTGGGACCGGAACCGGTCCTGGGAAGCGACGGCCAGTAGGTGTCTGCCCGAGTGGCCGGCGTGCCCATGAGTCCGAAGACCTGCCCGTTGCCCGAGCGCGAACGATCGCGCCCGGTTTCCCGGTGACCTCGTGGGCGGGTCGGCGTGCTTTCAGGCGGATCCTCCCCGTCGCGTACCCGTACGTACGTGACCGGCGGTCCGCCCGTTCCGGCACCCTTCGCGCCTTCGGCCCCCACCGGGTCCATGGAGACACGCTCGCGAAGGAGAGTTCCGTGACCACCGAGTCCGCAGCCGCGGCAGTACAGGCCACCGTCCACGGCTACCCCCGCCAGGGTCAGAACCGCGAACTGAAGAAGGCGATCGAGGGCTACTGGAAGGGCCGCGTCACCGCGGACACCCTCCGGGAGACCGCCCACGAGCTGCGCCGGGCCAACCGGGCCCAGCTGGCCGAAGCCGGCATCACCGAGGTTCCGACCGGGGACTTCTCGTACTACGACCACGTCCTGGACACCACGGTCATGGTCGGCGCGATCCCCACCCGACACCGGGCCGCCGTCGAAGCCGACGCCCTGGACGGCTACTTCGCGATGGCGCGCGGCACCCAGGACGTGGCCCCGCTGGAGATGACCAAGTGGTTCGACACGAACTACCACTACCTGGTCCCCGAGCTCGGCCCCGACACCGTCTTCACCGCCGACTCCACCAAGCAGGTCGCCGAACTCACCGAGGCCCTCTCCGCGGGGCACGCAGCCCGGCCCGTGCTGGTCGGCCCGGTCACCTACCTGCTCCTGGCCAAGCCCGCCCCGGGCGTGGCTGCCGACTTCGAGCCGATCACCCTGCTGGACCGGCTGCTGCCCGTCTACGCCCAGGTGCTGGCCGAGCTCCGCGCGGCCGGTGCCGAGTGGGTCCAGCTGGACGAGCCCGCCCTGGTGCAGGACCGCACTCCGGCCGAGCTGAACGCCGCGGCCCGCACCTACCGGGAACTCGGCGCCCTCACGGAACGCCCGAAGCTGCTCGTCGCCTCGTACTTCGACCGGCTGGGTGAAGCGCTCCCGGTGCTGGCGAAGGCCCCGGTGGAGGGCCTCGCCCTCGACTTCACCGATGCCGCGGCCGCCAACCTCGCCGACCTCGCGGCGGTCGGCGGGCTCCCGGGCAAGCGCCTCGTCGCGGGCGTGGTCAACGGCCGCAACATCTGGATCAACGACTACCAGAAGTCGCTGACCACGCTCGGGACCCTCCTCGGGCTCGCCGACCGGGTCGACGTCTCCGCCTCCTGCTCCCTCCTGCACGTGCCGCTGGACGCCGGCGCCGAGCGCGACATCGACCCGCAGGTGCGGCGCTGGCTCGCCTTCGCCCGCCAGAAGACGACCGAGATCACCACGCTCGCCCGCGGCCTCGCCCAGGGCACCGACGCGATCACCGCGGAACTCGCCGCGAACCGCGCCGACCTGGCCTCCCGCGCCACCTCTCCGATCACCCACGACCCCGCGGTACGGGCCCGCACCGCGGCGATCACCGACGCGGACGGGCGGCGCCCCCAGCCGTACGCCGACCGCGCGGTCGCCCAGCGCGCCCACCTGGGGCTGCCGCTGCTGCCCACCACCACGATCGGCTCGTTCCCGCAGACCGACGAGCTGCGCGTAGCCCGCGCCGACCTGCGGGCCGGGCGCATCGACACCGCCGGCTACGAGGAGCGGATCAAGGACGAGATCCGGGAGGTGCTCGCGTTCCAGGAGAAGACGGGCATCGACGTGCTCGTGCACGGTGAGCCCGAGCGCAACGACATGGTCCAGTACTTCGCCGAGCAGCTGACGGGATACCTGGCGACCCAGCACGGCTGGGTCCAGTCCTACGGCACCCGGTACGTGCGCCCGCCGGTCCTCGCCGGGGACATCTCCCGTCCGGAGCCGATGACCGTGCGCTGGACGACGTACGCCCAGTCGCAGACGGGCAAGCCGGTCAAGGGCATGCTGACCGGCCCGGTCACCATGCTCGCCTGGTCCTTCGTACGCGACGACCAGCCGCTCGGCGAGACCGCCCGCCAGGTCGGACTGGCCCTGCGCGACGAGGTGAACGACCTCGAAGCGGCCGGAACCTCGGTGATCCAGGTCGACGAGCCCGCCCTGCGCGAGACGCTTCCGCTGCGCGCCGACGGCCACGCCGACTACCTGGCGTGGGCCACGGAGTCCTTCCGGCTGACGACCTCGGGCGTGCGGCCGGAGACCCAGATCCACACCCACATGTGCTACGCGGAGTTCGGCGACATCGTCCAGGCCATCGACGACCTCGACGCCGACGTCATCAGTCTGGAGGCCGCCCGCTCCCACATGCAGGTCGCGACCGAGCTCGCCGAGCACGGCTACCCCCGCGAGGCCGGCCCCGGCGTCTGGGACATCCACTCCCCGCGCATCCCCTCGGCCGCCGAGGCGGCGGCCCTCCTGCGCAAGGGGCTGGAGGCCATCCCGGCGGAGCGGCTCTGGGTCAACCCCGACTGCGGTCTGAAGACCCGCGGTTGGACCGAGACCCGCGCCTCTCTGGAGAACCTCGTCGCAGCGGCTCGCGAGGTCCGCGCGGAGACCGGCACCACGACCGTCTGATCCGCGTTCGGGTCGGAACATCCCCGACCGATGTTCCGACCCGAACGCGGGGACGTTCCCCCACACATGTCACAAAGGAGAGTGCGGTGACTGCGAAGCCCGCAGCCGCGGCAGCCGTCGTGAGCGCCGTCGACGGTCTGCCCGACTGGGACCGCTGCGCGGTCATGGGTGTCGTCAACGTGACCCCGGACTCCTTCTCGGACGGGGGCCGGTGGTTCGACACGGCCGCCGCCGTCAAGCGCGGCCTGAGTCTGGTGGCCGACGGCGCCGACCTGGTCGACATCGGCGGCGAATCGACCCGTCCCGGCGCCGCCCGCGTCGACGAGTGCGAGGAGGTGCGCCGGGTCGTTCCCGTCGTGCGGGGGCTGGTCGCGGAGGGTGTCCTGGTGTCCGTCGACACCATGCGCGCCGCCGTCGCCCGGCGGGCGGTCGAGGCGGGCGCGGTCCTCGTCAACGACGTCAGCGGGGGCCTGGCCGACCCCGCCATGATTCCGGCCGTGGCGGCCTGCGGCGTCCCCTTCGTCCTCATGCACTGGCGCGGATTCAGCCACGACATGAACAGCCGTGCCGTCTACGGGGATGTGGTGGCCGAGGTCGTCACGGAACTCCGCGACCGCATCGACGCCGCGGTCGCCGCGGGCATCGCCCCGGAGCGGCTCGTGGTCGACCCGGGACTCGGCTTCGCCAAGGAGGCACGGCACGACCTCGCCCTGGTGGCCGGGATGGCGGACCTGCGGGCCCTGGGGCGACCGGTCCTGGTCGCCGGTTCCCGCAAGCGGTTCCTCGGACACGTCCTGGCGGACGCGCACGGGACGCCGCCCCCGGCCCACCACCGGGACGCGGCGACGGCCGCGCTGTCGGCCATCGCCGCACACCAGGGCGCCTGGGCCGTACGCGTCCACGACGTACGGGCGACGGCGGACGCGGTCAGGGTCGCGCGCGCCGTCACCCCGTCGACGCGGACAAGTCCCAACAAGGAGACCGGCGTTCATGCGGGTTCTATGCTTGGGTTGTGACAAGCGAAGGCCGAGAGAGCGACGCCGGATCGGCTTCCGGCGCGAACGCCTACATCGGACGCGCCTGGCTCGTGGACGCGGTCGGGGAGTGGACGGCCTCAGGAGCGCGGCACTTGCTCCTCACCGGAGGGCCGGGAACCGGCAAGTCCGCTGCCGTCGACCACTTGTGGGGCAACAGCGGCGGCTGCGCCGCGGTGCACCGGTGCCGCGCCAACGACCGGCGGACCTGCGACCCGGTGCGGTTCGCCGAGTCGCTCGCCGAGCAGTTCAGTGCGTCCTTACCCGGGTTCGCCGACGCGCTCATGCGGGTCAGCACCGAACTGTCGGGACGCCAGGGCGAGGTGCGCATCGAAGGGTCCGCGTCGGCCGAGACGGTGTTCCCCGGGGGAACCGTCATCGGCGTCAAGGTCACGATCTCCAGCGTCTCCGCCGACGAGGCGTTCGACAGGCTGGTCCGCAGGCCCCTCGAACGGCTCGCGCCGGACCCCTGGCCCCTCGTGGTGATCGACGCCCTCGACGAGGCGCTCACCTACCGGACGCACCGGACCATCGCCGAGCTCGTCCTGGACGCGGTGGACGGGGTGCCCCTGCGCTTCGTCGTCACCTCTCGGCCCGACCAACGCATCGTCCGGGCCATCGAGGCCCGAGAGGACGCGGTCGCGCTCGATCTGGTCGCCGACGCACCCGATCCCGACGCCGACCTGGCGGAGTACGCCCTCCACCGGCTGTCGGCCGCCATCGGGGACCCCGCCGAACGCGAGGCCCTGGCCCTGCGGCTGGCGTCCGGCGGCGCGGGGAACTACCTGTACGTCTACCACCTCACCCAGGAGCTGATCACCGGCGTACGCGACGCCGGCGCACTCGAAACCGGGCCCGCTCTGCCCGGCGACCTCGAGGGCGTCTACGAGCAGTTCCTGCGCCGCGAGATCCGGCCGATCGGCAACACGGCCGCGGAGGAACGCTGGCGCACGCAGTTCCGGCCGCTCCTGTCCGTTTTGGTCGCGGCCCAGGGGGACGGCTTCACCACCCCGCAGCTCGCCGAGATCCTCGACGAGACCGCACGGACCACTCAGGACGCCGTCCAGGACCTCGGCCAGTACCTGGTAGGGGCCCCGCGCGGCCCCTGGACGCTCTTCCACCGCTCGTTCGCCGACTTCCTCCTGAAGGGTCTCGACCCGCGCCTCGACGTCGCGGAAGGACACGAACGCATCGCCGCCCACGCCTTCGACCAGTGGGAAGGCGCCTGGGCCGGCTGCGACGACCCGTACTACCTGGGGCATCTGCCGCACCACCTGATGACGGCCCTGGAACAGCCGGACCTGACCCGTTCGCGCGCCCGGACCCTCCGCGACCGGCTCTACGGTCTCGCGTGCTCCGCGGAGTTCCTCGCCGGTCAGCGGGCCGCGGCGCCCCACCGTGAGCCCCACCTGGGCACCCTCGCCCTCGCCCTGGAGTCCTCTCTCCGCGTGGGCGAGTACGAACGGGTCACCGCCCTGGCGCTCGCCTCGGCCCGCGCCCAGATCGAAGCCGACGCCCTCACCCCCACGGAGGCCGCCCTCAGGTGGGGTGTCGAGGCCGGAGCCGCCAAGGCGCGCACCTATCCCCAGGACGTCTCCCTGGTCTGGCATCTGCTGATCCTGGCAGCGGTCGGCTCCCGGGATCCCGGCAACCTGCCGCAGGTGGTGGATCTCGTACGGCGCTCCGGATTCGGTGTCATCGACCCGACCTGGTCCTCCTCCGTGGCAGCGCTCCTCGCCCCGCTGATGCCGGAGATGGACTTCGAAGGATGGAAGGCGATCCTCGACATCGCCGACGATGAACTGCTCGGATACCTGGCGTTCTTCCTGAGCGAGAGCGACAGCGGGGATCTGTGCATCTTCCCTGTTTTCAAGGTGCAGGAGGCGATCGTCCGGGCCCGGGCCGCCATGGAGGTCGTCTCACAGCTGGCCCTGGCCGGAGAAGACCTCGACGACCTGCCCGAACTCTGCGGGTACGTGATGGATGCGCACGAGTCCCACGAGCCCCACACTCGGGAAGGGAACCCGCACAAGTCCTATCTCTCCATGCCGGAGGTGCCCAATTCCGTCCTCGTGACAGAAGCCGCGCGGGGTCGATTCGATGTCGTGTACGCCGAGTTGACCGATCCCGTGCACAAGTACCACTACCGGCTTGACGCGAACGGGGTCTTCCTCGCCCGGATCGTCGAGGCGGCGGTGAGCGGCGACAACGAGGCGGCGTCCGTGCGGGAGCTGGGCGAACGGCAACTCGCTGACGGCACGGACCCGTGGGCGAGCCTGTACTACGCGAGGTTCCTCTTCGGCAAGGGGGACCCACGCGCGCACCGGTTCCTCGACCTGGCGGTCGAACGGGCCGACGCAGGCTTCGACGACGACTTCATGTGGGAGATGTACCGGGGGCACGTCGATCCGTTCCACGGTCCCTGCGACGTCGGTTTCAGGCTCGCGCTGATCCGGACGTTGTGCTCGTCCGGACGGTTGACCGAGGCCAGAGCCCAGGCCGATCAGATCATCGAGGCGGACCCCGCCGAAGTCGTCCGGGCCTTGTCGTACGTCAGTCGGGCGGAGACGGACACGGACCGGGCGGACGAGATCCTGGAGTCGGCGCGGCAGACCGCTGCGGCCGTGCCGGGCGACCTTCGCACCCAGGCGATGCTCGTCCTCGTCGACGGCGATCACGAGAGGCTGACGGGTGCGGTCGCCCGTTCCCTGGTGCGATCCCACGGCACGTCCATGGACTCCGCGGCCCTGTCGTGCCTGGCGTGGGCATCGCACGTGCGCGGCGACCGCGAGCGGGCGGCGTTGCTGGCCGGGCGGGCCCACGAGATGTTCACGGCGAAGCCTCAGAAGCGCCGCCTGCCGCGGACCAGGGACCGCATCGTCAAGAACCTCCTGCGCGCCCGGCGGCCGGACGAGGCCCTCGCGGTGCTCCGGACTCCGACGACGCATGTCGGCTCGATGCTGCTCCGTCTCCGGCCCGATGTCCGTCGAGATCTGATCCTGGGCGGAGAGCTCGAGGAGTTCGACCTGTTGGGCGGCGCCCAGGGCGAGTCGGACGAAAGGGCCACCGCATACCACTCGGCGCTGCAGGCGCAGGCCCTGACGGTGTGCTACCTGCGCGCCAAGGGCGATGTCGAGGGAGCCTCCCGCACCGCCGCGGCCGCTCGCCCCGGGCTCACCACGATCGTCGAAGCCCTGGAGGAAGAGGCACGGCACGGTCCGCGGAGCCACCTCGATGCCACCCTGAGCTACGGCAGCGAAGCCGAGGCCGCCCACGTGGCCATGTCCGCCATCGATCTGGGCGAGCCCGAGCTGGCCCGGACCTCCTTGCAGATCATGGAAGGCTGGGCCGGTCGGGCGCGATGGGCGGCGGCCGGCTGGGATGCCTTCCGCGGGTACTACGCCCGCGACGTCGAACACCTGCAGGATGACGACGCCACGCTGCACCGCGGGTCCCTCCTGGCCGCACAGCTGGCAGAGGCCCATCACCACGCGGGCGACACCGAACGGGCGAAGGCCTCGTTCGCCGAGGCCGAGCAGTGCGCATCCGGGATGACCGATGCGCACTGGCAGGCGAACACCTTCCGGTACATCGCCGAGACGGCGGCCCGGGCGGGCTGGTACGCCGAGTTGCGCGGGCTCCTGCCGTCGGCGACGCAGGTCCGCGGCGCCGCGCTGTCCTCCGTCGCCGAGATCCTCGTGGTGAAGGCGCTGAACGGCGACCGCGAGGCCAGGGACGAGTTCGACGCCCTCCTGCGGTCACGGACCCTCGCCAACTTCGACCACCCGGACCTGTTGAGCCTGCTGGCCGTCCTCAGCCGGGATCCGGCGGTCGAGGACCTGCTCCTCGCCGCCTTCCCGGATTCCTGAGCCTCGTCCCGGTCCCGGACGGGACCGGGACGAGGCTCAGGTGTCAGCCGATCTCACCGACGTCCAGACCGATGGCCTGCCCGCCCTGTTCGACCGAGTCGGCGCGCACGGTGCCCTTGACCGTGCCCGAACGCACGGCACGGGCCCGGACCGCGGCCACGTAGCCGCGCACCTCCTTGACCGAGACTTCACCGGTCAGGTCGATGGCGGTCCCCGCCGTCGACTCGCCCTTGAAGACGATCGGCTGCCCGTAGATCGATTCCAGGGTGCGCCTCAGGGCGTCGACCAGCTCGACGGTCGAGGCGTCGCCCGGGTCGATCTCGTCCACGCCCTGGCCGTACTCGCTGAGCGCCTGCCGCAGCTGCCGCAGCTCCGGCTCCAGCTCCCCGGCGCGTTCCAGGTCCACGCGGAGCGGCGCCGCCTGCGGGCGCTCGAACAGCTCCCCGGGGAGCTCGACGGCTTCCGCTCTGCGTTCCCTGCGCTGCCTCAGCACCTCTCCGGCCTGGACATAGAGGAACTTGACCCCCTCGCTGAGCGCGAGTGCGCCGAGGGCCGCCAACGTGATGGGATCCGGCAAGAGTTCACTCCCTTTCGGATGGATGCGCCCATCCTCCCCCGCCCGCACCCCGGGCATGCCGAAACGTCCGAACGCGGCAGGGCGGCCTCGGCGTCGTCGAGGTACATGTGCACCCCGTTGTAGATCACGTCGCCGGCCACCACCAGGCCGAGGTCCGGCACGTGCAGCACCGCGCTGCCGTCGCGGTCCGCGTGCCCCACTTCGACGATGTCGAGGTCGTGTCCTTCGAGGCACGCCCGTGCGTATAGCGATCGCTTTACTTCACGAGATCCAGGCCACGCCCACCCCGTCGGATGTAAAGCGCTCGCTATACTTCCGGGTATGGGGGCATCGACATCAACCGCGGGGGCGGCCCGTGGCGGGCGCGGGGCGCGTGAGCGGATCCTGCGGGCCGCGGAGGAGCTCTTCTACACGCGCGGTATCCGTGCCACCGGTGTGGCGGCCCTCATGGAGGCCGCGCACGTCTCGCCCCGGACCTTCTACGCGCACTTCCCGACCAAGAACGCGCTGGTGGAGCAGTATCTCCGGCGATTCGAGTCGGAGAACCCGATCGCCGCTGAAGCGGAGCTGGACCGCGCCGACTTGGCCCCGGCCCGGCGACTGCTGGCGATCTTCACCCCGGTCGAGGGCGACGCGTCGACGCCCATCCGCGGATGCCCCTTCCACAACGCCGTCGTCGAAGGCGCCGGCGAGCTCCCGGAGGTCGCCCGCCTTGCGCAGCGGCACAAGCAGGCTTTCCGCGATCGCCTCGTGGCCGTCGCCGCGGAGGCCGGAGCGGCCGACCCGGAGGCCCTCGGCCGGCAACTCGCCGTGATCTTCGAAGGGGCGAATGCGCTGGCGGCGTCCTGCAACGACAACCGGGTGTTCTCCGATGCCCGGCGAGCCGCCGAGACGCTCCTGGCCGCTGCCCTGGGCCTCGCGTCCGGAGGGTGACCCGGGGCGGCCGGCAGACCCCGCCGCACCCAGCGGTCTAGCATGAAGAGCGAGACTTCATCCCCAGGCCCGGGCCACAGCGGCAGGGAGGCCGGTATGGCGTTCGACACGGCTGGTTTCGAGCAGGTGGACGGCGGCCGTTACATCCCCATCTCCGAGCACGGCCTGATCGGCGATCTCCGTACGACCGCCCTGGTCGGCACGAACGGCACCATCGACTGGTACTGCTGCCCGCGCTTCGATGCGCCCAGCGTCTTCGGGTCCATCCTCGACGCCGACCGCGGCGGGTCGTTCGAGTTGGCCGCCGAGGTCCCGAGCCGCACCAGACAGTTCTACTTCCCCGACACGAACGTGCTGATCACACGGTTCTTCGCCGCGGACGGGGTGGCGGAGATCCAGGACTTCATGCCCGTGGTCGACGAGTCGCGCGAGGCGGCCCGGCACCGGCTGATCCGGCGGGTGATCTGCGTCCGCGGAACCCTCCCGTTCAGAGCCCGGATCGCCCCCCGCTTCGGCTACGGCGCCGAAGCGCACACCGCGCACCTCGAAGGCCACACGGCGGTGTTCCGCTCCCCGTCGCTGACGCTCGCGCTGACCGCGACCGCCCCCCTGGAGAGCGACGGCCTGGACGTGTGGTCGCACTTCAAGCTCCTCGAAGGCGAGTCCCACGTCTTCGCCCTCGACCAGATCGGCGACGGCCTCCCACCCCGGTCGTGCCCGCGCGCCGAGGCGCAGGAGCAGGCCGAGGCGACCGTCCGGTTCTGGCGCCACTGGCTGGCCGGCTCCCGCTACCACGGGCGGTGGCGGGAGATGGTGAACCGCTCCGCGCTGGTGCTGAAGCTGCTCACCTACGCGCCCACCGGTGCGATCGTCGCCGCGCCGACCACCAGCCTGCCCGAGCAGATCGGCGGCGAGCGCAACTGGGACTACCGCTACGTCTGGGTCCGCGACGCCGCCTTCTGCGTCTACGCGATGCTGCGCCTGGGCTTCACCTCGGAGGCCGAGGCGTTCATGGGGTTCATCTCCGAGCGGGGCATCCTGCGGGGCACGGGGGAGACCGGCCCGTTGCAGATCATGTACGGCATCGACGGGCGCACCGACCTGCCCGAATACGAGCTTTCGCACCTGGAGGGATACCTCGGCTCCGCACCGGTCCGGGTGGGCAACGCCGCCACCGGCCAGCTCCAGCTGGACATCTACGGTGCCCTGATCGACTCGATCTACCTCTACGACAAGTGGGGGCAGCCGATCAGCAGCGACCGCTGGGACGAGGTCGGTGCCGTGGTGGACTGGCTGTGCGAGCACTGGGACCAGCCCGACGAGGGGGTGTGGGAGACCAGGGCGGGCCGGCGGAACTTCGTGTACTCGCGGCTGATGTGCTGGGTGGCGCTGGAACGGGCGATGCGCATGGCGAACCGCCGTGGTCTGCCGGCGGACCTGCCCCGCTGGCGGGAGTCCCGGGACGCGATCTACCGGCAGATCATGCGGCGCGGCTGGTCGACCGAGCGCGGTGCGTTCGTCCAGGGGCTGGACGACCACGTGCTGGACGCCTCGCTGCTGATGATGCCGATGGCCAAGTTCATCTCGCCCACCGACCCCAAGTGGCTCTCCACCCTGGACGCGCTCACCACGGACCTGGTCTCCGACTCGCTGGTGTACCGGTACGACCCGACCGCCAGCCCGGACGGCCTGCACGGCCCCGAGGGCACCTTCTCGATCTGCTCCTTCTGGTACGTGGAGGCGCTCGCCCGGGCAGGCCGGCTGGAGGAGGCCCGGCTCGCCTTCGAGAAGATGCTCACCTACGGCAACCACCTCGGGCTGTTCGCGGAGGAGATCGGGCCGACCGGAGAACAACTGGGCAACTTCCCGCAGGCCTTCACCCACCTCTCGCTGATCAGCGCCGCCTTCAACCTCGACCGCGCGCTGGGCTGACACGGCATCACCGCCGGGACGTGAACGACGGGAGTTCGACATGAGCGAAGAGCTCGACTGGAACGCGAAGACCATCGCGGAGTTCCGGGCGAACGAGGGCAGGGTCGGCGGGGCCTTCGAAGGCGCTCCGCTGGCCCTCGTCCATCACCGAGGCCGCAAGAGCGGGCAGGAGCGGGTCAGCCCGATGATGTACCTCCCGCACGACACCGACCCGGACGTCGTCTACGTCTTCGCGAGCAAGGCCGGAGCACCGACCGACCCGGACTGGTACCGCAACCTGATCGCCGCCGGTGAGGGCGCCGTCGAACGGGGCACCGAGACCTACCGGGTGACCGTCCGCGAGGTGACCGGCGCGGACCGCGACCGCATCTACGCCGAGCAGGCGGGGCGCTACCCCGGCTTCGCCGAGTACGCACGCAAGACCGCCGGCATCCGCGTCATTCCCGTGCTCGAACTCCGGCGGGCGTAGCCCACACCCTGCGGAGCGGGGAATCCCGTGCGGCTAATCTCGGCCATGGCGTGAATTGGTACTCACCGAAAGACCGAGGAAGTATGGCTACTCGTTTCTCCGCGGCGCGACGCCGTGGGAGAGGGCCCAGGCGCGCGCTGAGGGCGGCTCCGGCAGTACGGGCCGTGGTGGCCGTCGTCCTGGCAGCGGGTGCGCTCAGCGCCTGCGCCGCCGATGAGGAGGTTCTCCAGTACGGGACCGATTACGGCAATCACGAACCGCTGGGCGTCGTCGGCTATCCCACCTCCGACTCGCTCCGGATCACGCAGAAGCTGATCTGGCGGCTGTCCGACGGCCGGACCGACGAACTGGAGTCGCTCGCGGCCGATGCCGACGACGACGCGGTGAAGGGTGAGGTCGAGAAGACCGCGCAGAACTGGATCCAGGCCTTCGGGAAGGGGGCCGGGGGAAAGGTGACCGCGGAGTTCTACGACGAGGGGTCCGTGCGGCAGCTCGTCGTCGTGTACTTCCACGACACCGCACAGATCAAGGGGTTCTCGGTCCGCCTCACAGGCCCCACCGGGGAGGGCGGCTGGCGCGTGACCATGCGCGAGCCGGACCCGAAGGAGGTCGCGGTGGTTCCCGACTGGATTCCGAGGACACCCGGGGGCCTCGGCTCGAAGACACCACTGTGAGATGGCCCTGGATCCCGCGCCGGCTTACTGGGGGCACCACGTGTGGTGCTTCACCGCGCCTGCGAGGCGGCCGTAGTTCCAGGCCGCGTCGAACATCCAGCGCCCGCGCCCGGCGGCGGTGGCCAGGTGCGGCACGCGCAGGGCCAGGCGCGCCCAGGTCCGCGCCTCGCCGGCCAGGCTGCCCGGCGGGATCCCGAGGTGACGGTACTGGGCGTACAGCCGGGCGTAGGAGCGCCCGTAGCCGGACCGCTGCCTTGCCAGGGCGCGGAGGTCCCCGCGGAGCCGGTAGTGCATCACGGCGTCGGGTGCGTAGGTGAGGGAGCGGGAGGCGAGTTGGGCGCGCCAGCAGAACTCGACGTCGTCGTGGCTGCCGGTGTAGGCCTCGTCGAAGCCCCCGAGGTCGCGGTAGACGGATGTGCGGACACCGAGGTTCGCCCCGGTCGCGTAGGGCAGGAAGCGCATCGTCACGGGAAGGGAGTGGAGTTCCGGGTCACCGCGCCAGGCACGGACCGCCGGCGGGTTCAGACGCGTGAGATCCAGCCGTCCTCCCACCACGTCGGCCCGCCCGAGTGCTTCGACCATTCCGGAGATCCAGCCCGGGGCGGCCTCGTCGTCGCAGTCGCAGAACAGCACCACGTCGCCGGTCGCGGCCCGCACCCCCGTATTGCGGGCGTAGCCGATGCCCGCTCGGGCGTGGGCGTCGACGAGCCGGACGAAGGCGTGGCGCCCGGCCCAGCGCCGGGCGATCGCCGCGGTGGCGTCCGTGGAGCCGTTGTCGGCGACGAGCACCTCGTAGGGAGCGGCGAAGTCCTGCGCGACCAGGGCGGCGAGCTGGGCTTCGAGGTACGGGGCCGCGTTGCGGGCGGGGATCACCACGCTCGCCGTGGGCCGGGCCGTCATGCGGACAGCCATTTCTCGAGGGACGTGGCGAACCAGGCATGGCCCTCTTCGAGGGGGTGTCCGCCGGGGCCGCGGGCGAGACCGTCGGGCATTTCCAGGAACGAATGGCCGGGCCGGGGCGGCAGTCCGCCCCAGACCGTGTCCTCGCGCAGCATGCGGGTGAAGGGCCGGGCGAGGTCCGGAACCGTCCCGGTGAGCGGGAACGCGAAGGCGTACCGGGCGTGGAAGCCGCCTTGCCGGAGGAAGGCGTCCAGCAGTGCCCAGTCGAGGAAGAAGTTGGCGAGCTGGCCCTCCTCGGACCAGAGGTGATCGTAGAAGGCGCGGGACGGCTTGTGGCCGGCGTCCTGCCGCCAGGGGCCGATCCGCTGCCATCCGCGGTCGCCGGGCCCGTCGGCCGGTCCGGTGCGGACCTCCGGTTTCTCGCGGGGCGCATGGTATTCGTGACGCGAGGACTGGGTCCATGCCAGGAGCACCATGACCTCCTGCGGCCGGAGCCGGCGCTCGGCGCAGACGTCGGCGAGCCGGGCCGCGGTGCTTCTCACGACGCGCCGGTTGGACGAGCCGTCCCGCGCCAGGTTGAACACGTCGATCCCCAACGCTGTCCCCAGGAGGGTGGGCCACGCGTGGGACGCGGGATCGGGCAGTTCCTCGCCCCGGGTGCAGCTGCAGCCGTTGGTGACCAGAAGCTTGACCACGGGTGTCCTCAGTAGACGGGAAGGCCGGTGTGCCCGGTGAACCTGCGCACGTCGTCGGCGGAGTTCAACAGGGGTTCTCCTCTTCCGTTGAGACTCGTGTTGAGCAGGACCGGGCAGCCTGTACGCGATTCCCATTCCTCCAGCAGTGCGTACAGGCCGGGGTGCTGGGCCCGTTCCACCGTCTGGACCCGGCTCGTGCCGTCGTGGTGCACGATCGCCGGGTAGTCGGCCGGCGACCGGCACTGGGCGGTGAACTGCATGTACGGAGAGGCCGCCACCGGAAGATCGAACAACTCGTGGGCCCGTTCGGCCCTGACCACCGGCGCGAACGGGCGGAAGCGCTCCCGTCCTTTGATCTCGTTGACCTTGTCCTTCATTCCGGCCGGGCGGGGATCGGCGAGGATCGACCGGTTGCCCAATGCCCTCGGGCCGAACTCGCCCCGGCCGTTCGCCACGCCCACCAGACCGTTCGTGCCGAGCTCGCGCAGCAGCTCGGCCACGGGGTAGTCCCCTGCCAGGGGCGTGCCCAGGTACGGGCCCGGCCAGGCCAGCGTCTCGCCGCTCACGGCGGCCACGGCGCCGATGCTCGACCCCGCGTCACCCGGGGTGGGGAGGATCCAGACGCTGTCGAAGCCGGCCTCGCGCGCGAGCAGGCTGTTCGCCACGCAGTTGAGGGCGAGGCCGCCCGACAGGACCAGGTTGCGCGAACCGGTCTGCTGCCCGGCCCAGGTGGCGGCGCCGAGCAGCACGGTCTCCACGACGCGCTGCACGCTTGCCGCGAGGTCCGGGGCGGCGGCCCCGGGCAGCCAGTCGCCGATGCCGCGGTGGACGTTGCGCTTCAGCCGGAACGTCGGCGGGGTGAGTTCCACCAGGTCTTCCAGGATGGCGTCCACGTGCAGGGGCCGTCCGTAGGCGGCCATGCCCATGATGATGTACTCGTCCTCGTTCGGCCGGAATCCACAGCGCCGTGTGAAAGCGCTGTACAGCAGCCCGAGACTGTGGGGATACGACCGCCGGTGGAGGGTGGACAGAGGTCCGCCCCGGCGGGCGTGCCCGATCGTGAAGGTCCGGAACTCGCCGATGGAGTCCGCGACGACGACCGCCGCCTCCTCGAAGGAGCTGGTCGCGAAGCCGGCTGCCGCGTGGCTGCTGTGGTGGTCCGCGTAGGCGATCTCCGGGAGGGGGAACGGCAGGCGCAGGGCTGCCAGGTAGCGCCGGGGGAGGTCCGACGCGGATGCCGCGTGGTTCCATTGGCCCGCTCTGACATGGCGCAGCTTCTTCAGGAGGGGACGCTCGTACCAGGCGATCCGGTCCGGTGGGCCGAAGGCCGCCGCCTCGTCGAGCAGGTCCGCGTGCAGAAAGGGGTCGTTCCTCCTGCGGGAGTAGCGGTCGGAATGGCCTGCGAAGACGACCCGTCCGTCCTCGACGACGGCCAACGACGCGTCATGTGACAGGGCGGATATCCCCCAATAGCGCATGGCCCTCCCTTGAAACCGGGAACCCGCAACCTGGAACCCCGGACGGCTGCCTATTTGTACAGAAACGGGTCGTTCCGTCGCAGCTTTCGCCGACGCATCCTGCGCCGGAAGGGCTCGGTGATCCACGCCAGGAGTCTGCTCATCGGCACCTCCGCCTGAGTCCCCGGGACGGGCCTCCCTCCCCTACCCCATCGAACGTTCATCCATGCGCGCCCCAACGGCACCCGTCCGCCGCCGCGTGCGGTGTGTACAGCTCGCGGAGGGGCGGGGATACTCCTCCGGGGCCCACACGGAGGTGCAGCGTTTCCGATGCCGAGGCAACGATTTCTGCAAGGCCACCGCGGGCAGGGCGCGCTGCGCGTCGTGTACGTCACCAACCAGATTCCCCTGCCGGCCCACAGCGGAGGGCAGTTGCGCGAGGCGGAACTGCTGAAACGGATCGGCCGGACCGCCGATGTCGATCTGTTCGTCCTCACCGAGCACTACGACCGCGACGCCGCCAACGCCCCTCTGATGACATCGCTGTGCACCGGCGTATGGGTGCACGAGAGCACGACACCGCTCGGAGCGAGACCCCCCGGCACCGTCCCGGAGAGGGTGTGGCGGTACCAGTCACCCGCATTCGACGCCTGCCTGCGCGATGCCCTGGCGTCTCGTCACGCCGACATCGTGCACGTCGAGGGGTACTTCCTCGCCGAACACCTGCCCCGTGATCCGGCCCTGCCGGTGGTACTCGTCGAGGAGAACATCGAGTACCTGATCGACCGCCAGGTCCAGGCCGACGGCGGGCGGGACGCCGCCTCGTGGCAGGCCGCACGGGCCAGGGAGCTGCGCGCCTGGGCCGGGGCCTCGCTCGTGGGCGGCGTCTGCGAGGAGGACGTGGCGGTGATGGTACGGGACGTGCCGGACCTGCCGGTCGCCGTCATGCCCAACGGAACCGACCACCTGGCGCGCACCGCGTTCCCCCGCGAGCACAGGGCCGAGGGCCGGCACGTCGCCTTCATCGGGAACTACACCTGGGCTCCCACGCTCCAGGGGGCGTGGAGCCTCGTCCGGGAGATCTGGCCGCGGGTGCACGCGCGCATGCCGGCCGCCCGGCTGTCGCTCGTCGGTGCCGGGATGCCGGATGATCTCCGCGCCGCCGCGCCGGCGGCCGGAGGGGTCACCGTGGTCGGGGAAGTGGCCTCCGTCCTCCCGACGCTGGAAGCCGCCGACGTGTTCGTGTGCCCTGTGTGGACGGCCTCGGGAGTCAAGGTCAAGATGATCGAAGCCATGGCCGCCGGATGCCCGGTGGTCTGCTCCCGCCCGGCACTGCGGGGACTGCTCCCCGCGGCCCGGACGGCGGTGGCCGTCGCCGACGACCCCCGGAGCATGGCCGACGCCATCGTCGCGCTGCTCCAGGACCCGTACGGAAGACGGCGGCTGGCCGCTCGTGCGGTACGGGCACTGGACTCGCTGCCGACCTGGGACCAGGCGGCGGAGACCCTGCTCCGGAACTGGCTGTGCCTGTCGGCAGCGGGTTCGGTCCGATGAGGATCGCCCTGCTCACGCTGCACACTCCGCTGAACTTCGGGTCGGCGCTCCAGGCGTACGCGCTGTGCCGCATCCTGCGCGAGGACGGCCACGACGTCCGGCTGGTGGACTACCACCGACCCGGCGAGCGCGGTCTCGCCCTGGCCGGGAAACGCTTCACCGACGGGGACCACGTCCTGCCGGTGCGGCTGTGGAACGTCGTCGATCGCGGCAGGGAAGCCGCCGTGGCCCGCCGCCGCTTCGCCGCCTTCCAGCGCCGGACCACGCTGACGCGTCGCTACACCAGCCCGGAGCAACTGGCGGCTCGTCCCCCTGTGGCGGATGCCTACCTCACGGGCAGTGACCAGGTGTGGAACAGCCTCTACAACGGAGGCGTCGACCGTGCGCTGTACCTCGACTTCGGACCTCCCGCCCTCCGGAGGGTGTCCTACGCATCGAGCTTCGGCCTGGACGCGATCCCGGACGCGGAACGGGAGATCACGCGCACGCTGCTCGCCCGCTACACGGCCGTCTCGGTGCGCGAGCGCGGCGCGGTGGACATCGTGCGGGGGCTGGGCGTGACGGAGTGCACGCAGGTCCTGGACCCGACGCTGCTGTTGTCCGGCGGCCAATGGGCGGACATCGCGGAAGTCCGCCGTGGTGTGCCCGAACCCTACGTACTGCTCTACTCGGTGGAGGAGGACAGGATGGGGGAGGCGTTGCGGATCGCGCGACACGTGGCACGGCAGCACGGTCTCCCGGTCGTTCAGGTCACCTTCGGCGGTCGCCGCAGGAGGATCCGCGGAGTCGACCGGACGTCCTACTTCACCACCCCGCAGCAGTTCCTCGGCCTCTTCCGCGGGGCCGGCTACGTGGTCACCAGTTCCTTCCACGGAACCACCTTCTCCGTGAACTTCAACAAGCCCTTCGTGTCCGTCGCCCCACCGCTCTTCGCCTCACGGGCCGAGGACTTCCTGGCATCGGTGGGGCTGTCCGACCGCTTCGTCACGGACGGGAGCCGTGAACTGCCACCGCACGACATCGACTACGCCCCGGTCAACCGGGCACTCGACCACCTACGGAACCACTCGCGCCGCTACCTCAAGGCGGCGCTGCCGGAGCCGGCACGGAACTGAGCCGGGGGAGAGGAGCACGGAAAGCATGGGACGGATCCTCGTCACCGGAAGCCGAGGTCTCATCGGATCCGCGCTGGCCAGAGCCCTGACCCGGGCCGGCCACGAGCCCGTGCCCTACGATCTGGCGGCTGACCGCCGTCAGGACGTCACCGATCCGCGTGCGCTGAGCGAGGCCGTGGCGGGCTGCTCGGGCATCGTGCACCTCGCCGGCGTCTCACGGGTCGTCTGGGGGGAGCGCGACCCGGCCCGCTGCCGACGGGTCAATGTCGACGGCACCCGCAACGTGCTGACCGCGGCGGCGAACGAAGCGGGCACGCCACCGTGGGTGCTGTTCGGAAGCAGCCGCGAGGTGTACGGCCAGGCCGCTCGTCTCCCCGTACTCGAGTCGGCTCGGCACGCTCCGCTCAACTGCTACGCCCACTCGAAAGCGGAGGCGGAGTCCCTGGTGCGAGCCGCACGCGCGTCGGGGCTGAGCGCCTCCGTCGTGCGGTTCTCCAGCGTGTACGGGTCGACGGCCGACCACACCGACCGCGTCGCCCCCGCCTTCGCCCGACTGGCGTCGCAGGGCACCACGCTCCGGGTGGACGGCGGCGACACCACCCTGGACTTCACGCACCTGGACGACGTGGTGGGCGCCCTCGTGCGGATGACCGAGATCCTCTCCGCGGGCGACCGCCTGCCGACGCTGCACCTGGTCTCGGGCGACGGGACCAGGCTGGCCGAACTGGCGCACTTCGCCGTGGCCACCGCGGGCGGTGGCCGGGTGACCCTGGGCCGGCCCCGCACCTACGACGTCGAGAGGTTCGTCGGAGACCCGGACAGGGCCGAACGCGTCCTCGGATGGAAGGCGCGGGTGGGTATCGAGGAGGGCATGCGACGGCTGATCGAGGCCTTCGCGACTCCTGGCGGGTCCGGACCGGGGGAGAGCCGGTAACCCGGGGACCCCGACCCGTACGCGTACCCGTAGCCGTACCGGGCTACTTGGAGGGGACGGCGTCCTTCGGGGAGGTGTGCCAGTTGGTGACGACCGGCTTGTCGACGGTGATGGTGGCGACCGGGAGGGAGACCGGGTCGGGGTCGTTGGCGCCCACGGCGACGATGATGCTGTCCAGTTCCTTGCCGCCGTTCGCGCTGGTGGTCTTCGGGTTCACCCCGGCGTAGGCGGTGGTGTTCCCGCTCAGCGTGATCTGCTTGCCGACGACCTGTTCCGCGGGACCGGCCTCCGTGCCGTCCGAACCGAAGGCGACGACGGGAAGGGCGGCGGGCAGGACACAGGTGATCCCGGGCTTCGCCTTCGCGGTGATCAGGATGTATCCGCCGGCCTGGGTCTCGGACTTGGTGCTCCAGGAGATGTCGTTGGCGCCGCAGACCTGCCCGACCGGCTTCCGCTCGCCGTCGCCGGTGTCGGCCCCGGAGCCGGCCCCGTCCTTGGTGCCCTTGGCGGTCGCGGTCGGCGAGCCGGACGGGGCGGCCGCGCCGGCGGACGCAGTGGCGGGCGCGGAACCCTGCGTGCCGCCGGCGCCCGGGGCCGCGTCCGAAGCCGCGTCCGTGTCCTGGCATGCCGTCAGCAGCATCGCTCCGCCCATGAGGGCCGCGGTGACGAGGAAAGCCTTACGACGGTTGCCAGACATGAGATGAGTCCCCTTTTGAGGTCCGTGGTCGCGGCCGGAGCGGTTCGGCTCCGGTACTGCTCGATCACTATGAGGGGACCGCGAGCCGCGGGGATACCGGCGTCTTCGTTCCAGGACAACGCTGTCGCAGATCGGTGACATGATCGCGACGAGCGCCGTCGGCTGGCCCCAGCCGTAGAGGCCGGGGGCTGCGGATGTGGCGCCGGTTGAGCGCGACGAGAACCAGGGGCGCGACGAGGTACAGCTTCGTGGTCTCTCTCCTGCGCGCCGGACCCGTGCCGGACGCCGACGAGATGATGTCAGCCGCCCGTGGAACGCCTTCACCGCGGGCCTGTGATCCCGGGCGAACGGCGACATGGGCAGACCCGACGCGCGCCGGTGCCGGCCTCGGTGGGTGTGTGGCCGCCGAAGGTCGTCGAGGACTTCGTCAAGTAGCCGGCACCGGGGCGTGCGGGGCGTGCCGGGGCGCGCCTTGAGAGACGGGCCCGGCCGCCCCGGCGGCCCCCGCCGACCAGGCCGCGGGAGATCGCCGAAGGCATCGACGGGCTCCACCGGCGTGGGTGGCACGGCGTCGGGCGCGGGCGGCGCCCACGCCAGGACGGAGTTGAGCGCGTGCAGATCACACACCCAGTCCAGCAGCTCGTGCCCGCCCGTTTCTCCGACCGACACCACGACACCACCCCTCACCTGGTCACCAGGGTTCCGAGGCTACGGATGCCGGGCTAGTGAAACTCGTAGGGACGGGAGCCGGCGGCCGGGGGACGGACCGGCCTAAGGCCTGTCTGATAACTGATCTTGTGGCAGGTCGAGGTGAGTTGCCGCAGGTGGATGGGCGTGACCTGCCCGAGAGATATGGGCCGTGGCAGACCGTCTGGTCGTACGCCGCCGCGGACGACCACGGAGTCGTCGAAATCCGGGATGAAGAGTGACATGGCGGCTCCTGGTGCTCCTGGTGCGCGGATGGCGGAACACCCCAGTCGATCCCCCCAGGGCGCGCCGCGCACGCCCCGGACGGCCGTGTGTCAGCTCGGGCGCTCGTAGTTGGTCAGGACGCAGCCCTCGACCTGGGCCTTCTCCAGCCGGTAGCCGGCCGGCGCGGTGAAGCCGGTCTCGCAGTTCAGGTACAGGAACTGGAGCTGGTGCAGCCCGCGGCGGACGTTCGCGTTGTTGGTCTCCACGGCGATGTTCGTGCCGACCAGCAGCTTGCTCGCAGTGGCCTTGAGGCGCCCGTCGTCCTTCAGGTCGGCCAGCTGTGCCGCCTTGGCCTTGGTCTGGAGGGTCTTCATGTCGGAGACGGTGTCCAGCCAGTTCAGGTTGTGCGCGCGCTGCTCTCCGCCGAGCTGGCCGCAGACCGCTCGCTGCTTGACGCCCCAGGCGCTCGCGGGGCCGTCGACGACCGGCATGTAGTCGATCGACTGTACCTGCTCGTCGGTGACCTTCATGCTCGTGCAGTCGACCGTGTGCGGGCTGACGAGCTGCTTCAGCTCGGCGATGCTGCCGGCGCTCGGCAGGCCCAGGCTGCCGGTGGAAGGCTGGCCCGGCTTCGCCGCTCCCTCGGTGGAGGGGTCGCGGACCGCCCCGCGGTGGGGACTGCCCTGGCCGTCGGGGCTGTTGACGTAGTCGGTGAGGAAGCAGCCCTCGACCAGGGCCTTCTCCTTCTTGAACCCCTCCGGGACGAAGACGTCGGGGTTGCAGCTCAGGATGCGCAGGTCGGAGTTGGGCGGGTCGACCAGGGACACGGCGGTGGCGGTCTTGAGCGCGGTCAGGGCGAAGGTCTTGCCCACGACCGTGCGGCTGGCGAGGTCGGTGTCGCCCCGGCCCTCGGCTAGCAGCTTCGCGGCGTGGTCCTTGGCGGCCTGCTGGAAGGCCTTCATGTCCGGGGTCAGGAAGAGGACGATCTCGCCCCGCGCCTTCTTGTCCGTGCAGACGCCGCGCTCCGTGATGCCCCAGTCCCCGGCGCCGATGAACCCGCTCAGCGGCACCCGGCTGTCGTTCGGGTCGGTGCTGAGGTTCTCGCAGGACGTGTACTGCTGTACGTGGGCCTGCGCCCCGGCCAGCGTGGCGGCCGTGGGGGAGGCGGGGGCGGCGCCCGGAGCGCTCGCGGAGGGGCTCGCGGCGGGCGGGCCCGGCTTGGGGGAGTCCTCGCAGGCGGTGGCGAGGGTGGTGAGCGCGGCGAGGGCCGCGGTCGCGGCGGATATCCGCTGGAGGCGCATGGGTGTCTTCCGTCGGCTGGACACGGCACGGGGGGATGGCGTGCCCATGCTAAGGCCACCTGTCTGGAAATTGATCTTGTGGCAGGTCGAGGTGAGTTGACGGAGGCGGCGTGGGAGTGGATGGAGCCCTTGTTGCCGCAGGTGGATGGGCGTGGTCGGCCGTGGCGTGATCACCGGCAGGTGGTCAATGGTGTGCTGTGGCGTTTGGACCGGGGCTCCGTGGCGTGACCTGCCCGAGCGGTATGGGCCGTGGCAGACCGTCTATTGCGGCGTCGGGGCATCGCCGTCACGATCCCCGAGCGCCGCGACCAAACAGCCAACCGCCGGCGCCGAGGGTGCCTCGGCGGCCGGCCGCCCGCCTTCGACAAGGAGCTCTACCGCGACCGCAACGTGGTCGAACGATGCTTCGCACGCCTCACGCAGTTCCGCGCGATCGCGACGAGATTCGACAAGCTTGCCGACCGCTACCGTGCCGGCGTCGTCCTGGCCTCGCTGATCCTCTGGCTCCGCGAACCAGCCCGTGATCATTTGTCAGACACTGCCCAGAGCCGTTCCAGCGGCACGCCCGCGTACGCCTCCCGCAGCGCGGTGACCACGGGGTCGTCGGTGCGGAAGACGACATCGTCCACCGACGCCACCGAGCGCACCCCGATGGCGGTGTTCGTGGCGAACGCGGCCCGCATCGACCGCAGCAGACGGTCCGTCACCGGCGCGGTGACATGCCGGCCGTGCGCCGACCGGAGCAGCCGCATCGTGACCCCCTGCAGTACGTCGGCCTCGGGCCACACCACGGTCCCGGCCGCGTCCACGAAACCCACGTTCCAGGTGCAGCCCTCGGAGACCAGCCCGTCGGCACCGGTGAACAGCACGTCGTCGAACCCGGCGAGCCGCGCCGCACGCCGCAGCCGCAGCTGCCCGAAGAGTGCCACGTGCTTCACCGCGGGCGCGTCACGGTGGTACGTGAGCCGCTGCACCCGCAGCGGGCCCCCGGCGCCACCCGCGGGCCGCGTGGTCACCAGTACGCAGGGCGAGGCTTCCCGCTCCGGGGCCGCGAGGTCCAGCCCCGGAGAGAACACCGTGACGCGGGCGGTGCACCGTCCGGCGAACCCGCGCACTTCCCGCCGTACGCACTCCCGCACCCAGTCGGGATCCAGCTCGGCGCCGAAGACCGTACGGCAGTCACCGACCAGCCGGTCGAGGTGCAGCGCGAGCCCGCGTACCGCACCGTCCTCCACGACCATGGTGGTGAAGTGCCCGTAATTGGTGAGCGCCAGGGCCTGCAGGTCGGCGATGCCGACGGGGGACCCGTTCAAGGTAGCCATGCCCGCAGTCTGCCGCCGCAGGCCTGGTGAATCGCCCAGGTTGCACGGCGCAGCGCAGCGCCGCCGACCCTACTTGGCGTCGATCTCGGCGATCAGGCCCTCGACGAGGCCCTGGATCTCGTCGCGGATGGGGCGGACGGCCTCGACGCCCTGTCCGGCCGGGTCCTCGAGCTGCCAGTCGAGGTAGGTCTTCCCGGGGAAGTACGGGCAGGCGTCGCCGCAGCCCATCGTGATGATGTAGTCGGAGGCCTGGGCGGCCTCGGGGGTGAGGACCTTCGGCTTCTGGTCGGAGATGTCGATGCCCAGCTCGGCCATGGCGGCGACGGCCGAAGGGTTGATCTGCTCGCCGGGCACGGAGCCGGCGGAGCGGACCTCGACGCGGTCGCCCGCGAGGTGGCGCAGGAACCCGGCCGCCATCTGGGAGCGGCCCGCGTTGTGGATGCAGACGAACAGGACGGAGGCTGCTGGGGTGGAGGGCATCTGTTCTTCCCTTGGTTCTTGCTTGGGCGAGGTGACCGATAGGTGACCGAGAGGCGACCGATGTGAAAGTATCAGCAGATGCTGACATCAGTCGACACTGATCTGATGCGGGTGCTGGCCGACCCGCTCAGGCTCCGGATCGTGACCCTGCTCGCCCACGAGACGCTCTGCACCACCCACCTCGTGGAAGAGACGGGGGCCAAGCAGACGAACCTCTCCAACCACATGAGGGTGCTGCGGGAGGCCGGGGTCGTGGACACCGAGCCGTGCGGGAGGTTCACCTACTACCGCCTGCGCCCGGAGGTCATCGAAGCCCTCGCCGGCCGGTTCGCCGCCCTGGCCCAGACCGCCCGCGTCACCGCCGAAGCGAACCTCAAGCGCTCCTGCCCGTAGCTTTCGCACTCCGCCTCACCTGCCCCCGAGGAGAACCAGCCGTGACCGCAACCCAGCCCGTCGGCACCCCGATACCCGCCGACGTGCCCCAGCCCGCGCCCGGCGCGACCCCGCCCCGCTCCCCGCTGATCGCCCGCGCCGCCGCCGAGCTGGTCGGCACCGCGGCCCTCGTGGCGGTCGTCGTCGGCTCGGGCATCCAGGCCACGCAGCTCACCCAGGACGTGGCCCTGCAACTGCTGGCCAACTCCACCGCCACGGTCTTCGGGCTCGGCGTCCTCATCGCGCTCCTCGGCCCGGTCTCCGGCGCCCACTTCAACCCGGCCGTCACGGTGGCCGAGTGGTGGACCGCCCGCCGCGGCGGCTCCGGCGTCACCGCCCGCGAACTGGCCGTGTACGTGCCCTCGCAGATCCTCGGCGCGATCGCGGGCGCGATCCTGGCGGACGCGATGTTCGGCGAGCCGCTGGTCAAGTGGTCCACCCACGACCGCTCCGCCGGGAACCTCCTCCTCGGCGAGGTCGTCGCGACGGCCGGCCTGATCCTGCTCATCTTCGGCCTGGCGCGCACCGACCGCCTGCGCTTCGCCCCGATCGCGGTGGCCTCGTACATCGGCGCCGCGTACTGGTTCACCTCCTCCACCTCCTTCGCCAACCCGGCCGTCACCATCGGCCGCGCCTTCACCGACACGTTCGCGGGCATCGCCCCGGCCTCGGTGCCCGGTTTCATCGGCATGCAGCTCGTGGGCGTCGTGCTGGGCCTGGCCCTGGTGGCGGTCATCTTCGTACGGCGTCGCCAGACGACCTAGTGCCGTATCCGACAACGTTCGCCTTGTCCCAGGGTGATGTTCGTGAGGGGGCGGTTCAGGTTCGGGGCGCGATTTCTTCGAGGTCGTCGATGGTGCCGGACATGACGGCCCGGATGTGTTCGGTGAGGTGTTCTGCGGGCCAGTCCCACCAGGCGAGGGCGAGCAGGCGGGCGATCTCGTCGTCGTTGTAGCGGGTGCGGATGAGTCCGGCCGGGTTGCCGCCGACGATGCCGTAGTCGGGTACGTCGTCCACGACGACCGCGCCGGAGGCGATGATCGCGCCGTGCCCGATGCGTACTCCGGGCATGACCATGGTGTGGTAGCCAAACCAGACGTCGTTGCCGACGACGGTGTCGCCCCTGCCCGGCAGGCCGGCGAGCAGGTCGAAGTGCTCGCTCCAGGAGCCGCCCATGATGGGGAAGGGGAAGGTCGAGGGGCCGTCCATCCGGTGGTTGGCGCCGTTCATGATGAACCGCACCCCAGTGCCCAGCGCGCAGAACTTCCCGATGACCAGTCTCTCGGGCCCGTAGTGGTAGAGGACGTTGCGGGTCTCGAACGCGGTCGGATCGTCGGGGTCGTCGTAGTAGGAGTACTCCCCGACCTCGATCAGCGGCGAAGTCACCAGAGGCTTGAGCAGGACCACCCGCGGCTGGTCGGGAAACGGGTGGAGCACCGTCGGGTCCGCAGGAAGGCGGTTCATGGGAGTCGCTCTCGGTCGGCAGCAGCGGTCGAATGCCCCCATTCTGCGCATGACGCACGGCCACTCCGACGCCATGCCGCCAACTTCCCGCCCCGGGGCTCGCACGCTGCAAGAGGCCACTTGGACAGGGAAAACGCAACTTCGACACGGCCCGCAGAGGCAGCTACCTTCACCTGGTCCTCGGCGATCGCCCACGGTCGCACAGGAGTTCCCAGGGAGACGCATGCCCCATCTTGCTCTGTACACATTCGGCGTCCTGAAGTTACCTCTCGCCGATCCCGCACCCCTCACGCGCGAGTTCTACGACACGGGTGAGGCCGTCTACCGGAAGATCGGTCAGCACCCCGGATACCTGGGGCGTGCCGAACCGGCAGGCACTGACCGGGGCATGCTCTTCGGGGCGGACTGGGGCGCATGGGGAGAGTTCGCCGTACCGACCTGGTACGACAAAGGCCGTACGGTGGACACCACCGCCCTGGCCACGACCCTCTCCCTCTGGACCGACCTGCGCCCCGCCTTCGACGCCGTCTACACCGGTCTGCACCGTGAGGCGCTGAACAGGCGTTACGACTGGTTCGAGAGGACCGGGCAGCCGAATTACGTGTGCTGGTGGGTCTCCGACGGCGTGATACCCACCTGGCAGGACGGGGTTTCCAGGCTGGAACACCTCCACGACCACGCCTCCGCGCCGCACGCCTTCACCTTCCACCACTCGTTCGCCCCGGACGGAACTCCGACCAGCATCAAAGACACCGGGCCGAAGAGCGATCACGTTCACTGACACGGAAGCCGGCACTGGGTTCGCCGGGGCGAACGCCGCCTGGTACGGCACTAGGATCACGGGCATGCCCATCCGTTCGGCCCGGCGTCCGCAGCCGGCGCTCACCGCCCTCCTGGCCGGTGTCCTGCTGCTGTGCGCGTACTTGATGGCAGGGCCCGGCCATGCGGACATGATGCGGCGCATGCCCGCCGCGACGGACGGCATGGTCACCGGTTCGGGCATGCCCGCGATGGCGAACGGCTCGGGCCCTTCGCACGGGTCCGTCATCGTCTCGGATACGGGCGGTGACAGCTGCCCGGCGATGGCCATGGAATGCCCGCTGGCCTCCGCCCAGTCCCCGGCTCCCGTGGTCTTCGCCGGCCCCGGCGCCGCCCTCGGAGCGGAGGCGCCCGTGGGCGCCGCGCGGTCGGCGCGGCCCGCGCGCGTCTCCTGTGCCTGGCCGCGGGCCCCGGATCCCGTCGCACTCCTCTGCGTAAGCCGGACCTGAGCAGCCCGGCCACCCGCCCCGTGCCTTGAGGAATCCTCACGGACCCTTGGCCGGCGGGTGTCCTGCCATGTCCTCACTCCGGCTTCCCCTTTCGCAGAGGAGAGCTCTTCTCCATGGCTTCCACCAGCACCCTCTTTCTCGCCGGTGTCACCACCGGTCTCTTCGCGGGCGGCGCCTCCTGCGCCGCCGTCCAGGGCGGTCTCCTCGCCGGCGCCGTCGGCCGCCGCACCACCGCATGGCCGGCCGAAGCGCGGGAGCGCAGCGGGCTGTTCGCGCCCGTGACCGCGTTCCTCGGCGCCAAACTCGCCTCCCATGCCCTGCTCGGGGCCCTACTCGGGCTCGTCGGCGCCGCCGTCCAGCCCGGCCCGCAAGCCCGCGCGATCCTGCTCGTCGCCAGTGCCGTCCTGATGGTGGTGTTCGCGCTCGACATGCTCGGCGTCCGGGCCGTGCGGTACCTGGTGCCGCGGCTGCCCGCCTCGTGGGGGCGACGGGTGCGCCGCTCGGCGAAGTCCACCGCCGTCACCACCCCGGCCGTCCTCGGCTTCCTGACCGTCCTGATTCCCTGCGGGGTGACCTTGAGCGTGGAGCTGATCGCCGTCACCTCCGGCTCCCCGTACGCCGGGGCGGCGGTCATGGCCGGCTTCGTCCTGGGCACCGGACCGCTCTTCGCCGTCCTCGGCTTCTTCCTGCGCTCGGCCGCCAAGCTGTGGCAGGGCCGCCTCACGTGGGTCACCGGCGTCGTCGTCCTGCTCGTCGCCCTGTGGACCCTCGGATCAGGACTGCGTCTGGGCGGCTGGTGGCCCACAGCCACCCCGCAAGCGGTCGCCGCGAGCGTTCCCGCGGAGACGGTACGGACGGCCCCCGACGGCACGCAGACGATCACCGTCCAGGCCCGCACCAACTCCTACACCCCTGCCGCCGTCAGCGCCCGGGCCGGGGTGCCCACCAAGCTCGTCGTCGCCACACACGGCACGAACGGCTGCGTCCGCTCCTTCGTCGTCCCCGACCGAGGCGTCCAGGAAGTCCTGCCCGTCACCGGCGAAACCGTCATCGACCTCGGCACTCCCAAGACCGGCACCCTGTCCTTCACCTGCGGCATGGGCATGTACGGCGGCCGGATCACCTTCCACCACCCCGACCAGACCCCGGAGGCCGCCAAGTGAGCACCACCCGCATGACCTTCGCCATCACCGGCATGCACTGCAACAGCTGCGGCCTGCTCATCGACGACGAAGTCGAGGAACTCCCCGGCGTCACCGCCAGCACCACCGACGTACGCACCGAACGCACCGTGGTCGAGTGCGCGACGCCCGTGGACCCGGATCAGGTGATCGCCGCCATCACCGAAGCCGGATACCAGGGCCGCCACCTCGGCTGAACCTCCCAGGGCCTCGTCCGGCTCGGCAGGCCGGCCGCGGCCGTCGGGGTCCTCTACTCGGGCGAGGCGTTCAGCTGATCCGCGGGCTGCGGCGCTCCAGCAGGACGACGTCGCGCCACACGCCCCGGTGGTGCCCGATCCGCTCGCGGGTGCCTATGACGCGGAAGCCGGCCCGCGCGTGGACGGCGAGGCTGGCGGTGTTCTCCGGGAAGATCCCGGACTGGATCGTCCAGATCCCGGCGGCCTCGGTCGACTCCACGAAGGCCTTCAGGAGCCGGCCCGCGACACCGCGGCCGCGGGCGGCGGGGTGGACGTAGACGGAGTGTTCGACGACTCCGGCGTACGCGCGGCGGTCGGAGACCCTGGTGGCCGCGATCCAGCCCAGCACCGTGCCGTCGGCGTCGAGTGCGGCGAAGCGGTGTTCGGGCAGCTTCGCGGCGTCGAACTCCGCCCAGGTCGGGGCCGTGGTCTCGAAGGTGGCGTTGCCCTCGTCGATACCGGCCCGGTAGATCGCCAGGACCTCGTCCGCGTGGACGCGGGTCAGTGGTGCGATGGTGACGGTGCCAGTGGTGGTCATGCGGTGGCCGGGTGGGTGAGGAGTCGGCCCATGGCCGCGAGGACGGACGGCTCGACCCGGTAGTAGACCCAGGTCCCGCGCCGCTCGGAGGACAGCAGCCCGGCCTCGCGGAGCTTCTTCAGGTGGTGGGAGACCGTCGGCTGGGAGACGCCGACGTCGGAGATGTCGCACACGCACGCCTCCCCGCCCTCATGGGATGCCACCAGGGAGAACAGCCGCAGCCGCACTGGATCGCCGAGGGCCTTGAACATGATCGCGGTCCGCTCGGCTTCCTCGGCCGTCAGCGGACGCTCCGACAGCGGCGGGCAGCACGCCGCCGGAGTTTCCGACGGGGGCAGTGACAGCGGCAGCGGCAACGCCTTCGTGGTCATGCGTCCATCATCCCTACAACTTCGACAGATGTCTATGTTGACGAACGTCGATATCTGGTGTCACGCTGGAATCCAGGACATCGACAACTGTCGAATCAAATGGGAGCCCCGTCGTGAACACATCCACCGAAGTCCTGCCCGTCGTCGTCATCGGCGCCGGCCCCGTCGGACTCGCCGCAGCCGCCCGCCTCGTCGAGCGGGGCATCGAGCCCCTGGTGCTGGAAACCGGGCCCGCCGCCGCGACCGCGGTGCGGGCCTGGTCGCACGTACGGCTGTTCTCCCCCTGGGGCGAGGTCGTCGACCCGGCCGCCGAGAAGCTCCTCGCGCCCACCGGCTGGGTCAGGCCCGACCCGGTCACCTATCCGTCAGGCGGGGACTGGGCGGAGCGCTACCTCCAGCCCCTCGCCGACGTACTCGGCGCGCACGTCCGCTACGACGCGACCGTCACCGGCGTCTCCCGAGCCGGCCGCGACCGCGTCGTCGACGCCGACCGCGAGAGCCGGCCCTTCGTCGTCCAGTACGAGACGGGCGGCGGACGGGAGCAGCGGGTCCTGGCGCGCGCCGTCATCGACGCATCCGGTACCTGGTCCACTCCCGGCCCGGCCGGCGGCAGCGGACTGCCCGCCCTCGGCGAGAAGGCGGCCCAGGACCGGATCTCCTACCGCGTCCCCGACCTCGACGACCCCGCCGTCCGGGCCCGATATGCCGGCAGGCGCACGGCCGTCATCGGCTCCGGCGCCTCGGCCTTCACCGCACTCGCCTACCTCGCCGATCTCGCCACGAACGAGGAGCGGGGCGCGGGAACGCACGCGGTGTGGATCCTGCGCCGAGGGATCTCCGGCTCCACCTTCGGTGGCGGTGAGGCCGACCAGCTCCCCGCCCGTGGCGCCCTCGGCCTCGCTGCCAAGGCCGCCGTGGACGGCGGGTACGCGGACGCGGTCACCGGATTCCGCACCGACGCCATCGAACGCGACGGCGACGGACGCATGGTGCTCGTCGGGGACGACGGCCGCCGCCTGGACCCGGTCGACGAGATCATCGCCCTCACCGGCTTCCGACCCGACCTCTCCTTCCTCGGCGAGCTCCGCCTCGGGTTGGACGCGCGCCTCCAGGCCCCGACCGCGCTCGCCCCGTTGATCGACCCCAACCGGCACTCCTGCGGCACGGTCTCCCCGCATGGCGTGCACGAGCTCTCCCACCCAGACAAGGGCCTCTACCTCGTCGGCATGAAGTCCTACGGCCGCGCCCCCACCTTCCTGGCCATGACCGGCTACGAACAGGTCCGCTCCATCGCCGCGCACCTCGCCGGTGACCACGAGGCCGCCGGGCGCGTCGAACTCACCCTCCCCGAGACCGGAGTCTGCGGCGGCGCCGGCCTCTTCGACCAGCCCGAAGCCGCGGATGACACCGGCGGCGGCTGCTGTGCGGCCCCGGCCACGCTCACCGTCGGCGTCGGCGCCCCGACCCGTTCCGGCGGCTGCTGACCGAAGCGACCGCGCGCGCCCGGGCGCGGGGCCGGGGAACGGCTGCGAACGTGCGCGGACGTCGGCTACCTTCCCGGGGTGGAGCACCAGGACGAGACCAGGGCGGCCTACGACGGGGTCGTCGAGCTGTACGCGTCGTTGTTCGCCGATCGGCTGGAGACGCAGCCGTTCGCGCGGGCCATGATCGGCACCTTCGCCGAGCTGGTGCGCGGGACGGGGAACCTGCGGACGGCCGACGTCGGCTGCGGTCCCGGACATCTGACGGCCATGCTCCACGAGTTGGGCCTGGACGCCTTCGGGCTCGACCTCTCCCCGGCCATGGTCGACCACGCCCGACGGGCCCATCCGGCGCTGCGGTTCGACGAGGCGCGGATGGAGGCCCTGCCGGTCGAGGACGGCGCGCTCGGCGGCGTGCTGGCCCACTACTCGATGATCCACACCCCGCCCGGGGAGCTGCCCGCGCTGCTCGCGGAGCAGGTGCGTGCCCTGGCACCCGGAGGCCTGCTCCTGGTCTCGTTCTTCGGCACGGACGGCCCGGACCCGGTCCGCTTCGACCACAAGGTGACGCCCGCCTACAGCTGGCCGGTGAACCGCTTCGCCGAGCTGCTGGCCGACGCCGGCCTCGTCCCGTTCGCCCGACTTCTCCACGACCCGGCCTCCGAACGGGGCTTCCTGGACGCCCACGTGATGGCCCGGCGCGGCCAGGTCGTCTCCGGTGGGTCGTGGAATCGGTTGGGCGTGGGCGAAGTCGTGCCGCGATGATGTGCGGGTGTTCCACGAAGATCTCAGCGAGTACGACTACCAGGACGAGGATGCGTTCACGGACAGGGAGTCGGGCTTCTATGCGCTGTGGTATCGCCCGGCGTACACCCGCCTGAACGTCGGTTGGCTGGAAGCCGGCAAGCCGTACGCGACGGGGACCGTCCCCACAGCGTTCGTCGAGAAGCTGAAGGCTGTTCAGGAGGTCCAGTGGATGAACGTCTGCCTTGGCGTCCACGAGTGCGACCTGTGTCCTGAGGACGAGGCTCCGGAAGGGAACGGGGAGGTACGGATTCCGGGCGGGCCCGGAATCGCTTATGCCGCTCCGTTCCTGATCACGCACTACGTCACCGCCCACGGCTACCGGCCGCCGCAGCCCTTCGTGGATGCCGTTCTCGCTGTCGATATCGACGCATGGGCCGCCGCACGGTGGCCCGACGTCCCCTTTCCCTGGGTTCCGGATGACGTGGAACGCATGCTGGAGTAGCGGTGAGCGAGGGTTACGTGGGCCCGGTACTTCCTTGCCTCGCGAGGAAGTACCGGGCCACGGCCGGGCTGCTACTTCGGCATGAGGACGGTGTCGATGATGTAGACGTTGGCGTTCGCGGTCTTCACGTTGCCGCACACCACGGCGGCGGTGCCGTTGACCTTGTAGGCCTCGCCGGAGCCCTTGGTGGTGACCATGCCCTTCTGCAGGGTTTCGAAGGAGCCGTTCTCCAGCTGCTTCGGGGTCAGCTCCTGGCCGACGACGTGGTAGGTGAGGATCTTGGTCAGCAGCTCCTTGTCGGCCAGGACCTTGTCGAGGTCGGCCTTCGGGATCTTCGCGAAGGCGTCGTTGGTCGGGGCGAAGACGGTGATGTCCTTGGCGTTGTTCAGGGTGTCCACGAGGCCGGCCTGCTTGACCGCGGTGACCAGGGTGGACAGCGCAGGGTTGTTGGACGCGGCGGTGGCGACCGGGTCCTTGGCCATGCCGTCGAAGGAGCCCGCCCCCTCGCGCGGTACGCCGGCACAGGCAGGGCCGAAGGGCTGGTCCGCCGTCATCGCGTCCCCGCCGGGGGTGCTCTCACCGGTCTCGGACGAGTTGCCGGCGGTCGCGCCGGGCGCGGTCTTGGTGTCGCTGGAGGCATCGGAGCAGGCGGCCAGGGAGAAGGGCAGCAGGACGGCTGCGGCCACGGCGATACCGGCACGGCGGATCTGAATGCTGTTCATGATCGGTTGCTCCTTGGGAGAAGGTTCGCATTGATGCGGTGGTCGGTGGTCGGTGGTCGGTGTTCGGTGGTCGGGGGGTTCTTGCCGGACCGCGCGTCGGGTGAGGCCGGTCCGGTGGTCTCAGGGGACGGTGACGAAGACGCTGTGCCAGCCGCTCGCCCCGTCGGGGATGGTCCGGGCGCGCTGCTCGGTCTGGACCGCTCCCGTGCCGTCGATGGCGCGGACTGAGAGGGTGTGCCCGCCCGTGGTGGCCTGCCAGCGGTGGGACCACTGGCGCCAGGTGTCGAGGCTGTCCTGGGCGGCGAGGTCGGCCTCCTGCCAGGGCCCGTCGTCGACGCGGACCTCGACGCGGGTGATGCCGCGGTGCTGGGCCCAGGCGACTCCGGCGATCACGACGGTGCCGACGGCGGGGCGGGCGAACGGCTTGGGGGTGTCGATGCGGGACTGGGTCTTGATCGGCGCCCGGCGGGCCCATGCGCGTTTGACCCAGTACGGGTCGTACGCGTCGAACGTGGTGAGCTCGATGTCGGTGATCCACTTGCACGCGGAGACGTATCCGTACAGGCCCGGGACGAGCATCCGGACGGGGAAGCCGTGGTCGAAGGGCAGGGGCTCTCCGTTCATTCCGACCGCGAGCATGGCGTCGCGTCCGTCCATGACGTCTTCGACGGGGGACCCGAGCGTCATGCCGTCCACGGAGCGGGCGACCAACTGGTCGGCCCTGCCGCCCTTCGACGGCGGCTTGACACCGCATTCGGACAGCAGGCCGGCCAACGGAACACCGAGCCAGCGGGCGTTGCCGACGTACGGGCCGCCCACCTCGTTGGACACGCAGGTGAGGGTGATGTCCCGTTCGATCAGCGGGCGGGCCAGGAGCTGGTCGAGGGTGTAACTACGGGGGCGGGGCACGCCCTTGCCGTGGACGCGCAGCGTCCAGGTGCCGGCGTCGACCTTCGGGACGACCAGGGCGGTGTCGACGCGGTAGAAGTCCCGGTTGGACGTCGTGAAGGCGCCGATCCCCGGAACCTTCAGCTGCGCCCCGGACGGAACCGGGGGAGCCGGTGAGGCGGGGGCGGGCAGGGTGAGACGGTCGCGGGAGGCGAGGGCGCCCCGGCCGCGCTGCCCGGACAGCGCGCGGCCCAGCGCACCTGCGCCGGTGGCGGCCACGGCCGTCGCGGTCGCCGCGGTGAGGAACCCCCGCCGGCTCCAGCCGCCCCCGGTGCCCTCAACACCCGACGGGGAGCCGGCGGGGGTGGCTTTGCCCGCCAGGACGTACAGGACGGCAGCGCCCGCGAGCGTGCCGACGAGCGAGGGCAGCACATCGGCGGCCCCTTCGGAATCGGGCCTGCTCAGGGCAGCGGCCGCGCCGACCAGCCCGAACACCAGCACCCCGGCCGCCCCCGCACGCCGATACCGCAGGGCCAGAACACCCAGGGCGACCGCGAACAGGGCCAACAGGAGCAGGATGCCGAGCTGGAGGACCAGCTTGTCGTTCTCGCCGAAGGTGCGGATCGCGAAGTCCTTCACCGCGGCCGGGGTCCGGTCGATGACGGCGCCACCGACCACCGTCACCGGTCCGGCGGCCGGCCGCAGCAGGCCGGCGACCAGCTCGGCCACGGCCAGCGCGGCGAACCCGGCCAGAAGCCCGGCCAGCGCGCCACGAGCGGCGCGGACGATGGTGGTGCGGAAGCTGCTCACACCCCGCATTCGGCTCCGCCCACCCGGCGGATTGGTCTGTCACCCGAACGAGTGGCGGCCCCCGCTGCGAAGGCCGTCTGGGCTTGACTGCGGGGTCCGCCTCAACTCCACCTCAGGCACAGTTGGTTGTCCATCCGGCGGCGGCACCCGTCGCTCGCGGTCGACGCCAAATGGAATCCAGCCACCATCTGGCCGGCAGTCGGCTGCGTCACGTCACGGAACCGGGAGATGGTGAGGTCCGTACCGGAGGCTGGTGGTGACTCCACCCGGCTGTGACCGGCTCGCTTCACGGAGGGCACGTGCCGCAGGACATCGAGTTCCACCTCCCCTTCCCGAGCTCCGTCAGCCCGGATCTGGAGGGCGCGCGGCAGCGCAATCCGGCGTGGGTGCGGCGGATGGGGCTGGTCGGGGAGGGCCGCTCGATGGAGTGGTACGCGTCGTGGGACATGCCGCTCCTGGCCGCCCACGGTTTCCCCTACGCCCAAGGCCCGGCCCTGGACGTGTGCACGGACGCGATGGCGTTCTTCTTCGTCTTCGACGACCAGTTCGACGGTCCGATCGGTCGGGACCCCGCCCGCGCCGCGACCGTCTGCCGGCAACTGATCGACATCGTGCACGGCGCCGCCCCGGCCGCGGGGGCGGATGCGTGCGCGGTGGCGTTCGCCGATCTCTGGGCGCGTTGCGGCGACGGCGCGCACCCGGGCTGGGTGGCCCGTACCGCGCACGAGTGGGAGTACTACTTCGCCACCCAGGCTCACGAGGCGATCGGCCGGCTCCGCGGCACTCCCGCCGACATGGAAACGTACCTGCAGGTCAGGCGGGGCATAGCCGGCACCGATCTGCCCCTGTCCCTGGGCGAGCGGGCCGCCGGCATCAGCGTCCCCGCTGCCGCCTTCCACAGCCCGCAGCTGCGCATCATGCGCCAGGCCGCCATCGACGTCACCTTCATGTGCAATGACGTCTACTCGCTGGAGAAGGAGGAAGCCCGCGGCGACATGGACAACCTCGTCCTCGTCGTCGAGCACACCCGGCGGTGCACGCGCGAGGAAGCCATCGCGGTCGCCCGCCGAGAGGTCGAGGGGCGCGTCGAGCGGTTCCGGGAACTCGCCCGCCAGGTCCCGGCCATGTGCCGACAGCTCGGTCTCACCAGCCGTGAGCGTACGGCCGTGGCCACGTACGTCGAGCTCATGGGGGCCTGGATGAGTGGCTACCACGCCTGGCAGACCCAGACCCGCCGCTACACCGGCGCACTGGAGACCATCCCCCACACCGGACCCGGCCACTTCGACGAGATCCTGGGAAAATGAGCGGCCAGGACCCCCTGGTGGCGATCGGGGGAACACGGCTTGCTCAGATGCAGACAATGTCCACCCATCCGCGAGCACTTCCGCTACGAAGTACGGGCAGAGATCCATACGGCCCTGTGGCGGGTCCGTCCCACCGGGGCGGGCCGGACCGCTCGAGGAGAAGGACTGCCATGCGATGGACACCCCACCCCGGGGCGGCCGGCCCCGGCCGCCCCTTCGCCTGGTCGCGACGGCCGGAGTCCGCCCGGTGAACCAGCCCCTCCCGTCCGGTGCCGCGGCGCACTCCGGCCGCGGTGACCTCGCCGACCTCGCCGGGGTCATGGAGAGGGTCGCCCACGGTGACAAGGAGGCCTTCTCGGCCCTCTACGACGCCCTCGCGCCCATGGTCTTCGGGATCGTGGTCAGGGTCGTGCGCGACCGGGCCCAGTCGGAGGAGGTCGCGCAGGAGGTGATGATCGACCTGTGGCGGCAGGCCGCCCGCTACCGGCCGGAGTCCGGCAGTGTGAGCACGTGGGCGGCGACCATCGCCCACCGGCGGGCCGTCGACCGGGTCCGCTCGGCGCAGGCCGCCGCCGACCGTGAGCACGCCCAGGCCGCCCGCGAGCACCGTACGGCGTTCGACGAGGTCGCCGAGCAGGTCGAGACCCGCCTGGAGAGCGAGCAGGTACGGCGCTGCCTGCGTGGCCTGACCGAGCTCCAGCGCCAGGCCGTGACCCTGGCCTACTACGGGGGCCTGACCTACCGTGAAGTCGCCCAAACGCTTCGCACGCCGCTTCCGACCATCAAGACACGCATGCGCGACGGGCTGATCCGGCTTCGCGACTGCATGGGGGTGACCGCGTGAAACACCACGCAACCGATGTCCATGACCTGGCCGCCGCGTACGGGCTCAACGCCCTGGACACCGAAGAGCGCGAGGAGTTCGCCGCGCACTTGCCCGGGTGTGAGACATGCCGGCAGGACACGGCCGACTTCGAGGCCACCGCCGCACGTCTGGCGGCCGCCGCGGCCCAGGCCCCGCCGGCCGCGATGAAGCAGTGGACGATGGCGACCATCGACGGCGTCCGCCAGCTCCCGCCCCGCGTCCCCGCGACCTCCCCGGTCTCCTTCCGCGGCCTGCTGCGCCGCAAGGCAGTCCCCCTCGCCCTGGCCGCCAGCCTGGCTGCGGCCGCGTCGTTCGCCGGCCTGGCCGCCTGGCAGAACCAGGAGAACCGGGAGCTCGAACAGCAGGCCCGGCAGAGCGAGCAGCGGCTCGACGCCGTGACTACCGTTCTGGCCGCTCCGGACGCCCGCACCGTCCACGGCCGGGCCGGCAACGGAGCCCTCACCACCGTCGTCGCCTCCGACCGCCAGAACAGGGCCGTCTTCACCGCCACCGGCCTGCCCGCCCCTGCCCAGGGCAAGACGTACCAACTGTGGCTCGACCACGGCGGAACCATGAGCCCGGCCGGATTCATCAGCCAGGACGGCACCGTCCTGCTCGACGGAAACACCGCCGACGCGCGTGCCGTCGGCCTCACCCTCGAACCCGCCGGAGGATCCCCGCAGCCCACCACCAACCCCCTGCTCCTGATGTCCATCCGCGCCTGAACCACCGTCGCGCCGGGCGGCGAAGGCGCCTTGCCAAGCGAGTAGTTAGCTGCCATATTACTTACATGACGCGGAATGAGGTCGACGGCGAGCTCCCCACCCTGGACCAGGCGAGGCAGCAGATCGAGCACTACGGCCTGGAGGTCGATCCGCAGGCGGTACTGGTCGCGGTGCGGCTGATCTCCGCCGGCGCGAGGGTGGGACGGGCGGCCGAGGCGCACTTCGCCCGGTTCGGTCTCTCGACGGGGCGCTACCGCCTGCTCGCCGACCTCGAAGCCCACGGCGGGGAGAAGTCGCCTTCGCGCCTCGCGGTCGACCTCGACGTCTCCAGGGCCACGGTCACCGGCCTGCTGGACGGCCTCGAACGCGAGGGCCTGGTCGCCCGGCGCCCGTCCGCGGAGGACGGACGCGGCACGGTGGCCATCCTGACGGCCCGCGGTGCGCAGCGCCTGCGCGATCTGGCACCCGAGCATTTCGGGCGGCTGGAGGCGATGGTCGGCGGGCTTTCCGTCGAGGAGCGCGCGGTGTTCCTCGATCTGCTCGCCCGCGTGGTGCGCGGCAGTGCGGCCCTGGCCGCCGACTGATCCGACGCGCGGCCGGTGTGGCCCCGCCCCTCCGGGCAGGGCCTTTCTTTTGCCCCGATAGTTAGCCAGCTAATTACATTCCCTACCTCACACGAGCGAGAAAGAGGCCGGCATGCCCGCAACGAAGGAAAGAACCAGCCGAAGCCGGGCGACTCCCCGGCCGTTCGTCCTGTGGCGCGAAGTGCTGACCGCCTACGCCGCCCCCGCACTGATGGCGGGCACCGCCGGAGTCCTCACCGGGCAGCGGGACCTGGCCGTGGCCGCCTGCACCTCCATAGCCGGCACCTCCGCCATGGTGGCGTTCCTGGTGGGTACCTGGCTGCGGCACGGCGGGCGGCCCCGACGGTGGACCATCGCCGTACCGGGCGCCGCCCTCACCCTCACCCTCGTCATCGCGGCCACCGGTACGGCAGCCCTGCTCGGGTGGTTCGCCGCCCAGTGGCTGCCCGCCCACACCCCCGTGCCCGCGACCGCCCGGCTGGAGCGGCTGCGCATCGACCTGCCCCTCTCCGCGGCCCTCGCCACCACCATCGTCACCCTGCGCTGGCGAAACACCACCGCCGGGCAACCCACCAGGAAAGAGGACACCCGATGATCGTCGTCATGGGAGCGACCGGAGCAACCGGCAACGCCCTGCTCCACAGCCTCCTCGCGCTCGGCACCCCCGTCCGGGCACTGACCCGCACCCCGCACGAGCCGATCCCCGGCGTCACCGGCGCACACCGCCCGCCCCTGGAAGTCCGGTACGCCGACGCCCGGGACCCCCACTCCCTGCGCACCGCCTTCGAGGGCGCGAGCCAGCTCTTCCTCGCCATGGCCAACAGCCCCGCCCAGGTCGAACTTGAAACCCGCGTCATCGACACGGCCGCCGACACCGGCATCGAGCACCTCGTCAAGATCTCCGCACCCGCCGCCGAACCCGACTCCCCGGTCGCCATCTCCCGCGGGCACCATGCCGTGGAGGAACACGTGCGGGCACTCGGGATGAAACACACCCTCCTGTACCCCTACGCGTTCATGCAGAACCTCCTGCGCCTGGCGCCGACCGTCGCCCAGGGCGTCATCCTCGGCGCGATGGGTGAGGCCCCCTGCAACTACGTCGACTGCCGGGACATCGGCGATGTCGCCGCCGCCGCGCTCACCAGACCCGACATCGCGGGCGGCAGCTACGTCCTCACCGGGCCGGAAGTCGTCTCCCACCCCGAACTCGCCCAACGGTTCAGCACATTGACCGGTCGTCGGGTCCGCTACGTGAACCTCGCCCCGGACGAGTTGCGCGCCGACCTCATCCACCGCGCCCACATGCCCGGCTGGCTCGCGGACCACGTGACGGAGATCCAGGAACTCGCCGTCGCCCGGCCCGAAACCCCCACCGATACCGTCTCCCGGATCCTCGGCCGCCCGCCCCGCACCCTCGACGCCTTCCTCCACGAAAACCGAGACCACTTCGGCCGCTAGCCCGACGGCCCACCCGACCCGGTGCCCGACCCGACCCGACCCGGGCCGGGCACCCGAGGCATCTCGGCCACGTCAGTGGTGACGGGCGAGTTTGACCGCGGAGACGAGGAGGACCAAGGCCAGCAGGGGGATGAGTACCAGGTCCGGGAACACGCCCAGGAGCAGCCCGCCCAGCACCGCACCGGCGACGGAACCCGCGACCATGACCAGGGTGAAGCGCAGGTTCGCGCCGAGCACCGCGAAACTGCCGTCACGGCTGTAGCGGGCGAAGGCCACGAGCATGGTCGGCAGGGACACCAGCAGGGAGAGGCTTCCGGCGGTCTTGATGTCGACCCCGAACAGCAGCACGATCGTCGGGATCAGCAGCTCGCCTCCGGCCACGCCCATGATCGCCGCGACCACCCCGATGCCGAACCCGGCCACGACCCCGCACGGCACCTGCGCCCACAGCGGCAGGGCCAGCGCGTCCAGGGGGGTCGTGTGCGTGACCACCAGGGCGGCCGCCATGAGCACCATCAGGGCGGCCAGCACTTTGTAGAGGGTCGCGCTGCGCATGCGTACCGCCCAGGTCGCTCCGACCCAGGCGCCCAGCAGGCTGCCGGCCAGCAGGTTGACCGCGACGGGCCAGCGTGCGGCCACCTCGGCGGCGGGGACCGCTGCCAGCCGGGCGGGCAGCGCGACCAGGACCACGACCAGGCTCATGGCCTTGTTCAGGATGACGGCCGAGAGCGCGGCGAACCCGAAGAGGCCGATCAGCAGGGGCAGGCGGAACTCCGCGCCGCCCAGCCCGATCATCCCGCCCAGGACGCCGATGGCCGCTCCCGCACCGAACACCACGGGTGTCGAGTGCTTCGAGCGGAGGGGAACGAGGTCCTGGGCGGCGGTCACGCCGGGCATCCTCGCCGGTGGCAGCCCCTGCCCGCTACGGCACGGTGCCATCTTCGGGTGAAGGCACCGGGTGTCCCCTCAGGCTTGGTCCGGACGTCCGAGCAGCGGCAATGCCGTCGCGGCCACCGGCGGGGGCCTGCGGCTGAGCCGTGCTTCCGGGGGTCAGGGTGTTGCCGAGCGGGCCTCCCGGGCGTCGCCGAAGTCCCACAGGCAGACCACGGAACGGTCACCGCCGGTGGACCGGACCGGGGCGTTCACCTCGGACAGGAACGAGGTCAGGTACGGCTGCCGGCCCGCCCACCGGGCCGCGAACCACGAGCCGACGTCCTCGCGCAGCAGCAGCTCGGCCATCGGCGGGCTGCACACCGCGAGGACGTCGCCGGGCAGCGTGGTCAGCCGGGCCCAGCCGACCCGCGCGGCGTCGGCGGGCAACCGCAGGGTGCGGTCGGGGGCCGACTCCCCGGGCGTGAACACCGCGCTCCACGCCCCGTCCCGCAGCCGCAGCAGCGCGCCGTCACCGACGCCGAAGGCCAGGTGCTCGCGTTCCCGGCCGTCGCCCAGCCGGGTCAGCAGCCCGGTCAGTGCCACCTCGATCGCCGCGTCATCGGCCTCGCCCCCCGGGCCCTCGCCCCGGGTGACCAGGCGCATCGAGTGCGCGACGCCCTGCAACGCCGTACGCAGCAGGGCACCGAGGGCGCCGTCGTCGCCGTCGGGCCGGTACAGCTCACGCCCCAGGCCCTCCCCGTACCGGCCGACCTGCGCGGCCAGGCTCCGGCAGGCGCGGTCGGCCGCCGACTGCGACCAGCGGCCGCGCGGGCTGCCTGCCGCCACCGCGCTGAGCAGCGTCGGCGTGGGGATCTCCTCGGCGAAGCGCAGGAGGACGGAGTCACGCCGGTGTTCACCGTCGTGCCGTGCGCGGTCGCCGCGCGCCGACGCGGCCCGCACCACCACCGGCCCGAGGTCGGCGCCGTCCACGCTGCTGTCGGCGGTCGTGTCCCGGCCCAGCGGCAACTGCCGGGGGATCGCCGGGGAGACGGGCTCGGGGCCCAGCGGACCCTCCGCGTGGGCCTCGGCATCCGCCAGACGCCGCTCCAGCTCGTGGATCCGGGCCAGGGCCTGGGTCTGGGTGTCGTCGCGTTCCCGTGAACGCCGTCGCACCTCTTCCTCCCGTTCCCGCAGCCGCGTCAGGAGCTCATCCCGTTCCTTGCGCAGCGCGAGGGCCTCCTGCGCGGCGGCGGCCGCATCGGCCGCCTGGGCCTGCGCCTCCGTGAGCAGTCCGCGTACCCGGCCGAGTTCGAGATCGCGGCCCTGCATCAGGCCGGTCGCGTGGTCCGCGGCCTGGCGGGCCTGCTCCAGCTCCAGGCGGGTGCTCTCCAGCGCGTCCAGGGTCTGCGGTGCGTCCCGCACCGTGATGGTCGGGGACAGGGGGAGGGGCAGCGGCCTGCGCCGCAGAACGGTCAGCCGCGCCGTGAGCGCGATGTTCGCTACGACGGACAGCACCAGGAGGACGATCAGCCAGGTCGTGGTGGTCATGGCGAAGAAGCTCCCCGAGAGTCGAACGGATCCTTGGTGTCGGTGTCTGTGCCAGCGCTGGTGGAGGTCTGTGCGCCGGGTGGTTCGAAGCTCCGTACGGCCCGCTCCGCCAGCGGCCCCGCGGCAAAGACCTCCAGCTCCTCCCACAGACGCTCGGCGTCGTTCTCCCCGGCCCGGGCCGGCCGCGCGCCCGCCGGACGGCGGCAGTCGAGCCGTACGCCGTGGAGCGCCGCACGGAAGCGACGCCGCGTCAGCTCCCCTCCGGTGCGGGCCACCCGGTCCAGCGCGGGCCCCAGCACCGTGTCGCACAGCTCCGGCATCCCGGACATCGCCCAGTCCGCCCGGGCCTGTTCCAGCGCGGTCGCGGGCCGGCCCCGCGGCCGGCGCAGGATCCGCAGCGCGTGCTCGGCCTCCGCGACCGCGACGGCGTGTACGGCCAGGTCCCGCGCCGCGGGCCCGACGGTCACCGGCGTCCGGCCGCGCAGCCAACTGCCCAGCGCGGCCGTCGCCTCGGGGCCGCGCCGCCCGGCGGTGGTCGCGACGAGCACCACCTCGGCCCGGTCCCCGCCCGGCCGCCCCCGCTCCAACAGGGTCCGGAACAGGGCGGGCAGCGGCTCCCGGCCCGCCAGCGCGGTGTCCGGGGCGGCGGCCAGCACCAGGTGCGCGGCGTCCAGCACCTCCGCCAGGTGCGCCGACGGCCCGCCGCCGGGCGGTACGGGCAGGTCGGTCACCTCGATGCGCGGGCGCCCGCGGCCGTTGACGTCGGCGCCCGCGCCCGGCCAGGGCAGCGGGTCACCGTGGAACAGGAACGGGAGGCGCACCGGGACCTCCACCACCGCGCGCGCCGGTCCGGGAGCCGGGCCGGCGCCCGCCGCCGTGACGTCCTGGATGCGCCGCCAGGCCCGTTCCACCGCCTCCTGGCCCACGTACCGGGTCCGGAAGAACGTCCGCTGCCGCTGCGCCGCCCGCACGCGCAGCCAGGCGGCCGTGCCACTCCGTGCCAGTTGCGCCCGGCCGAGGTGCTCGGGCCGGGCCAGCAGCGCCCTCGCCAGCCGGTTCAGCGCCCGCACCTGTGCCTCGGTGAGCCGCAACAGGGGCAGGTCGGCGGGCTCGTGGACGTACGTGAGCGGTACGAGGTCGCCCGCGCCGGGCGGTCCCGGCGGGCGGACCCCGGTCAGGAGCGGCACCAGCCGCTGAAAGGAAGCCGGGCCGGAGCCGGGGCCGGGGCCGGCGTCCGCGCGCAACACCGCCACGCGCACCGTGACGAGCGGCCCGCCGGCCCCGTCGCGCGCGGCCGCGTCGTACACGGCCGCGATGTCGGCCACGAGCTGCGGCGAGAGCCCGTTGCCGCGCCCCGTCGCGGACGCGCCGAGCAGCTCGCCGACCTGCCGGGCCCGGCGGTCCGCGCCGGACGGTCCCGTCCCGCCGGCGCTCACGGGGCGGCCTGCCGTCCGTACTGCGTCACCGGGCGGATGACGACCCGGCCCTTGCGCTCGTTCCTGGTGTAACTGCTCTTGGGCTTCAACGGCGTCCACACCACCCACTGCACCAGCGGCTCCTCGGCCTGGCCGACGCCCGGCACGGTCTGCTTGACGGCGTACGACTCGAGGTCGTGCTTGCGCCACTGGCCGACGGGCTTGAGTACGAGTTCGTACCCGGCGCTCTCGGCCAGCGGTGCGAGGATCCGCGAGACGGCGGTACGCCACTGCCACCACCAGCTGCCCGGGGCGGCGGGCCGTTCGTGCACCAGCCCGCCGAGGACCATGTCGAGGTTGTGGGCGGCGCCGAGCCGGCCGTCGGCCGGCCAGCCGCTCGCCTGGGACGAGCCCGCGCTGCCGAGCAGCCGGTCCAGGTGCTGGCGGTAGCGCACCCGCTCGTCCTGCGGAGCCAGGCTGGACGGCTGCTCCTCGACGAGCGCGGCGACGTGGAGTTCGGGGTCCAGTTCCACGAGGCGGAGCGCCTGGTCGGCCCGTACGGCCCACGCCAGCCGGGGGTCCATGGACGGCAGGTCCATGACGGCGCCGGCTGTTGTGCCGAGGCTCAGCAGGACCTCCGCGGGGACGCGGGAGGCGGCGGTCCGGGGGGACACGATGGTGAGCGGGACGCGTTCGGCCGGGTAGAGGCCCTGCGGCAGGCCGGGCACGATGACGTCCGGATCCGCGGAGTCCTCGGCGGTGACGGCCAGCCCCGCGGCCGCGGCGGCCTCGTCGGCCCGCGCCCGCCATTCCGTGCGGGGGGCGGCGGGCAGCCGGAGCAGGGCCATGTGGACGCGCTGCCAGGTGGCTGCGATGCGGGCGGAGGCGGGGGCGGTGGCCGGGGGGCCGGCCGTGGCGGACTGCGGCGAGCGGGGCAGGTAGCGGATCTGCTCGGCGAAGAGTTCCGCTTCGAGCAGGCCGAGGGCCTCGGCGAAGCCGGCCAACGGGTCGGGGGCGGGCTCTGCCTTGGCCGGCGCCCCGGCCTCGCCGCCGGTTCCGGTTCCGGTCGTGCCCGGGCGGGTCGGGGCATTGCCGGTCGTTGCCGGCTCCGTTCCGTTGACTGCGGTGGCCGTCCCGCCGGGTTCGGCTGCCGCCGCGCCGGCCGAGCCCGTTGCGGAAGGGCCCGTCGGGGCCGGCCCGGCGGCCTGGTCGGTTGCGACCTGTCCCAGGGGGCCTGGACCGGTGTTGCCGGGCTGCGACTGCGTCGTGCGTGCGGGGTCGGCCCCCGAGGCGCCCGTCCCGCCGGTACCGCCCGCCCCAGTCGGGGCGCGGTCGGGATCGGTGCGGTCCGGATCGATGCGGTCCGGATCAGTGAGGTCCGCCGCGGCCGGCGGGCCGGCTGCGGCCGACGGCAGCTTCGCCCCGGGGCGGGCCACGGCTTCGGCGGCACCCGCCAGGCCCGCGGCAGGACGGTCCACCGCGGCGACCACCCCGCCGCCAGGCGGCGGACCGGCGGCGGCTGCCGCCGCCCACAGGGCGAGCTGCAGTGCGGTCCGTGCCGCCTCGAACTGGTCGAAGAGCTCCTTCGCGTCGTTCGCGTACGGCGGCTGGTGGCGGCCCGCCTGCCCCAGCTCCTCCCAGCACCGGTCCAGCGCGCCGAGCATCGCCTCACGGCACTCCGACGGGGTGGCGAGCACCACGGCCGCCGCCTCCGCGAAGCCGCTCAGCGGCGCCCACACCGCTTGCGCGCCGGCCGGTACGCCTTCGTCCGCGCCGCTCATCAGTGCCTCCCGCTGTTCGGGTCCCAGTGGTGGTTGAAGTCGCTCTGCGGCGGATCCATCCGCCGCCCCAGCACCCGCCCGGGATACCGCTGCACCTCGCGCAGCGTCTCGGCGGGCACGTACGGAACCACGCCGCGGTGCACCCGCAGCCGTCCCCGGGCGTCGAGGGTGGCGTGGTGCCGGCCCTGCTGCGCCGCGCTCAGCCGGCCCAGGAACACCGGGTCGCCGTCGCCCCGGTCCAGGTGGAACTCGTACGTGTAGGTGTGGTTGGCCTCCAGCGGCGGGACCGGGATCGCCGCGACCCGGCCCGGTAGCGGCAGCTCGTCGGCGTCGACGGTTTCGTGGAAGGACTCCGGCAGATAGCCGGCGGCAGCCGACTGCCGGCCGTCGTCCCCGAGGACGACGGTGACTCCGGTGGCGCCGGTGGCAGCGGCCGGCTCCGTCGCCGGGAACACCTCGGCCAGCTGCCGCACCCCGTTCTCGTCCACGCCCGTCGCGACGCAGATCCGGCCGGGCACCGAGCACTCCGGCAGCTCCGGGTCGAAGGACAACCCCGGTACCAGCCCGTCGAGTTCCAGCCCCAGCCCGCCGACCAGCAGATGGGCCGGACCGTTGCACAGCAGGATCGACGCGACCAGCCGGTGGTCCATCTCGATCTGGTAGCGGACCCCGCGGCCGCTGCCGCTCGGCGGGCGCCACACCGAGGCGAGCGGGTCGAAGCCCTCGTCCTTCGCCGTCAGCGCGAGGTCGAACACCCCCCACTGGATGGAGTCACCGGAGCCGATGTCGCGGTGCAGCTCCACGACCCGGCTCAGCGCGTTCCACCCCGTACGCACCCCCAGCCGGCCCGAGGAGTCCAGCTCGATGAAGGGATCGCCCGCCCACAGCAGCGGATTGACCCGGCCCATCTGCCCGACCGGGCCGAAGTCGCAGGGCAGGCTGGAGAACAGGCCCTGGAGCCTGATGTCCAGATCGCTCATCCGGATCGAGCCGCCGGTGCGCCCGCTCTTGCTGTTGTTGTGTTCGATCTGCCCGGCCCGGTTGCGGACCGAGTGCGCCCACGCGGCCCCCAGGGAGGTGGCCTGCTTGGCGAACTCCCGCTCGACCGACAGCTCCGTGGCCTCGTGCCAGCCCAGCCCGGCCCTGCCGTCCGCCTCGTCCTGCCGCAGTGCCGCGACGACCTGCTCCTGGATCTGGTCGAGGGCGCTGGTGCGCCCCGACAGCACCACCTGGTCGAGCACCGGCTCCGGCAGCGGGTCCAGGCCCTGCTCCGCGCGCTCCGCGTTCTCCTCGTGGATCCGGCGGAACGAGCCGCGCACCAGATCGGCGCCCAGCTTCGCCGCCCGCCGCAGCACCGGCCGCATCAGCTTGCGGAACTCGCCGGCATCGAGGGTGATCGGGCCGCTGACCGTACCCAGGGAGTGCGGCGCGGCCCGCAGGATCGCGTCCACGTCCTCGTGCTTGAGGACGGCGTCCGTGGCGCCCGCCGCTCCCAACTCCCGCTTCTTGCGCTCCGCGAGCCGCCACAGCAGCCGGAAGCGGGTGGAGCGGGCCTCCCGCTCGGCCGGGTCGCCCACGCCGGCCCAGTCCGTGGGCAGGCACTCGGACAGGATCTGGCGGATGTCGTCGGCGACGATCGTGTCCAGCTGGTCCGCGGCCTGTTCGGTGACGGTCTCGGCGAGCGCGCGCCGCTCCACCCGCGCGCCCTTGCCCGTACCCGTACCCGCCGCATCGGCCGCCGTGCCCGTGCCCGTCGCATCCTGCGAGCCGTCGTGCGAGCCGTCCTCCTGCTCCTGGCCGGGCGAGCGCAGCTCGTCCACCAGCCGGGCCTTGATCCAGTACAGCACCTGGAGCGTCAGCAGGTCCCCGCCGAGCCGCTCGTGGCCCGTGGAACCCAGCAGCTCCGGCTCCAGCCGGTAGTCGCGGCCCGCGACGAACTCCTGTTCGCCGGTGAGCTTCGGGGTCTGGTCGACCAGCGTCAGCCGCAGCAGCGCCACGTCGGTGGTACCGCCCCCGATGTCGATCACCAGCATGATGCGGTGCCAGGTCGGCGGATCGTCCCCGACCCGGCGGCACCGCGCCCGCAGCGCCTCCAGGCCCGCGTTGAGGTTGTCGGTCAGGTCCCGCATCAGGAAGTACAGCCCGGCGGCGAGGCCCTCGTCGTAGTCCATGACGGTCATCGGGCCGCCCAGAGCGTGGCTGACCAGCTCCCTCAGCCGCTCCTTGACCTCGGGCAGGACCGTGGTCGGATACGTCACCACGACCGTCGGCACCCGGCTGATCGTGCCCAGCGCCGGGTTGTACGTGGTCGCCTCGGCGCCCTCCACCAGCAGCCAGTACATGTGCTGCGTGAGGTGGTCGGCGGACAGGTCGCTGCCCGCCACCGGCTCCGGCTTGAGCTGGAGAGCGGCCCGCTTGATCCCCGTCAGCCCGCGGGTGTCGTCCCCGCACAGCTCGAAGCGGCGCGCCCGCGGGTCCTCGGGCACCTCCCCGCCGGGGTACTCCCGCTCCCGCTCCCGCATCGCGCTGGCCGGGGCGTGGGTGCGCTGCCCGGTGCCGTCCGGGTAGTCGACGGGCCGGATCCCGTGCCGTTCCAGCGGCGGAGTGCCGATGACCGTCGCATAGCCGGCGTGCAGCCGCCGGTTGAGCCACTGCCGCAGCTCCGGGTCCGCCTGCTCACGGATGCTCTCCACCCGCAGCATCAGCGCGTCGGCGGCGTCGGCGTCCGCGACCCGCGCCAGTGCCGCGCTCCCCGTGATCCCGGTGCTGTCCCGGCGCGGCAGCGTGACGGTGCCCGCGAGCAGCGCCCGTACCTCCTCGCGCCAGGCGGGCGGCGCGTCGGCGGGCGGCCCCAGCAGCTCCTCCAGCATGGCGGACAGGGACCTCGCCTGGGCCGGGTCGACCAGCCGCTGCTTGACCTTCTTCTCGTCGTGCAGGGTCGCGGTGGACGCCGTCGTGCCGAAGTCCACGACGACGAACTCGTGCTGGTGGCTGCTGCCCGCCAGGTCCCGCAGCGAGAGGTACTCGTCCTCCTCGGGCACCTGCGGGACCGGGCCGGGCTCCTCGCCCGGCGGCGCGAACTCCAGCATCACCGCGCCGTGCGCCGTCTCGGCGCCCTGCGAACCGGCGTAGTCGACGCTCCAGTAGACGTCCAGCCGCAGCGGCTCGCCGTCCGGCGCCGCCGCCGGCCCGGTGTCGGGATGCACCAGGGCCGTGGGCAGCAGCGCGTCGGAGGACAGCGTCCGCGGCCCGTCCACGGTGATCGGGGCGAACTCCTGCGGCACCCAGCAGGCCTGGAGCGCGTAGGCCAGCTGAGCGGGGATCAGGCTCCCGCTCTCGGCCCGGATCTCGATCCGGGCGGGCAGGTGGACCGTGACGACCGCGCGGCCGCCCGCCTCCTGCTCCTGCTCCAGCACCACCTCGGGCAGCGGGATGCCGTCCGGGCCGGCGTAGAGGCGGAAGTGCTTGCGGCCCAGCGCGACCACCCCGGAGGCGGCGCCGGTGTGCGGGGCACGGAAGGTGATGTTCAGTGCGGCGCTCATGTCAGTCGGTGCTCCAGGCTCGGATGAGGACGTCGATGGGCTGGTCGGGCTCGGCTCCGTCGTCGTCGCCGTCGTGCGGTGCGGCGGAGGAGGCGAAGGACGGACGCGGCGGCCTCACTTCCGTCTCCTTGGGCAGGTACTCGCCCGCCTTCGTGTACAGGTCGACGAGGTCCTTCTCGATCAGGGCGAGGGCGCGCCCCAGGTACTCGGTGACCATCCGGGCGGCCGCGTCCGCCGTGTGCTGGCGCAGCTGCACCACCAGCAGCGGATGCCGCTCGCGCTCCTCGGACTGCGGGTCGAGCAGCGGCATCCGGTGGTGCCAGGGCAGGGCGTGCGGGGAGCGGGCCGGGAACCGGGCCTCCTGGTCCCCGGGGGTGGGGCCGGGGGAGGAGAGCAGCTCGGTGATCCGGTCCGTGGCCGTCACCGGATCCAGCGCCGTCCACAGGTGGTCCAGTTGGTCGTCGGCCTTCTGCGCACTGCCGCGCAGCCGCGTGAACAGCTCGCTGAGCGCGGCGTCGGTGGCTCCCTCGGCCATCCAGGCACGCAGCGGTGCGAACTCCTCGCGCCAGTACGCCGCCCAGTTCTCGAACCAGGTACGCAACTGGTCGCGGCCCTCGTCGGTACGGCGGTCGACCAGCGAACGGAACTTGTCGAGGAAGGTCTCCGAGGAGTCCGCGGAGGCGCCGTCGGTACCGGTTCCGGTGCCCGCCGGCGTGGCGGCGGCCACCGCCGCGCGGCCCGGACGCTGCTTGATCGGGATGCCCTCGCTGGACGGCGGCTCGCTGCGGGGCACCAGATGGTGCCGGTCCCGCTCGGCCCGGCCCAGCAGCTCCTGCCACTCCCGCCAGTCGAACACCTCGTCGCGCACCGCCTCGGCGGTCTCGTTCCGCCGGGGCGGCCGCCCGCCCCCCTCCTGCGCGTCGGGCCCGCCGTCCGGCCCGCCCGGCAGGCCCCCGTCGCGCAGCGCGTGCAGGGCGGGCAGCATGCGGTCGAGCAGCCTGCGGAACTCCGTCAGCCTCTGCGACAGCTCCCGGTACTCCTCCGACCGGCCGCCGCCTCCCGCCCGCCGCACATGCCCGCGCAGCACGGTGAGTTCGCGCGCCAGCTTGTGGTGCGAGCTCTGCGCGCGCTCCAGCTTCTGGGCGAGCCCGTGGCGCCGTACGTGGTTCTCGATCAGCGTGCGCAGTCGCGTGATGCCGCCGTCCTCGTCGTACGCGCGCAGCCGCGGCGTCCACGCGTTGGCCGGTTCGGCCGCCGCCAGCCGGGCCGCGATCGGCTCCCACCGCCGGGTGCCCGGCGGATCCAGGTCGCGCAGCGCCGCGCTGATCCGGTCCCGGGTCTCGAGGGAGGTCGCGGTGTACGAGAGCTCGTGCGCGCGGATGGCGCTGACCGAGGACACCACGACGATGCCGTCCTCGCGCTGCGCCACGAACTTGTTGCCATAGACGTGGACGCCGTTGATCTCGGCGGCGTGCGGCAGCAGCTTCTCCAGCGGCAGCGGTCCGTCGGGGTACTGGCTGAGCGCCGGCGGCTTCGCAAGGTCGAAGGCGTTGGCGGCGACCAGGGCGGCACTGGCCAGCGCCTGCGGCTGCCGCCCGTCCTCGGTCAGCATCTCCCAGAACGCGGAGGCGCCCTTGGACTCCGCCCGCGAGGCGCTGAGCACCAGCAGGATCGTGTGCACGTTCACCAGCTCGCGGCGGCTGAGGAAGGTGTCCCGCCCGTACGAACCCGCCGCCCCGATACCGGGGAAGTCCAGCAGCCGTACGGTGTGGTCCTCGGCCGTGAGCCCGCCGATGTCCCAGTGCTCCGGGGACAGCGAGACCTGCTGCGTCACCCGCTCGATCAGCGGGAAGGCCCGGCGCAGCGCGTCCGGCGCGGTCTTCTCCTGCTTCAGCTGCGCCATGTCGAAGGGCTGCACGGTCCGCTTGGGCGGCGTCTGCGGAGTGCGCCGGGCCGCCTCCAGTACCAGGGCCGCGCGGATCGACTCCGTGGCCACCCCGATGGGCTTGCCCAGCAGGTCCCGCTGGCTGAGGGCGGCGTCCCGGATCCGGCACAGCTCGGTGACGGCGTCCCGGTGCGCCGCGGAGATCGTCTCGTACGCGACCGGGCCGGTGGCCGACGGCCACAGCCGCGGGTACCAGGCCTCGAAGGGCGCCCAGCCGCGCGGGTCGGTGACCGGGTTGTAGCCGCCGAGCATCTCGCCCGCGCCGAGCTTCGGCTGCTTGGCGTCCAGAGTGGCGACGAGTTCGCCGAGGATGGCGCCCACGCAGGCGGCGAGCTGCTCCTCGTCGAGGAAGGTGATGTCGGTGGTCGACGCGACGGCCGTCGCGCTGCCCGGTGCGCCGCGCGTCAGCTCCAGCACGGTGATGTTGCCCGTACTGGGGGCGGCCTCGACGGGCAGCAGGTCGGGCTTGCCCAGCAGGGTGCCGAGGAGGAGGGACTTGCCGACGGAGTACTCCCCGACCACGCCGATGGTGACCGGCGCGTCGAGCCGGGAGGCGAGTTCGCCGGCCAGTGCCTGGACACGGTCCCGTGACGCGTGTGCCTCGGGTGTGTCGGGGACGTCCTGCTCGCTGAGCATGGTCAGGGTCTGCTGGGCGAAGAGCCGGAGGTCGGTGAGGCTCAGGTTTTTCGTCGTGGAGGTCACAGCGATCCACACTCCGTCGAGGCTGTCGGGCCGTTGGGCCGTTGGGCTGTCGGGCTGTTGAGGGGGTGTCCGGGGTCAGGACAGGAGGAAGAAGAGCTCGATCCGCGCGGTGCCGGAGGGGATGCCCTGACCGCTGTCGTGATAGCCGCGGATGATCTTCTCCGAGTACGGGGGGAAGAACTGCGGTGCGGCCTGGGGCAGCAGCTTGGCCACCGCCGTGGCGTACGTGTCGCTGCGGCCGGTGTCGACGGAGCCGGCGGAGCCGGAGCCGGTGCGGACGGTGCCGAAGACCATCACGAAGGCCGCGGTCCGGCCCTCGTAGCGCTTGATCTCCTGGGTGATCTGCCGGGTGAGTTCGGCGGTCTCGGAGGAACGGCCCGAGATCAGGGCGTCGGGGTCGAGGTGGATGCCGACGGAGACGGTGACCGGGTCGAGCCCGCCGGGCCGGGAGGTGTCCGAGGGGGTGGGGGAGGGGCTGCGGCCCGGATCCGCCGTGGTCGTGGTCGTTGGCGTCGGGCCCGGGTTCGGGTCCGGTGCGGCGGCCGGCACCTCGCTGCCGAGCACCACGAGCACGATCACCAGCAACAGGTCCGCGAACAGCCACCCGGCGAGGTAGGTGCCGCCCGGACGCCCCGCGTCCCGGCTCACCGCGCCCCCTCCCCGTCTTCCCCGCCCCGCGCGCCGTCGCGCTCCCACCCCGGAGCCCCGCCCCGGTCCAGGTCGGGGCCACCTGCGGCGAGCGCGTTCTGGCCGGCTCCAGCCGTGTCGTTCCGGCCTTGGCCGGGGGCGTCCGCGCCATGCGCGTTCCGGCGCGCATCCGCCGTGTCGTTCCGGTACTGGCGGGGGTCGTCTACGCCGTGCGTGTCCCGGCCGGCAGCTTCCGTGTCGTTCCGGCCTTGGTCGGGGGCATCCGCGCCATGCGCGTACCGGCCCGCGTCCGCCGGGTTGTCCGGGGCCTGGTCCGGGGCGGCTGCGCCGTGCCGGGTGGGGGCGGGGTCGGTGACGGCGAGACCCGCCTCGCGGAGGGCCTCGGTGAGGGTGCGGAGCGTGTCGTGGAACTCCGTCACCGCGGCGCTCAGCTGGGCCTCGTACAGCTGGCGACCCGCACGCAGATCGTGCTGCGTCGTCTGCTGGGCGGCCACGGCGTCCCGCAACTCCTCGATGCGGTCGGCCAGTTCGTCCGAGACGGCGCGAACCTCCTGGCGCAGCGAGGCCGCGAGGGCGGCGACCGCCAGCTCGTAGGCCATGCCGATCCGCTCGGCCCCCTCGGACGCGGAGGCCTCCAGCGAGGCGGGCAGCGTGGTCAGCGAGCGGTCCAGGCCGTGCACGGCCGAGCCCAGCAGCTGCGTCGACTCGGCGAAGGACCCGCGCGCCGCCGTCAGCGCCTCGCGGACCTCCTGGCCCACCCGGTCCATCGACTCGGCCGCGTGCCCGGCGGCGGTGGACTCCCGCTCCTCCGCCGCCACCGCGACCGCGTCGAACCGGGACGCTACGGACTCCCCGGCCGCGCCGATGAGTTGCGCCGCGTCCCGTCCGGCCGTGACGAACGATTCCGTGACCGACGTACGCAGGGCGGTGACGGCCGCGTCGACGCTCTCCGCCAGCAGCCGGCTCCCGGCGGCCACCTCGTCCGCCGCCGCCGTGGCGCTCTCCACCGACGTACGCATCTGCGTGGTCCCCGAGCGCAGCGCGCCCGCCGCGGAGTCGAGGGCTGCCGTGGCGACGACGCTGCGGCCGGCCGCGCTGTCCGCCTGGACGACCAGGTTCCGGGCGCTCTGCTGGACGGTGGCGGCCTGGCTCAGCAGGTCACGCAGCCGCTCGGCCGCGCCCTGGAGTTCGGCCGTGAACCGTCCGGGCGAGGCCGCCGCGGCGCCGGCGGCCAGCGCCTGGGTCTGGGCGAGCGCCCCGGACAACCGCTGGGACAGCAGCCGGCGTTCGCTCTCGTCTCGCTCCTCCCAGCGGTGCCGCAGCATGGTGGCCGTGGCCAGCGCCGACAGGGCCAGGACCGTCCACAGCGCCATCATGTCGAAGCGCAGCACCGGCCACAGCTGTCCGTCGAAGCCCTGCTGCCACAGCGTCAGGAACGAGCCCTGTGCCGTGCTGCCCGCGTCCCGCATCCGCTGGTACGCCCAGGCGGCGGCGCCGAGCCCGAACCAGGTGATCAGCAGCGGTACGAACACCAGAACCGTGGGCAGGACGCCCAGCCTGCGGCCCCGCGCGGCGTCCTTGTCCGGGCCCGGGGCCAGGGCGTCGGGCCCGCCGTACGCCGCGACCAGGCCGCCGCCCGCCCAGACCTCCAGACCGGAGCCGCGCGCCACCGCCTCCGCCAGCTCCCGCAGCGCGGTGCTGTGGGAGCCGGCCCGCGGGTGGGCGGCCAGCTCCCGCAGCTCCGCGGCCAGCGCCTGCGGATCCCGATGGGTCGGGCCCGGTATGACGGACGGCCGCGCCGGCGCCCGCCCCCGCGCGCGCCGGAGAGCGCGTTCGAATGTGCCTCTGCTCACTGCACCAACCCCCCAAGCGCGTTGGCTGTCGCGGACCACTGTCGCCGGGGGAGCGCCACGAGAATTGGTCAGGTGACGCATTTTTGGACACGGTGCGGGCCGATGTGAGCCTGGTGCGGTCCGAATGCGGTCCGATTGCGGGGCGGGGCGGGGGAGGGCCGGGGGAGGGCCGGGGAAGGGCCGGGGAAGAGGGCTCAGCCCGTCTCGGACAGCGGATCGTCCTCGTCCGGCGCCGCCGCCGGCGCGGGCGCGGGCGCCGGGCCGTGTCCGGCCAGCGGTGCGCGGTAGGGCCCGGTGGACGGTTCGGCCCGTGGCGGGCTCGGTTCCAGCGGCGGCCGCTTGGGCCGGGGCGGCCGGGGTCCGCGCGGGGTGGGGACCCCCGGGAGCAGGTTCTCGGCGGCCGGCCAGCCGCTCTGCCCCGCGATGGCCCGCAGGATGCCGGGCTCGCGGACGATGACCCCCCGGTACTTGGTGGCCACCGCACCGGCGGCGCGCAGGCTGCGCAGGGCGCGCTGCACGCTGGCGTCGGAGATCCCGGCGAGGGCGGCGAGGTCCGCGTGGCTCAGCGGTACGTCGATCCGCAGGCCCTCGGGGACGGTGCGCGCGTAGCTGCGTACCAGGTTGTCCAGGGTGCGGGCGAGGCGGACCGTGGCCGTGCCGCTGCTGGAGTCGATGCGGTGGCGCGTGGCCCCGCGCAGCTTGCCCGCCACCGACCGCTGTACGACCTCCGACGCGGTCGGGCTCTCCCGTAAGAAGGAGCGGAAGGCGGCGGCGGTCAGGACCCGGGTGACGGTGGGCCGGACCGCGACCACGGTGGCGGACCGGGGCTGGCCGTCCAGCGCGGAGATCTCGCCGACGATTTCGCCGTGCACGCGCAGGGCCAGCAGTACGGTGGCGCCGTCCTCGGCGCCGCCGAAGACCTTCACGCAGCCCGAGGTGATCAGCAGGGCCGTCGTCTCGGGGCCTCCTTCCCTTATGAGGGCTTCCCCGACGCCGTACGTGACGACCCGGCCGAGGCCGATCAGCGTCTCGCGGTCGTCGGCCGCCAAATTGGCCATGACTGTGCCCCGGGGCCAACGACTCATCGCGGTCGTGTGGTTCCTGGAGCTGGACTGGGTGTGTGTACGCATGGGAGCCCCCCTCGGCTTTCACGCCCGCTCGTGCACGGGCGGTGCCAGTGCGAGGAACTTAACGCACGCGGAAGTTGTCCGGGGATGAGATGGACAGACCGGATCAGGTAGCGCGCCGGGCTGGTGGAGCGAGACATTCCCCATCTGCACCACAGACCACAGTCGACCTCAACGTGCCTACTCACCAGTCAAGTTGTTGCGGCCGTAGGCCCCTCCGACGCCTTCGGTGCCGCCGGATCCCCGCAACCCGGGCGTGCGCTCGCATTCCCTCACCTGACCGGTTCTCGACTGCCGCCCTCCGCCACGATGAGGCTCCCGGCGCGGGGAGCGCCGGGCCAGGGAGCGGGACGACGTCACCCAGGGGGAGTCGTGGCCAACGGCAGGGGCACCGCCCGTGCGGGGCGAGGGGAGCGGGAGTGGTCGCTCGCCGTCGACTTCGGCACCTGTTTCACCACGGCGGCCACGTTCGGGGACGAGACCGCCGAGGGTGCCGTCGGCCCCCGCTCCCTGGAAATCGAGAACAGCCGCTGCCTGCCGGCCCTGGTCTGCCTGGACGACAGCGGCGCCCTCCTCACCGGCCGCGCCGCGCAGCAGCGCGCGGCACACCACACCGACCAGGCCGAACGCGCCCCCAAGCGGGCCCTGGCCCGGCAGTCGGCGGTGCTGCTGGGCGGCCGGACCGTCCCCGCCGCCGAACTGGCCGCCGCGGTCCTGCGCCGCGTGTACGCCGAGGCCCGCGCGGCGCACGAGGGCCGCGCGCCCTCCCGTACCGTCCTCACCCACCCCGCCCGCTGGGGAACGGCCGAACGCGGCAGGCTCGCCGACGCCGCCGCCCGCGCGGGCATCGCCGACCCCGGCTTCCTGCCCGAACCGGTGGCGGCCGCGCTGCACCACGGCCAGGTCCACGCGGTGCCCGAGGGCGGCGCCGTCGCCGTCTACGACCTCGGCGGCGGCACCTTCGACACCGCGGTGCTGCGCCGTACCGCCCGCGGGTTCGACACCGTCGCCATCGGAGGTGACCCCTACCTCGGCGGCGAGGACCTCGACGAGTGCCTGCGCGACCTCCTCGCCGAACGGGCCGCCGACCGCGACCCCGACCCCTGGCACGCCCTCTGGGACGACCCCGGGCCGCCCGCCGCCGCCCAGCGGGCCGCGCTCGGGCGGGAGCTGACGGCGGCGCGCGAGGCCCTCTCGCAGACCGGCTCGGTGGACCTCGCCGTGCCCGGCTACCCGCAGCCGTTCCTGATCCGCGCGCACGAGTACAGCGCCGCCGCCGAGCCCCTGCTCACCCGCAGCTACGAGCTGCTGGCGGCCACCATCGCGGACGCCGGGCTCGACCCCGCGGACGTGCACGAGATCGTCCTGACCGGCGGGGCCAGCCGCACCCCCCGGGTGTCCGACCTGATCGCCGAGCGGACCGGCCGGCTGCCGCTGCTCACCGCCGACCCCAAGTCAGCCGTCGTCCTCGGCGCCCTGGCCGACCTGCCGGCGACGCGAACGCCCGGATCGACGGAGGCGGCGCGGCCGCCGGACGCGGACGGCGATGCGGCGGCCCCGGGCGGGCGCGTCCGGCGTTATCTGAACCCGGACGGGGACCTGGGCTTCCGCTTCGTGCCGCACTCCTGACACCGACATCCCCGACACCGACATCCCCGACCACCGCCTCCCTCACCCACCCGTACCCCTGACCCACCCGTATCCCGTACACCCGCCCTTCCCACGACGCCGAGGGAGCCCGATGGACATCGTCATGCTGGGCCACAGCGCGGCAGGCAAGACCACCTACGTCTCACTCATGTACGCCGCGATGCGTGACGGCATCCAGGGCTTCAGCCTGCGCACCGACGACCTGCACGTCCACGGCGCGCTGACCTCCGCCGCCGAGTCCGTGCTGCGCGGCCGTTACCCCGGCATGAGCAGCAGGCGCCAGGTCTTCGACTTCGTCCTGCAGTACCAGGGCCGCGACGTGCTGCCCTTCCGCTGGCGCGACTACCGCGGCGGCGCCCTGACGGAACGCCAGGCCGACAGCCCGCAGGCCGGGCAGCTCCAGCAGGACCTCGTCGAGGCCCAGGGCATCGTCGTGTTCGTCGACGCCCACCAGCTCCTGACCGACAGCGGGTCCCACCGGTACACGCGCCGGATGACCGTCCTGGTGCAGCGGGCGCTGGAGGCCCGCGGCGACCAGCTCACCCCGCTCGTCCTCGCCTTCACCAAGAGCGACCTGCTCGACCTGGACCGGCCGGGACTGCTGGACCGGCTCGTGGAGCCCTTCGACGCCCTGATCGCCGGAGTGGCCCGGACCCAGCACCTGCGCGGCGCCGTGGCGCTGGTGGCCTGCGGCCCCGAACCGGTCAACGTGGCCGTGCCGGTGCTGTGGAGCCTGCACTACGGGATCGTCGGCCGGGGGCTGGCCCTGCACTCCTCCATCGAGGACTCCCTCACCTCCGCCCGGCGGGCCGCCGCCAACGACACCGCCTGGGACCGGATCTCCAGCTGGTGGAAGGAGGAGAGCTCCTGGGCCGAGATCAGCGCCCGTCACGAGCGCGCCGCCCAAGCCGAGTACGAGCTCCTGGAGCCCCTCTTCGAACCGGCCGAACGCCTCGCCGGCCTCCTGGAGGGCGTCCCCTGCTTCTGAGCCCGTTGCCCTCGAACCCGTGTCCGTCCCGCGCCACCGAAACGGGAGAACTCCACGCATGAGCGACCACCGGATCACCATGACCATGCTGGGCGCCACCGGCTCCGGCAAGACCACCTACCTGCACGGCATGTACGCCACCCTCTCGATGGGCCTGCGCGGCTACTTCATGTACGCCACCGACCCGGACACCGACCTCGACCTCGCCGAGGCCTGGGAGAAGCTGTGCGCCGACGGCAGACTGCCGGCGCCGAACAACGAGGACCCGACCGACTACGAGTTCGTCCTGCGCCACGGCGTGACCTCGCTGGTCGACTTCGACTGCCAGGACTTCCGCGGCGGCGCGGCCACCCAGCGCGGCGGCGAGGGCGCCCCCGCCGACATCGCCACCCTGACCGCACGCCTGGAGCGCTCCGACAGCATCTTCCTCGTCCTGGACGGGCAGCACGTGGGCCGCTGGGTCGCCGACGACACCCCGGCCCACCTCAACCCCGCCGCCGACCCCATGAAGATCGCCCGCTTCTCCCGCGCCATCTCCAACGTCTGCGACCAGCGGCGGCAGCGGGGCGAGCCCTCGCCCTCGATCGTCGTGCTGGTCACCAAGGCCGACCTGCTGGGGACGATCTCCGGGCTGCCCACCCACGAGGCCCTGGAGAAGACCGCGCGCAACCTCTCCAAGCTGGTCAAGGTCATCGACTCCGAAGGCGTCACGGCCATGCTCTGCCCCGTACAGCTCGGCAGCTTCGGCGGCGCCTCGCCCGTCACCGTGGACCCGACGCTCGTCGACCCGCAGAACCTGCACCACCCCATGATCTTCGCCCTGTTGCACTACCTCGACGAGGGCATCGTCCGCCACGGCGAGGAGCACGTACGCGCCGTGGAGCGGCAGCTCGACGAACAGGCGCAGGAACTGGCCGGGTTGCGCAGCGGCGGCAAGATCAGGAACTACTTCAAGAAGGGCGAGATCAACCGGGTGGACGCCGAGATCGCCGCCGGCCGCGAACTGCACGGCGAGGCGCAGGCCCGGGTCACCGCCGCCCGCGTCCGCGCCGAACAACTCGTCGAGGAGCTGCGGTACATGCCCATCTACCGCTCCGGCAAGCTCCAGATCGGCTGACGGCGATGTCCACGGAACACACCGAAGGGCACGGCGGCCCCGGACCGCAGCCGGGCGGCCGCTGGTCGGCCGTCGTCTACGGCCGTACGTACCGGATCGACCGCTGGTGGCGGGCGCTGCCCGACGGGGCGACGCCCGGGGGACCACTCGGACGCACGGTCCTCGCCCTGGTCGCCGGCGGTACGCGGCTCGACGACGCGCCCCGCTTCGTCCTCTACCGGGGCAGGTACGGGGTTCTGGTCGGCGTCGCCTGCCCGGTGCCGCTGCTGGGCCCCGAGATGGCGCACGACGAGCACGGCAGGCCGCTGTACGGGTTCGTCGGCTGGCACCACCCGGACCGGGCAGCCGCGCACGACCTGCCGGGCCTCGACGAGTTGGAGGCGTCGTTCCCGCACTGGGCGGGCGCCACCTACCGGACCTGGGCCGCCCCGGTCTGGGACGTCGCCCTGGCATCGGACGCGCAGACCCTCACCAGCACCGCGGCGGCGGCGCCCTGGGCGGAGCGCGGGCGGCCGGCCGACCCCGCCGCCGCGCGGCACTGGCTGCCGGCCCTTCCCGCGGACGTCCACCTGCTGCCGGCGGGGCACGCACACGGCCTGTGGGACGCCGCCCTCGCCGCCGGGCCGATGGCGGACTGCGTCCTGACCACCGGCTGGCAGCGGTCGCGCGACGCCCGCGAGCCGGGTCTGACGCACGCCTGCTGCGCGGACGTCACCGCGTACCGCCGTACGCCGCGCACGGCGGCACCGGCCCCTCCGGCCCCTGCCCACGCCCCTGCTCCGGCCGCCGCCGCGAACCCGAAACCGAAGCCGGCGCGGGGGACGGAGCGCCGCCCCCGGGAGGAGGCCCGGAAGAGCTTCCGGGCACGGGCGAACGAGGTCTGGCGGTCCGTGGTCGACGGGGACCGCTCCGACGAGCGGCCACCGGCCCCGCGCCCCCGGCCCGCGCCGCAGCACCGTACCGTCCGTCGTCCCGCCGACACCGGGTCGTACCTGACGGGCAGCGCGGCGTACGAGCCGGAGCCGCCCGCCCCGGGTCTCCTCGGCCGCCCCCGCGAGGTGGACGCCGAACAAGCCTCGTTCGAAGGCTACTTCGGCGCCTTCGGCACCCCCGCCGCCGATGCCGGCACCCCACCCGCCGCCGGCTCGGCTCCCGGCTCGGCTCCCGGGTCCGATACCGGTTCCGGTGAGGTCCCCGGCCCCCGTACGGCCAACAGCCCGGGCGGCGGCGCAACTCCCGCCACCGGCGGGCCGGCGGGCCGCGACGCCCGCCCCGGCACGCCTTCCGGCCCCGGTGGCCCGGCCGGGGCGTGGGGCGCCCTCGCCCCCGACGCGGGCGGCCGAGCCGGCACCGGCACCGGCCCCGGTGCAGCACCCGCCGCCGGCGCACAGGACGCCGCCGGCCCCGCTGCCGACCCCGACCCCGACCCCGACGCCCCATCGGATTCCGGCCCCGGCGACCCGCACCGCTCCCACCCAGGAGGGTCCGCATGACCGACAACCACCCTGCCCACCCCCGCGCCGCCGAGGTGCTGCGCCTCGTCGGGGACGCCGCCGTCCTCCTCGACCGCGCCGCCCGCTCCGACGCCGCGGACGGCTCCCACGGCTCGTCCCCCGACGGCGCGCCCGTCTCCCCGGAACTCGCCGCCGCCGTCCGCGCCGAGGCGGCCCGCATCCGGTCCGGCGCCGCCTCCCTCGTCGTCGTCGGTGAGAAGAAGCGCGGCAAGAGCTCCCTGATCAACGCCCTGATCGGGCACCGGGGCCTGCTGCCCGTGGAGGTCGACGTCGCCACCGGCGTCCACCTCGTCGTCCGGCACGCCGAAAGGCCCACCGCCGTCGCCCACCTGACCGGCGACTCCGCCCCGCTCACCGTCGATCCGGCCGACATCGCCGAGTACGCGGCCGTCGACCCCGTCACCCAGACCGCCCGCCGCGACGACGTCCACCACGTCGAGGTCGGTGTCCCCGCACCCCTGCTCGCCTCCGGGCTGACCCTCGTGGACACCCCCGGCGTCGGCGGGCTCGTCGCCGGCCACGCCCGGATCACCATGGCGACCCTCTCCCAGGCCGACGCCCTGATCTTCGTCGTCAACGGTTCCAGCGAGCTGACCGCGTCCGAACTCCGCTTCCTGGAGCAGGCCACCGAACGCATCGCCGAGGTGGTCTTCGTCCTGACCCAGACCGACAAGTACCGCGAGTGGCCCGCCGTACTGGAACGCAACCGTGCACTCCTCGCCGAGCACGCCCCCCGCTACGCCGCCGCCCCCTGGTTCCCCGTCAGCAGCCGGGCCAAGGAGGACGCGGACGCGGCGACCGCCGCCGGTGACCGGGAGACCGCCGCGCGCCGCCTGGAGGCCAGCGGCTTCGGCCCGCTGACCGAGGCGCTGTCCGGCCGGATCGCCGAGGAGGCCGCCGGGCTGCGGCTCGCCAACGCCCTGCACGTCACGCTCTCCGTGCTCGCCCCGCTCGCCGCCGTACAGGAACGCCGGCTGCGCTCCCTCGCCCAGGACCCCACTCTCCAGGAAGAGGTACGCGGCCACCGCGACGCCCTGCGCGCCCTCCAGCGTTCCGACGCCACCTGGCGCGGCAACCTCCGCCAGGCGGCTCGGGAGCTCGAACGCAGGCTCCGCGTCGGCTTCCAGCGCAACGTCAACGACCTGCGCCAGCTCGCCGAGGAGAAGATCGCCGCGTCCTCGGGCCCCGACCTCGCCACCGAACTGCCCCGGGACCTGGAGGCCGGCGTCGAGGCCATCTGGCTGGACCTGGACAATGCCACGCGGGACGGCGTCGCCCGGCTGGTCGCCCTCATGGAGCACCAGTGCCGGCTGGACGCCGGTCCGGCCGTCGCCGAACTCGCCCTCGCCCGCCCCGAACGGCTGGACGCGCTCCCCACCCTGGTCAGCACCGGCCACGACAACAGCGGCGCCCTCGCCCTCGTCGAGCGGGTCATGCCCGCCTGGGGCGCGGGCGGTCTCGCGGCCACCGTGACGGCGCTGGCCACCGGCGGGGTCCTGCTGCCGCTCGCCGCCGGATTCGGCATGATCGCGCTGCTCTCCAACCGCCGCAAGCGTCGTACCGACCTCGGCCGGGTACGCGGCGACGCGATGCGCTACGCACACCGCATGGTGGCCGAACTGACCACCGAGATCCCGCCGGAGATCACCCGCACCGTCGACGACGTCAGCGAACGCATCGCCTCCCGCATCACCGACCAGGTCTCCGCACAGCGCGCGCTCCTGGAGGGCGAACTGGAAGAACTCCAGCGCAACCTCGCGGCCGACCGCGAACAGCTCGCCAAGGAACGCGAACGCGCCCGGCGCCGCGCGGCCGCCCTGGGCGAGCTGATCACCCGGGGCCGTGATCTCGCCGCCGCCATCGGCCACCCGGCCGCCGCCGCGGCCGCCGCCGCCGTCCCGGAGCCGAAGCCGGACTCCGCATGACCGCGGGCCGCCCCGGCGGCCCGGCCGCGGTTTCCGCGGACGCCCCGCGCCGGGCCGCAGGCCCATGGGCGCTGCCCGGCGGGTCCGGTGCCGTCGTCGGGGCCGGGTCCGGGGTGCTTGCGCTGCCCGCGGCCCTCGGGCGGGTGGTCGCGTGACCGCCCCCGCCGGGGTGTCCGCGGGTGAGCTGTGCGGGCGCGTCGACGCGCTGTGCGGGGCCGCCGCTCCGTACCTGCCGCCCGACGCGCCCGTCGCCGCCGTGCTGGCCGCCGTACGGCTGCGGCTGGCCGAACCCGGCCTGCGCATCGCCGTCGGCGGCCGGATGAACGCGGGGAAGTCCACCCTCGTCAACGCCCTGCTCGGGCGCCGCCTGGCCGCCACCGGGGCCACCGAATGCACCACGCTGGTCGCCTGGTTCCGCGGCGGTGTGCAGAACCGCCTGGAGGTACGCCGGACCGACGGCCGCCGCTACCACGTACCCGGCCGCCCCGGTGGCGGTGTCCCCCGCGACCTGACCCTGCTCGGCTCGACCCGCGAGGAGATCGAGGAGATCGTCGTCGAGACCGCCGGCGGCCAGGACCCGGACCGCCCGTGGATGCTGGTGGACACCCCCGGCATGGACACCCTCAGCGGACTCGACGGCATCGCGCTGCGCGCGCTCGGCGCCGCCGACGCGCTGCTGTACGTCATGCCGCACCCCGGCGCCGGGGACGCGGAGGCGCTGGAGGCGCTGCGCCGCCAGGCGCACGACCGGATGACCGCCCTCAACGTCGTCGGCGTCCTCAGCCGCATCGACGAGCTCGGCGACGGTACCGGCGACCCCTGGCCCCGGGCCCGCCGCGTCGCCGCCACCTACACCGCCCGGCTGACCGGCCTGCTGTCCGGTGTCGTGCCCGTGGCGGGGCTGCTGGCGCAGACGGCGCTGGGCGAGGAGTTCACCGAGGCCGACGCCGCCTTGCTGCGGCGGCTCGCGACCGCGCCGCGCGAAGACCTGGACAAGGCGCTGTACTCCCCGCAGGAGTTCCTGCACTGGGCCGACGGTCCCCTCGACATGCCCGGCCGCGCCCGGGTACTGGACCTGCTGGGCTGCTACGGCATCAGCGCCGCCGTGGACGCCGTACCCACCCTGGCCGGTCCCGGCGCCCGGCCCCTGCTGGCGGCGCTGCGCGAGGCTTCGGGCATCGACGCGCTCGTCGACGAGATCCGGCAGCGCTTCGTCGCGGCCGCCGACCGGCTGCGGGCCGCCGCCTCCCTCGGCCTGCTCGACGAGGCCGCCCGCATCGCGCTCGGTGACGTCGCCCTCGCCCCGGCGGCCCGCCGCGCCCTCGACGACCTGCGCGCCGGCGTCGCCGCCCTGCGCCGCCACCCGCTGCTGCGGCAGACCGAACTCGCCCCGGCGCTGGCCGACTTCGCGGCCGGGCGGCTCCGCCTGTCCGGGCCCGACACCGAGGCCCTGCTCCGCCTGGCCACCGGCACGACGACGGCCGCCTGCCTCGGCCTGCCGGAACCGACCCCCGGTACGACCGCATCGGGATCGGCATCGGCCTCGGCATCCGCGCACGCGGCCCGTACGGCAGCCGAGGCGGCGGCCCGGTGGCGGCAGCTGGAATCGGGGCCGTCACGGGTCCTGCAACGCCACGCCCGCACGGCCCGCGAGCTGTGCGAGGAGCTCTACTTCAGGGCCGCCTCGACCTGATCCTCACCACCGGTCATGGCCGTGGTCGTCGTCCCAGTCCGCCACGGGATGCGGGTCGGGCTCGTGGCCGTTCTCGCCGTGCACGTAGTCCGAGACCGAGGTGTAGCCCGTCCCGTCGGCCGACTCGATCACCTCGTTCTCGGAGAGGTGCCCGTCGTCCCAGGTCTGCTCGCCCTCGTGGCCGTCATGGCTCATGTCCGCCAACTCCTCGCCGATCCGCTGGACGTGTTCCTCGTGCTGGTCGTGTTGGTCGTGCGAGTCCGTGGTGTGGCCCTCGGGGTCCCGCTGGTGCTGTGCCCTGACCAGCATGTACGTCCCGGACACGCCGAGGGCGGCGCCGCCCGCCCGTACACCGCGGCCGCGCCGGGCCGCACGCGCGCCCGGCGGGGGAACCGCCACCCCGAGGGGAGCCGTACGGCCCCGGGGCAGCACACTGATCCACGCGTCCGAGGAGAACCGCTTCTCCGGGATGTCCACCCGCACCGGACGGAACGCCGAGCCGGTCAGACCGCCCGCACCGGTCGCGAAGGTGTCCGCGTACAGGTCGGCCGACACGATCAGCGCCATGTCGCTGCCCGCCGACTCCGCGAGCGCCGTACGCAGTTCCGCGGAGTCCAGCAGCCGCGACGCCAGCTCCACCGACCAGGCGACGAAGCCCAGCGGCGCCCGCTGCACCGACCCCTGCGCGAGCGCGGCGCGCAGTCGGATCTGCTCGTCGGCCGCCGCCCGGGCGTTGAGCACGGGCAGCATGTCCCGCAGCCCCTGCACCAGTCCGGGCACGGCCTTCGCCTCGTCCACCCCGGCGGGCAGCAGGAGCAGTTGACCGTCGCCACGGTCCTGCCGCTCGCACCCCTGCCAGCGCACTCCGCCCCGCTCACAGGCGTAGTCCAGCGCGTGGGCGACCCCGTCCTGCACCCGCATCTGGGCCTGATGGCTGCGCCCGCTGTACTTCTCCACGTCCACGATCAGACACAGTCGGCGCTGTCTGCCGCCCTGTGCGCCCATCCCGCGGCCCGCCATCGGCACCCCCCACATCGAGCGTCCGGCAGGCCCAGGCTAGCGCCCCACCACGACCCTGCGGAGCCCTTTCGCCCCAGGTGCCGCCGGGCCGTATCCGAGCAGGCTCAGCGCGACCGCGCACGCCGAAGGCGCGGTGCAGGAGGCGGCGTTGACCGCATTGCGGCGCATCGGGGACGTCCGGGACGGCGCGGCCCGGGCGAAGATGGCCCAGGTGCTCACCGCTACCGCCACGCAGGCGCACGACGACGCGTCCGTGCGCGTGGAGCAGAGCAGGCCGCGGCAACGGGGGTCCAGAGGCTGCGCGTGGTCTTCCCCCGCCCGCCGCGGAACGGATCCCGCCCCGGGCGCCGGCTCGCCCGCGCGGCTCAGCGCCGGCCGAGGACCGCGTCCAGTCCGAACTCGAACCGGTCGTCGAAGGAGTCGGCGGCGAGGTGGTCGAACGTGCGGTGGAGGGCGGGGTGGCTCGCCTCGGAGACCGCCTCGGCCAGCCGGTTGCCGAGGGGCTGCCGCGCGGCCGCCTGCTCCTCCTGGGTGAGGCCCAGGGTGAAGTAGATGGCCGCCCATGTGGTCCAGGCGGCCTCCCGCTCGCTCCGGCCGCCGTCCAGGAGCGAGCCGACGATCGCTTCGGCCAGGCTCAGGGTGTGCGGTTCGGCGGCGTAGGTGCCGACGACCAGGGCCGCCCCGTCCCGGTGGGCGAGCAGGGCGCGGCGGTAGCGGCGGACCAGCTCGCCGGCGCGCCGGTCCGGCTCCTCGGGCAGGCCGTCCAGCGGGACCTCGCCGACCACCGCGTCCGCCATCAGCTCCAGCATCCGGGCCTTGGTCTTCACGTGCCACAGCACGGTGTTCATCCGTACGCCGAGCCGCTCGGCCACCGCCCTGGTGGACAGCGCCTCCAGCCCCTTCTCGTCCAGCAGTTCCAACGCCGCCCGGATCACGCTGCCGGGTTCGAGCCTGCCGCCCGCCGCTTGCCTGTTGGTCATTGACCTAGTTTACTGCGGACAGAGGTTGTTGGTCACTGACCAAGGAACTGGGGAGCAGTCATGGAACACCAGCATCAGCAGCAGCACGTCCTCATCGCCGGCGGCGGCCCCGTCGGCCTCTGGCTCGCAGCCGAACTCCGCCTCGGCGGGGTCCCGGTCACCGTCATCGAACCGCGCACGGAGATCGACCAGCGCTCCAAGGCGCTCACCATCCACCCCCGCACCATCGAGGTCCTGGCCTCGCGCGGGGCGCACCGGCCCTTCCTCGCCGAGGGCCTGCGCATTCCGAACGGCCACTTCGCCATGCTCGACACCCGGCTCGACTTCCGGGACCTGGACACCCCGTACCCGTACACCCTCTTCCTGCCGCAGGCCCGTACCGAGGAACTGCTCCAGGAATTCGCCCTCTCGCTGGGGGCGACCATCCTCCGCGGGCAGCGCGTCACCGGGTTCACCGAGGGCCCGGGATCGGTGACCGTCCGGGTGGAGGGACCGCAGGGCCCGTACGAGACGCGGGCGGCGTACCTCGTCGGGTGCGACGGCACCCGCAGCACCGTGCGCACCGCCGCCGGCATCGACTTCCCCGGCACTCCGTCCACGGTCGTCGGCTGGCTCGGCGACGTCACCCTCGACGACCCGCCGCGGACCGGCTTCGGCGCCTTCACCCGCCACGGCGGGGTGCTGATCGCCCCGCTGCCCGGCGGGCGCCACCGCATCGTCGGCGTCAGCCCCGACAGCCTCACCACCGAGTGGCCCGGCGACCTCACATCGGAGGAGCTGCGGCAGAAGGTCACCGCCGTCACCGGCGAGGACTTCGGCATGCGCGATGCGTCCTGGCTCTCCCGCTTCGGCAACGCCACCCGACTGGCCGCCGCGTACCGCCGAGGCCGCGTCCTGCTGGCGGGCGACGCCGCCCACCAGCACTACCCCGCAGGGGGAGTGGGCATGAACGTCGGCATCCAGGACGCGCACAACCTCGGCTGGAAGCTGGCCGCGACCCTCGGCGGCCGGGCGCCGGACGGCCTGCTCGACACCTACCACACCGAACGCCACCCGGTGGGCGTCCAGTTGATGGAGCACAGCCGCGCCCAGACCGCGCTGATGACCACCTTCACCCCCGAGGGACTCGCCCTGCGCTCCCTGCTCGACGGGCTGATCGCCACCGGGCCGGATTTCGGCCGCGCCCTGTCCGAACGGCTCACCGGCCTCTCCGTCCGCTACCCCGCCGCCGATCCCGGGGCGCACCCGCTCACCGGCACCCGCGCCCCCGACCTGGCCGTCACCGGCACGGACCGGGGACTGCTGACCCTCCTGCGCCCGGACGCGCACCTCCTGCTCGACCTCACGCCCTGCGGCACGCTCGGCGCCCGCCTGTCGCGGCCCGGAGCCGCCGTCCACACCGCGGCGCCCACCCCGTTGCCGGCCGCCTGGAACGGGGTACGCGCCGCACTCGTCCGCCCCGACGGCCACGTGGCCTGGGCCGGGACCGACCAGGACGACGACCAGCTGGCCGCAGCCGCGAACGAGGCCGTCTCCGCGACCGGTCTTCCCGTCCCCGTGGAGGAGGCGGTGTGACGACCGTCATGCGCCGCGGATCGAACCTCCGCCCGCCCACGCTCCGGCCCGGTCCCCGTGGCGCATTCGGGCGACCCGGGCGCGGTGAGAGCGCTCCCGAGGACCACCGACGGCTGCCCGGCCTTGACCGAGCCGAGCAGCTGGACGAGGCCTCGGTAGCTCAGCCGTGCCCGGTACTCGACCCCCGTGGCGGCGAGGCTCCCGGAAGAGGCCTAATCCTGCTTGATCGCGGAGATGTCGAACTCCAGGACGACCTTGTCGCCGACCAGGACGCCGCCGCCTTCCAGGGCCGCGTTCCAGGTCACGCCGTACTCCTTGCGGGAGATGCTCACCGATCCCTCCAGGCCGACGCGCCGGTTGCCGAAGGGGTCGACCGCCGTGCCCGTGTACTCGAAGTCGATGCTGATCGGGCGGGTGGTGTCCTTGATGGTCAGGTCACCGGTGACGCGGTACTCGGTGCCGGAGAGCGACTCGACCGCGGTGGTGCGGAAGGTGATGTCGGGGAAGTGGGGAACGTCCAGGAAGTCGTTGGTGCGCAGGTGTTGGTCGCGCTGTTCGACACCGGTGTCGATGCTCTCGGCCTTGATCACCAGCTGGGCGGTCGAGCGGGCCGGGTCGGCGCCGTCCAGGTGGGCGGTGCCGTCGAACTGGTGGAACGCGCCGCGGACCTTGGTCACCATGGCGTGGCGGGCGATGAAGCCGATCCGGGTGTGGGCGGGGTCGAGGACGTAGTCCCCGGTGAGCTCGGCGAGGGCGGGGGACGTGGTCAAGGGTGCCTCCGTAGGGCCTGCATCCCGGCGGCGGTCCGCCCGGGATTGTCTCCCGGGCCACGCTAGGGCGTGATCGGTTCGAGGCGCGGCCTGACGCACGGGGCGGCGGCACAGTGCACCCAGCCGATCGATCCCGCGGCGAGACCGCCGCGGGCCGGGGCCGCGCGGACCGAGGCGCTCGGCTCCCTCGCTCCACCGCCCTCGGCGCCATGGCGGGGACGGTGTGGCCCGTGTCCCCGCCATGGCTTCAGTGGCCCAAAAGCCTCAGCTCACGCGTTCGATGCGTGCGCGGCGGATGAGGTTCTTGCCGGGCTCGCGGACCTTGTCGAAGGCTGCGTTGTTGAGGAGGACGCAGCTGCCTGAGGGACCGTTGACCGTCACTGTGGTGGCTTGGCCGTTGTCGAGGTTCGTGACCTTCAGCTTCGTGCCGACGGGGAACGTTCCGCTGGTCGCCGCCGGGGCGCCGGCCTCGCCCGACAACGTCACCGTCGACCCCGGGCACACCACCTCACCGGTGGCCGGCGGCGCCTGGCCACCCGCCGCACCGGATGCACCCGCCGCACCTGTCGTGCCCGATCCGCCTGTCGTGCCCGCCCCACCTGTCGTGCCCGGCGCGCCCGCGGCCGGCGCGCCGCCGCCGCCCACCCGCTCGACGCGTGCGCGGCGGATGAGGTTCTTGCCGGGCTCGCGGACCTTGTCGAAGGCCGCGTTGTTGAGGAGGACGCAGCTGCCTGAGGGACCGTTGACCGTCACCGTCGTGGCTTGGCCGTTGTCGAGGTTCGTCACCTTGAGCTTCGTGCCGACGGGGAACGTCCCGCTGGTCGCCGCCGGCGGCCCCGCCTCGCCCGACAACGTCACCGTCGACCCCGGGCACACGACGTCGGGGACGGAGGCATTGCCGGTCGCCACTGTCACGATGACGCCTCCGGTCACCAGGGTTCCCGTGGTGACAGAGAGCACGAGCTTCTTCATCACACTCATAGTCCGTTTGCGGGACATTGACACTCCTCGATCCGATGGACGCTGTCTCCCCCGTCCTGCATACGCCCGGCGCCACACGCCAGTTCATTCCTTGTCGCGGCATTACAAATCCGGCGGTGCGGAGGTTTCGGAGTGCTGCGCATGGAATGCCGCAGCGGCTGGAGGCTCGTGGAGTACGTTCAAAGACGCAGGTGGACGCCGTCCCGCTGAAGGCGATCGACGCGTGCAGCGTTCAGGCCGACCCTCTTGACCGACGCGGGAACGAGAAGACCGCAGGCAGCCTTAAGGTTCGGTTGATTCCCCCTTAATGCTCCGCCGGACTTCCGCGCATTCCCGTCGATCAGGCAAGCGGCAGGTTCTGTTCGGACCAGACGGTCTTGCCGCCCCTGGTGTAGCGGCTGCCCCAGCGGTGCGATAGCTGGGCGACGATGTACAGGCCGCGACCGCCTTCCTCGGAGCTCCTCGCACGCCGCATCCTCGGCTGCGTATTGCTGGCGTCCGAGACTTCGCACGTCAGGGTGTCCGCCCGGATCAGGCGGAGGCGGACCGCGCCGCCCGCGTGGCGAATGGCGTTGGTGACCAGCTCGCTGACGATGAGCTCCGTGCTGAAGGCCAGCTCGTCGAGGTCCCAGGCGGTCAGCTGGTCCAGGACGAGATGGCGCGCGTCACCGACGACCGCCGGGTCGGCCTCCAGCCACCAGGTCGCGAGGGAGCCGGGATCCACCGCCCGGGTACGGGCCAACAGGAGGGTGACGTCGTCCCTCAGCCTGCCCGGCGGCAGCCCTTCCACGATGTCGTGCCGGGCCTGACGCAGCGGCCGGCCGAGTACGTCCGCGCGCAGCAGCCGTTGCGCCAGGTCGTCCATGCCCTGGTCGATGTCCCCCTCGCCGCGCTCGATCAGGCCGTCGCTGTACAGGGCGAGCACGCTCCCCGGCGGCAGTTCGCGTTCGACCGGCTCGAAGGGCCAGCCGCCGACCCCCAGGGGCGGGCCGGGGCTCAGTTCGACGTACTCCACCGTGCCGTCCGGGCTGACCACGGCCGGCGGCGGGTGCCCGGCGCTCGCCATGACGCACGTTCGGGTGACCGGGTCGTAGACGGCGTACAGGCAGGTGGCCCCGGCCGGTCCGCTGGGCACCGGTATGCCCGCGTCGGCGTCGTCCGGGTCGTCGCTCTCGGCCTCGGCGGCGACCTGGAGCACCATGTCGTCCACGTGCGCCAGGAGTTCCTCCGGTTCCAGTTCCAGGTCCGCCATCGCGCGTACGGCGCTGCGCAGGCGGCCCATCATGGCCGTGGCGTGCAGCCCGTGACCGGCGACGTCGCCGACCACCAGGGCGACCCGGGCCGACGACAGCGGGATGACGTCGAACCAGTCGCCGCCCACTCCGCTGTCCGCGTCGGCGGGCAGGTAGAGACCGGCGGCCTCCAGCGCGGGCCGCTCCGAGGTGGCCGGCGGCAGGAGGCTGCGCTGCAGGCCCACGGCGGTGCGGCGTTCCTTGGTGTACCGCCGCGCGTTGTCCACGGCGACGGCCGCACGGGCGGCGATCTCCTCCAGCAGGGCCAGGTCGTCCTCGTCCGGTGGGGGAGCGTCCCCCGTGCGCCAGAGGGTGAGCCTTCCGAACCTGATGCCCCGTGCGCACAGCGGCGCCGTCATCGCCGAATGGGCACCCGGGACGGTCGTGGCCCACTCCGGGGCCGCGTCGTCCCCGGGCCCGGTGGACCGGGTTCCGAGGCTGGTGATCAGCTCTCCCCGGCACCCCCGCTCCTGGGGCGCGACCGTTTCGGGCCCGCCCGCCTCGGTCCCGCCCGCCTCGGTCCCGCCCGGGTCGGGAACGGCCGCGGCGAGAGGAGCGGGGAACTGGGCCGTCCCCGTACGCAGCGCCGCCGATTCCGCTCCGGCGACGGCCAGCCGGATCAGGGGCAGCGTGAGCCGCCCGTCAGCGGGTGGTTCACCACCGGTCAGAACGGTCTCCGCGAGATCCACCGCCGCGCAATCGCCGAACGCGGGCGTCAGGACCTTGACCAGGTCCTCCACGGTGCGCAGGACGGACAGCGAACCGCCCAGCGCTCCGGTCGCCCGGTACAGCAGGTCCAGCCGCCCACGCGACCGCTCGTGGTCGGTGACGTCGGTGAACACCGCCGCCACACCCATCGGATGCCCGTCGGGTTCCTGCAGCCGGAACGCCTGGATGGTCACCACCCGGCCGCCCCTCGGGTCGTCCAGGGTGCGCACCGTCGTGTTGAGACCGACCAGGGGGATCCCGCTGCGCATGACCTCCCGCAGCCGGTCGTCGATGATCCGCGCGTCCTCCGCCCACAGGAAGTCGGCCAGGCGCCGGCCGGACAGGTCGATCGGCACCCCGGTGTACGGCAGCAGGTGCGAGTTCGTCCGCAGCAGGCGCAGGTCCGCGTCGAAGACGGCCAGGCCCACGCGGCCCTGCAGGAACAGTTCCTGCGTGAAGGCATGGTCCTGCCGCCAGCGGGCGACCAGCTCCAGCGGTGCGCCGAGTACGAGGCAGCGGGCCGTGCCCTCGCGAGCGCCGTCGTTCAGCGGGATGACGCGCAAGCCGATCTCCAGCTCACGTCCTGAGCCGTGCCGCAGCGTGGCCCGGCCCTCCCAGCCCACCGGGCCGTCCTGGCCCTGCCGGTCCGCCCAGTCCTCCCGGCCCTCCTGCCGACCCTGCCCGGCCTGGGCCAGCACGGCTTCCCAGCTGCCGGCGTCCGCCAGGAGGTCCCGTGCCGGCCGGCCGCACACGTCCGCGGACCGGCGGTCGAGGAGGGCTTCGGCCGCCGGTGTCCATGCGAGGACCGTCCCCGCGGCGTCCAGCAGTGCCGCGGCCGTGTTCGTGGCAGCGAAGGGATAGTCCTGGTCGCTCTCGGTGGCGCGCATGCGTGCCCATCTCGTCCGCCGGTCCCGCTGCCCTCATGCTGATCGATGTCCGGAACGGGAGCCAGAGGCGTTGCGCCATCCGGATCCGCTTCAGGCGTCGGTCACAGTGTCCCGCGAGTGCGCCCCGGGCGGGAAGGCCGGCGTCGAGGACGCCGGTCCCGCCCGGGGCGCAGACCCGGATCCGGAAGAGACGGCCTACGGGCAGCTGATGCGGGCGTCGCCCGGGTCGGTCGTGCAGGTGTCGGTGCCGAGGCCGCCGTTCGCCGTGTCGTTGCCGGCGACGGCGTCCACCGTGTTGAGCCGGTCGTTGCCGTAGTACCCCAGCAGGGTGTCGTTCCCGGCGCCGCCGACCAGCGTGTCGTCGCCGTAGCCGCCGTCGATGTTGTCGTTGCCCGCGCCGCCGTGGACGGTGTCGTTGCCGTAGCCCGGGCGGATCGTGTCGTTGCCGCCGAGACCGCAGATCACGTCGGCGAAGTAGCCGCCGTTCAGGGTGTCCGCGCCGCTGGTACCGATGATCGTGCAGCCGCGGGCGTTGTTCACGGTGCTGTTCGCCGTGGCCCTGTCGTTGCCGGGCACCGGGTCGGTCTCCGCCGCGTCCGCCGTGGCGGTGTCGGAGAGGGTGCCGGTGCTGCGGGGCTCGGCCACCACGGTCACGGTGGCGGAGGCGCCGGCGGCGAGGGTGCCCAGGGTGCAGCTCGCGCTGGTGGCGGTCCTCGTGCAGCTGCCCTGGCCGGGCACGGCCGACAGGATGGTGCCGCCGGCTCCGGTGAGGGTGTCGGCCAGCGTGACCGCCGTCGCGGGGGTGGTGGTGCTGGTGTTGCGCACGGTCACCGTGTAGGTCGCCTGGTCGCCGATGCTGACGGTGCCGGGACCGGACACGGTGACGGCCAAGTCCGCACTCGGCGGAGGCGGCGGAGTGGTGCCGCCGCCCTCGTACCCGACCAGCGCGAAGTCCTCGCCCGCCCCGCCGCCGCCTGCGGCGACGAGCCTGCCGTCGGGCAGAAGCGCCACCGATTGGGCCAGGTCGGCGCCCCCGAGGTTCGTGGCGACCGAGCCGTCGCCCCCGCCGAAGCCCGTGTCCAGGCTGCCGTTGGTGAGGTAGCGGGCCAGCGCGAAGTCGCCGTTGCCGCCACCGACGGCGACGAGCTTGCCGTCGGACTGCTGGACCACGTCGTACGCCGAGCTGCCGCCCTGGGGCCCACCGAGGTTGGTGGTCACCCTGCCGTCGCCGTCGAAGGTGGTGTCGAGGGTGCCGCCGGCGTTGTAGCGGGCCAGCGAGAACACACCCGCACCGGAGCCGCCCACGGCCACGATCCTGCCGTCGGCCTGCACCGCCACGTCCTGGGCGGTGTCCATCGCCGCCAGGTCGGTGGTCACCCTGCCGTCGCCGCTGAAGCTCGTGTCCGGACTGCCGTCGGCGTTGTACCGGGCCAGCGCGAAGTCCCGTACGAGGCCCTCGGTCGTGTCGCCGGCGGCGACGATCCTGCCGTCGGCCTGCAGGGCCAGACCGTACGCCGTGCTGCCCTCCTGGAGACCTCCGAAGTCGGTGAACACCTTGCCGTCGCCGTCGAAGGTGGTGTCCAGGCTGCCGTCGAGGGCGTTGTACCGGGCCAGGGCGAACACCCCGCCGACCCCGCCGGCGGCGACGATCTTGCCGTCGGCCTGCACCGCCACGTCGGAGCCCTGGTCGGCGCCACCGCCCCCGAAGTCGGTGACCGCCTTGCCGTCGCCGTCGAAGGTCGTGTCCAGGCTGCCGTCCGGGTGGTAGCGGACCACCGTGAACCAGGCGATGCCGCCTTCGAGGTTCTCGCTGATGCCCACGACGACGATCTTGCCGTCGGCCTGGAGGGCGACGCCGTTGGCCGTGTCGGAGCCGCCCGCGATGTCGGTGGACACCCGTCCGCCGTTGCCGAACGTGGTGTCGAGGCTGCCGTCGGCGTTGTAGCGGACGGCCGCGAAATTGCCGATGAAGTCCGATGCGTCACCGCCCACGGCGACGATCTTGCCGTCGGGCTGCACCACCATGTCGGCGGCGGCTTCGGAGGCGCCGAGGTCGGTGGTCACGATCCCGTCGCCGCCGCCGAACGTGGGATCCGGATCGCCCGGGGCGGCCAGTGCCGCTCCCGGCAGGGCCACAGCGAGCGCCAGGCCGAGGGCCACCGCCACGCCGATCCGGTCGGCGCGGCGCCGGCGGCCGCCTCGCGCGACTCGTCCTCGAACCCTGCGCGCACCCCATGTGAATGTCGACATGCAGACCCCTCTGCCGCTGCTCGCCCTGGCTCGGTCACCCTTCGTGACGGGCCACAGCTTCCGGCCACTGCCGCGGCGGCACCTCGGCGGCTCGCCGGACGCGCACCGCCGGAGGCGGCGGTTCCACCCGACCGCCGTACAACGCCCAGGGCGCCGGCTGCCCGGCGGGTGTGTCGAATGGGTCGCTCCAGGCACGGAGTTGACGCTGGTGTGCCGCAGCCGCGACACCGCCGTGCGTCTCCGGACGGGTTTCGGTTGGCGGTGATGACCAGCTTGCCCCGGACGTGCCCGCGAGTGGACACCATGCTCAACGCGGTCCCGAAGGGCGACCCCGCGTGGGTCCGGCGTGACCCCGATGGTGCGTGTCACTCCCTCTCGCTAGTCGGTATTGCTAAGTACCGGTACCCGGCGTTACGTTGTACCGGTAGTCGGTAGCACTGAATAGCTCGGGGAGGAGGTGTTCCATGGTCGAGCTGGTCCACGCGGGGGTGCCGGATCGCGGATGTCCCGCCGGCCTGCCTCCTGCTCCCCGCTCATCGCCCGCGCAGAAGAGCAGTACTCAACTCATTGATTCGCTCGACCACTTCAATCCATCGAAACGGGAGGGCCCATGCCTTCATTTGTCATGCCCACATCCAAGCGCGGTGGCGGTCGCCCGTCGCCGGCCGCCGCCGTCTCCGCCGTCGGGCTGCGCAAGTCGTACGGCGACAAGCTCGTGCTCGACGGAGTCGACCTGACCGTCCCCGAAGGAACGGTCTTCTCCCTGCTCGGCCCGAACGGCGCGGGCAAGACGACCGCCGTGAAGATCCTCTCCACCCTCGTCTCCGCCGGTCCGGGCACCGGTGAGGTCCACGTCGGCGGCCACGATCTGGCCGCCGCCCCGCAGGCGGTGCGGGCCGCGATCGGTGTCACCGGGCAGTTCTCCGCGGTGGACGGGCTGATCACCGGCGAGGAGAACATGCTCCTGATGGCGGACCTGCACCACCTGTCCAAGCGCGAGGGACGGCGGGTCACGGCCGAGCTGCTGGAACGCTTCGACCTCGTCGAGGCCGCGAAGAAGCCCGCCTCCACCTACTCCGGCGGCATGAAGCGCCGCCTGGACATCGCGATGACCCTGGTCGGCAGCCCGCGGATCATCTTCCTCGACGAGCCGACCACCGGCCTCGACCCGCGCTCCCGGCACAACATGTGGCAGATCATCCGCGAACTCGTCACCGGCGGCGTCACCGTCTTCCTCACCACCCAGTACCTGGAAGAGGCCGACGAACTCGCCGACCGCATCGCCGTCCTCAACAACGGCAAGATCGTCGCCGAAGGCACCGCCGAAGAACTCAAACGACTCATCCCCGGCGGACACGTCCGCCTGCGCTTCGCCGACCCGGCCGCCCACCGCGCCGCCGCCCTCGCCCTCCCCGACACCACCCGGGACGACGAGGCCCTCTCCCTCCAGATCCCCAGCGACGGCAGCCAGCGCGAACTGCGCACCCTCCTCGACCGCCTGGACTCCGCCGGCATCGAAGCCGACGAACTGACCGTCCACACCCCCGACCTCGACGACGTCTTCTTCGCCCTCACCGGCAGCACCCACACCGCCGGCGCCCACACCATCCCCAACCAGCCCAGCCAGCCCAACCAGGCCAAGGAGAACCTCCGATGAGCTCCCTCACCCTCGCCCTCCGCGACTCCACCACCATGCTGCGCCGCAACCTCCTCCACGCGTGGCGCTACCCGTCCGGGACCCTGAACCTGCTGCTCACGCCGATCATGATGCTGCTGCTCTTCGTCTACATCTTCGGCGACGTGATGAGCGCCGGCATCGGTGGCGGCGGCGCCGACCGTTCCGACTACGTCGCGTACATCGTCCCGGGCATCCTGCTGATGACCATCGGCAGCACCGTGATCGGGGCCGCGGTCTACGTCTCCATGGACATGACCGAGGGCCTCATCGACCGCTTCCGGACGATGGCGGTCTACCGCGGCTCCGTGATCATCGGGCACGTCATCGGCAGCGTGCTGCAGTCGATCGCCAGCGTGGTCCTCGTCGGCGCCGTCGGCGTGGCCATCGGCTTCCGTTCCACCGACGCCACGGCCCTGGAGTGGCTGGCGGCGCTCGGGCTGCTCGCGCTGTTCGCCCTGGCGCTCACCTGGATCGCCGTCGGCATGGGCATGGCCAGCCCGAACCCCGAGGCGGCCGGCAACATGGCCATGCCGCTGATCCTCCTCCCGCTGATCTCCAGCGCCTTCATCCCGGCCGACACCATGCCGGGCTGGTTCCAGCCGATCGCCGAGTACCAGCCCTTCACACCGGCCATCGAGACCCTGCGCGGCCTGCTGCTCGGCACCGAGATCGGCAACAACGGGTGGATCGCGATCGGCTGGTGCGTGGCCCTGATCGCGCTCGGCTACCGCTGGTCGATGGCGCGCTTCAACCGCGACCCGGAATGACCGCGCGGGCTCCCTCCCGCAGCTCCTCCGGCTCGTCCCGTTCCGGTGGCCTACGGGGTGGCGGTGGGCGGGAGGGAAGGCCAGGGTGCGGGGCTGCTCGAGGGCGAGGGCCGGGAGAAGTCGTACGGCGCCGGGCTCCACGGGGTGGTGGCGGGCGTGGGCGAGGGCTTGAAGGGTCCGGCCCGGTTGGCCATGAGGAACGCCCTGGTCGTCAGGGCTGCGTCAAAGATCGACTCGCGTGCGGAAGGAACCCGTCAAGGAGTGCTGTCAGGGTCGTCGGCCGGGCGCAGAGTGGTGGGGCGACGGACCGGGAGACGGACCGGCGGCACGCGGCACGTGGCTCGTGGGCGGTGACCTGAACATCGCCCGGAGCAGCAGCACATGGTCCCACCGTGGGGGTACGGACCGGTGCCACCGCGTGCCGGTCATCTGTCGCACAACACATGAGCCGTCCGGCTCTCCGGTGTGGGGATACCGGGGGCCGGGCGGCTCGAGTGTGCTGCCCGAGCGTGCGGTTCGCATTGACGGGCCCTTGGCGGCGGCTTGACGCGGCTCGTACGCCGCCGTCAAGAAGGTGGCAATTCCCCGGACCGGATGGCGGATGCCTCCGGAACGGGCAGTAGCTTCCTGCCTGTTGCGCCGCCGGGGAAGATCGAATGTCCATAGGACGGCCGAGGGGGTCGATGGAGACAGTCCCCGGCGGCGACACCCACTCGCACCGCTTCACCCGCACCTGCCCCTTGCCCGAGGGGGGTGCCCAGCCGAATCCACGAGCCAGAAGGTCGCTTCATGTCTCCCGCCACCGCGCACCACGTTCCTCCGGGTCTCGGGACCCCTCCGCGGACTCCGGCCGACCGGCCGTCCCGGAAACGTTCCGGTCAGGTGAACATGCTGGAGCCGGAGCTCCTGGCGGCATCGGCCTGGGAAGCCGTGGGCAAGCTCCACCCGCGTGAGCTGGTGAAGAAGCCGGTGCTGTTCGTCGTCGCGGTCGGATCCGTGCTCACCACGCTGTCGGCGCTCATCCACCCGTCCGTCTTCACCTGGGTGATCAGCGCCTGGCTCTGGCTGACGGTCCTCTTCGCCAACCTCGCCGAGGCGGTCGCCGAGGGCCGCGGCCGCGCCCAGGCGGCATCGCTGCGCAAGGCACGGACCGACACGGTCGCGGTCCGCCTCGAACACTGGACGTACGGGACGAACCTGCGCCACGCCGAGACCGAAATGGTGACCCCCGCCGAGCTGCGGCCCTTCGACTTCGTCCTCGTCGAGGCGGGGGAGCTGATCCCCGCCGACGGGGACGTGGTCGACGGAGCGGCCATGGTGGACGAGTCCGCCGTCACCGGTGAATCGGCGCCCGTGCTGCGGGAGTCGGGAGGCGACAAGTCCGGGGTCACGGGCGGTACGACCGTGCTGTCCGACTCGATCGTCGTACGTGTCAGCTCGCGCCCCGGCAACAGCTTCATGGACCGGATGATCGCGCTGGTCGAAGGCGCGTCCCGGCAGAAGACGCCGAACGAGATCGCACTGAACATCCTGCTGGCCGCCCTCACGGTGATCTTCATCCTGATCGTGGTCAGCCTCCAGCCGATGGCCTCGTACGCGGGCGCCGCCCAGTCGACGACCGTGCTGGTCGCCCTCCTCGTCACCCTCATCCCCACGACCATCGGGGCGTTGCTCTCCGCGATCGGCATCGCGGGCATGGACCGTCTCGTCCAGCGCAACGTCATCGCGATGAGTGGCCGCGCCGTCGAGGCGGCCGGGGACGTGAACACCCTCCTCCTCGACAAGACCGGCACCATCACCCACGGCAACCGGGAAGCCGGGGCCTTCATCCCGCTCCCCGGAATCGACCAGATCAAGCTCGCGGACGCCGCCCAGCTGTCCTCGCTCGCCGACGAGACCCCCGAGGGCCGGTCCGTCGTGGACCTGGCGCTGCGGTACGGGCTTCAGCCCGTCGCCCGGGAGACCCTGAGCAACCCCCTCTTCACCGAGTTCAGCGCCCGCACCCGCATGAGCGGCATCAACCTGAGCTGGGACAACGGCGCCGGCTGCGCCATCCGCAAGGGCGCGGTCAAGCAGGTCTGCGAATGGGTGGAGGCCCGGGGAGGGACCGTACCGCCCGAGGCCGTCGCATGGTCGGCCTCCGTGTCCGAGTCCGGGGGCACCCCGCTGCTGGTGGCGGTCCACGACTGGGACGGGCCGCGGGTCCTCGGCATCATCCACCTCAAGGACGTCGTCAAAGAGGGCATCCGGGAGCGGTTCGCCGAACTGCGCAGCATGGGTATCCGTACGGTCATGGTGACCGGGGACAACGAACTGACGGCCCGGGCCATCGCGCAGGAGGCGGGCGTCGACGAGTACCTGGCCGAGGCCACGCCCGAGGACAAGATGGCCCTCATCCAGCGGGAGCAGGCCGGCGGCAAGCTGGTCGCCATGACGGGTGACGGTACGAACGACGCCCCGGCGCTCGCGCAGGCCGATGTCGGTGTCGCGATGAACACGGGTACCTCGGCCGCCAAGGAGGCCGGGAACATGGTGGACCTGGACTCCAATCCGACCAAGCTCATCGACATCGTGGAGGTCGGCAAGCAGCTCCTCATCACCCGAGGAGCCCTGACCACCTTCTCGATCACGAACGACGTCGCGAAGTACTTCGCGATCATCCCCGCCATGTTCGCCGCCGCCTACCCGGGGCTCGGCGCGCTCAACATCATGGGGCTGAGCAGCCCGACTTCCGCCATCACCTCGGCGATCATCTTCAACGCCCTGATCATCATCGCGCTGATCCCGCTCGCCTTGCGCGGCGTCCGCTACAAGCCCGCCTCCGCGCACGACCTCCTGCGCCGCAACCTCGGTGTCTACGGCCTCGGCGGCCTCATCCTGCCGTTCATCGGCATCAAGGTCATCGACCTGGTGGTGTCCACCATCCCCGGCCTCGGGTGAGGACCGCGGTCATCGGGTGAGACGGACCGGCGGTGTGGGGCGCGCCGGTCCGCTCCTCACTCCCGAGGTCCGTCGGACGGTGCCCGCAGCAGCCGGTCCAGCTCGTTCCCGGCTTCCTCGTACCCGGCGTCCGAGATCCGTTGCAGCTCGCGCAGGTCGCCGGAGGCGACCGCGCGGCGGGTCAGCAGGAAGCCGGCGCGAGCGGACCCCTCGTCCAGGAGTTCACTCAGCTGGTCGACCTCGTCCTCCGCGTCGGCCAGGTCGGCCAGCCGGTCCAGGGCAGCCTCGTTGCCTTCGTCGGCCAGCTCGCGCAACGTCTCACGATCAACATTCATGTGTGCCATGGCCCCATGCTGCAACCCTGCCCCAGGGGAAGGGTCAAGTGGGACGATGGTGGGATGATCACCATTGGGCAGCTGGCCGGGTACGTCGGCGTGTCGGTCAAGACCATCCGCGTCTATCACGACAAGGGCCTGCTTCCCGAGCCCGAACGTGACGCGTCCGGCTACCGGCGGTACGGCGCCCAGGACGCCATCGACCTGATCAAGATCCGGACGCTCGCCGAATCAGGCGTCCCGCTGGCCCGCATCCGGGACCTGCGCGCGGCGACGCCCGAGGAGTTCGGGCAGGCGCTGCGCGAGATCGACGACGAGCTCAGGGTGCGCATCCGCGGCCTGCGGGCCACACAAGGGCGCCTGCGCCGGCTCGCCGCCGGGCGTCTGGCGCCCCTGCCCGAGGGCGTCGCCACCCATCTGGAGCACCTGGCCTCGTGGGGGTTCACGCCTCGCTGGGTGGACCTGCAGCGCGACCTGTGGATCCTGGTGTTCGCCACCCATGCGGAGCACGCGGACGCACTTTTCCGCGATCAGGCCCGGACCTTGGCCGATCCGGAGCCACGGCAGCTCTTCCTCGACTACGACCGGGCGTACGACCTCGACGTCGACGACCCCCGCGTCGAGGACCTCGCCCACCGGATCGCCGCGGCCACCCGGGCCCGCTACGGACCCGACGAACCGGCCTGGCTGGGAGCGGAATCCGACATCCCCGCCCTCGTCCAGGGCACCGTCAACGAGTCCTCCCCGGCGTGGCGGCGGCTCGACACGCTCATCCGCGCAGAACTGGCCCGGCCCGCAGCTCCCGTTCGGCGACCACCCGGAACGGGTTCGGCGGGCGGCCGGTGAGGCGCTCGACGGTGTCGGTGGTGCGGTCCTCGGCCCCCTCGGCGATGGCGCGGTCCATCGCGGCCAGCATCGCGGCGAACTCCGCCGGTATCACCGCGGCCAGCCGGTCGCGCATGTCCTCGTAGGCCAGGCGGTGGTGGACCACCGGGCGGCCGGTGACCTGGGTGACGATCGCGGCGATGTCGTCGTGGCCGAGTGCCTCCGGGCCGGTCAGGACCAGGTCGGCGTTGGGTGCCCGGTCGTCCGTCAGGGCGCGTACGGCGACGGCGGCGATGTCGTCGGCGTCGACGAAGCCGACCCGGCCGGTCCCGGCCGCCGTCCGGATGAGCCCTTCGGCGCGAATGCTGTCGGCGTGTGCGTGCGTGCCGGTGAAGTTCTGCATGAACCAGGAGGGCCGCAGGACCGCCCACTGCTCGAACAGGCCGGGCAGCGCCCGGTGCACCGCCCCCACCGCCGGGCCGCCCTCGGGGATGGCCGAGGAGCTGAGGAGGACGGCGCGGCGTACGCCGGCGGCGCGGGCCTCCCGGAGGAAGGGCAGCATGACCGCGGCCGGGTCCGGATCGCCGACGGGCGGGACGAGGTAGGCGCGGTCGACCCCGTCGAGGGCGTCGCCGAAGGTGGTGGCGTCGTACCAGTCGAAGCGGACCGGGTCCGCTCCCGGGAGCGGGGTGGCTCGACGGCCGGCCGCCCGGACCCGGTGGCCGGCGGCGATCAGCTGCGCGGCGGTCCGGCCGCCGGTGGTGCCGGTGGCACCGATGACCAGGGTGGTTCCGGTGGGGTTCATCGGGCGCCGCTCCCCGTGAAGTCCGTCCCGGCCGCCTGGACGGCGAGGGGGTTCCAGTAGTCGCGGTAGGAGGTGAACCGTCCGTCCCGGACGGTCACGACGGCGATGTACGTCATGTCGAAGGGGCTGTCCGTCGCGACGAGGCGGCCCACACCGCGCATCTCGACCACGATGGTCCCGGCCTCGGTGCTCTCGTGGATCCGTACGTCGGGGAAGTCGTGCAGGTCGATGTGGTCGGGGTAGTCGCGCATGTAGGCGGCGATGGCTTCCCGGCCGTCCAGCCGTGCGGGCCATCCCGGGGGAGCGAAGGGGAACTCCATCACGCCCTCGTCGGCCCAGAGGCCGACCCAGCCGGGAATGTCCTTGGCCAGGAGCAGGCGCAGGCCGTGGCGGTACAGATCCGCCGGTGCGGTGGTCGTGGGCATGGGGGTACTCCGTCCCGTACGATACGGACCAGCGGTCCGTTTCTTCGGTGAACGATACGGACCGCCGGTCCGCATTGCAACCGGAGGAATCGATGACCGAACAGCGCAGCCCCCGCAAGGACGCGGCCCGCAACCGGGCAGCCGTCTTCGCCGCCGCCGACGAGCTCTTCACCCACTGCCGGAGCCCCGAGGACGTGACGATGGCCGATATCGCGGCAGCGGCGGGCGTCGGCAAGGGAACGCTCTTCCGTGCCTTCGGCGACCGCACCGGGCTGATCGGCGCGCTGTACGAGGCACGGCTCGAACCGGTCAGGAGCGCCGTCGAGGACGGTCCGCCACCGCTGGGGCCCACCACCCCGCCGCGCCGGCGCGTGCCCGCCCTGCTGGACGCCGTCCTGTGCTTCAAGCTCGACAACCGCCACCTCGCGCTCGCCCTGGAGGGAACCGGCGCGGACAGCCCCTACCGGACGGCGCACTACGAGCGGTGGCACGCCCTGCTCCGGGACCTGCTGGAGCAGATCCCGGGCCCGGCCGACACCGGCTTCACCGCCCACGCCCTGCTCGCCGCCACCCGGGCCGACCTCGTCGCCTACCTGGTCGGAGACAAGGGGGTGCCGCGCGAGGAACTGCGCGCGCAGCTGGCGGAGTTCACTGCCGGGGTCCTCGACACCCGCACGCGACGGGACTCGTCCGACGCACCGTGACGCCGGCGCGCGGGGAGCCGACGCACCGTGACGCCGGCGGCCGGGCACGGCGCCCCTCGCGGAGTCACAGCCGCCAGTACGTACCCGTACGGGAGTCGACGTGCACCACGTGCCGGCCGACGCGCACCACGTGGTGGTCAGGGCCGGACCAGGAGCCGGTGACACCGTCGGCGCCGGGCAGCGGGGTCCAGACCTCCAGGAAGGTGCCGCCGTCCGGGTTGGTGCCCCACTCGACGAGGTCCGCACCCTCCCGCCGGAAGGTGCCGGTGTCCTCGCCGGGCTCGCCCGTGACGTGGTGGAAGCGCACCCGGGAGCCGTCGAAGGACGTCGTACCGGCGAAGCCCCGGCTGTCGGCGTAGTACGGCCCGGCCTGCAGCCACACCACTTCGTCGTCCTCGATCAGGGGCCCGCCGTCGCGGCTGATGCCGCGCCGCAGCCAGGCGCCGTACTCGGGCACCGGGATGCCGGGTCCGCCCGGGACGGGACCCGCCGGCACCGGCTCAGGCGCGGTCATCGGCGGCGGGGTCGTCCACGGCCAGCAGCGTCAGCGGTACGTTGCCGCGTACGGCCTGGGAGTAGGGGCAGACCGCGTCCGCGCGGTGCAGCAGCGGCTGGAGGTCCACCGCCCGCCACCCCGGCAGGCTGACGGTGAGGGCCACCGCGAGGCCGTAGCCCGCGGGCGTGTCCGTGGTGCCGAGCCGCACTTCGCAGGCCACGCGCGCGGCGGTGGCGTCCGCCCCGAACTCGGCGGCGACCTCCGCGAGCGCGGAGGTGAAGCAGGCGGCGAAACCGGCCGCGAACAGCTGCTCCGGGTTGGTGGTCCCGGGGACCTTCTTGCGCGGCGGGGCGAGGCGGACGTCCAGGCGCCCGTCGTCCGTGCGGACGGACCCGGTACGGCCTCCCGCGGCATGCGCGGTCGTCCGGTACAGGCTGCTGGTGAGTGGCACGGTCATGGCGTTCGGCCCATCCTGCTCGACGAGGACGCTGCCCGGGTGCGGACAGCGTAAGGCGCTGCTCGTGCAGCATCTCGCGCGTCGTCGTGCGTGACCGGGTACGGCGCATCTCGTCCGGGGCCTTGGAGCCGGCCGCCGGACAATCTAGCAACGGAGGCGTTCGGCCGGCGCCCCGCCCGCGGTGAGGTGCCTCACCCGCGGCCGGCCCCGTCACGATCCGGGGGCGCGGGCCGGCGCCGGACGCGGTACGCCCCGGGAGGCATGCCCTCCCACCGGGTGAAGGCGCGGACCAGGGCCGTCGCGCCGCTCAGGCCGACGAGAGGGGCGATCCGGTCCAGCGGCAGGGGCGTGGTCTCCAGCAGCCGCCTGGCCCGGCCGTGTCGGGCCGAGTCGAGGAGGGCGCGCCACGACGTGCCCTCGGCGTGCAGGGCCCGGCGCAGGGTCCGGACGCTCAGGCTGAGCTCCTTGGCGGGGCCCCCGGGGCCCGCGTCCTCGAGCGCGGCGTGTTCCAGCCACTGCCGCACGTGCTCGGCCACGGTCGGGGCCGCGGACAGCCGGTGCAGGAGCCGGTCGGCGTAGGCCCGGTGCAGGGAGTTGAGCGCCGGATCGTAGAGGGGGCGGCGCCGGTCGAGGTCCTCGTCGGCGACCGTGATCGCGGTCTCCGGGGAGTCGAAGGTGACGGGGCAGCCGAAGACGCGGGCGTAGGGCTCGGCCGAGCCCGCCCGGGGGTGGGCGAACGACACGGCCAGGGGCGCCCAGTCGTCGCCGGCGATCCAGCGGGCCGCCCGCACCATGATGCTGACGACCGCCTCCACCTGCTGGGGGTGCATGGTGGCCGGGGCGACGGTCGGCCGGTAGCGGATCCGGCCGACGCCCCCGCCGCGGTGCAGGGTCACCGTGCCCGCCTGGCTCACCAGCGGGTGGTAGCGCTCGGCCGCCCGCGCGGCGTCCGCGAGGCTGGCGCAGGTGAGGACGAGGTGACCCAGGATGTGCAGGCCTTCGGGCCGGATGCGGGCGCCCACGAGGAGCCCGGTGTGCGGGCCGGCATCCCCCGCGTCGAGCACCGTGTCCCAGAGCGCGCGCATCTCGCCGTACTCCAGCCGGTCCGTGGGCAGGGCCCAGGAACCGGACGACCCGCTTTCGCCCTCGGCCGTCGCGTTCAGGACGGCGAGGGCGTAACACGCGGTGACGGAGGGCGACTCGGTGGCGGACACGGCCGCCAGTCAATGCGGGCACACCATCCCCGTCAACACCGTCCGGGGGACGCCAGCGGCGGATGGGTCCGGAGAACGGGTCCGGGGAGCGGGTTCGGGGAGTCAAGGGATTGGCCGCCGGAGTCAATGACGGCGCCGCAAACCGCTCCTAAGGTCGGCCTTCGGACACCGAGGGAGTACACCGTGATCCTCTTCCTGCTTCCCGCAGGCGACTACGACCCCACCGAGGCGGCGGTGCCCTGGGCCGCGCTGCGGGACGCCGGCTTCGAGGTGCGGTTCGCCACCCCCGGCGGGAAGGTCGCGCTCGCCGACCCCCGGCTCACGGACCTCGGGTTCTCCTGGCTGTCGCCCTGGCTGATGACCCGCCGCGCCGAACTGGCCGCCTACCGGCGCCTCACCGAGGACCCCCACTTCCTCGCCCCCTCCTCGTACGCGCAGTCCGCGGAACACGCGGAGTCCGCAGCGTCCGCGGAAGCGGACCCGGCCGCCTTCACGGGCCTTTTCGTACCCGGCGGCCACGCCGCGGGCATGCGGACGCTGCTCGAGGACGCCACCGCCCAGCAGCTGTTCGCCCGGCTCTTCACCCGGGGGCTGCCGGTGGGAGCGGTCTGCCACGGCGTGCTGCTCGCGGCCCGGGCCAAGGATCCCGCCACCGGGCGCTCGGTCCTCCACGGCCGGCGGACGACCGCTCTGACGTCCCTGCTGGAGCTGACCGGATGGAACCTCACCCGGCTCTGGCTGGGGCGCTACTACCGCACGTACCGCACCACCGTGCAGCAGGAGGTCACCGCGGCGCTCGCCGACCCGCGCCACTTCCTCGCCGGCCCGCCGCTGCCGCTGCGCGACACCGCCGCCCGGCCCGGACGCGGCTTCACCGTCAAGGACGGCAACTACGTCTCCGCGCGGTGGCCCGGCGACTGCCACCGCCTGGCGGCCGACTACCTGGCCCTGGTCCGCGCCCATGCGGCGGGAGCGGTGCACCGGGCGGGTTGAGCCGGACGAGGGGGTGCCCCCGGCACGTGCGGCCCGGGGGCACCCCTCAGGACCCGGCGCGTTCGAAGGTCCGGAGCAGGTCCGCCGCCACGCTCAACGCGATCGTGGCGGGTTCCTTGCCGGCGATCCCGGGGATTCCGATCGGGGTCTTGATCCGATCGATGGCGGTGGTGTCGTGGCCGCCCTCGGTGGCCAGGCGCCGGCGGAACCTCGCCCATTTGGCGGCCGAGCCGATCAGCCCGATCGAGCCGAGACCGGCGGTGCGCAACGCGGCGTCGCACAGCGCGGCGTCCTCGGCGTGATCGTGGGTCATGATCAGTACGTGGGTGCCGGGCGGCAGCTCCCCGAGCACCTCCTCCGGCAGCAGCGGGGTGTGGTGCACGTGGATCTGCGCCACCGCATCCGCGAGCACGCCGAGCCGTTCGCCAGTGAGCATGTCGGGGCGGGAGTCGATCAGGTGCAGATCGAGGTGCTGGCGGGCCAGGATGCGGGCCAGCTCCAGACCGACGTGCCCGACGCCGAAGACCGCCACCGCCTCGACCACCGGCAGCGGTTCGAGCAGGACGGTGACGGCTCCGCCGCAGCACTGCACGCCGTGGGGGCCGGTGACCTTGTCGTTGAGGGCGAACTCCATGAGTTCCGGCTCCGGGCGGGCCGCGCCGGTCAGCTCGCGCGCCCGGTCGATGGCGACGGCCTCGATGTTGCCGCCGCCGATCGACCCCCAGGTCTCGGTCCGCCCCACGAGGAGCTTGGCCCCGGCCCGGCGGGGCGCATGCCCGCGGACGGTCGCCACGGTCACGAGCACGCCGGGTTCCCGGCGTTCCCGCAACCGCGCGACCGCGGCCACCCACGTCATGTCAGGCATGACTCAAGGCACTTGCTCCGGCGGGGACCTCGCCGGCGCCGGGAGCGCGACCGTCGTGCCGCGCACCGCCCCCGCGGACCGCTTCGATCGCCCAGTACACCGCCTCCGGTGTGGCGGGGGAGGCGAGTTCCACGCTGACTCCGGCGGGCCCGAATTCCCCGGCCGCCTGCCGCAGGGCTTCCCGCACCGAGAACGCCAGCATCAGCGGAGGCTCACCCACCGCCTTGGACCCGTAGACCGCGCCCTCCTCGGTGGCGTTCTCCAACAGCCTGACGTGGAACTCCTCGGGCATCTCCGAGAAGCTCGGCAGCTTGTACGTGCTCGCGGCCTGGGTCAGCAGCCGGCCGCGGTTCGGCCCGTCTCCGGCGTCCCACCGCAGGTCCTCCAGCGTCAGCCAGCCGGCGCCCTGCACGAACCCGCCCTCGACCTGACCGATGTCGATCATCGGGGAGAGGCTGTCGCCGACGTCGTGCACGATGTCCACCCGACGGATCCGGTACGCGCCGGTGAACCCGTCCACCTCCACCTCGGTCGCGGCGGCGCCGTAGGAGAAGTACTTGAACGGGGAGCCCTGGAAGGCCTTCGCGTCCCAGTGCAGGCCCTCGGTCCGGTAGAAACCGGCCGCCGACAACTGGACCCGCTGGAAGTACGCGGTGCGCACCAGCTCGTCCCAGGCCAGCTCCTTGTCGTTGCCGAGGACGCGCGCGACGCCCTCGACGATGCGCACGTCCGAGGCGTTCGCACCCAGCTGGGTGCCGGCCACCCGCGACAGCCGCTCGCGGATCTGCTCGCAGGCGTTCTTCACCGCCGCGCCGTTGAGGTCCGCCCCGGCACTGGCGGCGGTGGCGGAGGTGTTGGGCACCTTGTCCGTGCGGGTCGGGGCCAGCCGCACCTTGTGCAGCGGGATGCCCAGCGTGGTCGCGGCCACCTGGAGCATCTTGGTGTGCAGGCCCTGCCCCATCTCGGTGCCGCCGTGGTTGATCAGGACCGAGCCGTCCTTGTAGACCAGCACCAGCGCGCCGGCCTGGTTGAAGGCGGTGAGGTTGAACGAGATGCCGAACTTGATCCCGGTGATCGCGAGCGCCCGCTTGGTGTGCGGGTGCGCGGCGTTGAAAGCCGCGATCTCCTGCCTGCGATCGGCGAGGGCGGCGTCCTCCCGGACCTGCCGCCAGACGGTGGAGATCCGTTCGGGGTGCAGGACCGGCTGTCCGTACGGCGTCGACTGGCCCTGCCGGTAGAAGTTGCGTTCGCGCAGCTCCATCGGATCCAGGCCGAGCAGCGGAGCGCACCGGCCCATGATGTCCTCGATCACCAGCATGCCCTGCGGTCCGCCGAAACCGCGGAAGGCGGTGTTGGAGACCTTGTTGGTCCTGGCGATGCGTCCGGCGATGCGCGCGTGCGGGATCCAGTACGTGTTGTCGATGTGGCACAGCGCGCGGGCCACCACCGGCTCGGACAGGTCCAGGCTCCAGCCGCCGTCCGCGGTCAGGGTGGCGTCCAGGGCCTGGATGTGGCCCTCCGAGTCGAAGCCGATCTTCCATGTGGCGTGGAACCCGTGGCGCTTGCCCGACATGGTCAGGTCCTGGGTCCGGTTGAGCCGCACCCGGACCGGCCGGCCGGTCAGCCTCGCGCCGAGAGCGGCGATGGCTGCGAACCCGTGCGGCTGCATCTCCTTGCCGCCGAAGCCGCCCCCCATCCGCAGGCACTGCACGGTCACCTCGTGGCTGTGCAGCCCGAGGACGTGCGCGACGATCTCCTGTGTCTCCGAGGGGTGCTGGGTGCTGCTCTGGACGAACATCTGCCCGTTCTCGTCGACGAGGGCCAGCGCCGCGTGCGTCTCGAGATAGAAGTGTTCCTGATCGGAGAACTGGAACTCGCCGGTGAACACGTGCGCGGAGTCGGCGAAGCCGGCGTCGACGTCACCGGTCACCATCACGGGCCGGGCGCCGTGGAAACTCTCCGCCGCGATCGCCTCCCGCAGCGTGATCACGGAGGGCTTCTCGTCGAGTTCCACCTCGACGGCCGCCGCCCCGAGCCGGGCCGCCTCCAGGGTCTCGCCGAGCACCCAGGCGACGGCGTGGCCGTGGAACATGACCTCGTCGGGGAAGAGCGGTTCGTCGTGCTTCATGCCGGCATCGTTGACGCCGGGTACGTCGGCACCCGTCAGCACGCGGACCACACCGGGCACGGCGAGCGCGGGCCCGGTGTGCAGCGCGGTGATCCTGCCGTGGGCCTTCATGACCTGGACCGGGTGGGCGTGCAGGACGTCCTTGGTGCGGTGGACCAGATCGTCGGTGTACAGCGCGGCGCCGGTGACGTGCAGGTTGGCGCTCTCGTGTGGCATCGAAAGCCCGACGACAGGCTTTTCGGGGCGCTCGGACAACTGGCTCATGACGACACCGCCTCGGTGGTTCGCGCGTACAGCTTCAACAGGCTCTGGCCGAGCATCGCGGAGCGGTAGCCGGCGCTGGCGCGGTGGTCGTCCATCGGGGTGCCCTCGTCCCGCAGCACCCGGGCCGCGGCCTCGACGGTCTCCGCCGTCCACCGCTCGCCCTCCAGGGCCGCCTCGGCGGCGAGGGCGCGGATCGGGGTGGCGGCCACGCCGCCCAGGCCGATGCGTGCCTTGCGTACGGTCCCGTCCTCGATGTCGAGCGCGAAGGCGACCGCCACGCTGGAGATGTCGTCGAAGCGCCGTTTGGCGATCTTGTGGAAGGCCGTGACCGGCGACAGCGGCAGCGGGACGCGCACCGCGCGGATCAGCTCGCCGGGGCGGCGCACGCTCTGCCGGTAGCCGGTGAAGTAGTCGGAGAGGGGGACCTCGCGGTCACCGTCGACGCCGGCGAGCACCACCGACGCCTCCAGCGCGAGCAGGACCGGCGGGCTGTCACCGATGGGGGAGCCGGTACCGAGGTTGCCGCCGAGGGTGGCGCTGTTGCGGATGAGCCGGGAAGCGAACTGGGGGAACAGCTCTGCCAGCAGGGGGACGCCGCCGTCGAGGCGGCGTTCGATCTCGGTGAGCGTCTGCGCCGCCCCGATCTCGATGTGGCCGGACTCGACGCGCAGTTCCCGCAGTTCGGGCAACCGGTCCACAGCGATCACACAACCGGCGCGTCGGGAGCGGATGTTCACCTCCACGCCCCAGTCGGTGCTGCCGGCGACGACCACCGCGTCGGGCCGCTCGCGCAGCAGCCGCAGCGCATCGGACAGGGTGCCCGGCCGCAGGAACGCGCTGTCGTCCCGGGTGTATTCGGTGGCGACGGGTGCGGGCGGGGACTGCTCGCGGCGCTGCGCCAGGGGGTCGTTCTCGGCGGGCGTGCCGACGGCGAAGGCGGCATCGCGGATCGGGCGGTAGCCGGTGCAGCGGCACAGGTTTCCGCTCAGCGCGTGCAGATCGAAACCGTTCGGACCGTGCTCGGAGTCGGTGCCGTCGGCCGCGGCTCCCTCCGCCTTCGGGTGCGCGCAGCGGTCGGGCCGGTAGTACTCGGAGGCCATGCTGCAGATGAACCCCGGTGTGCAGTACCCGCATTGGGAGCCGCCGCGGACGGCCATCTCCTCCTGTACGGGGTGCAGTACGGCCGGCTCGCCGGACGCGCCGGCGGTGGCGAGGCCTTCGGAGGTGATGACCTCCTGGCCGTCGAGCGCCGCGACCGGGACCAGGCAGGCGTTGACCGCCACCCAGTCCGTGGGCTTGTTCACCCCGGGCCGGGCCACCAGGACCGAGCAGGCGCCGCACTCACCCTCGGCGCAGCCCTCCTTGGTGCCGGTCAGTCCGCGCTCGCGCAGGAAATCAAGCACCGTGGTGTGGGGTGCGGCCGGTGAGATCGGTGCTTCTTTCCCGTTGACCGTGATAATCGCCATGTGCAGGAGCTTTCTCTCTTCGTGGTCGCGGCTCGGCAGACCGGAGCGCGACACATCGGCACACAACGAAGTGCCGTGAGTGATGACAGAGATGAGAAGGTGCCGGGGCCACGAGCGGGCACGCCGGTGAGGGGGCTGTTCAGCAGCCGTGTGCCACACGACCCGGAGCCCAGGCGATCTGGTGTGCGGGGCGAGGCAGTTCGGAGAGGGTCGACATCCGGCTTCGCCTCCTTCCAGCAGCTCATGGGCGGGTGCGGTCGAAGCTACGTTGCCGCAGGTTGATCGGTCAAGCCGCTGTGGGTCGATTCCACGAAGGCCGGCCACTTCGTGCGGCGGGTCTTCGTACGCGCAACCAGTTGTGTTCTCATCGGGCCCGCTGCATCCTTCCCGTCACGCTCACCTCACGCAGCGTAGTGGCGCCCGGCCCTCCGGACCGCGTTCCGACTCGCCCGAACCGTCCCGGTCGCGACAGCATGGAGAGAGAGGGCGCGCCGCGGGATGTCCTCGGCAGGAGGCGACACGGACGGTGACCAGACATCGCTTTGCGTTCTGCGGGGCCGAGCTCGCCGCTGTCTACGTGGTCGCCGACCAGGAAAGGGAACTCCATCTGGCCGAGCTGACCGGAAACCGCGGGGTTCTCTACGGGCTGCCCGCGATCCTTGCCGTGGCAGGCCATTCGCCCGCCGCCAACGCCTTCCGCTCCGGCCGCCCGCTGTGGCTGACGCCCAAGGAACTCGCCGAGTTCATCGAGGACGACCCCCACCACTTCCCGACCCGGGTCCGGGACGGCGCCCCCCAATCGCCGGCCAGGATCTCGCTGGGCGCACTGCCGCTCGGCCACGGCGACCAGGAGCTCGGGTGCCTGATCGTCGCCGGCGAGGTCGGGGACGGCTTCAGCGCCGACGACCGCAGCCTCCTGGAGCTCTACGCCGATCAGGTCGCCGCCGGACTCGAATCGGTCGCCGCCCGTTTCGCCGGGCGCAAGGCCCCGCAGGCGCATCTGGGCCAGTCGCTGGTGCCCGACCAGGGCGGCGCGTTCATCCTGGAGCTGGCCACCGGCCGCATGGAGGCCCACGCGCACGTGCTCGAACTGCTCGGTCTGCCCCCCGAGCAGTTCGACGGGCAGGTGGAGACCCTCCTCGCCTGCGCCGTCCCCGACGACATGCCCGCACTCATGGCCCTCGTGGAACCGGACCGGCTGGCCGCCGCGGCCGGACAGCAGCTGGCGTTCCGCATCCGCCGCCCGAACGGCGAGCTGCGCTGGCTGGGACTGCGCTGCCGCGTGGAGGTGGACTCCGCCGGCACACCCCGGCGCGTGCTGGGCGTGGTGGCCGATGCCACCTATCTGCGCCCCAGCGCCGACGAGGTCTCCGTCGTGCAGCGGCTGTCGGCCACGCTGGCGGGAGCGGCCACCATCCGCGAGGTCAGCAGGCTGGTGGTCGCCGCCCTGCGCGAGCCGCTCGGTGCCTGCCGGGTCGCGGTCGGCGAACTGGAACTCGAACGGCTCAGGGTCACCGCCCTCGACCCTCCCGAGCCCGACGCCTGGCCCGACGTCTGGCGCGCGGAATGGCGGTCCGAGTGGCCCGACGTGTCGCTCAGCGACCTGCCCACCCTGGAGAGCGCGCTGCGCGGCGGACACATGAGCCTGTGGCCGCCGGGCGCGGACCTCGAACCCGGTCTGCTGGGCGTCGGGCCCGGTGGTCTCGCGGTGCTGCCGCTGCCCGCCGAAGGCCGGATGGTCGGCGTGTGCCTGGTCGGGTGGGACACGGAGCACCGGTTCGGACCCGAGGAGCGGTCCCTGCTGACCGCGGCCGCGGGGCTGGTGGGGCAGGCGCTGGTACGCGCCCACGCACTGGACGCGGGGCACGAACTCGCCACCATGCTCCAGCGCAGCCTGCTGCCCCGTAAGCTCCCCGAGCTGCCGGGCGGGGTGGCCGTCGCCCGCTACCTGCCCGCGACGGCCGGCCTCGAGGTCGGCGGCGACTGGTACGACGTCATTCCGCTCGGTGACGGACATGTGGCGTTCGTCATCGGAGACGTACAGGGGCACAGCGCGGGAGCCGCCACCATCATGGGCCAGATGCGGACCGCGGTCAGGGCCTACGCGGTGGAGGGCCACCCGCCCGACGTGGTGGTCGCACGGGCCAATCGGCTGCTCGTCGGCATGGAGACCGACCTGTTCGCCACCTGCGGGTACGTGGACCTGGACATGGAGGAGGGCATCGCCCGCGTCGTACGGGCCGGCCATCTCCCGCCGATCCTGCGCCATCCCGACGGCGTCACCGAGGAGATGGTGGTCGAGGGCGGGCCTCCCCTCGGCGTGCTGGAAGAGGCCGAATTCCCCATGACCGAGACCGGATTGCTCCCCGGGACCCTGCTCATCCTGCTGACGGACGGTCTGGTCGAGTCCGCCAGGCTGCACGTGGAGGAGGGCATGCGGAGGGTCTGCGACGTGGCCGCCGAGGCCGACCCGGTCGATGTCGGAGGACTGGCCGACGAGTTGGTCATGCGCGTGGGCCGCCGCGACGACGACGTGGCGTTGCTGCTGCTCCGCTACGACGGCACACGCGGCCGGCCGAAGCGGAGCCACTGGACGGTGTGGCGGCTGCCCAAGGCGGTCCTGCACGCGCGCCGGTTCACCGCGCGCACCCTGCGGACCTGGGGAGTGGTGGAGGAGCTCGACACGGCGCTGCTGATCGTGTCCGAGCTGGTCACCAACGCCGTCGCGCACACTCAGGGAGAGGTGGGGATGGATCTGACCCTGTCGGCGGACCGGCTGCGGATCGCCGTGAACGACGCATCGCCGCGCAGCCCCGTCAAACCGGTGTCGGTGAGCTGGGAGGCGACCGGCGGTCGCGGGCTGCTCATCGTCGAGGCGACGGCGATGGCCTGGGGTTCGGTCCCGCTCAGCGGCGGCAAGCAGGTGTGGGCCGAGATCCCCTGGCGTCCCGCGGAACCGCCTCAGTGAGCCTGCTGCTGCCCCGGCGGCGTGTCCCCGGCCGGGGGCGTGCCGGGCGCGAAGCGGACCGGGGCCTGGAAGCGGGCCTTGCGGGCGGCGCGGCGGAAGACGGTCAGGACGGCCGGGCCGGCCAGGCAGATGCAGACGAAATTGGTGACGGCGCGGCCGGTGTCCCAGCCGAGGGACGTGGCCAGGTCGAAGGCGAGGTAGCGCTGGAACTGCTCGGTGAAGGGGAGCCCGGGGAGGTAGGCGATGGAGCTGTTCGGATCGAGGGAGAAGGGCCAGAAGGAGAGGTTGAGGAGGAAGCCGAAGAGGTAGCCGGACACCGAGCCGTAGCCGGCGAGCAGGGCGACCTCCCGGCGCCCCGTGGCCTTCGGGAGGAAGCCGGCGAGCATGCCGACGAAGGCGCAGCCGAACATCTGGTACGGCATCCAGGGTCCGACCCCGCCCGTGATGAGGGCGGAGGCGAAGAGCGAGGTGCAGCCGAGGGTGAAGCCGAAGCCGGGGCCGTAGACGCGGCCGGCCAGCACGAGGATGAAGAAGACCGTCTCGATGCCGGCGGTGCCCGCGCCGAGGGGGCGGATCGCGGCGTTGACCGCGGACAGGACGCCCAGCATGGCCAGCGCCTTGGAGTTGATGCCGCCCTCGGCGATCTCGGAGATCACCACGCAGAGCACGATGACGAGCAGGACGCCGAAGATCAGGGGCGGCGCGTAGTTCGAGCCGAATTTGCCCGGGGCGACGAGCAACGGCCAGAAGAAGGCGACGATGCCGAGGAACGCGGCCATGGCGATGACGATCCCGGCCCGGGCCCGGATGCGGATGGCCGCGGTGTACGTGCTCACGCGTGCGGGTCCGTTTCGTCGGCGGGGAGTACGGCGGCCAGCTGGTCCACGGTGAGGAAGGGCAGCGGGGCCAGGATCTTCGCGGTCTGCGGGGCGAAGACGGGGGAGGCGACGATGACCTCCGTGGTGGGGCCGTCGGCGACGATGTCGCCCTCGGCCATGACCACGACGCGGTCGGCGGCCCGGGCGACGAACTCCACGTCGTGGGTGGAGATCACCACGGCCCGGCCCTCGGCGGCCAAATCGTCGACGATGCGGATCAGTTCGCCCTTGGCGCGGTAGTCCAGTCCGCGGGTGGGCTCGTCCAGCAGCAGCACCCGGGGGGCCGCGGCCAGCTGGATCGCGAGGACGAGGGCGAGCTTCTGCCCCTCGGACAGGTCGCGGGGGTGGGTGGTGTCGGGGATGCCGGGCGCCAGCCGGTCCAGGATGGCGCGGGCCCGGACCCCGTCCGCGCCGACGCCGGACTCGGTGTCGGCCTGGTCGAGTTCCTGTTTCACCGACTCCAGGTAGAGCAGGTCGGTGGGGGTCTGCGGGACCAGTCCCACCAGCTGCCGGGCGTCCGCGGCGGACAGCTTCTGCGGATCCTGCGGCTTCGGGCCGCCGGGAGCCGCGACGGCCACCGTGCCGGCCTTGCGCGGCCCCGAGCCCTGCAGGGCCCACAGGAGGGAGGACTTCCCGGAGCCGTTGCGGCCCATGAGCGCGGTGATCTCCCCGCCGTGCAGGTCGAGGTCGACCTCGCGGACGGCCGGCACGCCGTGGTAGGTGACGGTGATGCCGCGCGCCGTGAGGAGCTGCGTGCGGTCCGCGGCGGCGGCGGGCCGCACCGGCGGGGGAACCGAGCCGGCCAGTCGGGAGCGCAGCGGAGCCGCGGCCCGGCGGGCGTCACGGATGGAGAGGGGCAGGGGGGTCCAGCCGGCGGCGCGGCCCAGTTCCACGATGGGCGGCGCGATGGACGACGTACGGAAGATCTCCGCGGGCGGACCGGACACCACGCGGCCGTCGCCGGGGAGGTGGATGACGCGGTCGGCGTACTGGACCACGCGCTCCAGGCGGTGTTCGGCGAGCAGCACGGTGACCCCGAGGTCGTGCACCAGGCGGGTGACGGCGGCCAGCACCTCCTCGGCCGCGGTCGGGTCCAGGGCGGAGGTCGGCTCGTCGAGGACGAGGACCCGCGGGTGCGCGGTCAGGACGGAGCCGATCGCCACGCGCTGCTGCTGGCCGCCGGAGAGCTCGTGCAGGGCGCGGTGGCGGAGGTCGGCGAGGCCGAGGAGGTCCAGCGTCTCCTCGACGCGCTTGCGCATGGTGGCCGGAGGGACCGCCAACTGCTCCATGGCGTAGGCGAGTTCTTCCTCGACGGTGTCGGTGACGAAGCCGTCGAGCGGATCCTGCCCCACGACGCCGACCACGTCGGCGAGTTCGCGGGGCGGATGGTCGGCGGTGTCGCGGCCGTCCACGAGGACCCGGCCGAAGAGGGTGCCGCCGGTGAAGTGCGGGACGAGGCCGTTGACGGCGCCGAGCAGGGTGGACTTGCCGACGCCCGTGTGGCCGACGACGAGGCACAGTTCACCCTCCTCGACGGTCAGGTTCACGTCCCGCAGCACCGGCTCGTCCGTGTCCTCGTACCGGACGGTGACCTGGTCGAAGTGGATCACTTGGGTTCCTCGGTGCGCTGTGCGGGGACGGCCGGGTGGACGGGAGCAGGGCCGGCCGGTCGGGCGGCTGCCGTCGGCCGGGCGGGGGCGGTCGGGGGCGGCGCCAGGAAGCCCGCGGTCCCGGCGAGGAGGATCGCGGCGGCGGGCACCAGCGGCAGGGTGGGCCAACTGAGCGGGTAGATAGACGGGTTGAGCTCGGCTGCGTTGAATCCGGCGTTGCTGAAGAGGAGTACCGCCGACAGGACGCCGCAGCCGGCGACGGCCCACTCCGCGGCCCGCCAGGGATCGGGCCGGTAGGTGGTGCGGGTGATGCGGCGCCCCCCGAGGCGCAGTCCCGCGAAGCACAGCAGCGCGCCCGCGCCCATCGCGGGCAGCCCGAGCAGCTTCGGCGCGGTGGCGTCGAGGAGACCGTACGCCCCGGCGCACAGGCCGCACATGCCGAGCAGCATGAGGGCTCCGGTCAGCCGGCGCGAGCGGCGGGTGGCGGTGCCGGCCCGGCCGTAGCCGCGGGAGTCCATGGCGGCGGCCAGGCGCAACGAGCGCTCCAGGGCGTCCTCCAGGACGGGGACGATGATGCCGCGCAGGGCGCGCAACCCCTTGGTGCGGCCCGCGCGGAGCCGGCGGGCCCGGTGCACCCGCTGGACGCTCTGCACCAGTTGGGGCGCCACGCTGATGGACACCGTGACGGCCACGCCCAGTTCGTACAGGGCGCCGGGCAGGACGCGCAGGGCCCGCTTCGGGTTGGCGAGGGTGTTGGCCGCGCCGATGCAGCACAGCATGCAGGCGAGCCGGAGACCGTCGGTCGCGGCGGAGAGCAGCGCCTCCAGGGAGACGGGGCCGCCGAGTTGGATGCCCGCGTACCAGTCCGGGGTGGGGATGTGCGGCAGGGAGAAGAGGAAGTGGTCGCGCGGGGTGATGCCGGTGGCGAAGACCGCGCGGAAGAGCACGCGGATCGCGACGACGGTGAGAGCGAGGTAGAGGTAGTACTTGAAGCCGCGCGCCCAGGGGGCCTCGGTGCGGCGCATGGTGATCACGTAGCCGAGGACCGCGAGGACGAGGAACAGCAGCAGCGGGTTGTTGGTGCGGCTCACCGCGGTGGCCAGGGCCAGCGCCCAGATCCACCAGGCGACCGGGTGCAGGGTGCGGGGCAGACGGCGGCCGCCCGCGTCCGGCGCGGGGCCGGACGCGGGCGGCCTGGCCGCTGCCGCCGTGGCGGTGGTGCGTGACACGCGGCTACTCCGTACGACGGCGGCGCTTGGCCGCGTACACGGCGGCGGCACCGATCAACAGCACCAGCGCCCCGGTGGCGACGGCGGGCAGGTACGAGCCGACGTCGTGAGCGGCGTCGGCGGCGGGCGCCGCCTCGACCACCTCGGGGCCGGGCGCGGGCGCCGCCACCGCGGGAGCGCTGGACGAGGGCGACGCGGAGGGCGTCGGCGAGGCGCTCGCGGAAGGGCTCTCCGACGGCGAAGGGCCGGGCGGCGTCGTGGCCGGCGCGGGGTCGGCCGGCAGGGGGTTCTCCGGCTTCGGGCCCGTGTTGACGTTCGGAGGCAGGGGCGCCGCGGTGCGGGTGTCCTTCGGGGCCGACTTGTCCCCGCCGGTCGGCTGGGCGTTCTTGGCGCGCAGCTGGTCGGGGGTGACCGTGGGCTTGCCCTCGGTGCCCTCGATGTTGGTGCCCCCGAAGATCCACAGGTCGACGCTGCCGGGCTTCGGCTTGTACAGCATCGCGCCGAGCTGGCTGTACTCCCACGTGTTCTGGCCCGGATTGGCGTGCCAGTACGACCAGTAGGCGGAGGCCGGCGGGGTCAGGACGCAGTCGTCCTGCTGCGGGGTCGGGAACTGCTTCCCGCCCTGGTACCCGCTGTAGCCGATGCGGCAGATGAAGGCGGGGCCGTCGTGGCCCGTGCCGGTGGTGGCCCAGCCGCCCTGGTTGAGCAGCTCGTAGCCGGTGGTGGGCGTCGTACCGCAGGAGCGGTAGACGGGCCCGCCCCAGCGGCTGAAGTCCACGGCGAGGACGGCACCGGAGGAGGTGGTGCACTGGCCCATCGGCTGCGGGGACGCCCCGGCCGGGGCCGCGGTGGCGGCGAAGGCCGCCACCGTCAGCCCGAGCGCGGCGGCCGTACGGGACAGGGCGCGCACGAGGCGGCCGGTCATGCCTCGCCTCCGGTGGTGGTACGGCGCTTGCGTGCCGCGCGGGTGATGCCCCAGCCGCCGAGGACGAGGGCCACGGCCGCGGCGGCGATTCCGCCGACCTGGGCACCGGTGGAGGCGAGGCCGCCACCGGCCGAACCGGAGCCCGTACCGCCGGCGCTCTCGCCCGGGGTCACGATGACGGGCGCCGAGGGGGAGCCGGAGGGCTGGACCGAGGTGGTGGGGACGGGCTGCGGGGTGGTGCCGTCCAGGCTGCGGGTGAGGGTGGCGAAGGAGATGCCGGTGGCCCCGCCGACGGCCTGGGTGGAGGCGCGGACGTCGGATCCGGGCTGGCCGCCCTTGGCCACGTTGAATCCGCCGTCGCCGTTCTGCTGGGAGGCCAGGAACGTGCGGGCCTTGGCGATGCGGTCCGCGTACCTGGCGCTGTCCAGGGACATGCCCTGCACGGCCAGCGCCGCCGAGTTGACGGAGTTGCCCGAGGCGCCGGGGAAGCCGCCGTCCTCCTTCTGCTGCGTCGCCAGCCAGGCCAGCGCCTTGTCGACGGCCGCCTGCGAGGCGGCGTCCGGGAGCAGGTCGAGGGTCATCGCCGCCATGGCGGTGGAGTCGACCTCGGCCTGGCTGGGCTCGCCGATCAGGCTGGGCCAGGCACCGGAGGGCTCCTGGAGGCTCTTCAGGTAGGCGATGGGCTCTCCCGCGGCGGCGCTCTCGCCCGCGCGGACCTGCGCGATGACGCCGAGGGACTGGGAGAAGACGGACGTGGCGTTGGTGTAGGCGCCCTTGTCGGCGCAGGAGCGGTCGGGCTGGGCCGACTTGGCCGGGCACACGGCCTTGGCGAGCGCGGCGATCAGGTCCTGGCCGCCGAAGGCGCGGGGGTCGCGGCCGACGGCCTGCGCGAGGAGGGCCGTCTTGCCGATGGAGCCGCCGCCGGCGTACTTGGTGCCGATCAGGGTCCAGTCGTGCACGCCGCGGCCCTTGCCGTCCTTGCCGCCCTTGTCGAGGAAGTCGACGATGTTGCGCAGGGTGGTGTTGTCCTCGCCGGTGGCGGCGAGCGCGTAGGCGCCGTCGATGGTCAGGCCGTAGTCGGCGAAGCCGCTGCCGGGGCTGTTCTCGTAGTACCGGCCCTGGATCAGCCGGCTGTGGTCGGTGAGGTAGGCCGTGCCCTTCTTCAGGTCGGGCCCGGCACCCGGCACGGGCTTCGTGGGGTCCGGGGACGGCTTCGGCGGGTCGGACTTCTTCGTGGTGAGCGCGACCAGATCGGTCTTCGCGCCGGCGATGGTGGCCGCGGTGGTGGCCATCAGCACGGGGTCGGTGTCCGGATCCTCGAACGTGAAGGCTCCCACCGGGAGTTGCTCCCGGGACAGCCAGGAGACCGCGGCGTCCGCGAAGAGCGGGTCACCGAGCGTACGCAGGGCCTGGGCGGCCAGGCCGGTAGCGAAGGCGCTGCCGACCGTCGTGTACGAGGCGGCGGGCAGCGACCCGGTCGGGGCCTGAGCCTTCTTCAGGTACGCGCGGCCCTTCTCCACGACGGGGTCGTGACCGCCGGCCCGCTTGAGGGCCAGGGTCATCAGCCCGGTGGCGCCCGCCTCGCTGTCGCACCAGTCGCCGGCGCGGAGCAGCATGCTGCTGAATCCGCCGTCCTCGCACTGGAACGCGGTCATCCGGGCCACGGCGTCGGCGGGCGGTGTGACACCGCCGTTCACCAGGGCGATCACGGCCAGGGCCTGGCCCTCGGCCTGGTAGGGGGTGCGGAAGTCGCCCTTGGTCATGCAGCCGGGGACCGGCTCGGGGGCTTCGACGCCGCTGGTGCAGACGTACTTCACGAGGTCGCCGAGCAGGTCGCGCCCGCCGAAGGCGCGGGGGTCCTTGCCGGTGGCCTCGGCGACGAGCGCGAGCCGGGCCGCGGCGGTGGCGTCCGGGGCCTGGTCCTTGCCGGCCGGGTACGCGTACGCCTCCGTGTGCGCGGGGGTGGCGAGGAAGGCGGCGGCCTTCTGCGCGGCCGGACTCTTCGGGTCGACCGCGGCCAGGGCGTAGATCACCTCGGTGGTCGCCGGGTAGTCCGTATCGGTGGAGTCCGCCTTGAGGACGCGCTCGCCTTCGATCAGCTTCCCGGTCAGCCAGCGGGTGGCGGCGGGGAGATCGACCGCGCCCGGCGGTACGTCCGGCGGCTTCGGGCCGGTGGGGTCCGGCTTGGGGCCCCCGCCGCCGGCCCGCACGTCGTCGGGGGAGAAGGTGGGCTTGCCGGAGGTGCCGCCGACATCGGTCCCGCCGAACACCCAGGCGTCCACGTCACCGGGCTTCGGCGCGCGGGACTTCGCGCCGAGGGAGCTGTAGGTCCACTTCTGGTCGCCGGGCGAGGCGTGCCAGTACGACCAGTAGGCGGTGGCCTTCGGGGTGAGGACGCAGTCCTCCTTGTCCGGAGTGGGGTACTCCGTCCCGGAGTTGAAGGTGCCGAACCCGAGGCGGCAGATGAAGGCGTCACCGTCGTGCTGGGTGCCGACCGTGGTGAACCCGGCCGTGTGCAGCAGCTCGTAGCCCGTCGTGAGGGTGGTGTCGCAGCCCCGCTCGACCTTGCCGCCGAAGGGACCGAAGTCGACGGCCACGACCGCGCCGGTGGTCGCCGTGCACTGCTCGATGGGGTCGGCGTTCGCCGAGGTGGGCGCCGTGAGGAACGCCACCCCCGCACCGAGGGTCAGGAACGCCGCGGTCGCCAGGGACAGCAGCCGCCGTCTGGTGTGCGTACGCCGTTCGTCCCGCTGTTCGGTCCCCACCGCGGCCCTCGTCTCTGCCGGGCGGCTGCGTGCGTGGCGATGCGCCCCCCGGCACGGCTGGGCCCGCGGGGAGCGGTGACGACCACGCCGTAGTCCGCGACGGCGTTCTCCGTACAGATGACTGCACACCAGGTGTTCCGACTCGCCCGGCGGGTGCCGGGCCTACGGTTGCGGGTCAGCGCCGGACTTCGACCGGCTTCCCCTGGTGCTGAGTTCTTGTCAGCGGAGTGCAACACGGGCCGAGGCAGGGCGTCAAGGTGGCGTGTGTCTCACCGCATCCCGTCGTTCGCATCCCTGTTGGGACGGCTGGCGGACCCCTGATCACTCGGGTAGCGTCCAGGGCTGCCACATGGGGGAACCTGGTGAGAATCCGGGGCTGACGCGCAGCGGTGTGGGACGGCGGGGGCCGTTCCCGAGCCCGAATGCCCACGCGGCAAACGCAGCACCGAGAAGCCGTACCACGCGTTCCGGACGGCGGCCTCCGCCATGTCCGCCCGCGTCCCAACGGGCCGGGACGGAGCAGGGACCGGCCGGCGTCCGCCGATTCCAGGAGCAGGCCATGTCCCGTCCCCGTACCTCCCGCCGTCTCGCGCTCGCGGTGCCCGCCGCGTTCGGCGCCTTCGCCCTCACCGCGCTGCCCGCCTTCGCGACCTCGACGCCCGCGCAGATCGCCACGTCCAAGACCAACGGCGTCGCCTACCTCAAGTCCCTGCAGGCGGCCGATGGTTCGTACGCCGGCGCGGGTCTGTCCAACGAGTGGGCGTTCAGCGCCTTCGCCGCGGCCGGTACGGCGGTCGTCGACGTCGCCCCGGGCGGTGACACGACGAAGAACGCCCGAACCGTCTACCGCAACCTGATCGCCACGTCCGGCTGGCCGTCCGCCACCCCGGTCGTCACCGACTACGAGCGCGGCACGCTGAACGCGTACGCGGCGGGCGTCGACCCGGCGCGCGTCTCGGACTCGAGAAACCTCATAGCGAACGTCTACTCCTACTGGCAGACCGCCGAGGCGGGCTACTTCGGACCGTCCGGCAACTTCAACGGCACCGTCTTCGCGGCCCTTTCGCTCGGCGGCGCCAAGACCCAGGCGGGCGGCACCCGGATCCCGCAGGCGCTGACCGACTCGATCGTCACCCGCATCCGCGCCAACCAGCACAACGACGGCGGCTGGACCTTCAGCAAGGCCGAGGGCAACCCCACGGCCCTGGCCGCCGCGGGCGACGTCGACATGACCGGTGCGGCGATGGCGGCCCTCTGCGTCTCGGGCGTCCCCAACACCGACGCCGACGTGGTCCAGGCGAAGAACTTCCTCAAGGGCAGGCTCGCCACCACCGGCGCCTTCAACTCCATGTACGGCGTCAACACCAGCTCCAACGGCTGGGGCGTCGCCGGGCTCAACGCCTGCGGCATCAACCCGCAGACCGGTGACTTCCTCACCGCCTCCAACAAGACCCCGATCGACTTCCTGCTCGCCAACCAGTACAACCCGGGGGGCGGCTTCAAGTACAAGCCGGCCGACACCACCCCGTCCCCCTACTCCTCCATCGACTCCCTGCGCGCCGTCGCCGGGGGCGGCTTCACCGCCGCCCCGCCGGTCCCGGTGACCCCCGGCGCCCCGCAGTGGGTCGCCCAGTCCACCTTCACCGCCGGTACGGCCACCAAGCTGGCCCTCACCGTCGACGACGGCGCCGGCGGCCTGAAGGTCTGCTCCGTGGCCTTCACCCCGACCGGTACGACCACCACCCTCGGGGACGTCCTGAACGCGGCCACCACCGCGGCCACCCCGGCCGGCTGCGTCACCAGCGTGACCCCCTCGTCGGGCACCGGCACGATCACCGCCGTCAACGGCAAGGCCAACAGCGGCTCCAACACCTGGAAGGTCAGCGTCGACGGCTCCGCCTTCGCCGGCGCCGTCCGCAACAAGGTGATCAACGTGGGCGACACCATCGCCCTGCGCTGGGGCGCCTGACCCCTCCCGGGTGCGTGGCCCCGTACGGAGCCACGCACCCGGCGTCAGTCGGCCCGCAAGGCCGCGGGGAAGGCCGCCGGAGAGCGCTGCTAGGCGAGGGCTTCGAAGGAGGCGACCAGGTCGGCGGGGGAGGGCAGCGCGGATATCTCGGCCTGGGTGGTGGCGGCGGCCTTGCGCAGGTCGTCGTCGGTGAGGAGCCGGCCGAGCAGGTCGGCGTCCACGCTGTCGCCGCTCGCGCGCAGGGCGAAGCCCAGGCCCGTCGCGGCGTCGACGTTGATGAAGTGGTCGGCGCCCTGCGGGAGGATCAGCTGGGGGACGCCCCGGGCGGCGGCGGTGAGCATCGTGCCGGAGCCGCCGTGGTGCACGACCGCGTCGGCGGAGTCCAGCAGCTGGGCCAGCGGCACCCAGGGCAGGGGGCGGACATTGGCGGGGAGGGTGCCGAGCGGGCTCAGGTCGGTGTCGCCCACGGCGAGCAGGAACTCGGCGTCGACGGAGGCGGCTTCGGCGATCACCCGGCTGATCGGGTCGACGCCCGCGAAGGTGGTCACCACCGTACCGAGGGTGACGGCGATCCGGGGCCGGGAGCCCCGGGCCACGAGATCGCCGGGCACCGTGCCGCCGCCGTTGTACGGCACGTAGCGGACGCGCAGGCCCGTGCCGTCCCCGCCGAGGGAAGCGGGTACGACGTCGACGACGGTACGGGTCGCCGGGCCTTCGAGCTCACGGGTCCGGTACTCGTCCACCAGGACGCCGGCGAGCCGGCCGACCATGCCGAGCCCGGACAGCACGCCGAAGTTGTGCACCACGGCGGGTATGCCGAGGGCCGCCGAGACCAGGGGTGCGGCGGCCTGGAAGGAGTCGTGGACGATGAGGTCCGGCTGCCAGGCGGTGGCGAGCGCGAGCAGGCCGTCGATGGTGACCCGGCTGTGTTCCGCGAAACCGACTGTGGCCCGCCGCTGGATGTCCTCCGGGCTCCTGCCTTCCGTGAGGAACTGCGGCTCGGTGTCGTCCGAGGCGCGCCGGAAGGCCTCCGTCAGCGTCGAGCCGTCGCCGATCTCGACGGTGGGGATGCCGGTCTGCCGCAGCTGGTCGAGCGGGGTCGAACCGGCGAACAGCACCTGGTGCCCGGCGGCCTGGAGCGCCTGGGCGGTGGGCACCATCGGGAACAGGTGGCCTGCGGCAGCGGGTCCGGTGAACAGTACGCGCACGGCGTTACTCCTTGCGTGGAGCTCCTTGATTCTTCTTCCAGACCGTCGAACGCGCGTGCCGCTGTGTCTGTTTCCGCTGGCATGGGCGAGTTTCAGCCGATTCCGATGCGCCCGGACCCGGTGGATATCGTGGGCGTATCGAAAATCGCATACGCCCCCGCAACGGCCCTCCGCCTCCAATGAGGGGCATGAACCACACCGCATCCCTGTCGGCGCCGTCCCGCCGCGCGCGCCAGGCCGTGCTCCTCGGCCTGACGGTCCTCGCCGTGGCGAGCGCCCTGTTCTCCGTACGGCGGCCGCTCATGATGTCCGCTCCGACGTGCATGGCCGGGCGGTGGCACGGCTGCTTCGACACGTTCAACGGTGTGGTGCTGATGACGCTGGTCGGGCTGCCGTTGGCCGTGCTGGTGGCGTGGGCCCTGGCCCGGCGTCGGCGGGCCGCCGGCGTCGCCTCGCCGTGGCGGATGTCGCTGGCCGAGGTGGGCATGGTCCACGGGACGGTGCCCTTCGTGTGGATGACCATGATGCCGGGCTCGGGGGCGGGCGTCGTCCCCGGCCGGGTGAGCCTGGTACCGCTGCGGGACCTGGTCACGATGGGGGCGCTCGGGACCGTCGGCAATCTGCTGGTTTTCGCGGCGCTGGGGTTCTTCGCCCCGATGCGGTTCGCCGCACTGGCGTCCGTGCCGCGGATCCTGGTGCTCGGGGCGGGCTGCTCGATCCTGGTCGAGAGCGCACAGTACGTCCTGCGGCTGGACCGGGTGTCCTCCGTGGACGACGTCCTGGTCAACGCCGCGGGCGCCGCACTGGCCGCGCTGGCGTCGCGCCGCTGGTGGCGCAGGCCCTCGCGCACGCCTGCGCAGACGTCGGCGACCTGTCCTGTTGCCTAGGCTTCGTCCATGCGCGTACTGATCGTGGAGGACGAGCCCTACCTGGCGGAAGCGGTCCGCGACGGGCTGCGGCTGGAGGCGATCGCCGCCGACATCGCCGGAGACGGCGACTCGGCCCTGGAACTGCTCAGCGTCAACTCCTACGACCTCGCGGTCCTCGACCGCGACATCCCCGGCCCCTCCGGCGACGAGGTCGCCCGGCGCATCGTCGCCTCCGGCAGCGGCATCCCGATCCTGATGCTCACCGCCGCCGACCGGATCGACGACAAGGCTTCCGGGTTCGAACTCGGCGCCGACGACTACCTCACCAAACCGTTCGAGCTGCGGGAGCTCGTCCTGCGGCTGCGGGCACTCGACCGCAGACGCGGGCACGCCCGGCCCCCGGTCCGCGAGATCGCCGGACTGCGGCTCGACCCCTTCCGCCGGGAGGTCTTCCGCGACGGACGCTACGTCGCGCTCACCCGCAAACAGTTCGCCGTGCTGGAAGTCCTCGTCGCCGCCGAGGGCGGGGTCGTCAGCGCCGAACAGCTGCTGGAACGGGCCTGGGACGAGAACGTCGACCCCCTCACCAACGCCGTGCGCATCACCGTCTCCGCACTGCGCAAACGGCTCGGCGAACCCTGGGTCATCGCCACCGTGGCCGGCGTCGGCTACCGCATCGACACAAGACCGGAGACCGGACACGAGGGGGCGGACCGTGGATAGGGCACGCGGGCTGAGCGTCCGCTCCAAGCTCACCCTCAGCTACGCCGGATTCCTCATGCTCGCCGGCGTCCTGCTGCTCGCCGCGGTGTGGGTGTTCCTCCTGCGCTACGTCCCCGATCGCGCGCTCATCGTCCCCGGCTCCACCGGCAACCCCACCCACGGCGTCTTTCCCGTCCGGTCCAACCTCCTGCGCGTGTTCGCCCCGAGGGCGGCAGCGGTACTGGTCCTCCTGCTGGTGCTCGGCCTCGTGGGAGGGTGGCTCCTCGCCGGCCGGATGCTCGCACCACTGACACAGATCACGGACGCGGCGCGGAAGGCCGGGACCGGATCGCTGTCCCACCGGATCCGCATCAGGGGCCGCCAGGACGAGTTCCGTGAACTCTCCGACGCGTTCGACCTGATGCTCGAACAACTCGAGTCCCGGGTCGCCGAGCAGCGGCGGTTCGCCGCGAACGCCTCCCACGAACTGCGCACCCCCCTCGCCATCTCGCGGACGCTCCTCGACGTCGCCCGCAAGGACCCCACACGGGACCGGGACGAACTCATCGAACGCCTGAACGCCGTCAACACACGGGCGATCGACCTCACCGAGGCCCTCCTGCTGCTCAGCCGCGGCGACCGCGGGAACTTCCGCCGCGAGAGCGTCGACCTCTCCCTCATCGCCGAGGAAGCCGCCGAAGCGCTGCTGCCCCTCGCCGAACAGCGCCGGATCACGCTCGACGTGACCGGCGGGGCGGCCCGGACCGGCGGCTCCGCGGAGCTCCTGCTGCGGATGGCGACGAACCTCGTCCAGAACGCGATCGTCCACAACCTCCCCGCCGGCGGCACGGTGACGGTCCACACCGAGGCGCACGGCGACACGAGCGTGCTGCGGGTCGAGAACACCGGCCGTCCGCTCCCACCGGAACTGGTACCGACCCTCGTCGAACCCTTCCAGCGCGGAACGGAACGCGTACGCACCGACGAGCACGCCGGCGTCGGCCTCGGCCTGGCCATCGTGCACAGCATCGTCCGCGCCCACGACGGGACCCTCGACCTGGTTCCCCGCCCCGCCGGCGGTCTCCTCGTCACGGTCCGGCTCCCCGGCACGCCGTAGGTTCGCGGCTCTCCGGTACGTCAGGGGCGCCGGCGGGTGTTGAGGCGGGCGGCCTGGCGGGTGAGGTGATCGCGCTCGGCGGTGTTGGGGGCCTTCCGGGCCGCCTCGGCGTACAGGCGCGCTGCCGTCGCCAGGTCGCCGTCGCGCTCGTGGAGGTACGCCGCCACCGCCGCGTGGCGGGGCAGGGCCTCGTCCAGCGCCGCGAGCGCCGCCAGGCCGGCGCGCGGTCCGTCGGCCTCGCCCACGGCCACCGCGCGGTTGAGCCGGACGACCGGGCTGTCGGTCAGGCGCGCGAGCTCGTCGTACCACTCGACGATCTGCACCCAGTCGGTCTCCTCCGCGGTCGGCGCGTCGGCGTGGAGTGCCGCGATGGCGGCCTGGGCCTGGAACTCGCCCAGCCGGTCGCGGGCCAGGGCCGCCTGCAGGATCGCGACCCCCTCGGCGATCGAGACGGTGTCCCACCGCCCCCGGTCCTGTGCGGCGAGCGGCACCAGGCTGCCGTCGGGCGCGGTCCGGGCGGCGCGCCGGGCGTGGTGGAGCAGCATCAGGGCGAGCAGCCCGGCCACCTCGGGGTGGTCGATCGCGGCGGCGAGCCGGCGGGTGAGCCGGATGGCCTCGGCGGCGAGGTCCACGTCGCCCGAGTAGCCCTCGTTGAAGACCAGGTAGAGGACGCGCAGCACGGTGGCCACGTCTCCGGGCTGGTCGAAGCGCACGCCCGAGACGGTGCGCTTGGCCCGGCTGATGCGCTGGGCCATGGTCGCCTCGGGCACCAGGTAGGCCCGGGCGATCTGGCGGGTGGTCAGCCCGCCGACGGCGCGCAGCGTGAGCGCGACGGCGGCGGACGGGGACAGGGACGGGTGGGCGCACAGGAAGTAGAGCTGGAGCGTGTCGTCCGCGGCGGGCGCGGGGCCGGGCGCCGGCTCCTCCTCGACGAGGTCCTCGCGGCGACGGCGGGCCGTGTCCGCCCGGGTCGCGTCGAGGAACCGGCGCCACGCGACGGTGATCAGCCAGCCCTTCGGGTCCCGCGGCTGGTCGTCCGGCCAGACGCGGACGGCCTCGACCAGCGCGTCCTGTACGGCGTCCTCGGCCGCCGCGAAGTCGGCTCCGCGGCGGACGAGGACGGCGAGCACGCTCGGGGTGAGGCTCCTGAGCAGGACCTCGTCCATCAGTGGCAGGACTCCGCGATGGTGGGGGGCGCGGCCAGGAACGGGCGCAGCTCCAGCCACTCGTGGATCGGCTCCCCGCCCGCGCCGGGGGCCGCCGACAGCTCTCCGGCCAGCTCGACGGCGCGCTCGTAGCTGTCGACGTCGATCACCATCCAGCCGGCGATGAGGTCCTTGGTCTCGGCGAACGGGCCGTCGGTGACCGGCGGCCGGCCCTCGCCGTCGTAGCGGACCCACGTCCCCTCGGGGGCGAGCGCCTGACCGTCGACGAACTCGCCGGTCCCCTCCAGCCGGGTGGCGAAGTCGCGCATGTACTGCACGTGGGCCGTGATCTCCTCCGGCGTCCACTTGTCCATGGGGACGTCGTTGGCGGCAGCCGGGGCGCCGCGGTAGTGCTTGAGCAGCAGGTACTTGGCCATCGTGGTTCTCCTCGATGCGGTGCGACCCATTGTGGTCGCCTTCACCCCTGGGACGGAGCCGGTCACGGGTTCTCGACATCCTCGCCCGAATTCTTTCTTCCGGCTTTCCAGGCCCTGCGGGTCAGGCAAGATCCGGAAGAGACGGCCTAGCATGCGGGGATGGAGATCAGCGGGGGTCGGGTGCCGGTCCACTACGTGGCGCACGGGACCGGTCGCCCCGTGGTGGTGCTCCACGGCGCCGGAGTCGACCACCGTGAGACCGAGGCCTGCTTCGAGCCGGTTTTCGAGGGCGCCGCGGGGCTCCGGCGGATCTATCCCGACCTCCCGGGAATGGGCCGGACGGCCGCCCCCGACACGCTGCGCGGCGCCGACGACGTGCTCGACACGCTGCTCGCCTTCGCCGACGAGGTCACGAACGGGGTCCCCTTCCTCCTCGTCGGTCACTCGGCGGGTGCGTACTACGCGCAGGCGATGGCGGCGAGGCGAGCGGCGCAGGTCGCCGGTCTGGCGCTCGTCTGCCCGCTGGTGCCGGGAGTGCGCGACGTACCGGAGCACCGTGCCGTCGTCGGATCGGGAGAGCTCGGTGACGACGTCTTCCGGAGCTACTTCGTGATCCAGACCCCGGAGATGCTCGATCGGTACGAGCGGTACGTGGCCCCGGCCGCCGCGCTCGTCGACGAGGCGGCACTGGAGCGCATCGGCGAGCGGTGGGCCCTCACCCCCGATCACGCGCCCGATCACGCGCCTGGTCATGTGTCGGCCTATGCGGGGCCGACGGTGGTGGTGGCGGGACGGCTGGATTCCACGGTCGGGTACGCCGCCGCCGTCGGCCTCCTCGACCAGCACCCGCACGCCACGCTCGCCGTGGTCGACGACGCGGGACACGCCCTGCCCCACGAGCAGCCGGACCTCCTGCGCGCCCTCCTCGCCGAGTGGCTCGTGCGCGCCGAGCGCTGACCAGGTCGGCGGTTCGCGCCCGGCCGGGCGGAGCGACGCCCGTTTGACACGGTCCGAAGGGGTGGGAGGGTGGTAGGTGGGGTCATTCCCGGGAGGTTCCGCATGGCATTCGGTTGGGCATGGGATTCCCTGGCACGGCAACTTCCGCTCAGGCTGACGGCCGGCGCGTTCTTCCTGAGCTCCGGCCTCTCGAAGCTCGACGCGGACGAGGCCACCGCCGAGGGACTGCATCAGTTCGCGGCCGGCACCTACCCCTTCCTGGGTGAGCAGGACGCCCGGAAGTTCGTCCGGCTGCTCTCCGCCGGGGAGCTCGCCATCGCCACGGCGCTGCTCGTGCCGGTCGTCCCCGCCGCTGTCGCGGGGGCCGCGGTGACGGCCTTCTCCGTCGGCACCCTCGGGCTGTACCTGCGGACGCCGGGGATGCGGGAGGAAGGCAGCCTGCGCCCCACCGAGCAGGGAATCGCGCTGGCCAAGGACGTATGGCTGCTGGGCATGGGCGTGTCCCTCCTCGTCGACGGCGTCAACGGACACTGCGGTCACCGTCACGGCTGTCACGGCTGTCACCGGTGACATCGATGACGCCGATGACGTTGACGACACACCACGCGCACGTCGGCCGGGAGCACGCATGGCCGTGACCAAGTGGTTCTTCGAGCCCGGCCATACCGCGGCGGAGTTCCGTGCCCGGCACATGATGGTCACCCACGTGCGCGGGCAGCTCAAGAACGTGCAAGGCCTGCTGGAGTTCGATCCCGACAAGCCGGAGGAGGCGCGGATCGAGGCGACGGCCGACGCGACCCAGGTCTACACCGGGCAGCCCCAGCGCGACGCGCATCTCCGCAGCGCCGACTTCTTCGACGTCGAACACCATCCGACCTGGACGTTCGTCGGCTCGCGCGTACTCCAGGTGAGCGGCACCGAGTTCGAGGTCACCGGCGACCTCACGGTCCGCGGTGTGACGCGTCCCGTGACCTTCGACGTCACCTACCTGGGACAGTGGGACACCCCGTGGTGGGAGGAAGGGCAGGACCTCGGCCCCCGGCGGCGCGCCGGTTTCACCGCCACCACGCGGATCAACCGCCATGACTTCGACGTGAGTTGGAACGACGCGGTCGACCACGGCGGGGTGGTCGTCAGCGCGATGGTCGATGTCGTGGTCGACGTCGAGGCCGTCCTCGGTCCCGGCGAAACGGCCGCCTGAGCGGCGGGCCGGCCCGTAACCCGGCGTTACCCGGCGTTCGCCGCGGATTCCCGTCCGTTTCCCGTCCGTGCGGTTGCGGGCGGCCGAGCGGACGGGTGTCCACGGTGCGGGCGACCGTTTGACCGGCTCGCACCGCCCCGGCTATGTTGCGCGCCATGTATCGATCCGCGCTTCTGACGACACGGGGTCATGTCGACCTGAAGCGTGTCTGCTCCGCAGCGTGTCAGTGGTCCTGACCGTACGGCGACCGCGCGGATCCCTCGTCTTCGTCCTGCCCGGCAGTGGGCCCGGAGTCTGAACTCCCGCAGTGTCCCCGCGCTCTGGTGCACAGTGCTCCCTCCGTGGAGCTTCCTCCGCACGCCCGCGCCCGGACTCGCCCGCCCGTCGCGAGCGGGATCCGGCGCCCGGGTGTCGCGTGCCGCCGCACAGGACCTGGAAGGCCCCAGTGGACCGATCGAAGACCTCAGCCAACCGCCTTTCCCCGTTGCGCCGTTCCGACATCCCGCCGGCCGGTGCGAACCCGCTGCGGAGAGTGTCCGGTACCGGAGCGGTGCTGGGGGCCGTCCTCGACCACGGCCCCGTCGCCCGCAGCACCGTCGCCCGGCTCACCGGACTCTCGCCCGCGGCGGTCAGCGGGCACTGCGCGGCCCTCCTGGACAGAGGACTGGTGCGGGAAGGCCCCGAGACCGCGGGCCCCCGGGGGCTGGGCCGCCCGTTCATCCCGGTGGAGATCGACACGAGTCGCTTCCTCGTCGCCGGGGCGCACATCGCGGTTCCCCATACGACGCTCTCCCTCATGGACCTCACCGGGCGGATCGTCGCGGAGGAGCGCCGGCCCCACGAGGGCACCGAACCCGGCCGGGTGCTCGCCCGGGTGGCCGCCGGGCTGCCCCGGCTGCTGGCCGCGCACGGGTCGGGGCGGACGGCCCTCGCCCTCGGCGTCGCCACCGGGCATTGGGTCGACCCCGAGGCCGGCACCGTGGTGCACCACCCCCAACTGGGCTGGAGGGGCGTCCCCGTGCGCGACGAGCTCGCCAGGACGGCCGGTGTGCCCGTCCACCTCGACAGTCATTCGCGGGCCCTCGCGCGCGCCGAGCAGCTCTTCGGCGAGGCGGCCACCCGCCGCAGTGCCGTCGTGCTGTTCGTCGGCAACGTCGTCGACGCGGCGTTCGTCACCGCGGGAGCCGTGCACCAGGGGCCGCGCTTCGGCGCGGGCAACGTGGCGCACCTGCCGGTGGGCACCGCCTCCTCCGGCGCGTGCTGCACCTGCGGTACGGCCGGGTGCCTCCAGTCCGGGGTCTCGGAGTCGGCCATGGTGCGCCGCGCAGCCGAACGGGGCCTGCCCGTGGCCGGGTTCGCCGAACTGCTGGACCTCGCCGTCGCGGGTGACCCCGTGGCGGCGGAGTTGTTCCGGCAGCGGGCCAGGCTCACGGGCCGGGCGGCCGCGGTGCTGCTGGACATGTTCGACCCCGAGGTGCTGGTCGTGGTCGAACCGGGAACCGGCCGACTGCCCGCGGCCATGGACGAGTTGCGGGCCGAGGTCGAGGCGCGGTCCGTGGTGTGCGACGATGCGGCCCGGTCCGTGGTGCCGAGCAGCTTCACCGGCTCGGTGCTCGCCACCGCCGGCGCGGCCGTCGCGCTGGGCGCCCTGCACGACGACCCGCTGGGTCCGTGGCCCGCACTGCCGGCCGTGTCCTGACCCGACGCCGCGACCTCGGGAAATCGACTTAATTCAGAAAGTTGCATTGTTGACCGGCCCGTTCCCCGAAAGGGAGGATGGATTCATGAGAAGCCCGCAGAGGAACCGACGGTACGCGCACCGCTCCTGTTGTTGACGTGAGAGCCGGCGGCGCTTCCACTGCCGTCATGACGCGCTGCGCCCTTCCTTTCGCGGCCTTTCCCCGGCATTCCTGAGCTCGACCGGTCCGTTCCGGTCCGTGCTGTGCCGCACCCATTTCGCCGTGATCCGCTTCCTGCTGCCCTTTTCCGTACCGCCGATTCCGGCGGGCGCCGCGCAAAGGCAGCGGGCGACACCATTCACCCTGGGGGAACATTGAGCATTTCCTTGTCCTCACATCCGACGGCGAGCCTGGTCGAGCCGGCCCGCTTCAAGCAGATCTTCCGCGCCTACCCGGGCGGGGTCGTGGTCGTCACGGCCGACTCCGGGGCGGGCCCGGTCGGCTTCACCGCCACCTCGCTGACCTCGGTATCGCTCGAACCGCCGCTCGTTTCCTTCGGCATCGCGAAGAGCTCCTCCTCGTGGCCGCACCTGGAGCGGGCCGGGTCCGTGGTGGTCAACTTCCTCGGCTCCGCCCAGGAGGACCTGGCCAGACGCTTCGCGACCAGCGGCATCGACCGGTTCGCCGCGCCGACCCGATGGCACCGGCTGCCGCAGGGCGAGCCGGTGCTCGACGGGGTCACCGGCTGGCTGCGGCTCACCGTCGAACAGCTCGTCCCCGCGGGAGACGCGCACATCGTCGTGGCGCGCGTCGCGGAGGCCTGGCAGGCAGCGGACGGCCGGCCCCTGCTCTTCCACAACGGCACCTACCACTCCCTGTGAACTCCGGCGACAGGCGAACCCCCGTCATGAGAACAGGAACATCCATGTCCTCCCGCTCTTCCTCGCCCCCATTCGGGCGCAGGGGATTCCTCACCCTCGCCGGCGGCGCCCTTCTGGCCGCCGCCGGATGTGCCCCTCAGACCACGAACGCGGCCCATTCCGGGCCCGTGGGCGCGCTGCCCACCGACCCGCCGCCCGCCGGAACGTCACTGGCCGTGGCGGTGCGGACCTCGCAGATCCAACTGGCCACCTCCGGACTCGACAAGAACCTTCCCTTCAAGGTCTCCTCCTGGATCAACCTCAATGCCGGCCCCGACATCATCCAAGGATTCCGGGCACGCTCGATCGACGTCGCGAGCAATGCCGGAATTCCGCCGATCCAGGCCGAAGCCATCGGCGTGAAGGCCCGGATCGTCGCCGTGCAGGAACGCCACCAGCCCACCTACACCTTCGCCACGGCCCCCGGCTCGTCCATCAGGACCGCCGAGGACTTCAAGGGCAAGAAGATCGCCTTCTCCCAGGGCCAGGCCCAGGGCGTGGTCGTCCTGCGGGCCCTGAAGCAGGCCGGACTCGCCCACTCCGACGTCCAGCTGGTGGCGCTGCCGAGCACGCAGTTCCTCACCGCACTCCAGTCGAAGCAGGTCGACGTCGCGCCGCTCGGCGAGCCGACGCTGACCAAGTACCTCACCCAGTACGGCAAGGACGGCGCCCGTGGCGTGCCGACCGACGTGGTCGACCTGCTCACCGTCCTGTGGGCGCCCCTGGAGGTCCTGAACGACCCGGCGAAGGCCGCCGCCGTACGCAGCTACGTCACCCTCTGGGCGCAGGGCGTGGCCTGGGCCTGGGACAACTCCGACCAGTGGATCGACGCGTACTACGTCAAGGACCAGGGCGTCAGCGCGGCCGACGGCCGGCGCATCGTCGACTCCCTCGCGAAGCCCCGGTTCCCGACGAGCTGGGACAAGGCCATCGCGTGGGAACAGGAGACCGCCGACCTGATGGCCGAGGGCGGCTTCGTGCCGAAGGTCGACGCCAAGGCGCTGTTCGACCGCCGGTTCGAGGGCCTCGCGGCCGCCGCCGTGCCGGCCGGATTCCGGGAGGGCGCATGAGCGAGGCACTGACGGGCCTGCGCGTGCAGCCCCCGGCAGCCGAGGCCGCGACGACCCGGCCCGAGACCCCGGCGCCCGAGGCCGTGACGCGCGACGCCGTCACCGACAGGCCCGACGCCGTGACCGGCCGGCCCGAGGCCCCTGCACCCGAGGCCGTGACCGGCCGGCCCGGCACCGCCCTGGGGCCCTCCGCCCCGGACGCCGGACACCGGCGACCCGCGGCCCGCAAGGCCCGGCGGCTGGGACCCGGGCGCGGCGTCCCCTTCGGCCGGCTCCTGGGGCCCGCCCTCCTCATCGCCGTCTGGTGGGCGGCCTCCGCCGCGGGCTTCCTCGACCCGCGCATCCTCTCCGGCCCCGGCACCGTGATCGCCACCGCGGGCGATCTCGTGGCGGACGGCCGCCTGCAGGGCAACGTACTCATCTCGCTCCAACGCGCCGGTCTCGGGCTGCTGTTCGGCGTCCTGGCCGGGGTGGCGGCCGCCGTGCTCGCCGGCCTCAGCCGCACGGGCGAGTACCTCGTCGACGGGCCGCTCCAGATCAAGCGCGCCATCCCGTCGTTGGCCATGCTGCCCCTGCTCATCCTCTGGCTGGGCATCGGCGAGCAGATGAAGGTCACGGTCATCGCCCTGGGCGTCGCGGTGAACATGTACATCAACACGTACGCCTCGCTCACCGGCATAGACAGCCGCCACGTCGAGCTCGCCGAAGTACTGGGCCTGAGCCGGTGGCGCTTCCTGCGCAAAGTGGTCCTCCCCGGCTCCCTGCCCGGATTCTTCGTCGGGCTGCGGCTCGGCGTCACCTCGGCCTGGCTGGGCCTGATCGTCGTCGAGCAGATCAACGCCACCAGCGGCATCGGCTACATGATGTTCCAGGCCCAGCAGTACGCCCAGTCCGACGTGATCATCGTCGGCCTGGTGGCCTACGGGATCTTCGGCTTCTCCTCCGACGCGCTGGTGCGCGCGATCGAAAGGAGGGCCCTGTCGTGGCGACGTACGCTGGCGGGCTGACCGCCGACCCCGGCGCCCGGGTACGGGACCACGCGCCGGCCGCGGTCCGCACCGGCGGGCTGGTCCGCCGCTTCGGCGACCGGACCGTCCTCAAGGAACTCGACCTGACCATCGGCGCGGGCGAGTTCACCGCACTGCTGGGCCGCAGCGGCTCCGGCAAGTCGACCCTGCTGCGCGCCGTGGCCGGCCTCGACCACGACGTCGACGGATCGGGCGAACTGACCGTCCCCGAGCGGGTCTCCCTCTCCTTCCAGGACTCCCGCCTGCTGCCCTGGCTGCGGGTCCTGGACAACGTGACCCTCGGACTGCGTGGACCAGGCGTCCGCGAACGCGGCGTACGCGCCCTCGCCGAGGTCGGCCTGGCGGGCCGGGAGCGCGCCTGGTCCCACGAGCTGTCCGGCGGCGAACAGCAGCGCGCCGCCCTGGCCCGCGCCCTGGTGAGCGACCCCGAACTGCTCCTGGCGGACGAGCCGTTCGGCGCACTGGACGCCCTGACCCGCATCCGCATGCACGGACTGCTGCGCGAACTCTACGAACGGCACCGCCCCGCGGTCCTCCTCGTCACCCACGACGTCGACGAAGCCGTGGAGCTGGCCGACCGCGTGCTCGTCCTGGACGAGGGCCGCATCTCCGTCGACCTCGCCGTGGACCTGCCCACCCCCCGGAGCCCGCGCCACCCGCGCTTCCAGGAGTACCGGGACACCCTGCTCGCCGCCCTCGGCGTGCCCGAGCACCCCGCACCCACCGACCACCACCCTGACCACCGGAAGGACGACCCCGATGTCGCGAACGCCTGAGCGCAAGCACCTCCACCTCAACGCCTTCCTCATGTCGGTCGGCCACCACGAGGCGTCCTGGCGGCTCCCCGAGAGCCCCGCCGACGGCGGCACCAGCCTCGCGCACTACCAGAACCTCGCCCGCATCGCCGAACGGGGCCTGCTGGACTCGGTGTTCCTCGCCGACAGCCCCGTCCTCTACAACGACCCCGGCCGGCGGCCCTCCAGCAAACTGGAGCCGACCGTCCTGCTGACCGCGCTGGCCGCCGCCACCAGCCGGATCGGCCTCATCGCCACGGCCTCCACCAGCTACAACGAACCCTTCAACCTGGCCCGCAGGTTCGCCTCCCTCGACCACGTCTCGAACGGCCGGGCCGGATGGAACATCGTCACCACGGCCGGCGCCGAGGCCGCACGCAACTTCGGCCTCGACGACACCCCGCTGCACCACGACCGCTACCGGCGCGCCGCCGAGTTCCTCGACGTCGCCACGAAGCTCTGGGACAGCTGGGCCGACGACGCCGTCGTGGCGGACAAGGAAGCCGGCGTCCACACCCGCGCCGACCGGGTCCGCCCCATCGACCACCGCGGCGAGTTCTTCCGCGTCGACGGCCCGCTCAACGTGGAACGCTCCCCCCAGGGCCACCCCCTGCTCGTCCAGGCGGGCTCCAGCGAGGACGGCAAGGACTTCGCGGCACGCTACGCCGAGGCGGTGTTCACCGCACAGCAGACCCTCGACGAGGGCATCGCCTTCTACAAGGACGTCAAGCGGCGCGCCCTCGCCCTCGGCCGGGACCCGGACGGCATCAAGATCCTGCCCGGCATCGTCCCCGTCATCGGCGACACCGAGGCCGAGGCCCGTGAACTCGACGCCGAACTGGACCGGCTCATCGTCCCCGCGTACGCCAAGCGGCAGCTCGCCCTGCGGCTCGGCATCGACCCCGAAGCCCTGGACCTCGACGCCGAACTGCCCGACGACATCCCCACCGAGGACGAGATCGAAGGCGCCAAGAGCCGTTACACCCTCGTCGTGGAACTGGCCCGCCGCGAACGGCTCACCGTACGCCAGCTCATCGGCCGGCTCGGCGGAGGCCGCGGCCACCGCACCTTCGCCGGCACCGCGGAGCAGGTCGCCGACACGATCGAGCACTGGTACGACAGCGGAGCCGCCGACGGCTTCAACATCATGCCCGCCGTACTGCCCTCGGGGCTGGAGCGCTTCGTGGACCAGGTCGTCCCGATCCTCCGGGAACGCGGCCTGTTCCGCACCGAGTACACCGGCACGACCCTGCGCGAGCACTACGGCCTCCCGCGCCCCGCCAACCGCCTCTTCGACGCCCCCGCCCCGGGCGCCGGCCACCCCGGCATCGGCCTGGTGGAGGCCCGATGACGGGCTGTCCCACCGCCACGACGCAGCCGGCCACCGCGCACGACGCGGCGGCCGGCCCCGTCGGCGGACCGCCGGCCGAAGGCTGGGCCCGGCGGCTCCTCGGCTACAGCCTGCGCCACCGCACCGACGTCGTGCTGGCCTTCGGAGCCGCCGCGGTGGCGGCCGTCGCCGCCGCCACCCTGCCCCTCGTGCTGCGCCACGTGGTCGACGACGTCGCCGCCGCGGACGGCGCCGCCCTCGCCCCCTGGATCGTGCTCCTGGTCTGCCTCGGGGCGGTCCGCTTCGGCGCGTCCTACGTCCGCCGCTACCGCTCGGGACGGCTCTCCCTCGGAGTCCAGTACGACCTGCGCAACGACGCCTTCGCCGCCCTGCTGCGCTTCGGCGGACCCCAGCAGGACAGCCTGCGCACCGGGGAGGTCGTGAGCAGGTCCATCTCGGACATCACCCTCATCCAGACCCTGCTCCAGTTCCTGCCCAACCTCACGGGCAACGTGCTGATGTTCGCCGTCTCCCTCGTCTTCATGGCGTGGCTGTCACCGCTCCTCACCGTGGTCGCCCTGATCGTCGGGCCCGCCCTGTGGCTGATCGCCCTGCACAGCCGCCGTACCCTCTTCCCCGCCAACTGGCACGCCCAGCAGGAGGCGGCCGAGGTGGCGTCCGCCGTGGAGGCCACCGTCACCGGGGTGCGCGTCGTCAAGGGCTTCGGCCAGGAGCGCCGTGAACTGCGCGGCCTCGACGAACGCGTCCGCGCGCTCTTCGCCTCCCGGCTGCGCGTGGTCGACTTCACCAGCCGCTACAACCCGGCGCTGCAAGCCGTACCGGCCCTCGGACAGGTGGCCGTCCTCGCCCTCGGCGGCTGGCTCGCCATCGACGGCCGCCTCTCGCTGGGCACCTTCCTCGCCTTCACCGCCTACCTCGGCGCCCTCGTCACCCCGGTCCGCCAGGTCGCCACCCTCCTCACCGTCTGGCAGCAGGCCCGGGCGGGCGCCGAACGCGTCCTGGAGGTCGTCGACGAGGCACCCGTGATCGCCGACGCGCCCGGCGCACACGACCTCGGACCCGCCGCACCGGCCCTGGCCTGGCACGAGGTGACCTTCGGCTACGGCGACGCCGCTCCGCTGCTGTCCGGCTTCACCCTGGAGGTACGGCCGGGGGAGACGCTCGCCCTCGTCGGCCCGGCCGGCTGCGGCAAGTCCACCGTGGCCGCGCTCGTGCCCCGCTTCTACGACACCCGCTCGGGCAGCGTGTCCGTCGGCGGCCACGACGTACGCACCCTCAACCTGGCCTCCCTGCGGTCCCGGATCGGCTTCGTCTTCGAGGAGAGCCTGCTCCTCTCGGACTCGATCCGCGCCAACATCGCGTACGGGATCCCGGACGCGACCGACGCCCAGGTCCGCGAGGCGGCCCGGCTCGCCCGGGCGGACGAGTTCATCGACCGGCTCCCCGACGGATACGACACGGTCGTCGGCGAACAGGGACTCACCCTCTCCGGCGGCCAGCGCCAGCGGGTGGCGCTCGCCCGCGCCCTGCTCGTCGACCCCGCCGTGCTCGTCCTGGACGACGCCACCTCCGCCCTGGATGCCCGGGTCGAATCGGAGATCCACACCGGCCTCAAGGGGGCGGGCCGCCGCACCACGCTCATCGTGGCCCACCGCGAGTCGACCCTGGAGCTCGCGGACCGCGTCGCGCTGATGGACGGCGGCCGGATCGCCGACATCGGCACACCGGAGGAACTGCGCGCCCGCTCGCCCCTCTTCCGGTCCCTGCTGTCCACCCTGGGCCCTCCCGAGGACCCCGACCACGCCGACGCCACCGACGTGACCACTGACGTGACCACCGATGCCACCGGCGTGACCACCGGGGCCGCGCACCCCTCCGCCGTCCCGGTCGGCGGCGTCACCGAAGACCTGTGGAGAGGCTCCGACGGGGAAGGCACCGCACGCCACGAGGGCACCGCGGTCCGCGCCGCGAACGCACTCGCCCAAGCCGCCGCCTCCGGCCCCGGCCGCGGCGGACCCGGCAGCGGGGTGCTCGGCTCCGCCCCACCCGCCCCCGAGCTGCTGGCCGCCCTCGCGAGGATCCCGATGCCCGCCGCCGAGCCCGGCGTCCCGCTCGCCCAGGCCGTGGCGGGCGACCCGGCCTTCCGCCTCGGCTCCCTGCTGCGCCCCTTCCGGATCCCGCTGCTCGGCGGGCTCCTGCTGGTGGCCGTGGACGCCCTCGCCCAGATCGCCGTACCCGTACTCGTCCGGCACGGCGTCGACAGCGGCGTCACCGGCCACGCGCGCGGGGTCCTGCTCGCGGCCGCCGCCGCGGCGGCCGCGGTCGTCGCCGCCAACTGGCTCCTCGGCATCGCCCAGGTCCGCACCACCGGACGCACCGGCGAGCGGCTCCTCTACACCCTGAGGGTCAAGACGTACGCCCAACTGCAGCGGCTCGGCCTCGACTACTACGAACGGGAACTCGCGGGCCGGATCATGACCCGGATGACCACCGACGTGGACGCCGTGTCGAACTTCCTCCAGACCGGTCTCATCACGGCGGTCGTCAGCCTGCTGACGGTCCTCGGAGTCCTGGTGTCCTTGCTGGTCATCGACGCACAGCTGGCCCTGGTCCTGCTGGCCGCGCTGCCGCCGCTGATCGTGGCGACCGCCCTCTTCCGGCACTACTCGGTCCCCGCCTATCTGGAGGCCCGCGAACAGATCAGCGCGGTCAACGCCTGCCTCCAGGAGAACGTCGGAGCCCTGCGCATCACCCAGGCCTTCCGCCGGGAACAGCGCAACGCCGATGACTTCGCGGCCCTCGCCCGGGCGTTCGGCGAGTCGAGGCTGCGGGCGCAGCGGTACATGGGCACCTTCTTCCCCTTCGTCGAGTTCCTCGGCACGGTGGCCACGGCCGCCGTACTCGCCGTCGGAGCCGGCCAGGTGGTCTCCGGCGAGCTGACCGCGGGCACCCTGATCGCGTTCCTGCTCTGCGTCGAGCTGTTCTTCGCCCCCATCCAGCAGCTGTCCCCGGTCTTCGACGGATACCAGCAGGCGGTCGTCGGCATGAGCCGGCTGCGCACCCTGATGCGCACGCCCGTCGGCACGCCGCCGGCGTCCGCGCCGCGCCCCGTCGAGGCGCTGCGCGGGGAGATCGAGTTCGACGACGTGTCGTTCCACTACGCGGGCGGATCGGACCGGGACGTACTGCACGGCATTCGGCTGCGCATCGCCCCCGGCGAGACCGTCGCCCTCGTCGGCACCACCGGCGCGGGCAAGTCGACCGTGGTCAAGCTCCTCGCCCGCTTCTACGACCCGGCCTCCGGAACCGTCCGCGTCGACGGCCACGACCTGCGCGCACTCGACCTGACGGGCTACCGCCGCCGGCTGGGCATCGTCCCGCAGGAGCCGCACCTGTTCGGCGGCAGCGTCCGCGACGCCATCGCCTACGGACGGCCGGACGCGACCGACGCGGAGGTGGAGGCGGCCGCCCGGGCCGTCGGAGCCCACGAGATGGTGGCCACGCTCGCGCACGGCTACCTCACCCGCATCGGGGAGCGCGGCCGGGGCCTCTCCTCGGGACAGCGCCAACTGCTCGCCCTCGCCAGGGCCGAACTGGTCGACCCCGACATCCTGTTGCTCGACGAGGCGACCGCATCGCTCGACCTCGCCACCGAACGAAGGGTCACCGCGGCCGTCGAAGCCCTCACCCGGCGACGTACCACCGTCGTGGTGGCGCACCGCCTCACCACGGCCGCACGCGCGGACCGCGTGGTGGTCCTCGACGCCGGGACCGTCGTCGAGACGGGCACCCACACCCAACTGCTCGCCGCCCACGGGCCGTACCGGCGGCTGTGGGACGCCTACCGGCAGGGCGGCGCCGCCGTGCCTGCGCCGGGTCCGGCTCCGGCCGACACCCTCACCGATCAACTCGTCAACGGGAGTGCACGATGACCGACCACCGCCTGCTCGGACGCACCGGCGTCAAGGTGAGCCCGCTCTGTCTGGGCACCATGATGTTCGGGGCCCGCGGCAACACCGACCACGCCGACAGCGTCCGTATCATCCACCGGGCCCTCGACTCGGGCATCAACTTCGTCGACACGGCCGACGTGTACTCGGCGGGCGAGTCGGAGACCATCGTCGGCAAGGCACTCGCCGGAGGCCGGCGGGACGGGGTGGTGCTGGCCACCAAGTTCCACGGCAGCCTCGGCGGCGACCCCAACGAGCAGGGGAACAGCCGCCGTTGGATCATCCGCGAGGTGGAGAACAGCCTGCGCCGGCTCGGTACCGACTGGATCGACCTCTACCAGGTCCACCGGCCCGAACCGGAGACCGACTTCGACGAGACGCTGGGCGCGCTCAGCGACCTCGTCCACCAGGGCAAGATCCGCTACATCGGCACGTCCACCTTCGAGCCCTCCGCCATCGTCGAGGGCCAGTGGCTCGCCGAGCGCCGCGGCCGCGAACGGGTGGTGGCCGAGCAGCCCCCGTACTCGCTGCTCGCGCGCGGCATCGAGCGCGAGGTCCTGCCGGTGGCCCAGCGGTACGGTCTCGGCGTGCTCACCTGGAGCCCCCTCGCCGGCGGCTGGCTGTCCGGCCGCTACCGCAGGGGCGCCGGACAGCCCACGTCCAGCCGCATCGACCGGCAGGCCGCCCGCTTCGACATCGCCGACCCCGAGAACGCGGCCAAGCTGGACGCCGCCGAGGCACTGGCCCAGCTCGCCGAGGAAGCGGGACTGACCCTGGTCCAACTCGCCCTGGCCTTCGTCCTGGAGCACCCCGCCGTCACCTCGGCCATCATCGGACCGCGCACCTTCGAGCAGTTGGAGAGCCAGCTGGGCGCCGATCGGGTACGGCTGAGCACGGACGTGCTCGACCGCATCGACAAGATCGTGCCGCCGGGCACCAACCTGTCCACCCGGGATGCCGGATACGTGCCGCCCGCGCTGTCGGACCCGCTGCTGCGGCGCCGCCCCCGCGCCTGACCATCTCGGTCGCCGTCCCCGCCGTCCCCGCCGTTCCCGCCTTCATCGCCCGGCGGGGACGGCGGTCGGCCGCGCGGGAAGCTTCTACGCGCGTCAAGACGGCCCGACGCATGTCGGAAACCACAAGCCGGGAACCTCCGGGCTGGATCATCGACCACACCTGCCCCGCCAGTGGAATCAATCACTCCAACCTCAGGAGATGATTCCGGCCACCGGGCCGCGGGGCACCCGCCCTTGGGCGCGGTGTGCGACGAGCGGCACCATCCGAGCGACATCAGGGGAACAGACCCGTGCGACGAAAGACCTTCGGCACGGCCGCCACCGCGGTTGTGCTCGGCCTGCTGATACCACTGTCGGGATGCGGCAGTCCGGGAGACGGCGCGGGAGACGGCGGTACGCTCCGCCTGGTGGCCGCCGAGTACGGCGACACCCCCGCCACCAGTTCCAAGGCCTACTGGGACAAGGTGACCGGCAACTTCACCGCCGCCAACCCCGGAGTCAAGGTCGAGGTCCGACTGCTGCCGTGGGCCGACATCGACCGCGAGGTCTCCCGGATGGTCAAGGAGGGCAAGGCGCCCGACGTGGCGCTCATGGGCTCCTACTCGGACTTCGCGGCCCAGGGCAAGCTCTACTCCGCGGAGGAGCTCCTCTCGGTCGGCGCGGAGGCGAACTTCCTGCAGCCGCTCGCCGAGGCCGGGACGGTCAACAGCCACCTCTACGGACTGCCCTTCGTGGCGAGCAGCCGTCTCCTGTACTACAACGAGGCGCTCTTCGCCAAGGCCGGCGTCAAGAAGGCCCCCACTACCTGGTCCGAACTCAAGGCCGCCGCCAAGGCACTCAAGGACAAGGGCGTGACGTTCCCGTACGCCATGCCCCTGGGCCCCGAGGAGGCGCACGCCGAGGCGCTGATCTGGGAGCTCAGCAACGGCGGTGGCTACGCGGACAGCAGCGGCAAGTACAGCCTGGACTCCGAGAAGAACATCCGGACCTGGCAGTGGGTCAAGGACAACATGGTGGCCCCCGGTCTGGTCGGGCCCACCCCGCCGGCCCGGCTGAACCGCGCCGACGCCTTCGCCGCCTTCCTGCGGGGCGAGGTCGGCATGCTCAACGGCTACCCGTCGCTCTCCCACGACGCGGCCGCCAAGGGCATGACCGTCGGCACCGTCGCCATGCCGGTCTCGGACTCGCTCGGCTCCGGGGAGAGCCCGCCGACCGTGGGCGTGGCCGACTGGATGGTGGCCTTCAAGCAGAACGGCAAGGGCGCCGAGATCGGCAGGTTCCTGGAATTCGTCTACCAGGACAAGAACCTGTCGGACTTCGCCGGCCGCTACCACCTGCTGCCGGCCACCGCCTCCGCCGCGCGCACCCCCGCCGGCGGCGGCCTCAGCCAGACCGACGAGGACTTCCTGAGCGCGCTGCGCACCGCCCGGCTCTACCCCGTGAACGACCCGTCGTGGGTGACGGTCAGCGACACGATCAAGCGCAACATCGGACGCGCGGTGGAACCGGGCGCCGACCCGAAGGCCGTCCTGGAGGAGATCGCGAACAAGGCGGCGGAGGCCGGCGACAAGAGCTGAAGTCCCGCCTGCGGGAGGCGACTCCAGAGCTAGGCGTTCGCGATGACCAGGAGGGTGCGGGCGGCGGAAGGGCCCGCCAGGCGGCAGCGGTGCGGGACCTCGCCCCGGTGGTGGGCGCTCTGGCCCGCGCGCAGGGTCAGCGGGGCCTCGCCCTCGACCTCCAGGACGACCTCGCCCTCCAGGACGTAGAGGAAGTCCTCGCCGGGGTGTTCGAACCAGCCGCGCTCGCCCTGGCCGGGCTCGAAGTGGTGCTCGTACGCCTCCATCAGCGCACTGCTGCCGCCGGGGATGAGCACCCGCGCGATCTGCCCCGCGGTCTCGTTCACCCGGATCACCTGCGGATCGCTCTCGTGACTGACCGCTCCCTGGCGGCCGGGCGGCCTGAGGAAGGTGCCCGGCGTGACGTCGAGCGCCTCGGCGATCCGGTAGATCGAGCTGAGGCTGGGGGTGGCCAGCCCGCGTTCGAGTTGGCTGAGGAAGGGCTGCGAGAGGCCTGAGCGGGCGGCGAGGGCGGCCATGGAGACGCCGCGCTGCTTGCGACAGCTCCGGATCACCCGTCCGACCTCGATCGCCTCGGGCGTGGGTTCGGGTCGAGGCACGCAGCTGAACGTACCGCATCGCCGATCAAGGACCGGGGGCCCCGGAGAGGTTTCGCACTGCCGCAACACTCCCTTCATAAGCGTGGTCAATTATTGACCTCACTTATCGACGACGGAGGAGCCGCCCCGTGCAAGCCATCCCCTCACCACCCGGCCGGGCCCTCGGCCGACTGGGCCCGGCCCTGGGCGCGGCAGGCGCCGTGCTCGCGCTGTGGTACCTGCTCGCCTGGTCCGGCGCGGTGGCTCCGGGACTCCTGCCCACGCCCGCCGAGACCCTGGCCGCGCTCGCGGACAGCGCCCGCAGCGGCCTCCTGGCCGCCGATCTCGGCGCCAGCCTGGCCCGCGCCGGGCAGGGCTTCGCGCTGGGCGCCCTCGTCGGCAGCGCACTCGGCTTCGCCACCGGCTACCTGCCGAGGCTCTCCGCCGCCGTCACCCCGCTCGTCTCCTTCCTGCGCCCGATCCCGGCCATCGCCCTCGTACCGCTCGCCACCGCCTGGTTCGGCATCGGGGAGACCGCCAAGCGCCTGCTGATCGCGTACGCCGTACTGCTCGCCGTATGGCTCTACGTACACGACGGGGTCTCCCGGGTGCCGGTCTCCCACCTGCGGGCGGCCCGTTCCCTGGGCGCGCCGCTGCACCGCCGGTTCACCGAGGTGCTGCTGCCCGCCGCCGCGCCCGCCCTGCTCGCGGCGCTGCGCTACGGGGCCTCGGTGGCGCTGCTCGCCCTGGTGGCCGCGGAGCTCGGCGGAGCGGACAGCGGACTGGCGTACCGGCTCCAGGTGGACGGCCAGTTCCTGCGCGTGGACCGGATGTTCGCCGGGCTGCTCGTGCTCGGACTGCTCGGCGTGGTCGTGGACCTCGTGCTGGCCGCGATCGGCCGCCGGTTCGTGCACTGGAGCACGTCATGAGCCTGGCTGTACGGCTGGAGGGGCTGACCCTCGGCTACGGCGCCGCCCGCGTGCTGGAGCGGACGGACCTGGAACTCCCCGCCGGGTCGTTCACCGCCCTGCTCGGGCCGAGCGGATGCGGCAAGTCGACGGTGCTGGGCGCCGTGGCCGGCTTCGTACCGCCCGCCACCGGAACGGTGACGGCCGGAGCGCGGCCGGTGCGCGGACCGGGACCGGACCGGGGCGTCGTCTTCCAGCACTACGCGCTCTTCCCCTGGCGCACCGCCCGCGGCAACGTCGAGTTCGCCCTCAAGCGGCTCGGGCTGCCGCGCGCGGAACGCCGTCGGCGCGCCCTGGCAGCGCTCGCCGAGGTCGGCCTGGCGGACGGCACCGACAAGTACCCGGCCCAGCTCTCCGGCGGCATGCAGCAACGCGTGGCGCTGGCCCGCGCCCTGGCCGCCGAGCCCGAAGTCCTGCTGATGGACGAGCCGTTCGGGGCCCTGGACGCGCTGACCCGGACCCGCATGCAGAGCCTGCTGCGGGAGCTGTGGCAGCGCAGGGGCACCACCGTGCTGTTCGTCACGCACGACATCGACGAGGCACTGGCCCTCGCCCAGCGGGTCGTCGTCCTCGGCGGGTCCCCCGGGCGCGTGCTGGCCGACCACCGGGTGCCCGACGGACCGCCCGACCCGGACCTGCGCTCACTGATCGCACGCCACCTCGGCTCCGACTGAAGCCACCGAAGCCCCTCGGATCCGCGATTCCACCATTCCGCGCGATCCCGAGATTTCACGACTCCCACCCCGTCTCCGTCCCCGGAAGGACTTCCCCATGCCCAGACCCCGCGCGGCGGCCGTCGTACTGATGGCGGCGCTGCTCTGCGTGCTCACCTCGGGCTGCGCCGGCAGCTCCACACCCACCGGCGGCGACCGCCCGGCCGTCTCCCTGGCCGGCAGCGACCACCTCGGCGGTGCGCCCGTCTACGTGGCCCAGGAGCGCGGGCTCTGGTCCGCCGAGGGCATCGACGCCGCCGTGACCACCCAGCCCACCGGACGCGACGCCCTGAACGCCGTGCTCGGCGGGCAGGCACAGCTCGGCGTCGTAGGGGACCTGCCCGCGGTCACGGCCGCGCTCGGCGGACGGGACCTGCGGATCGTCGCCGACCTGTCCCGCTTCTCCGACTGGCGCCTGCTCACCCGGACCGACCGGCAGATCACCGGCTTCGCCGCGCTCAAGGGCCGCAAGATCGGAGTCCCGCAGGGCACGAACGTCGAGTACGCGCTCTCGCGCATGCTCGGCTCCGTACAGCTGACGGCCGCCGACGTGACCGTGGTGAACCTCGCCCCGAACCAGGTCACTCCGGCTCTGGCCCGGGGTGACATCGACGCCGGCGTCACCTTCCCCAGCTTCTACGACGCCGCGCGCACCACCCTCGGCGAGCGGTACGCCGAGCTCCCGTTCACCGGCTACACCGCACGGACCCTGTTGATCGCGGGCCCCAAGGCGAGCGAGGAGACCACCGCAGCCGTGCTCCGCACCCTGCGGCGCGCCGAGCGCGAGATCGGCGAAGACCCGGCCGGCGCACGGCAGGCCCTGGTGGCCCAGTCCAAGGGCGCCCTCCAGGCGGGCTACGTCGACGCCTACCAGCCCCGCTACACCTACGGCGCGACCCTCACCCCCGAGCTGCTGGCGCAGCTGGAGGAGGAGGCCGCCTGGGCGAAGGCCGCCCAGAACCTCCCGGGCGCCGCCGACCGCACCGCCCTGCTGCGGTACCTGAACCCCGGCCCCCTGACGGCGGCCGACCCCGCCGCCGTCACCGTCCGTTGAACCACACCCACCCCAAGGAGATGACGATCCTCATGACCGTCGACCAGAACACCCTGCGCCGCCGCGGCGTCGGCCTGATCGCCCACGACCCCGAGCGCAGCAACGGAGGCCACACCCTCTACACCCCGATCACCAGCGCCGGAGAGATCCACCTCGTCGACATCGAGGGCCGGACCGTCCACACGTGGAACTCCCCGCACCCGCCCGGCCGCCAGGCGCAGCTCCTCCCGAACGGGAACCTCTTCTACGCCGCGAAGGACACCGGCAGCCCGACCCTCTTCCCCATCTGGGACGTCTACCACGGCGGCATCTTCCAGGAACTGGCCCCCGACTCCACGGTCATCCGCGAGGTCAGGCACCCCTTCCACCACCACGACGCCTCGATCCTGCGCAACGGCAACCTCCTCATCACGGTCGTCGAACCGCTGGACCCGGCCGACGCGGCCCGCATCCGGGGCGGCATCCCCGGCTCCGAAGCGCAGGGCGGGGTGATCTACGGGGACGTGGTGTACGAGCTGACCTGGGACGGGGAAGAGGTGTGGCGCTGGGCCGCCATCGAGCACCTCGACCCGGAGGAGTTCCCGCTCAACCCGCACTTCGCCCGCGAGCACTGGCCGATGGCCAACACCGTCAACGAGCGCGCCGACGGCTCGGTCGTGGTGGGCTTCCGCAGCGCGTCCTCGGCCGTGGCCGTCGACCGCGCCGACGGGTCCGTACTGTGGCACATCGGCTCCGACGTGCTGGCGCAGCAGCACCACCCGCACGAGCTCGCGGGCGGCAACATCCTGGTCTTCGACAACGGCACCTACCGCGACACCACGTCCGTGCCGTACTCGCGGGTGCTGGAGCTGGACCCGCGCACCGGCAAGGAGGTGTGGTCCTACCAGGACAACCCGCCGCAGAACTTCTACAGCCCGTACATGTCCAGCGCGCAGCGGCTGCCGAACGGGAACACCTTCATCGCCGAGGGCTCCTTCGGGCGGCTCTTCGAGGTGACGCCCGAAGGTGACGTGGTGTGGGAGTTCGTCGTCCCGCAGTTCCGGTCCTTCGGAGAAGGCGTGGGCCTGGAGTCCTCAGCGGGGGCTCAGAACTCCGTCTTCCGCGCCTACCGTTACTCCGCGGACCGGTTCCCGTGGCTGACCGGCAGGCGGCCCGCGCAGGACGGATGAACACGCCGTCGGCGGCGCGCCGCACGGGGGCTCGGAGCCGTCGACGCGCCGCCTCGACACCGTCCCCGACACCGGTGTTGAACGCGATGGCCACCCGGGGCCGTCACACGCTTTTAATGCCGTGTGCATGGCCATCGGGCCGGTGCTCTTCGCATGATCGGATCCCGTCCCGAGAACCGAGGAGCACCCCCTGATGTCCACCCGCCGCCACTTCCTCGCCGGGTCCGCGGCCACTCTCGGCCTCGCCGCGCTCCCCGCCGCACCGGAGGCGCAGGCGGCGGACCAGGCGGCCCGAGCGGCCCAGGGCACCCAGGGCACCCAGGCCGCGACGAGCGCCGCCGCGGCGGCTCCGAACCTCGTCGTGATCCTGGCCGACGACCTCGGCTACGGCGACCTCGGCGCGTACGGCCAGAAGCTGATCACCACACCACGCATCGACCAACTCGCCGCCGAGGGGCTGAGATTCACCGACGCCTACTCGACGGCCGCCGTCTGCGCGCCCTCCCGCTGCTCGCTGCTGACGGGCCTGCACACCGGCCACTCCGCCGTCCGGGCCAATCCGAACGGCGCCCCCGGCGCGCTGAAGGCCGGTGACACCACCTTCGCCGAAGTGCTGCGTGCCCGCGGCTACCGGACCGCCGTGATCGGGAAGTGGGGCTTCGGGCCCGAGGAGGGCGACCAGCCCAGCCACCCCAACTCCCGTGGCTTCGAGGAGTTCCACGGATACATCGACCACGGCCACGCGCACGAGTACTACCCGCAGTACCTGTGGCACAACGGCGCGAAGGAGGCCATCGCCGCCAACGCGAACGGCGCGAAGGGCGCCTACGCACCCCAGCTCCTGGAGCAGCGCGCACTGGACTTCATCGGCGCCCACGCCGCGGAGCCCTTCCTGCTCTTCCTCACGCCGACCGTGCCGCACGCGCCGAGCGACATCCCCGACGTCGGCGCGTACGCCTCCCGTACCTGGACCCAGCAGAACAAGGGACACGCCGCCCAGATCAGCTACTTCGACACGCTCGTCGGCAAGGTCACCGACCGGCTGCGGGCCCTCGGCATCGCCGAGAACACCGTCGTCCTCGTCACCAGTGACAACGGCCCGCACGAGGAGGGCGGGGTCAACCCCGACCTGTTCGACGCGAACGGGCCGCTGCGCGGCTACAAGCGCAACCTCTACGAAGGCGGCATCCGCGTCCCGCTGATCGCCTGGTCCCCGGGCCGGATCGGCGCCGGCGCCACCAGCGACCGTCCCACCTCGCTCACCGACGTGCTGCCCACCCTCGCGGAACTCGGCGGCGCACCCGCACCCACGGACATCGACGGACTGTCGGCCGCGCCGCTGCTCGCCGGAAGCCCGGCCGCCGCCCGCCACAACCACCTGTACTGGTACCGGGACGAACTCGGCGTCACCAGCCGCGCCAACACCGAGGACGGCGGCCGCGCCACCCGGCTCGCCGAGGCCGTGCGCAAGGACAACTGGAAGGCCGTGCGGTTCGCGCCCGTCAGGGACCACGCGCTGCCCGACGCCCAGTGGCAGGTCGAGCTGTACGACCTCGCCTCCGACCTCGGCGAGCAGCACGACGTCGCCGCCGCCAACCCGTCCGTGGCGGCCGCCCTGGTCGCCCTCATGCGCTCCTCGTGGGCGGACACGTACATCCGCAAGCCCTACGGGGTCCGCGCCCAGGTCCAGGGACCGGCCGTGCCCGGCGAGGCCTTCACGGTCACCGCGACCCTGGGCAACGGCTCGGCCAAGCCCTGGACCCGGGCGCTCCTCGCGCTCCGCGCCCCGGCCGGCTGGCAGGTCCGGGCGACCACCGCGACCGGTCAGGATCCCCTGGCCGCCGGTGCCACGCTGACCACGACCTGGAAGGTCACCCCGCCGGCGACGGCCGCCGCGGGCACGCAGTGGCCGCTGACGGTCGACGGCACCGCGGAGTCGGCGACCGGGCCCCTGCGCTACTCCACCACGGAACGGGTCTCCACGGTGCCGGCCGCGCCGGTCGCCGACGCCTACCTGAGCGATCTCGCGTGGGTGTCGGCCACCAACGGCTGGGGCCCGGTGGAACGTGACCGCTCCAACGGGCGCAACGCGGCCGGGGACGGTACGCCCATCTCGTTCGGCGGGGTCACGTACGCGAAGGGGCTCGGCGTGCACGCACCCTCCGAGGTCGTCTACCACCTCGGCGGAACGGCGGACCGTTTCACCGCGCTCGTCGGCATCGACGACTTCTCGAAGAACCAGTCCGCCACCGGCGCGACGAAGGCCTCGGTGCGGGGCGACGGGAAGGTGCTGTTCACCAGCGGCAAACTGACCGGTGCGGGCGGTCCCGTTCGGGTGGACCTCGACGTGCGCGGGGTGAAGCTGCTGCACCTGGTCGTCGAGGACGCCAACGCCAACACGGCCTTCGACCACACCTCCTGGGCCCTCGCCCGGGTCACCGTGGTCTGAGCGCCGGAGCGCCCCTCCCTCCGGGCCGTGTCAGTCCGGGCTGTGTCGGTTTCATTGACAGAAATTGAACACAGCTCGATTCTGAGAGCGCTCTCAGTCGTCAATAGTCGTCAATAGTCGTCAGGAGGAAGAATGTGTTCCGCCTATCGAAAGTGATCGCATCCACTGTCTCGGCCCTGGTCGTCGCCGCCGGGGTGATGGTCCTCGGCCCGTCGCCGTCCGCGGAGGCCGTACCACCGACCATCCCGCTCACCATCAAGAACACCTCGGGTCGCGGCGAGCCGGTCTACGTCTACAACCTGGGCACCGAGCTCGCGACGGGCCGGCAGGGCTGGGCCGACGCCAACGGCACCTTCCACCCGTGGCCGGTGGGAGGCAATCCCCCCACCCCCGCGCCCGACGCGTCGATCGCGGGCCCGGCCAACGGGCAGACCAAGACGATCCGGATGCCCAGGTTCTCCGGACGCGTCTACTTCTCCATCGGTCAGAAGATCGTCTTCAAGCTCAGCACCGGCGGCCTGGTGCAGCCCGCCGTGCAGAACCCCTCCGACCCCAACCGCACCATCCTGTTCAACTGGTCCAAGTACACGCTGAACGACGCAGGCCTGTGGATCAACAGCACCCAGGTCGACATGTTCTCGGCCCCGTACGCGGTCGGCGTCAAGGTGGCCGACGGCACGGTCCGGAACACCGGGCGGCTGCGGCCCGGGGGCTACAACGCCGTCTTCGCCCAGCTGCGTGCGGCCGGCTGGGGCGGGCTGATCCAGAACCGCCCCGACGGCACACCGCTGCGCGCGCTCTCGCCCGGTCACGGCATCGAGGCGGGCGGAATCCCGGCCACCGCCATGAACGACTACGTCAACCGGGTCTGGAACAAGTACGCCTCGTCCACGCTCACCGTGACGCCCTTCGCGAACCAGCCGAACACCAAGTACTACGGCCGGGTGTCCGGCAACGTCATGAACTTCACCAACGCCTCGGGAGCGGTGGTCACCAGCTTCCGGAAGCCGGACTCCGACAGCATCTTCGGCTGCTACAAGCTCCTGGACGCACCCAACGACCTCGTCCGCGGCCCGATCTCCCGCACCCTGTGTGCGGGCTTCAACCGGTCGACGCTCCTGACCAACCCCAACCAGCCCGATGCGAACGGCGCCGGCTTCTACCGTGACGCCGTCACCAACCACTACTCCCGCGTCATCCACGCACAGATGGCCGACGGCAAGGCGTACGGCTTCGCCTTCGACGACGTGGGCGCCCACGAGTCGCTGGTGCACGACGGCAACCCGCAGGAGGCCTTCATGACACTGGAGCCGTTCGGCTAGGCCCGGTCCGGGAGTCCGTGGGGGGGGGGGGGGGGGGCCCCCCCCCCCCCCCCCCCCCCCCCCCCCCCCCCCCCCCCCCACACCCCGGGCCCCCCCCCCCCCCCCCCCCCCCCCCCCCCAACCCCCCCC